>CAWDWP010000003.1:0-33858 GCA_963806045.1 uncultured Ignavibacteria bacterium | reverse complement strand
ATGTTATTGATAAATATAATTAAAAGTAATATCTTATTTATTATTTTAAATTTAGTGGTAATAACATGGCAGAAATACAATTAAAAGCAGAAAAAAGAACGGAATTTAAAAAATCTACAGCCAGAACCTATAGAAAAACCGGTTTTATACCCGGAATATTTCTATGGAACCGGCGAAATCAGCATACCTATTGCTATAAGTGAATTGTCACTTCGTCCTATTATTTTTACGAATGAATCTCACATTGTTAACCTTGAGATTGAAGGCGAAAGCAAACCTTTTAGTTGTATTTTAAAGGATGTGCAATTTGATCCGATTCAAACCCGCCCGATACATTTTGACCTTATGGCACTGACTGAAGGTGAATCAATTACGATTGAAGTTAACGTACAGTTGACAGGTGTAGCTCCCGGTATAAAAGAAGGAGGTATATTACAGCATATACTTCACAAACTTGAAATAGAATGTCTGCCCCAATTCATTCCATCTTATATTAGTGTTGATATTTCCAATTTAGGAATTAATGACTCTTTAAAAGTAAGTGATATAAAATTAGAAGGAATCCAGATACTTAATGATGAAAATGCAGCAATCGTAAGTGTTCTTCCGCCAACTGTTGTTGAGGAGGAAGCGAAACCGGAAGTAGCAGCTGAAGCTGCTGTTGCAGAACCTGAAGTTATATCTAAAGGAAAGAAAGAAAAAGAAGAGGAATAATCTCCTCATTAATCCATACGTTTTTTTAATTTATGAAACTTATTGTTGGATTAGGAAATCCCGGAAACAAATATGCCTTCACAAGGCATAATATAGGTTTCATGATTATTGATTATATATCAAATTTCCTGAATACGGAACTTAGACCCGGAAAAGGAGATTGGTTCGGAATTGATTGTAATTATGACGGTGAAGATATATATTTAATGAAACCCACGACATTCATGAATAACAGCGGAACAGCAGTTATTGATTTCATTCTTCGAAATAATATTGATATAAAAGATATACTGGTAGTTTATGACGATTTCCAGATTCCATTAGGAACTATTAGAGTCCGCACAAATGGTAGTGATGGCGGACATAATGGAATTTCAAGCGTCATATATCATCTTAATACTCTTGAATTTGCGAGAATGAGAATAGGAATCGGAACTGCGGATTTAATTAATAAAGAAGATTATATTGATTTTGTTCTCTCAAATTTTACTGAAGAAGAGACTATAAAAATAAAAGAAATGATGGTTAATTACAAAGACTGTATTCTGAGTTATGTAAAAGAAGATGTCCTGAATACTATGAATCGATTCAACAAAAATTTTCTGGATCCAATAAAAGATAACAAAGAAGATAATTTAATAAATTAAATAATATTTTATGGAGCTAACATTAATATTTGCAGTAAGTATTCTCGCATTGCTCTTTGCTGTATATCTCATAAAAAATGTGATGAAAAGAGATACAGGAACTGAGAGAATGAGAGAAATATCGAATGCTATTAAAGAAGGAGCCGAGGCTTTTTTAAGAAGGCAGAACAAAACAATTATCTATCTCGCAATAGCAACAACTGCTTTAGTATATTTGCTTTACTCTATTCAAAAACCTGAACTTGCATTCTGGGCATCTTTATCATTTATTCTGGGTGCTTTAAGCTCAGTCGTATCAGGATATATTGGAATGTGGATTTCAATAAGAGCAAATATCAGAACCGCATCAGAAGCAATGAAATCACTTAATGGTGCTTTGCAAACTGCTTTAAGAGCAGGTGCTGTTTCGGGTTTATTTATAGTTGCAATGTCTTTATTGGGTGTGGTTGCGTTATTTTATATTGTTCTTAATTTCAGCGGGGAGCAAAGTGTTGACAAAATTCCATTTTATATCGCAGGATATGGATTTGGCGCAAGTTTTGTCGCACTATTCGCACAGTTAGGCGGCGGTATTTATACTAAAGCTGCTGATGTAGGTGCTGATTTAGTAGGAAAAGTTGAAGCAGGCATTCCTGAAGACGACCCGAGAAATCCTGCAGTCATTGCTGACCTGGTCGGTGATAATGTAGGTGATTGCGCAGGACGTGGAGCTGATTTATTTGAATCAACAGCAGCGGAAAACATCGGAGCTATGATTCTTGCAGCGATGCTTTACAAAACCAATAGTGCTTTTTTTGGAATTCTCCTGAAATATTACTTTCAGTAATATTATTTCCTCTTGTTGCAAGAGCATTCGGATTAATCTCATCAATCATCGGAGTAATGTCTGTCCGGACAAAGGAAACAGAAGATCCGATGAATGCTTTAAACAGAGGATATTACATTACAAGTATTCTGGCGATGGTTGGTTTCGGAATAGCTTCATACTGGATATTTGGAACCGGTAGTATAGCAGCAAATGCACCCGCTGCATGGTGGCATTTTTTCCTTTGTGGAATAGTCGGAATATTAACATCAGTGTTATTTTTATGGATTACACAATATTACACAGAATATAAATACGGACCTGTAAAATCAATTGCAGATGCAACAAAAACCGGTCCGGCAACTACCATTATTTCAGGTGTTGCAGTTGGTTTTGAATGCGTTGCAATGCCGGCTATTGTAATAGCCGCTGCAATTTTTTCATCTTATGCGCTTGGGAATTCATCCGGCTTAAAAGATGCAGGTTTTTTTGCTACAGCAGTAGCGACGATGGGTATGTTAGGACCGGCAGCTTATGTGCTCGCGATGGATACTTTCGGACCTATTACTGATAACGCTGGAGGCATTGTTGAAATGTCACAACAGCCTGAAGAAATAAGAAGAAAAACAGACAGACTTGATGCCGTTGGAAATACAACAAAAGCGCTTACCAAAGGATATGCAGTCGGTTCAGCAGCACTAGCAGCATTCTTATTATATCAGGCATTTATAGTTGAAATAAAAGAATATGGCGGTAAACTGGATATGGTTGATATCACTAAGCCATCAGTATTCATAGGAGCTCTTATGGGTGCAATGATGGTATTCTTATTCTCATCATGGGCAATAAAAGCCGTAGGTGTAGCCGCGCAGGCGATAATAGAAAACGTAAGAAAACAATTCAGGGAAAATGCCGGAATTCTTGCCGGAACTTCGAAACCGGACTATGCACAAAGTGTAGATATAGCCACTAAATCTGCATTAAAGCAGATGGTTAAACCAGGTTTGCTTGTAGTGTTAATGCCTGTAGTAATAGGAGTATTATTTAAGATAATTTATAAAGCAAACCCCACTGCACCGGGTGCTGCAACGGGAGCGGAAGTGGTAGCGGCAATGCTTCTTGTTGGTACAATCGTTGGGGTAATAACAGCATTGTTCTTAAACAACTCAGGAGGTGCCTGGGATAATGCCAAGAAATTTATTGAACTTGAGCCAAGAGACCTTGCAAACAACACAGGAAAAGGGTCTGAAAGGCATAAAGCGGGTGTCGTTGGTGATACTGTAGGTGATCCTTTCAAAGATACTGCAGGACCTTCGCTACACGTACTTATAAAATTATTATCAACAATTACATTAGTACTTGCTCCATTATTCATTTGATTTTTAAATAATGTTAATAGTTATCCGGGGGTGCATACTTAATGCACCCTCTTTCTTTATATAATTAGCTATATTTTTATAATACTTATACATGCTTTTACTAAAATCATTTTTGTCGGAAGAGCTAAAGATATCAGGAGACGATATATATAATAAGTTTCTGGAATATGATGAATTGCTGATTGAATGGAATAAGAAAATAAATTTGATATCAAGAAAAATGACTTCGATTGAATCAAATGTCCTGACATCAATTTTCTTTCTTAAAAAATTTGATACTAAAAAATACTTAAAAATTATTGATATAGGAACAGGGGGAGGTTTTCCGGGTGTTCCATTAGCGATAATGTTTCCTGAAATAAAATTTATTTTAGTTGATTCCGTAAAGAAAAAAATAATTGCTTTATCAGATATTGTAAATAAAGCAGGTATAAAAAATGTTGAATGTATATGCGGAAGAGCGGAAGAAGTTTCAAAAATGAAAAATCATTTCCATAAATATGATATTGTAGTTTCAAAGTCTGTTTCCACTTTATTTAATCTCTTTAACTGGGGAAAATATTTTATAAGTAAAAATGGTCTGATGTTATGTATTAAGGGCGGAGACTTAAAAGAAGAACTTGCAGAATTAAGAAAAGTGAAAAATATTCAAGTTGAAGTTTTAAATTTTGATTTTGAAACTGATTATCATATCGAAGATAAAAAATTAGTAATAATTAAACCGTTAAATTTAGATATACGAAAATGAAATATATTAGTTTAGTGGTTTTGTTTTTTCTTGTTAATATAAATATTGCAAAGTCTCAAACTTATAAATTAACCGGAAAACTTATTGATTCGAAGACAAACAAACCTTTGAGTTACGGTACCATAAAAGTTCTCGAAAGCAATTATTCGACTACTTCGAATAATGAAGGTGAATATATTATACATTTAAACACCGGTTATTTTAAGTTATCAGCATCGTACATCGGATATAATTCAGATACTATAGACGTTGCAATAAATGATAATGATGAAGTCAGGAACATTTATTTAAATCCATCTGAGATAATGACAGAAGAAATTCAGGTTTTCGGAGAGGACCCTGCATATGATATAATAAGAAAAGCAATTAAATACAAAAAGGTTTTTCAATCCAAACTTAATGAATACGATTACAATGCTTTTACAAAATATGTTATTCGTTCGAACGTGAGTCCTTCCTTTAGAAATAATGAATATTACGATTCCTTAACCGGGAAAACTGATTTTGGTATATTTGGTATTCTGGAATCAGAAACAAAAGGATATTTTAAAAAACCCGATTTAGAGAAACAGATTGTGATTTCAAAAAAGGAATCTGCTAATATTGGCAGAGGTTTTGCATTACCATTCATTGTAAATTTTTATGATGAAGATATTGATTTGGGTGAAATAAAAATTCCTACTCCTCTTTCAGATAACGCTTTCGATGAATATGAATTTAAATTGAAAGGCATTAATTTTATAGATTCCATGAGAATTTATAAAATTCAGGTAGTCAATCAATCTGATAATGCACCACAATTCAAAGGTTTTATATACATTCTTGACAGCACATTTTCATTAATGAAAGTGAGTCTTGAATCTAACAATGGGGCAACAATGAGAGGAATCGAATCATTAAATTTTAATCAGAAATTTTCGGAATTCAAAGATAGAGCGAACAAAATATTCTGGCTTCCGGCAGACATAGAGATTTTTGCAAAGGGTTCTTTCGCAGGTCTGGTCAAATTTAAAGGAGAAGTATTTACCGTAGTTTCAAATTATAATATAAACGAAAAAGCTCCACAAGGAACCTTTGATGAATTTATAGTGAAAGTTGTCCCGGATGCTGAAAAAGACTCAATTTACTGGTCAAATCACCAGCGGATTAAAAACACGGGTGAAGAAATAAAAGCTTATACAGATATAAGAAAAACAACTGACGAAAAACAAAAAGGCTTTGCATTAAGTCCGTTAGGGATTAAAATCGGAAAATATTTTTATTCAAATTTTCTGGATTATTATAATTTTAATAGAGTTGAAGGGAACTCATTAAGGTTAAATTTGAACTTTACAAAAGATTTCGACAGATATTCCATAAATGGGTTTTATGGATATGGCTTTGCTGATAAAAAGCCAAAGTATGAAATCAGGGGTTCAGTTAATTTATTAAATGACAGGAGCCTTCATTTTTCAGGAGGAATATTTAATCGATTAAAAACCCTCTCTGCCGACCCAACTGTATTTGATAATGTTTATAATATCTATGAATCATTTGTAAATAAAAATGACAGATACGATTACTATTACGCTTCCGGATGGAAATTTAAGGTCTCAAAAAAAATAATTCCTCAGATTACTCTTGGACTTACATATTATCAGGCAAAAGAGACTTCTGCCGGGAACAATTCAAACTTCAGCATATTTAATAAAAGTGAGAATTACCGGATTAATCCACCCGTGAATGATGGTTTTAACAGAACAGTAGGAGCATTTATAAGATTAGATCCGAATGTATATAAAGCGGTTGATTGGGGAGATGGTGAGATTTCACGATTTGGTGTATCGAGTTTTCCAATTCTTGATTTTTCATATAGTAACACTTCTAAAAATCTCTCAAGTACTTATGATTTCAGGAGATTTGCTCTGAGACTTTCGGGAAACCATTATATAAACAGATTTTTAAGAGTGACATATCAATTAGGAGGAATATTTTTAAACGGCGATGTTCCTTATCAAAACCTTGAATACTTGAGAACCAGAGAGGATGGTTCAAATCCAATGATGTTTGAAGCTGCAGGTTATCAGGCATATCTTGGTGACAGACTTTATTATTTTAATTTTGAAAATGATTTCGGAAAACTCCTGTGGGGTAATATAATATTTTTAAAAGATTTAAATTTAGCCGGAATATTTAACATCGGCAGAATTGAAATAACTGATAAAAACAGATTAATTTCTAATTTCAATAATTATTCAGCAACAGATGGTTATTACGCTGAAGCGGGTTTCAGGATTAAAAACATATTAAGCTTTATCAACTTGAATTTCACATGGCGGTTAACTAATAAAGTACCGGGGAGAAATTTTGATTTTTATATATCATTAGCAAAATTTTAGCTTTTATATTTTAGAAGATATTCTATTTGTATATCATTACATTAAATTAAAAAATAATATCTTTTTCATTTTATTTAGACTTTCAGAGGACTAAATTACTTAAATAATTAAATACCAAAAACTATGAGAAGATTAATATTACTTATACTTATTTTGTTGCCATTATCCGGTTTTGCACAGGATTTAATAATTCCAAATAATATTTATGACAAAGCTGATGCAAATATTAAGAATAGTAATGCATTTCAGAGAGAGAAATGGTTTTATGAGCAGAGAATGTTCCCCTATAATTTCATTCCAGAAAATGCATATAAATCTGCACTTGAACAGAGAAATAACCTGCGATTAACACAAGGATTTTATGGCGGTAAATCTCTTTCCTGGACTAATATAGGTCCAACACCCGGATATTATTTTGATTATGGAAATATTTCCGGACGAATTCCTACTGTCAAATATGACCCTAATAATTCCAATATTATTTATATCGGAGCAGCTTTTGGCGGTGTATGGAAATCTACAAATAGCGGATTAAACTGGGTGAGCCTGAATTTCAATGAAGCATCACTGTCATCAGGTTCTATTACGATTGACCCGGCAAATTCCAATATTATTTATTTTGGAACAGGTGAAGCTACATACAGCGGAGCATCATATTACGGAAGAGGATTATTGAAATCAACAAATGCAGGCTTGAACTGGATTAATTATACCAGCGGACTTCCGTCTTCAACATATTTTTCAAGAATTGAAATCAGACCAAATCACAACAATGAAATTTTTGCAGCTTTAGGTAATAGCGGTTTATATAAAAGTACTGATGCAGGATTAAACTGGAGTGTTATAATTGGTGGAAGATGTGATGATGTAATATTTACACCTTCAGGTGATACGGTTTTTATAACCGGAAGCGGAACAGGGTACAGAATTTCTACAAATGGCGGCGCATCATTTGTTTCAAACACATCGGTAACAATGGGAGAAAGAAACCATATTGCTATATGTAAAGCAAATCCAAAGATTCTGTATATTGCGACTTATGGAAGCAATAATGTGAACGTATTTAAATCAACTAATAACGGAGTTAATTATACTCAGGTTGTAACAAATCTTACGGGCGGAGGACAAGCCTGGTACGATTTTTATATGCACTGCAGTCCATTTGACCCTAATTTAGCATTTGTCGGTACGATTGATGTGTGGAGAACTACAGACGGCGGTGGATCATTTATTAACGTAACCAATTCTTATGCAAACGGTTATGTCCATCCTGACCAGCACAATATGGCTTTCAATCCTGTCGACATAAATGAAATTGTTTGTGTCAATGATGGAGGTATTTGGAAGTCTACTAATAAAGGTACAACCTGGACAAATATGAATCAGGGATTAACATTAACTCAATTTTACAGAATGACATCTGATCCTGTTAATACAGCACATTTGATGGGAGGAACTCAGGATAATGGAACCCAGAGAACATTGGGCACTATTAATTGGACAGCTGCTTTTGGAGGTGACGGAGGAGAAGTTTCATTTCACATTAAGAATTCATATTACGTATTAGGAGAAACCCAAAACAACGGCGTAATGAGATCGAATGATAACGGGGATACCTGGTATAATGCCACAACAGGTCTGACCGGAACAGGCGATTGGGTAGGACCTATAATTTGCCATCCGGATTCAGTTGAGATATTTTATACTGCAAGACAACAGGTCTTCAAAACATCTAATATGGGTGCATCTTGGTTTGCAATCTCTTCCGGAACGAGCGGAACAATAAGTGAGCTTGCGATAAGTAAATCAAATCCGAATATAATGTATGCTTCTTACAGTAGTGCTGTATATAAATCTACAAACCGAGGTTATACTTTCACGCAGATATCAAACGGGATGCCAAACAGATCAATAACCAGTGTTTATATTCATCCTGATTCTTCAAATGTCGCAATAGTAACATTTTCCGGTTTTGGAGCAGGCAAGATTTACAAAACAACTAACGGCGGAACTAACTGGAATAACATTAGCAGCAACTTACCGGATTCACCGGTAAATGATGGAATGATTTATTACCCGGGATATAATACCAGTTATTATCTGGTAGCTATGGATATTGGAGTATTTATGACAAGTAATTGGGGCGTGAACTGGATTGAGCTTGCAGACGGACTTCCGAATACTGTTGCAATGCATCTTGATTATAATCTATTGGGCAATAAAATAAGAATAGGAACGCATGGAAGAAGCGTATATGAAATTTCGGGTTACCTTACAAACATTGTAAACTATAATAACGAAATCCCGAAAAAATTTGAATTGGCACAAAATTACCCCAATCCTTTCAATCCTAATACCAGAATAAAGTTCTCAATAATAAATAAGAGTTTTGTTTCCCTTGATGTTTACAATATTCTTGGAAAGAAAGTGAATCAACTTGTCAATAATAATCTTGATGCAGGCAGTTATGAAATTAATTTTGATGGAAATAATTTACCCAGCGGAATTTATATTTACAAACTGACAACTAATAATTTTTCACAATCGAAAAAGATGATACTGACGAAATAATTTTAGTAATGAACGAATTTCAAAAATCTTTATCCGGAAAAATTGCACTGGCTCCTATGGAGGATGTGACGGAACCTCCTTTCAGATTAATATGCAAAAGATTAGGTGCTGACATTCTATATACAGAATTTATATCTGCCCAGGGACTTATAAGAGATGCAAGAAAAGCAATCAAAAAACTTTTTTTTTATGATGAAGAAAGGCCTGTTGGAATACAAATATTTGGGGAAGATGACGATGTAATGGGCTTAGCCGCAAGAATTTCCGAAGAAGCAAATCCGGATTTTATTGATATTAATTGCGGATGCTGGGTAAAAGATGTTGTTATGCGGGGAGGAGGCGCAGGCTTATTAAAAGACCTCCCCAAAATGAAATCAATTGCAGAAACTGTATTAAAAAATGTTCGGCTTCCTGTAACTCTAAAAACTCGTTTAGGCTGGGATGAAAAAAGTATCGTTATAGTAGAAGTAGCAAAAATGATGGAAGAGATAGGGGTTCAGGCATTAACGGTCCATTGCAGGCTCCGGGGACAAGGAAATAAAGGAGAAGCTGACTGGAATTGGGTAAATAGAATAAAAGACACAGGAGTTCAGATTCCTATTATAATAAATGGGAATATTAAGACTCCCGAAGATGTGAAAAATGTTTTTGATAATTACAATCCGGATGCTGTAATGATAGGTCAGGCAGCAATTAATAATCCCTGGATATTCCGGCAAACCAAATATTTTCTTGAAAAAGGTGAACTCGAGAAGGAGCCTTCTTTAGAAGAGCGAATTGATGTTTGCATTGAACATTTGAAACTTGCATGTGAATACAAAGATGAAGGTTATGGTGTACTCGAATTCAGGAAACATTATTCGGGATATTTAAGAAATGTTAAGGATGTTAGCAAATTCAGATTAGAACTAATGCAATATAAAGAGTATGAACCGATTGAGGAAAAGTTATTAGAATATAAAGAAAAACATAAAAATGATGAAATCGAAATGAATCCAATATCTGTTCCCTTAATTCAAAATAACAATACCGAAGGATGAAATATAAACGATATTTAATATCCCTGTTACTTTTTACATTCCCTTTACTATCATTCTCATATTTTTATCCTTTCGAGAAATATATTTATTTGGAAAAAAAGATTAATAATAAAAATCAAATTCAGGAAATAATTTCATCAATGACTTTGAGGGAAAAAATTGCCCAGATGATTATTTCTTCATCAGAAGGATTTTCGCTTGATAAAAATTCAAAAGAATATAATCGTTTAAAGAATCTTGTTATAAACCAAAAGATAGGTGGTTTTATTTTCTTTAAAGGAAATTCCCTGCAGGAAGCCGAAATTATTAATGACCTTCAATCTATGTCTGAAACTCCCCTCTTGATTTCTGCTGATTTTGAACGAGGAACAAAAATGAGACTTGATGATGGAAGTTTATTTCCCAATAACATGGCAATCGGAGCAACCAGGAATCCAAAACTTGCTTATCAAATGGGTTTGTTAATTGCAAAGGAATGCAGAGCAATTGGAATTCACCAGAATTACGCTCCGGTACTCGATGTAAACAATAATTCAAAAAACCCTATTATAAATGTCCGCTCTTTCGGTGAAGACCCTTTATTAGTTTCCCAGATGGGAACTGCAATGATAAAAGGTATTCAGGATGGAAATGTTATTGCAACCGGTAAACATTTCCCCGGGCACGGCGATACGGACATAGATTCCCACAATGATCTGCCTGTTTTGAATTTTGATATGAACAGATTAAATAATATTGAATTAGTTCCTTTTAAAAATGCAATTAACGACGGTGTCAAATCTGTTATGATTGCTCATTTGTCATTTCCGGCAATTGAGAAATCACCTTATATTCCTGCTTCCCTATCGGAGAAAATTGTTAGTGGAATTCTTATTAATCAAATTGGATACCAGGGGTTAATTGTAACTGACGCGTTAAATATGTCCGGAATTACAAAACATTTTTCTGCAAAAGAAGTAGCGCTAATGTGCGTCAATGCAGGAATTGATCTAATATTAATGCCTCAGGGAGAAGAGCTCTCCATAAAAGCAATTGAACAAGCAGTTATTAACGGAGATATTAAAGAGGAAAGAATAAATTATTCTGTACAAAAAATTCTGGAAGCAAAAGAATGGTTAGGTCTAAACGAAAATAAAATGGTAGACTTAGAAAAAATAAATTCAATAGTTAACTCGGAGGAAGAACAAATTCTTTCACAGATGATAGCTGATGAATCTGTAACTCTGGTCAAAAATGATAATAATATCGTACCTTTTAAAAAAGCGAATAGTACTATTCTTCTACTTTCATTAAATAATGGAAATGATAAGGATAATTCGGATTTATTTCTTAAAATGCTTGATGTTAAATCCAGGGGATATTTTAATAAAATTAATATTTTTGAACAAAACGGAGAAGTTGGTAATGCTGAAGAAATAATTTCCGCTTCCACCGAAGCCGATTATATTCTTATTCCAATATATGCAAAAGTAAAAATAAAGACCGGAACTGTTGGATTGCCTGAATCACAAATTTCACTAATTAAATCATTAAAAGAAAAAGGAAAAAAAGTAATAGTTATTTCCTTTGGTAATCCTTATTTACTTCAGGGATTTGAGGAAATCGACTCCTACATTTGTGCTTATGGAGATGGCGAAAGTTCGATAAATGCATCAATTAAAGGTATTTTGGGTGAAATTAAATTTAAAGGAAAATTACCTGTAACCATTAATGATACACATAAATTCGGCGACGGTATTAATAATTAATTACAATTAGTTTGAGCTATGGAAGATAATTTTGAAATATCTGCAATTAGAAAAGATTACAAGCTAAAAGATTTAGATGAAAGAAATGTTGATGATAATCCTTTCGAGCAATTCGATATCTGGTTTAAAGAAATGCTGAAGTCAAAACTGCCTGAGCCTACGGCAGTAACATTGGCGACAGCAACAAAGGAAGGAAAACCATCTGCAAGAGTTCTTCTTTTAAAAGGTTACAATAAAGATGGATTCATATTCTTTACAAATTACGGAAGCCGCAAAGGAAAAGAAATCGAAGAAAATAATGCTGGTGCGATACTTTTTTTCTGGCCTGAAATTGAAAGACAAATAAGAATTGAAGGAAGTATTGAAAAAATATCAGTAAAAGCTTCTGAGGAATATTTTAAAACGAGGCCTTACAAAAGTCGTCTTGGGGCATGGGCATCAAAACAAAGCAGTGTAATTCCGGGAAGAATGCATATTATAAAAAAATTCTTCACGTACTTATTGAAATTTCATAGCTCGAATATTCCACTGCCTGAATTCTGGGGTGGTTATATTCTTAAGCCTGATATATTTGAATTCTGGCAAGGCAGGGCGAACAGGCTTCATGACAGAATACAGTACAAAAAAAACGGAACTGAATGGACAATTAAAAGATTGTCGCCCTAAAATAGATTTTCATTGCAATGTTTTCCATCACCTCATGAGAATAATAAATACGTATGTATTATCTTAAATTCTTATTAAATTTATACAACTTAAAAAACTCTATATAATCATTTTCATTTTATGAGCGATATTACGGGGAATAATCGTTTAATTTTATTTGTAGAAGACGACAGAGTTCTCAACCACCTGGTAAAAATTTATTTCAAAGGACTATATGATATAGTCGGCTTGTTCAGTGCGGAAGCTGCAATTGAAACATTTGAAAATTATAAGTATGATTTATTTTTATTAGATATTAATTTAGGTGATGGAATGAACGGTATAGATTTACTTAAATATATCAGAAAGATCCCACAATATTCTAAAACTCCAATCATTGCCGCGACGGCTTATGCATTAGAAGGTGATAAAGAATTTCTTTTGTCCCATGGATTCGACGGCTATATTCCTAAACCATTTACAAAAAAAGAATTAATTGATTATGTAGAAATATTTTTAAAATAAATCTATTCATAGTTGAGTTTAGCCGCAAAAGATATTCATCAATTATTTAAACAATTTATTTCTTGTTTTTAAAATAATCATCCCTTTTAGATTCGAAATTCCATTCTTGCGTCTCCCGGTATCAGAGTTTCGATAAAATTATAGAGATTATTTAACCCATCTTTAAACTCATCAGAAGGATTAAAAGGAACTTTTATCACTCTTGGAGGCTGATCAAGGTTAGGGTCGTTTTGATTTAGCACTACCTGACAAGACCGCATATCTGCAGAAAGAGCATATGTTGGGTCTGTTGTTATTTCAGATTCCAGAATTTTGGCAGCAATTATCAATTCGCTTAATTTGGTGAGCGTGTTATCATCGATTTTAAAATCTTTTGTAAGATCATTTTCCGGAAATCTATAAATAAATACACAAGATTTATCTGAATTAATAATTACAGAATAATTATTCTGATATCCCTGCAATATCTGACCACCATTTAAATTGTAAGTTATCGATGCCCATGATTCAATTCCTTTATCCTGTGATTTTGAACAGGAAACGGAAGATAAAAAAATTAATATTAATAATAACTTATTCATGAATTATTATTTTTTAATTCTCAATTATTTTTGTCATTTCTGCATATGAATTCGGAGTTTCATAAATTTTTACAGTGATAGAATATATGTTATTTAATTTACTTTTCTTTATACCTTTAACTATGAGATCTATAAAATGGTTGCATATATTTTCAACTGTTCCGTAATAATCAGTAACAACTTTTTTCATCTTATTTTCTGTAAGAAAATTCAAAAGTTTGGTATCATATTTATAAACCAGGAAAGAATGATCAAATTTTTTTACTATTGGTTTTACGATTAAGCCTAAATCATAAAAATCCACTATCATCCCGCTTTTGGAATCGAGTTCGCCTGAAAGTTCTATAATCATTTTGTAAGAATGTCCGTGAATGTTTTTGCATTCACCTTTATGGTTTGGCAGTCGATGTCCCATTTCCCACCTGAATTCAGTTGCAATTCTCATTAGTCAAATATTTATCAGATTTTTAAATAAATTTATTGAAAAATATAATAAAAAATGGATACAAAAACTACAAAGAATCGTAATGAGAAATCTGACTATATAACAATGATATGGAATTTTTTATATGAAAAACAAAGTTAGACTAATATAAGCTTCTATACTTCATTTCGAAAATTAAATAAAATAATGGTTCCCATCTGTTACTACCAGAAGAGTCCGGTAGAAACAGACAGAAAACCATTTTTAATGAAAGGAGCAATATGATATACTAATTATTAATCATTACCAAAAGAGTACCTTAAGCCAAAGTACCGGGAGAATTCAGTACAGTTCCAGAACGAAACACCTTTTGCCCAGGCTACACTGCATTTTGGACCGTCAGATGACCTGTTCTCATACTCTACTTGTGAAGAGATATAAAATGTCCTTGGGGGCTTTAAATAGATGTATGGCACTGTGAATGTATATGTCACACCATGAACCAGATTATGAACCTGATAGTTAAAATTTTCAATGTTCGGGCAATTTCCGGTTAACGGTATACTTATTCTCTCTTTTACTGCAGCAAGATGCAAATTCTTAAGATAATATGCATTATCTGCTACAAATTTAAAGTAAAACTTATTGGTATCATACCAGATCTTTAAAACTCCGATTCGAACATTATTTGAAGTAGTTAAAAGAGTTTGGTAAATCTGACCCATATGTATTGTATACATTCCTGAGTCAATGGGACCCATATTCAATTCTGAAGGTGCAGGACTTTGAAGAGTTGAAACTAAAGGATTTTCGTAGTTACATCCTTTGGTCATAAATAATATAACTAATAAAACGGGTAAAAGGTAAATTAATTTTTTCATTTTAGCCCCCTGATTAAGTTATTTAATAGAACTGAGAACAAATGCTGCAATTATTATGCCTTTAAATATCTTGAAAAGTATTAAAATTTTAAGGGGCTATTGTGGAAAACGTCTCAAGATGAGACATTGAATTCTATTTGTGAGAAAAAATCTAAGTGATTGTTATTATAAAGAACAGAAATGAATTTGTCAATATAATAGTATAAGAATTGTAGTTTACAAATAAAAAAACAGCCGCAAATTAACGGCTGTTATAAAAATACGAAATATTTTATAAAATTCCTCTGCAGATTTTATAAAAATCCAATGCAATTAGAAAAATACTTTATCTTATATACGAAATAATTACCCGAATAATTTTCTTAATATATCTTGTATTCAAGAAAGACTGTTTTTCTTCCGCCGCAATAAGGACAAATCATTTTTGTTAATGCGGTCAGTTGCGACATCTGAGTTGCGTTTCTCGCATTACCGTTTACATAATTCGGATTTTTTACACCTGAACTTGTTAAATAGTTTACAGCATAAATCCACCCGATACCCTGGCAATCTGAACATGTAACTTCTTTTAAAATTATTTTAACGGGTTGTGCGTCCCTCTTGATATCACTCTTATCATCCTGGGAATACGCAAAAACAAATGGGATTAATAAAACCAATAGAATAAAAATTAATTTCTTCATGACATTAGTCCTTTCATTAATTTTGTTTCTAAAATCGTTTTTAAATTCATCTTTTAAAAATTATGGACTTCAAATAAATATTATAATTCTACTTATTTATACGTTATCAAAATTGTAATTGTTTCGATCTGAAAAAACCACGAAAAGAAAAATGAAAGGTCATTAAATGATTTCTAAATAAATAACTGATATTAAGTAGTTTAGTTGGTACTTTGCTAGGAATGATATAATATCAATTTGGAAGAATTAGTTTGAAAGTTGTTCCGAACCCTGATTCGCTCTCCACGTTAATTTTGCCTTTATGCATATCCATCATTTCTTTGCAAAGCAATAATCCAAGTCCTGTTCCTTTTTCTTTTGCAGTTCCTTTTGTAGTTATGTTCGAGTCCAAACTAAATAACCTTGTAATATATTCTTTTGGAATTCCAACTCCGTTATCTGAAACAGAAATCTCCGTAAATCCATTCGATATTTTCGAAGAAATAATTACTTTCCCGCCCGAATTTGTAAATTTAATTGCATTAGATACGAGATTATGTATCATAGTCCTGAGCATATTTCTGTCAGCTTTTAATATCAAATCATCTTTTATATCGTTTTGAAGAATTATATTTTTAATCTTTGCATTTTCCTCGAAAAGTTCAAGAATGTTTGACATATCCTGATTAAATTCAATTTTTTCAGGATTGCAAGTCATCCGGCCCGTTTGAAGCAATGCCCAGTTTAAGAGATTTTCAAGAAGATTGAAAGAATTATTTACGTTTTTATAAAGTTTTTCCGAGCAATCAACAATGGCTTGTTTAGACATAGTCTGAGCGCCATTCTTTAAAACTTCGGAATATCCAAATAAACCGGTGAATGAACTTTTCATATCGTGTGCAATTATGGAAAAGAATTTATCCTTAGAAGTATTAAGTTCTTTTAATTTTTCATTTGCAGTCGCCAGTTCTTTTGTTCTTTCAATGACTTTTTCCTCAAGTTCAGCTTGTGAATTCCTTAATGCTTTTTCAGTTTCCTTTAATTCCGATGTTCTCTCCAGAACTTTTAATTCGAGTTTTGAATAATAAATTCTTTTCATATATATTCTATATGTCATATATATGATTATAGTAAATCCAGCTAAGACTATTAAAATGAACCACCATTTTAAATAATTTGGCTTATCAATCGTAATTTCGGATGAAGATACTACATTACTCCATTCCCCTGATATATTTTTCGCGGCAACCAGTAACTTATATTTACCTGATTTTAAATTTGTATACCTGATTTTATTAATTTGCGACTGATTTACTTCATACCAGTCTGCATCGAATCCTTCAAGTTTTATTTTATATTTTATTAAATCTTCGTTTACAAATGATAATCCCCGAAAATTGAAATATATTGAATTGTTGTTACTTGTAAGTTTAACCGGATGATTTAACGGGAATCTATTTCCTGCAATATCTTCTGCACCTAACAATAACACACTAGGAACCGGTGTAATATTTTTATCATATTCGGGTCTGTAACAAGTCATTCCGGATTCCGAACCAAACCAGACATCGCCATCTGAATCAGCACAAATAGCAGCCCGGTTTAGTTCTCTCCCTGCAAATCCATTACCTCTTGTTAAAGACCGAATCCTGCTAAATCCGTCCCATTTTATTACACCATCATTTGTTCCAAACCAATAATTATTTTGTTTATCCTGAATAATTGAGTAAACTGGTTTATCAATGGTTAATCCATTTTCATTAAATTTTTCAAGTGAATTATTTTTTATTATGTATAGTCCGGCTTTTGTTCCGATAAATACTCGCTTTTTTGAATCTTTATATACAGCGTATACATTATTCGCATTCACATTATCCTGTGCTCTAAATTGTCGGAAATCATTTTTCGTTTTACGAAAAACCCCTTCGCTGACAGAAGTAAGATAAATATCATCGTCTTCCGAAATATAAATTCGCCGTAAATATAAATCTTTATAATCTAAATCAGTCGATTTTATGAGTCTCCCGTTTGATTCTTTAAATACCCCTGAACTGGTCACCACCCAAACAGTTCCAGATTTATCAACTCTTACAGATGTAGTTGATGATGCATCCGGTGTTTTTATCCAATTCAAATTACCCTTTAAATCCAATTTACCAAGTCCGAATGAAGAACTTGCTAACCAGACGGTTTCTCCTGGTCCTTTGCAGATATCCAGAATCCGCCCTGATTCGCGACTATAATTTTTTAATTCCGGTAGGTTTATTTTAACAGTTTTATTTTTACTGAAAATAGTAATTCCTTCGTTATGTCCAAGAATTAAAGTTTCCTTATTGATTTCACAGATTGCGGTTACCTCATTATCCTGTAATCCATCAAGTGCATTATATTTTAACAAAAATAAATTATTAGCTCTATCTATGCCCCTCGTCCCGGTTCTCCATATATTTTCTTCTCTGTCAATAAAAATTGAAGTAGCTCCATCGCTTACAAATCCATGTTTATAAGTAGTCGGAAAAAGCTCCCCTGTTTTCAAATTCACGTAATATGATAAAAAATAATTTCCAAAAAACACTAAATTATTATTTGGCGGAAGTATTGAAGGAAAAAATAATTCGTTATGGTAAGGTAATTCAAATTTATCATTTACAATATTAACTCTTTTATCTTCAATCCATCCAATCCACTTCTGGCTTAAAACCCATATTTTATCATTCTCATTTTCAAAAGCTAAAGCTAAAACCTGCGATTGTTTTATTGCGGAAATTTCATTTAGACTGTTATCAAAATTAGTTCCGTCAAAGATTGATATGCCTTTATCCGAAACTACATAAAACTTTTTGTCATGTTCTGATATTGAGTATATATAATCTGACATAAGACCATCATTAGACGTGTATTTTTTCCATATGCTTCCATCAAAATAATAAATCCCATAAAATGTCCCAATACAAAGAATGGGTTTATCAGCATTATAAAACATTGAAAAAGAGTTTATATCAACAGAATTAGACGATCTTTGAATATCCGGAGGAGTTAAAAAATGCAGAGTATCACTTCTGAAATAAGCAATAGAATCATATATATTTAAAGGAATACACCAGATAATTCCTTTTTCATCTACCTTGATTTTTCTATATCCTGATTTGGATAATCCGTCTTTAGAATTGAAATTATGCCATTGAAATCCATCATATACGGAAATTCCGGCTGCAGTTGCAAACCACATTTTTCCGATACTGTCCTGAACAGCATCCAGAACAAGACTTACAGGCAAACCACTTTCTATCGAATAATTGGAAATGTTATAAGATTGTCCGAATGAATTTACCGATATAAATAGAAAAATGACTACAGAACAAATGAAATATTTCGCTTTATTATATGAATCCACCTTAAACAATTAATATTTATCAATTGAATAAACAAATAATAGCATTTATTCAAATGCAGCTGTGACCTATTTTGCGATTATAGAATGATAATTGAACCTATATTAATATAGCGAAAGATAATTAAAATAAGAATGGAATTTGAAATATGATTTAAATTTACGAAAATTAGAGAGTTAATTTCCGAATTGTTTCAAATGGTGATCCAAGTGCTTATACATTAAAGTATCCCACTCTTCTACGGTTAATTTGCCAAAAAAAGGATGAGATTCTTTCGTAATTATACCGGAACCTTTATCAACGAATTTTTTGATGTATGAGATTAATACAGATTTTTCTTCATCGAAGTTTCTAGTTCCTGTAATTATAAATTCTTTTCCAGTTTTCGAATTCTTTCTGAAACTATCTGCAGCAAAAATCTTTTTCTTAAATGTTTTCCCCAGCATTTTCAGAAATATATTTGATTGCGGTTTAATTTCCCCGAGGGTAATTTTTAATGAGACCGTGCAATGAGCCATCATTTGTGATACATCCATAATACCCCACTGACGCTTTGTATCCGGAGTTAATTTATTAATTCTATTAATAATTTCCTGATTGCCGGATACCTCCAGTATACTTTTCATGATTCAGATAAATTTTTAAGTTTTTTTGAATTATATTTTGAAGTTTATTTTTTCTTATCGGCAAATTCCGATTTTTTAAAAATCTTCTTTTTATCCGGGTCCATATTTTCCGTCGCATACTGAATTATATACTTCGGGCATTCTTCTTTCCATTTTATCAGGAATTCCTCTGTCTCTTTGGGCTTGATTTTCCAGGCTTCACGCAGAAACCAACCCATACCCTGATTAACTTCTTTTTCGGGATCTTTCATTAATACCTCGAGAAACCTAAATAACCCTATAAAATCATTGCTTGTATTAAGCAGTTTTATAAATGAAAGAGGAACTGTCCGACGCTGAAATTTATTTTTTGCTGTGAGCCAGGATTCCATATCAGTGTAGACTATAATTCTGTTCAGAAGAAATTGCGGTAATATTATCATTCCTATCATATCAGAGTGAGCCCAGTTATTTATTCCCAGTTTATACCATTTTTCGATTTCATTGAAAACAATCCTGTTGAATCTCTTATTCATACCGTTAAGAAGTATAAGAACAAAACTTGTTTCTTCATATTTCTCTGATTTGATAAGATCCGGGGCAGCTTTCAGAAGAAGTTCCATTGTGAATTCCGGATTGTGGAGCAATTCCCTTTTTTTGAAATCCATATCGGTTTGTGAAATACCGTAGGCATCATAATCATCTTTGAATAATTTTTTATTTTTTTCCAGGACCTCAGAATCGGCATTTTCCCTGCAAAACTCCTGCAAATTTTCTACTAACTCTTGTGCATTCATAAAAATTGAAATTAAATAATTTTAAAAAATAAATTAAATATAAGAAAGAAATAAACTAAATAAGAAAATATATAGTTACACCGGATAACAAATAAAACGGGATTTATAACAGATTTAAGTTAATCAACTTTCAGTTAATAATAAATGAATAATGTAAATTTTTTTCGCCATTAAAATAAAAATAGATAATGAGATTCATACTTTTTACAGGTTTAAAATGCTAAATTATTGTATTTACTTATGTTTAACAAATAATAATTACTTTTTCACATTAATATAATTTTAATAAAAATATATAAATTTTCATTATAGCTATTGGAAATTTTAAATCCCTGAAGATTGTTAGCAATTATACAAAATCAATATTTAAAAACTAAACCCTATTACTATGAAAAAAATATTTTTGTTACTTTTAATATTCGGTATTTTTTCATTAAATTCATTTGCGCAAACTGATGATAATATGAAAAAATGGACTGATTACATGACTCCGGGGAAGGAGCATAGTAATCTTGCGAAAATGAACGGCGAATGGAATTATACAATAAAATTCTGGATGGATCCAAGTGCACCTCCTCAAACATCTGATGGAACAGCTACCTGTGAAATGCTTTTGGGCGGAAGATATATGCAAATGAAAGTTTCCGGAAAGATGATGGGAATGGATTTCAACGGTATAGGCGTTATGGGGTACGATAATGGGAAAAAAATGTGGGAGAGCAGCTGGATTGATAACATGGGAACAGGGTTAATGTATATGGAAGGGACTTATGACGATGCCTCGAAAAAAGTAGTTTATACAGGGAAAATGTACGACCCTATGTCAGGAAAAGATATTATGCAAAAGCAAACTATAAAAACGATTGACGATAATAATGTGTTAATGGAAATGTATAATGTGGTGGATGGCAAAGATGTTAAAAGCATGGAAATGAATATGGTAAAAAAATAATTTTATTCCCGAAAATTTTTTAAGCCGGTCAAATGCCGGCTTTTTATTTAATATCCTTATAATTTCTGAATGATGGCAACTTCAGACATTAAAAAAAATTTTATATAAATTAAAATTCTATATAATTTACTTACTAATTTAAAAAATATAACTATGAAAAAAATAATAATTCTTTTATTGATTTCTGTTTTTTATACGCTAAATTCATTTGCTCAGGATGAACAAATGAAAAAATGGACGGAGTACATGACTCCCGGAAAGGAACATGCTAACCTTGCTAAAATGAACGGAGACTGGAATTTTTTAGCAAAGTTCTGGATGGATCCAACTGCTGCAGCCCAAACATCTGAAGGATTAGCCACCTGTGAAATGCTACTGGGGGGAAGATATATGCAAATGAAAGTTTCCGGAAAGATGATGGGGATGGATTACAACGGAATCTCCGTTACCGGATACGATAATGGAAAAAAAATGTGGGTAAGCAGCTATATTGATAATTTCGGGACGGGATTAATGTATATGGAAGGCACTATGGATGAAGCTTCACAAAAAATAGTATTAACGGGTAAAATGTATGACCCTATGTCCGGAAAAGATATGATCGATAAGCAAACGATAAAAATGGTTGATGACAAAACCTGTGAAATGGAAATGTTTAGTGTAATAGATGGCAAAGATGTCAAAACCATGGAAATAAAATACACCAAAAAGTAATTTTTATTTGCGATAAGTTTTTTTAAGCCGGTCTGATGCCGGCTTTTTTTTCATTCGATTATGGAATATTATTAGCATAATCATTAAAACTCATTATTGCAAAACTGTTTCCAAAATTAGTTTCTTCTCCTGATAAATACTTTTTTATAGTTTTCAGATAGAATCTTCTTTGCTCGCTATTTACCTTAGCCAATATTTTCAAAAGTAATAATACAGAGAAAACTTTATCCGTCATTTTCATTTTATTCACTGTTTCCTCAAAACCTCTTATCTCGTTTATTTCTTTATTATTCATAAAATTGTTATATCTCTCCTGAATATTATTCAATGAAAACACCTCTTTGCAAACCCATCGTCTGCCTTCTTCGAGAGTCTTAGCAGACATCTTTTTAGGTTTGAAGCAAACAGTTTCAAAATCATATTTTTCCCAATTTTTATGTAAGATTCGTCTTTCACCATCTAACCGTTTATAAAGTTTCGTTCCGGGCAGCGGCGTTAGAATATTAATCATAGTATAAACCAGATTATTATCCTGAATGAACTTTGCTGTTTTTTCAAAAATTGTTTCATCTTCCGAGTCGCTTCCTAATATAAAGGAGCCCATTACTTTCATTCCTGCAGATTGTATGTTCGAAATACATTCACTATACTCATCAACATTGTTTATTTTCTTTTCCATACCTTTCAGCGTTTCCGGCATAACACTTTCAATCCCGATAATCACTGAATGGCACCCGGCTTCTTTCATCATTGCAATCAATTCCTTATCCCTGCCAAGGTTAATGGAACACTGGCAATACCAGTCATTTAGTTTTAAAGGAATCAGTGCTTCAAATAGTTTCTTTGCATATGCTTTATTTCCAATTAAATTATCATCTGCAAATAATAAAGTCTTTGGAGATTTCAGTTTATAACCGAAAATATTCATATCATAAGTTGGAGTTAATGATTGAATTTCATTCAGAGTCTGTTCAACTTTTTTTATTCTGTAATGACTCCCGGAAAAAGTTTTAACTGAACAAAAATCACAATCAAACGGGCATCCCCGCGTAGTCTGAATAAGATTAATGACATAGTTTTTTGATTTAATTAAATCATTTCTAGGGACGGGAATTTCTTCAATATTCGGATATTCAGAATAGCTGTAATATTTTTTCAATCCTCCGTTTTTAAAATCATCCATTAATTCCCTCCAAAGAAAATCTGCTTCCCCGATTAAAACACTGTCTGCATGCAGTGAAGCTTCTTCATACATCATAGATGCGTGTATACCTCCGATAGCAACTTTCACTCCCCTCTTTCTGAATTCATCAGCGATTGCATAAGCTCTGTTTATATTAGATGTCATTCCGCCTATACCTACAATATCAACTTTCGCGTCAAAATTAATTTTTTCAATTTTTTCATCAATTATTTCAATTTCTACATCCTCAGGTGTGACAGCTGCAATTGTCGGAAGGAACAAAGGCATAATGCCGGACTGGCCCAAAATTCTTTTTTCAAAACTAAAATCCCAAAAATCTCCCTTTTTACTATCCCTGCCCGGATTAATTAGAAATAATTTCATTAGTCAGCGATTAATTTTCTGTGGATAGAAATTATTATTAATATATTTAAAATGAAAGGTTTAACTGTTATAGTAATATTCGTTACCGATTTTTTTATTCGCGTGATATTTTAATTATCTCATTAAGAACCTTTATATCTACATCGGATAGTTTGTTAATGTAAAACAGCCTTTCCCGGTTTTATGTTTTCCAAGTTTAATCAATTGGGATTTAACTTCGGTCAGAACTCCATGAAAGATATAACGTGAGATTTTGCTTCCGTGGAGAAAAACCAATTTTGCACATATCTCCTTCGTGACCTGAAGCATATTTATAATGAACGTCACCAAACCCTACAATAGCTCGTACCCCACATTCTGGGTTCAGATTTTGATGCTTTTCTCATCATATCAAGTATTTCAAAAGAATCCTTGCGTTTTTGTTCATCGGTAACGGAGTTCAGAAACTCTTCAACGCTTGATTCAGTTTTTTTTGTTTTTAATTCATATTTTGCCATTTGCACAATTTATTTTAATAAAACCATTTTCTTTATATCTTTTAATCCATCCGATTCAAGCTGATAGAAATAAACACCGCTTGTTAAATCCGCTGAATTGAAATCCACTATATAATTCCCGGGTTGTTTTATTCCGTTTTCGAGAATAGCTAATTCTTTTCCAAGAATATCAAAGACTTTCAAGGTGACAAAACCCTGCTTTGGTATTGAAAATGAAATCTTCGTGACCGGATTAAACGGATTCGGATAGTTTTGGTTTAATCTGAAACTCAGTGGCGTTTCATTTTTAATTATTCCGGTTATTGTTCCCGAACACCCTGATGCAGACCAGACATTCGACGGACCCGGTTCGGAATATAATGAGAAACAACTATCATTTGAGACGAATCTCAAACCAATCGCAGGTGGATAATTATTTGCAGTGAAATTAACTGAATTCATTTTAGCCGAGGTCGAATTGAAAATTCCGCCGGTATTTACCGATACGTACTGTAAAGAATCTATAACACCCCGGAAAATGAAACCGAAGCGATGAGTATGTGCATTCCTTACTCCTACAATATCCGGCAACGAAACACCCGAAGATGCGGTCCAGATAACACTCTGATTCACTGTATTAAAATCACCAAAATTTGTTGTTCGGAAATACTTAATTCCATCTGTTGTGGCACTTTTTTGCGAAAAGATATAAAAGATACTCCCGTTATTATTTCCATTCGATGACAAACGTCCTCCGTATTTAGCATAATTTGGTTCACTGCCTCCGATAGGTCCGATATACTGACCGGGAGCAGACGGGGATATCATTGCGCCATTTGCACTCATTTTAGAGAAAAACACTTTTGTACTATCGGGAACACCGCAATAAGAAATTATCAGGGAATCAATTCCGTTTCTCTGAAAAAAAGCTATATCCGTATAAAGATTTTGTATGGTTGAAGTTTCTGAATACCAGTATATTTTATTTGCCTTATATGAAAAAAAAGGGCTGACTGTATAAGGAGCATTTAATTGTGCAAATTTTTGTGAATTCACTCTGCCCGTTGCACCTGCCGAATCAAATGAGACAGCAACATAAGCCCACGGTGCAGAAGGCCAAACCGTATTATCCGATGTTATCTTAGGCGAATAATATCTTTTTGTTGCATCATCACCGGGCCAGGAAAAAGCCCAGACATTAGCGGAGTAAGTTCCGGTGATCTGAACTGAAGCCCCAGCAGCAAACCATTTCCCGGTACCGCCCGATGCTCTTAAACCGAAAACAATATGTATATATTTATTCGCACCTCCTTCAATAAGTTCGGCATCGATGTCTCCGGGATTTATTTTATCCGTCCCGCCGAGAGTAATATTAGCATACGGTATCCAGGTAGCTCCGTTATCGGATGAATATAAAACCCGAAGTGAATCAGGAGTTGAACCCGAACCGGTACCCTGAAAACCGGCTACAGCCCATATTCTGCCTGCTGTTGCGCCGGTATATTCCGTCAAAGTTGCAATACATTTCATATTACTTCTTAACCAGAATTGCAGTATTTCCTATGCATCATTTTGTTCCCCGATGTCTTGCCTGAGTAATTTTACCGGGATAATATGCCCCTGGCATTGTTACGCTTTGTTTCGATATAGCATCAATCTTTTTTTGAAGTTCAATAACTTCTGATTGGTCGGGATTTCCGGATTTCCTGGTTTCAAATATCTGAGCTTCAAGTTTTTTTTGCTGTTCGCTCTTCTGAACGGTAATAGGAGGATTCAAATCAGGTTTATTATCTGTCCTGGAAGTTTTCGTAATTGGACCTGCATAATTGAATGCACCCGGAACTTCCTGAGCCATAAGAAAAAACGGACTTGCTATCAATAATAAAAGTGAAATAAAACTTAGTTTAAAAAACTGTAATTCTTTTTTGTTAATAGTATTTGAACAATTCATAGGGTTATTTTTTTAAGGAATAAAACATGAAATATCTGTTTTTAGTTCAGTTATATATCAGTATTAAATTTCCTTGTGACTGTCTGATATGCATAACTCTGAGGGGTTAATCTTCCGGCAGGACTTTCAGTTCCAAGCGGGAACGGGAGCATTAAAAATCAGTTTGATATTTTTATGTCAATTAACTTTTTAATATCGGAAATTAATTTTTTGTCCTTAACTTCGATTCTGAAACCGGTGCCTTCGCCATAAACCTTCGCAGATTTGATAATGTCTTTAATAGTATCATTTATATTGCCTGTCAGAGCGTCATTAACTGCCTTTTTACCAAACACAAAAGAGACTTTGAAATATTTATTCAGTGGCATTAAATAAATTATAACTCTTTTTTTATCCCTTATCCGGTAACTCCAGCCAAATGATGAGAAACTCCATTCGTCCGCTGCATCCGGATATTTTTTATAAACATAATTTTTCAAATCAATCCACGGCTTGTAGAATTCACCCAATTTCTTATTTAAATCTGTATCTTTTGGTTTCTCTGATTTTTCAGTGAATATACTTTTGTCCATATAAATTTATTTGTATAAAATAACGAGAAAAGGAAAAAGTAGAAACTTAGAAAAGTAAAAGTAAGAGGTAAGACGTAAATGCAGAAAGATGAAAGAAGGGATTGAATTGATGAAACGAATTTAAATTATTTTTGTTATAATCGGTCAGAAAGGAGCAATTATTATGCTTAAAAAAAATTTATCTACACCCGATGAAGTACGGACCCCTTCAAAGACGAGGGTTGAAGTAGTCAACTTTAACAACTCTACCATTATGCGGGCAACTTTTGAACCCGGCTGGAAATGGTCTGACTGTGTAAAACCGGTAGTAGGAACTGACTCCTGCATGGTACATCACAGTTTGTACGTCGTTTCAGGCAAAATGGCAGTTAAAATGAACGATGGAAACATGCAAGAAATAGGACCGGGTGACGCCGCGGAAATTCCCCCCGGACATGATGCCTGGGTTCTTGGCGATGAACCCTGCGTATCTATTGATTTTGCAGCAGGAAAAACTTATGGGAAAAAATAGATAGTAGAATTTTAGTAGTCGCAGGTCTTTAGACTGCGAATCGTTTTAAAAAAAACTCAACTTAAAGATTTGCGACTACAAAAAAAGAAGTATTCTTAATTACTCAATATTGGAATAACGCTACAAATAAACATATATCTGATTAATCAGTCGTCATTTAATCAATAACATCTTTATCGTTTCTGAAAAGATACCGGCTGAGATTTTACAGAAATACACACCGCTGTTTAAAGATGAACCATTGAACGATACTTCAAATGTTCCGGGAGCCAGGGATTCATTAACGAGAGTTCTGAACTTCGCGCCCGTTGATGTCATATACGACTAACCTTATGTTTGGATTCCCGCTGGGAGCATGCGGGAATGACAGTGCATCCGGGACTTCAAAACGAATTTTAGTAGAAGGATTAAACGGGTTAGGATAATTTTGCTTTAATGAAAATTTCAACGGAACTTCATTTGATATATTTTGAATACCTGATACCCCGCCGTTTGTAGTTTTTAAAATTATTCCGGAATTCCCTGCAGCGAACCCAAGATTAGAATTTACAAAAGATACGGCATTCAGGATTTGATTTGTCCCGCTTGTTTGATTTACCCAGTTGGTTCCGCTATTAACCGTGTGAATAATCGCCCCATTGGTTCCGACCGCAGTTCCTGTATCCATAACTGCAAATGAAACACCATATAGTTGTTCTGTTGTGGGCGATGTGTTTAATGTCCAGACGAATCCCCCATCGGAACTTTTTATAATGACTCCGCCGGTTGTTAAAGTCCCGACTGCCCAGCCCGTTGAGCTGTTTACGAATGATGTTGCGTAGAAGAATGTAAGTGCATTACCAAGAACAGTTAGTCCCCATCCGCTGCCATTATTGACGGTCATAACCACTGCTCCCGCTCCGCCGACAGCAACTCCGGCAGTTCCGTTCACAGAAACACCGAACAGGATAGATGCAGTTCCTGCGGTATGTGGTGTCCAGGTAAGGCCGTCATTTGTGGATACAAGTATTGTTCCTTCTTCACCTGTAATTACAGACATCGAAGTGCCAATTGATACTGCAAACAAAATTCTGGTAACCGGTCGGGGTATTTCAGTCCAGGTTAACCCGCCGTCAGTTGTTCTGATAATCCGTCCCGCGGTTGCCACAGCCAGACCTAAGTCTCCGCGAAAAGAAACACCGTGCAATGCATCTGTTATAGGGCTGGGGATAACAGTCCAGTTAATTCCTCCGTTACTGGTCCGGATTATGGTTCCGGCATCCCCTACTGCAATCCAGGTATTTGCATTACTGAAAGAAATTCCGTGAAGATTTTGAGTTGTTGGAGTTGATTGAATCACCCACCCGGATGATTGTGCAATTCCTCTTATTGCTATGAGCATTACTAAAATGATAAATATTTTTTTCATATTTTTAATATTTTTTTATTTCTATAATCTTTGTTATTCCTAATTTCCATCCCCACAAAATCGTAGAACATTATTTTTTTTAAATAAGTTTAATGTGACTGCGAAGCGATGTGAAAAAATAATGAAAGTTGACACAAAGAGACAGGGGAAGAGCAATGAACAATGAATAATGAAAAAGATAGAAATTAAACCATACCCTGAAAAAATATTGCGACCTAAAAAGAAATATGTTTTTTACTATAAGAACCTTAAAAAATCTTTTACTGATTCAGGACCTTTAAGATTTTGTCGGCACATCTTGTTGCAAAATCCTTATCATCTAAAATATGCCCGGTAACATCGTAATATATACCCTTTGTCGTAACACGCTGCTGGGCATTGTTGAACAAATCCAGTTGTGCAATTTCAGTATTGTTCAAATCGTATAAAGTGACAATCGTGTGAAGAATAAATCGTCCGTCATCAAAAAAAGTCGGCCGATTGATAACCATTTTACCGGCAGCAACTTCAGAGAAAAATATACCATTCTTTGTCAGATTTTCTTTAATGTTATCACTGAGATTTTTCCCCCGAATCTCTGCATATTTGTATTCGGGATTAGAAGATACTGAAGAGCTATTCGGACTTAAATAGTCCGTAAATGATAATTCATTAACGATTGAACTATTAGTCTGGTTATATCCGCCTGACGAATCATAACTAAGAGTCCAGCTTTTTATTCCCTGAATTTTTTGAGCATTGCGGATATTTATGACAGATGGATCGTAACTTGAACAGCCTGAAATAAACAGGAGGATAAGGAGCAGTCTTTTCATATCGACCTCTTTTCAAATTAATTTATAAAAAACTAATTAAATTGGTTTATATTATCAAGAGAATAGAAAAGAAAAGTAGAAATGTTGAAAAGTAGAAATGTTGAAAAGTAGAACGAAGAACGGATATGAAGATCACTATGGGAAATGAAATAAATATATAATTCTATTTTTTATCATCCGGGAATACTTGCCTGGTTCTTTTTTCCATCTCAGCAGCAATCACCTGTCCGTCTTCACCCTGTTCTTTGAGCCGCTCTATTATATTGTCATAGCTTTTAGCATCTCTGTCCTGACTTAATTTGAAAACATTGTCCATTTCTTTTACTTCAATTTCAAAAGCCACAATTGCCTTCATTACTTTTTGTTTAAACTCTAGAGGAAGGTTATCAAAAATCGTTGTGGACTGCTGATTATGGTTTTCAAAATGAAGAGTTGTCTTTCGAAGTACATCTTCTAATGCAATGTCATCCAGAAACCTGATAATGCCTTTAGCGTGAACGCTCATATAGTTCCATGTAGAAGCCTGATGCGGATTACTATACCATGTACCGCTTACATAGGTGTGATGACCGGTGAAAACTACAAGAACATTTTCATTATGCAAAAAGGCTTTATGATGGTCTGTATTTTTCATGATATGTCCTCTTAATATTTTCCTGCCATCCTTTTCTTCAATAAAAACCGGCACCTGTGTAGCAACAGGTTTGTTTTCTGAATCGCATCCGGCTAAAAAAGCAAATGGATGCTGATCAATAAATTCTTTAATTACCTGTTCATTTTGTTCTTTGTGATACGGGAGATTGTACATAATAATAAGTTTATTGTAAGTTATTAATTTAATGATTTATTCATCTGATTATCCTCCGCGAAGAACCGGAGTCCTCCTGGTATGATAACGAGGAAAAGGATTCTTTTATTTCTGAGTACGGAAAACTTTCCTCGCCAGAGAATAAATTAAAATTGGTAATAATATTGCACTGATAACAACGACAATATATTCGTTCAACAGATTTTCTCCGCCTTTAATTATATCGTGCAAACCTGCCCAAACAAGCATCAACAATGCAATAATACTAACACTTATGACTATATTTATTTTCATATAAAAAATAAATTCTCGTGCTTTTGATAATTTAGTCTTTATTGTTGAATAATTTAAATAAATTTATGCAAATCAGATTAATTTGTAAAGTATTAAATGTATAATTATAAAGAAGTATATTGCGATTTCCATTTCTTGTATTGCGAAGCACCTGCTTGACAAATTTTATATTTCATACTTTTCAATTAGCGCGAACGAAGCTGGGTCCCTCACAGGAGGTTCTATGACTTCGCAGCGAGGAGCAAGCCCCTGATTCGCAACCTTTGATTGTGTCTGACGGAGTTTCCTCCCGGCAGGTGTTTTTCCGTCAGGATGTAACTCCTGACGGGCACGCTGCTTGACAAATGTACTCCGGTAAGCAACAAAGTATGAATTTCAAATGTAGCCCAAACTCAGTTTCAACCGTGGGAGCCGATTACGCACAATAGTATTATTCAAACTCATTTTTATCGGTTCCCGAATGTGTATTTGGGAATGCACCTGCTTAACACAAAATTTTATTTGATAAGTTCAAACAAAGTTTGAATTTCAATTGTGTTCCCAAACTCAGTTTGGGAACAAGTTGGCAAGCCCCTGATTCGTAGAGCAATATATTATTCCAAACATCATTTTGATTTTTTAGTATATCGCAAAGTGTTTCCTCTTCCGACGTAGGACAATTCGAGCTTGGAATCTGTAAATTTAACAATAAAAAAACACCTGTTGCCTTCAGGGTCAAAAACAGTAATGTATTTTCCGTTGGCATTGGTTTTTGCTTCAGGGTTTGCAAGACACGAATCTCCAAGTGCGAATTTGAATGTATCGGTTTTTTCCTTTTCATACATTTCAAGCCATAAGTTACTTGTAATATTAATGGAAGATTTTGAATCTTCATCGGAAATCCAGAGACCTCCAAGCACTGTGTTTATTTGTTCTGTTTGTTTTATGGTTTCTTTTTTTGCTGTTGTATCTTTAGGTGCAGTTGTGGTTTTGTTTTCGTTTTTAGAACAAGAGATAAACAGGAGTGATGCTGCGATGATGATGATTAATGTGTTTAATATTTTTCATAATTTTATTGTTTAATGTAATCAATTAATTTATAAATGCTTTCGCCGTTCGTTCCGTTAGTTTTTGAGAAGGTTGCTTTGAACTTAGAAGTCAGTTCGGGTTTTTCCTCGCCGTCAGCACCCCAGTTTTTCGGGTTATCGTGCTGATTTCCTGTCCAGCCTGAGCTTGCAGTGTATATGTTTAAGGATGCTATATATCGGTCGCCGCCAATATCACTGAGGCTTGTAACCTGAGAAAAAGTATAGGCTTCGCCATCGGCATTCGGGATAAAATAATAACCGTTCTTATATTTGTAATCCTTTGTTGATTTATGTGCGGAAAAAGTTTTGCCGAAATATTTATCGATTGATTTAGAAACGATTTCATCTTTGATTTTAAGTTCGTTCTCACCTGCTTTGTCAAAAAGTTTAAAGTTATTTTTATAATTATGCAGGATGCCGAATTTAATCAGTTCTTCATCGGTAATATTTCCGCCCGTAAACGGTTCAAGGTATGCTTCGGAAAAGTTACTGAAAAAAGTGTTTAATTTCTTTTGTTCATCCGGAGGGAGGGTAACGTTTTTTCCGGCGGCAGATATTTTCCTTTTTGGTTTCAATGCTGTCTTTATTAGAAGTTGTGGTTGTCTTTTTATCCTGATTTGATTCGGGTTTGCCTGATTCTTTATTGCAGGAACAGGTAATAAGCATTACGAAACTCATCAGAAGTACATAAGGCAATGAGAAATTTTTCATTTTGATTTTTTTCATAAGGTTTAAAAGTTATTAATCAGAACAAACGTAGTATTAACAGATAGAAGATTCAATTCAATAACCTGGTGAAGGTTCTTTTGAATTAAGTAAAGGTTTTTAAGATTTATCACTTAAATATTAAAATTATACCTTAAAAGATATAATATTCAAAAATATCTTATTATTATACCTTATAGTATAAATATTGCAATATAATCATTATTATACCTATAACGATATAATTTCCTTGACTTTCAGATAATTTCATAATAATTTTAGTAAAAAAATTGAATGAAAAGCAATTTATCGAAATTCTTAAAAAACAAAGGAAAACTGCAGGACTATTGTAAATATCCAACTCTCAGAAAAGTCAGGAGTCGGATTACGTTTAATCCGAAATCTGGAACAGGCAGAAATTCAAGAATGGATAAGGTAAATGAAATTTTAAAATTATTTGGATATGTATTATATCCAACAGAAATAAACAATTTTCTTGATTTAAATGAGAAGCAGGTAAGGTTTATTTTAAAAACAAGTTAGCCGGTTTCCTGAAAGAGACAGAAGACGGATGAATTCATAATCCTGAAGAATATATTAATGATGCTAATTCTAAACCCATTAGTTTAACACTTCCACTCATAACAGAGCCATACAGACAAAAAACAATGTTTTCTTTTTTTACGGACTTATACCGTAAGGATGGATGCTGAATCTTGCGTTAAAAAACTGGAAACTAAATATTAATGACAGAATGGGATTATTATTAACCTGCTGCGCTGATACAATAGGAGCCGTTAGTATTAAACCAAATAATGAAAATGAATAATTCTAAATGCCTGTATTGATAATGATTTAAGCCCTGAGGAAAAGGATTTTCATTATAAATGTTCAAGGATATTTTTTGGTAAATCTCTGCCTCCTGATATAGATTTTTTAGAAAGCGATTTAGAAGAAAGAGGACTAATTTTAATTAATGACAGGAAATCTGTTACCGGAGTTCAAAAAAAATTGTCATTAAATCTTGAGAAAACCGGAATTGATATTAAACCTGGAACATATTAACTATTTCAGGAATAACAGGAAATTTTATAATTAAACCGCAAACAGATTATTATCCTTACATAGTGGAATATGAAGACCTGACAATGCAAGATGCCGAAATTGCAAATCAAACAAGTACCTCACAGCCTGATAAGGATGAAGTCAGGAAATCCCGCATATATAACGAAAAGGATTGACAGGTCAAAATCCGGCAAAAAAATTCATATGGAAGATATGTGCCAGCTTACCGAAAGATTAACAGAAGATAAATACAAAGGCTCGTATGAGCAAATCGCACAGGCTATCCCGAAAATTTACAAATTGCTAATTAGACGTAACAAATTTTGCAGAATAACTTATTTTACTTTCTTTTATTACGGGAAATTCCGATATGCATTTAAAGAATTTTTCGTTAATAGAAAACAAATTTAA
>CAWDWP010000002.1:0-83188 GCA_963806045.1 uncultured Ignavibacteria bacterium | reverse complement strand
AAATAGCGTTCGTCTTTGAACATCCCAAATAGCAAAAGCAAACATACCATTGAATTTATGAACGCATTCCGAGCCCCACTCCTGATAAGATTTAAGTACAACTTCTGAATCGGTTCGGGAGCGAAACCTGTAGCCTTTTGCTTCCAGTTCAAGTCTTATGTTAAGAAAATTATATACCTCACCGTTATAGGTTAAAACGAAATTTCCATCATCACTCTGCATTGGCTGATGACCAAGAGGTGAGAGGTCGATAATTGATAATCTGCGGTGACCAAACCCGATATAAGTATCAGTCCAGAAACCTTCACCATCGGGTCCCCTATGGCTGATAATATCAGTCATTTTTTTAAGAATACTAATTGAAACCGGATTTCCGGTTAAGTTAAATATTCCTACAATACCACACAACTATTTACAATTATTAATAATTTCAATAAGATTTTTTACAATGAATTCCTGCTCATAGAAGTTAATTCGTTATATAAAGGTAAAGTCAAACAATGTTCATAAACATATTTACTACTTTTCAAATTTTCCGGATAAGATTACCGAGGGATTATTTTTGAAAGCTTTGTGCATATGCAATGAATACGTACCAATCTGAACTTCAATACCTATCTCCCTCATTTTTGACATTACAGACATCCCTATTTTCGATGAATATACAAAAAGACTGATATGAGTGTTTTGAACCTTCATAGCAAGCAGGCAACTTAATATCGCTTACATGTTTTAGAAGGGAGATATAATTATTTGCCAGACTAATTCTGCGCTCTAACAGTTTATCAATGACGTTCATTTGTCCCAGACCGACTGCAGAGAGTATATTATTTAATTTATAATTTGTACCAATAATTTCAAACTGAATCCCTTCGCGTGATGAAGTCGAATTACTTTTAATTCCGAAATGTTTATATGACTCCATCCATTCAGCATAAGCATCATTATCAGTTGTTATCATTCCGCCTTCACCTGTTGTAATAAATTTCCGGGGATGCAAGCTAAAGACAGAAATATCGGCAAATGTACCGACTTTTTTATTATTATATTCAGCACCAATAGAGCAAGCGGCATCTTCAATAATAAAAAGATTATATTTTTTCTTTATTTTATTCAGTATATCATAATCCAGGGGATTGCCAAAAAGCGAGACAGGAATCATTGCTTTAGTTTTTGGAGTAATAGCTTTTTCAATTTCATCATAATCAATAAGCATAGAATCCTTATCGATATCAACAATTACCGGTGTGGCTCCTGCGATGCATACAGCTGAAGCAGTCGCGGGATAGGTGTAATCAGGAACGATAACTTCATCCCCTTTTCCAATACCAAGTGCTTTTAAAGCCACTTCCAGCCCTGTTGTACAGGAAGTTACTGCAACAGCATGTTTAACTGCCGATAAAGTCTTTAAATTTATTTTCGAATTCTTTTGTAACAGAACCTTCAGTCAGGAAGCCGCTGTCCAGCACTTCAAGAACTTTGGCTTTTATAGAATCATCAATATACGGTTTTATAAGTGGTATTTTCATTTTTTATTATTTTCGCGCCATTCAATAAGCTTTAATAATCCATTGTTGAGAGAATATTTCGGTTCAAATCCTAAATCTTTTTTAGCTTTAATATTGGAGCCAATTCGGTTTTTAACAAGTCTTCTTGCATCGTCTTCACTATATGGTTTATAAGTTACTTTAAGATTTGATTTTTTTAATTTAAGAATTAAATCACATAAGTTCTTTTATAGTAGTCTGAACCTGTGTACCGACATTATAAAACTCATCCGTAATTTCGGATTTCATTGCAAGAACATTAAACCTGGCGACATCTTCGACATAAATAAAATCGTATGCCTGAGTGCCATCTCCATTAATAACAGGTGCATCATTTTCATCTATTTTGTTGAGCATAATGGGGATGACACCTGTATATGCAGCAGTCTGGTCCTGATTAGGTCCGTAAACGTTCATATATCTTAATCCAACATAATTCAAGCCATACCTGTCGTAAATAGCCCTGCACATAGCTTCCCCGGCAATTTTAGTAGCACCGTAAAAATTTTTATTGTTAAAAGGATGAGTTTCAGTCATTGGAATTTCTACTGCATCTCCATAAACAGAAGCAGAAGATGAATAAATAAGTTTTTTAATATTATTTTTTACACATGCTTCAAGCACATTAAATGTTCCGTTAATATTTACATCAAAGGCTGTTCTCGGATAATCCTTGCAATGCAAGAGCCACATTGCTGCGAGGTGAAACACATAATCCACACCTTTCATTGCATCATTCAAAATATCTATATCCCTTACATCGCCACCGTTCGGATAAATATAACATCTCTTATCCTTCAATGACTCCCGGATATTTGACATTTTTCCCCGGACAAAATTATCATATATAACAACTTCTCCCACACTGTCTTTTAATAATTCTTTTACCACATAACTTCCGATAAAGCCGGCTCCACCTATAACAAGAACTTTCATATTAATTTAAAATTTTATTTAATTTATAATAAGTAGAATATACATTTGATATATTCCGGGAAAACATTTTAACTATTTGCAGCATATTGAAATTCGGATTTTAAGTGTGGAAATTATAAGAAAATACATTCGTATTTTATTGGCAGAAACTAAAGCGGGGCAGGGGTAATTATTGATGAGGAAGAAAAATATTATGCGAAATTATGTTTTATAAATCTTTTTGCTTTTAATGCTTCCAAATTTATTTCTTGTATCAACAATAAGTTTCGCATGTTTATGAATAAAATCAACATCATAATAACTATGGTCGGTGGATAAGAGGAGTAAATCATATTTTCTAATATTCGCCGGTGTTAATTTAACTGATTTTTTTTTGAATGAATATTTTCTGAATTGTGGAATTTCGTGAGTATAATCATCATTATAATCAACAATAGCACCTTTTTCCTGAAGTATTTCAATCAATTTAAGCGAAGGTGATTCCCTTAAATCATCAATATCTTTTTTATACGATAAACCGAGTAATAATATTTTTGCACCATTAATAGATTTTCTGTTCTCGTTGAGAATTTCCATAACTCTCTGGACGACATAATAAGGCATATGAGTATTAATCTCACCTGCAAGCTCAATAAACTTCGTTGATATTTCATATTCGTGTGCTTTCCAGGTCAGATAAAAAGGGTCAATAGGAATGCAGTGACCGCCAAGACCGGGTCCGGGATAAAAAGGTGTGAATCCAAAAGGCTTTGTGGAAGCTGCTTTTATTACCTCCCAAACATCAATATTCATCCTGTCAAACACCATTTTAAGTTCATTCACAAGTGCAATATTAACAGAGCGATAAATATTTTCAAGCAGTTTAGCTGCTTCAGCCACACGGGCACTTGATACAGGCACTACTTTATTGATAACTTTGGAATAAACCTTTACAGCGAGGTCTGTGCAGGATTTGGTAACACCTCCGACAACCTTTGGTATTGTAGAAGTTTCAAAATCAGGATTATTAGGATCTTCCCTTTCAGGTGAAAAAGCCAGGTAGAAATCCTTCCCGAGTTTTAATCCGGTCTTATTCAGAATTGGTCAATATTTCCTCATCAGTTGTGCCGGGGTAAGTTGTACTTTCAAGAGAAACAAGCTGTCCCTTTCTTAGATATTTTGCTATTTCCTTTGCTGAATTGATGACATAAGACAAGTCCGGTTCGCGGTTAATGCTTAAAGGAGTAGGAACACAAATAATGATTACATCAACATTCCTGAGTTTAGAAAAATCTGAAGTGGCAGATAATTTACCCGTTGAAGATACATTGTATATTTTTTCCGAAGGAATGTGCTTGATATATGATACACCTTTATTTATCATTTTGACTTTTTTAACATCAACATCAAACCCTATTACATTAATATTTTTTTTTGCAAATTCCAAACCAAGCGGTAAGCCAACATATCCTAAACCGACTATTCCAACGACAAATTGATTTTTATTAATTTTTTCTATCAGATTCATATATTATCCAAAATAAATTACTAAGAATTTTTTAACAGCATAAAAAGCAAGTAAAATAATAAAAAAATAAAAAAATGCCAGTGGAATATAATTTCTTGATAATTTATATCCGAACCTAATACCTCTCCACCCGCAATTTTCGCAGGAATAATATTTAAATTTAAATTTTCTAATTATTTTTTCACAGTATATTCCTGCTGCGGCTTCTTTTTAATGAAGCGATGTCCAGACAATTCGGACATCTGGAAATTGTTATATTTTTCTTTACGATTATCTTTAAGTTCATAAAGTTGTATCCGGTTTTTTTCTTTTAACAGAATCTGCTTTTGAATAATAATAATAATAATTATAATAATATCCGTATGCCTGTTTATACATAAAATTATTAAGAACGCTTCCGAGAAATTTATTCCTGCCGATATGCATAATACCTTCGAATGAACGTATGAAAGGTTCCATCGGAGTTTTATTTGCCTGAACGACAAGAATTGTACCATCTGTAATCCTGACTAATATTTCCGGGTCTGTAACCGATATAAATGGGGGTGAGTCAACAACAATGATATCATAAATAAGCTTCAATTTTTCCAGGAAGCTTTTCATCTGATTTGAGCCTAATAATTCTGAGGGGTTAGGAGGTATGGTTCCGCTTGTGATATAATTCAGACTGGGTAGCCGGGTAGCCCTTGTTACTTCTTCCAGGCTGGCATTACCAAAAAGATAATCACTTAAACCCGGGTACCTTTCAGATTCAAAAACAGCATGTATCCTTGGTTTTCTTAAATCACAATCGAGTAAAAGAACCTTTTTTATCTGATTGAGCAAAACTGCCGGCTAAGTTTAATGCAACTGTAGTTTTACCTTCTGATGGTATAGAACTGGTTACCAAAATCGTTTTTAATGGTTCAGATTCCAGTTTTGCAAATAAAACCCTCGTTCTGAGTGCTTTAAATGATTCTGATGCTGCTGCTTTTGGTTTATTTGCAGTAATAAACTCAAGCTGGGAAGAACCAAGCTCTCTTAGCTCTTCGATAGACGGAATCCAGGCAAGAACCGATATCCCTTTTTTCTCTATATCCTCCGGAGTTTTAATTGACTTATCCATGAAACTTCTCAACGAAGCGAAACCAATTCCCAATGCTAATCCAAGGATACATCCTATCTAAAATAATTAACCTTCTGTTTGGTTTATAAGGACTGGTAGCTATCTGTGCTTTGTCAATAATAATAACACTTCCTAATTGTGAACTTTCATTCACTAAAGATTCCTGATATTTTTCTTCAAGTGCAAGATATAACTTTTCATTGGATTTCCTTGCTCTTTCAAGCCTTGCCATCTCTATGCTTTGAGCAGGAAGTTTTGAAAACTCAGCTTCATATTTGTTTAAAAGTCCTGAAATCGAATTTAATTTAGCCTTATTCGTCTGAACAGATAAATTAGTTTCGAAAAGTTTTTGCAAATAACTTCTTCTCTCGTCAGGTGTATTTCCATATAAACTTTTCTTAATTATTAAAAGTTTATCATCTAAGAGTGTTTTTCAGGGGTTGTATTTTAGTATTATAATCATTTAATACTTTATCTCTTAAGCTTTTCTTCTTTTGGGATTGTTGCTTCGACATCTCTTTTTACTTCCAGTTCTGCTATTTTTTGATATAATTCTTTAACATAAGTCTCGTTTACCTGTCCTTCAAAATAATCTAATAATCCGATATCTATTTTTGATACTTCGGATTTTAAGTTCCGAATAAGCTTTTTGATTTGAACCTAAGTCAACTTCCGATATATTCTTCTGAGCTTCAAGTTCAGAAATCTTGCATAACAAGATTTCTTGCCTGCTCATCAAGATAAACTGCATTACCTTTTTGCTGGTAATCCTGAATTGCTGCCTCAGAATTTAGTCAATTCAATTGCTTTTTTTTCTTTTTCCTGTTCCAGAAATCTCTTGATTGTAGTTACTTCCCTTCTGCTGAATTCCAAACTGTACTGAACATATGCCTGAGCATAAACATCGGCAATAAGTTTCGCTTCATAATGCAGACGGACTCTCTGCTGATATATCAACAATATCAAGTCCTCTCTTTTGGCTTATAACAACAGCATTGTATCTAACATTGAGGTCAATGCAGAAGGACTTACAGTTTCACTTTTATATGCCGGATTATGATTCAATAACAAAGAATAATCTGATTTTACAGGATGTGATTTAAATGAATCAATCAATGCATAAGCTGTTCGTTCTTTAATTGTATTACTTTTAAGAATTTCAATTTCGTTGGAAATAAACCTGTCAGCCTGAAAATCTTCGAACTGCTGAAATTTAGCAGTTAATATATTACCCTGTGGTCTTGTTATTTTTAATGAAGTGCTGGATCTATAAATATCAATCGCATTACTGACATAAATTATTGTTGCAAAAACACTCGCCAAAAAGATAAGTAATATCGGAAACAAGTTATTCCTAAGCAGATTTAAATATTGCTTAATATTGTCTGAGGGATGAGTTATAGACTGGGTTAACAGCTTTGTTATCAGAATTATTTTCTTCTGAATTATTATTTAATTCTTTCAATTCTAAAATTTAATTAGATTTTATTTATTTTTTTAATAGTTACTATTAAAACTAATACCGATATCAGAACTGAAGTAAAAGACAGCAATTAATGATATATTATCCCGGAAAAAATATTTCGGACCTCCCGGAAAAACTAGAATATCACCGGCTTCAAGAACAGGATTTATTAATTTTTTTGTATTCACATTTTCAGACCATAATAAGTCATTGTAATTCAGATTAATAATTTTATCTTCACTTATTCCTAAAGAATCATTTTTCGGACGGAACAAACGAATATCTTCGAGATTAGATTCTAATACAGGACCACCGGCATAAGAAATAAGATCCTGAACAGATGAGCCCTTTGGTATTAATATATTTTCCGGGGTTTTTAACAAAACCCCAAATATTAACTTCAATATTTACCTTATTCTTATCCGCATAATTATAAAAACCACCAGTGATGAATATCCCTGAGTACTTTCTCCAACTTTTTCCTTATCAGATTGCCCAAAACTTCCTGGCAATCCGACTGATAAAAATAGTAATAATAAAATTATTTTTTTCAATGTTTTAAAATTAAAATTTTAGAATTTTTAATTTTTCTCCGTAAATATATATGATTCTGTACAAAGCTCCGCCATTTGAGTCACATTTTTATGCTCTAACCCAAAGAATATTGGATTTCTTTTCAAAAAACCGTACTTAAATTGATATTCAATATATTATCATAAAATATAGCATATGTAATTCTTAATTTAAAGTCTCTTGCTTAATCAAATAATATGAATTTGTTAAACTATTGCATTTTTTTTTTAATATTATTATATTATTATTAAATAATAATTTAACTATAAAACTTATGGGAAAAATAATTACAGTTATTGTGTTATTTCTTGTAACAATTTTTAGTTTTAAAACAGCAAATTCACAAGTACGATACACTCCACCTGCTGTTACTTTAGGAGCAGCATTTGACATGAATTTTGCGAATAATGATGCGTATGGAAGGGTCAGTAATTTAGATTCTTATGGAATGCGAGCTGGAAAAGGATTTGAGGTATTTGCGAAATTTGGTTTGGGAATGATGAAAAGGCATAGAATTACGACGAGTATATCTTATAACAAAATGATTAATTATGACAAAAATTCAAATTTTTTCTCTCAGGTATTTTCAGGTAATCCGGATGATCAAGTACACACAAATTTTACAATCCTGACAGGAGCAGTTGGATATGAGTATTTATTCGGTGCTCCTTGCTGTAATAAACAACATTTGGGATTAGCTCTTACGTTTAACAGCATCGGAAGCGCCAGCGATAACTTGATGCCTACAAAAAAATATGAAAGCACATTCAGGTTAGGTATGCAATTTAATGCAGGTTATGAATTCATGCTTGGACAAAGCGGACAATATGGATTAGTAATAGGATTTAAATATAACTGGGCTAATCTATTAAGCGCCACAAATAAAATAGATTCACCTGATGCTGCCGAAATTAGTTTAAATGACGGCAATGAACCAGGAGGAAGAGGTTTTACAAGATGGATAAGTTTCACAACAATAAACATAGGATTTAATTTCTATACAGGCGTTAAACAAGTTATCTTAAGAAAATAACACCATGATTTTAATTTTAAAAAAAGGGAAATGAGATCAACCCATTTCCCTTTTTCTTTTTCACAAAAGTGAATCAGATTAGCTTTTGTTTTTTTAAAAACATATCAATAATTTCTCTGACCGCACCTTCGCCTCCATTTTTTTTGCAAACATAATCTACATTTTTCTTCACTTCCGATATTGCATTATTCGGACAGGCAGAGAAACCTACTTTCTTGAGTAAAGGAATATCAAATTCGTCATCACCGATGAAGGCAAAGTTATTTGAATTTAAATTATATTTTTGTTTTAACTCTTCGAACGGAATTAATTTATCACTTATGTTTTCATATAAATGATCAATCTTTAATCTGTCAATTCTTCTTTTGTTGACAGGAGAATTCATACCACTAATCACTGCGAATTTAAGACCTAATTCTCTTCCGCGGGTGATTCCAAAACCATCATGAGTGTGAAACATTTTTATATCTTCTCCACTACTCGAATATATTATATGACCTGTAGTTAAACAACCGTCAAGGTCCATGAGAATAATTTTTATCTTTGTCAGATCCGGTTTTCTTTTTGTATTCAATGTTTAGTTATATTATTTTCGAAGGACAAATATCATTTAAGAAACAGTTAACACAATCGGGTTTTTTAGCTTTGCAGATTTGACGGCCGTGTTCTCCAATCTCAGCGAGAAATCGAATTGATTTTCCTGGGGATTATTTCTTTTAATTCAAATTCAATTTTTTCAGGATTATCACTTTCAATCAATCCGAGTCTTGCAGTTACTCTTGATAAATGCGTATCTACAATTATCACATCTTTTCTTCCGAAACAATTCCCCAAAATAACACTTGCTGATTTTCGCCCGACACCTTTAAGAGAAGTCAGGTCGTCCATATTTCCGGGAACTTTGCTTTTAAATTTTAGATTTCAAATCTTCGCATATACTAAAAATTGCTAAAGTTTTATTATTGAAGAAATTAATTGATTTTACATTATTCCGAAAATTATCCAGACCATCTTTAAGTACATCTTCGGGCTTTTTATATTTTGTTTTATAAAGCGGCACCATTACTGCATTCACCCTTACATCAGTACATTGTGCTGCAAGAACAGTTGATATTAATAATTCGAAAGGACTATTAAAATCCAGGTGGCATTTTGCATCAGGATATTCCTGACTTAATCTTTTTGAAATTTCTTTCGCGTGTTTTTTTTTATTCATTTAACAAAATAATTTAACATTTTATATGTTAATTTTGCAGCAAGAAAATCAGGGAATGGATTCGATTTGACAGGAGACAATTCTACAATATCAAATCCTAAAACATTTTTTTGCAATCCAAGTTTCTTTAATAATTTTGTTGTTTCCGCCCACTAGGAACCCATCAGGTTCAGGAGTTCCGGTGGATGGCATAATCGAAGGATCAAAATAATCAACATCAAATGTTATGTATACATTTTTATTTAAAGTTTCTAATAACTTTGTCTTCCCAATTCTTACCATATTTATTGTTATGTATTTCAAACGCATAGAAAGTTTTAATTCCTTTTTCTTTAATAAATTCATATTCTTCTTTGCATTGTGCCCGAATACCAACCTGCGTAATATTAGTATGTGAATTCAGCCACCCGGGCGGCAAAACAAGCGTGAGAATATTTTGTGTCTTCATATTCATCACGAAGATCAGAATGTGCATCAAAATGCAGTACTGAAATATCATCATATGAATCATGATGAGCTCGAATTATTGCCGATGATATTGTATGTTCACCTCCGAGAGATACTACAAATTTATTTGAATTAATTAAATCTTTAACTTTTTTATATATAATATTTAGAGCCGCTTTACCATTTTTGCCTGAGAATTTAATTTCTTCGATAGCACAAATTCCTTTTTCAAAGCACAATTCTTTTTTTAGCTCTTCATCAAAAAACTCAACATAATGAGACGCTTTTAATATTGCTGAAGGTCCCTTTGATGTTCCCTTACCATAAGATGTCGTAGCCTCATATGGGATGGGAAGAATTACAATTTTTGAATCTTTGAAATTAGAATATTTATCTTCAATGGCTAGAAAGTTGTTCTTTATGTCGTAATATTTCATTTTATGTAATTGTATATTCTTCAAGTCCCAAATTGTCTATCATTTTATTTATATCACTTTTCTCTGACGATTTTTTTCCAATCTTTGGAGCAATTTTAATGGGAAAATCAATATTTTCACTTTGTTCTGATTTTGTTCCCTTTATATTAATAGTTTTTTTTTTAAGATTTTCCATGTTATCGATGATTTCAGATATATCTGCTACTTCCCTATTAACGCGGCATAGTTCTATAAGAATTGTTTCAAGAAGGATGTTTTGGTTATTTGAAAATTTAAATCTAGTTTCCGATTCGAACAGAATTTTTAATAATCTTAATACCTGACCTTCGGTGAATTTATTCGACTGTTCAATGTATTGCTTTTTTATATTATCGGTCTCATCAAGTAAATCTTTATTTCCAGATGATATAACAATCAAAATATTTCTGAAATGTTCAATCAAACCATTAAAATAAGTTTGCAAATCGAATCCCTGATTAATCAGGTCATAAAATTGAGTCAATAATTCTTTTGTATCAGAATTTTTAATTGTTTGTGAAATCTTGAAATAAATTTCCTTATCAGGAAGATTTAATAATTCCTTTAAAGATTCGCTATTTATATTATTACCAAAGTATGACACAGCCATATCAAAGATTCCCAAAGCATCTCTCAAAGCACCATCGCCAAGTTTTGATATCATAAATAATGAGTCATCATCAATCTTTATTTTCTGGTCTTTGGCAATTTCAATAATTTTCAATTTAATATCATTTACTTTCAATTTATGCAGAACAAATCTCTGGCATCTGCTGATTATTGTTTGTGGAATTTTTTCAGGATTAGTAGTTGCTAAAATAAAAATCAAATATTCAGGAGGTTCTTCCAGGATTTTCAATAATGCATTAAAAGCTTGCAATGTAAGCATATGTACTTCATCAACTATGAAGAATTTATATTTAGCACGAATGGGGTAAAACTTTGCCGCATCCTGTATAGCACGGACATCATCTATTCCGCGATTTGAAGCCGCATCAAGTTCGAATATATCCGGATGTATTCCTTTAGTTATTTCTTTGCAGCTTTCACATTCATTACATGGTTCACCTTCAGCAGAATTTTCGCAATTCAGAGATTTTGCAAAGATTCGGGCTATTGTTGTTTTCCCGACCCCCCTTGGCCCGCTTAACAAATAAGAGTGCGCAATTTTATTATTTAGTTTAGCATTCCTTAGAGTTTTCGTAACGAATTCCTGTGAAACAACTTCAGAAAATTTTTGAGGTCTATATTTTAATGCTGAAACTTTATAATCTGTCATTAATTTTCTTTTTCATCTATTTTATAAATGATACTTCAGGTTTTACGAATATATATTTAATAGCATCTTTCGCATTATCTATTAAAATAATTTCCATATCTGATTTAATATCCATGGGTACTTCCGACAGATCTTTCTCGTTATCTTTAGGTATTAAAACTTTTTTAATACCATTTCTTTTGGCAGCGAGTAACTTTTCATTTAATCCGCCGATTGGAAGTACATTACCTCGCAAAGTAATCTCACCGGTCATCGCAACATCACTTTTTATCGGATTTTTAGTTATTGCAGAAAGCATAGCCATAATCATAGTAATTCCTGCCGAAGGTCCATCTTTAGGAATTGCTCCTTCAGGAAGATGGATATGAATTTCTTTGTCACGAAAATAATTATCAGGAATTTTAAATTCATCTGCATTTGATTTAATAAAAGATAGTCCTGCTAAAGCAGATTCCTTCATTACATCCCCAAGCTGTCCGGTAAGCGTTAATTTATTTTGACCTTTCATTACAGTCACATCAATATTCAGGATATCACCCCCCATGGATGTCCATGCAAGCCCGTATACCGTTCCAATTTTAGATTTTTCTTCTTTATCTCTTTTTCGTGAGAAATATTTTGGCACTCCGAGATATTTTTCAACGAGATTTTCAGATATCGTTATTTTTTTTATTTTTTTAAAATTATTGCTCGTTACCTTTTCTTTAGCAATTTTTCTAATTATTGAGGTCATTTCTCTTTCAAGATTTCTTACACCGGCTTCTTTTGTATATTCTCTTATGATTTTGAGAATTATTTTGTCCGGGAAATTTATTTCTTTTTGATCTAATCCATGTTCATTCAGCTCTTTTGGCAGGATATGCCTCTGTGCAATCTGAACTTTTTCGAAATCCAGGTAGCTTCGCATCTCAATAATCTCCATTCTATCCTGAAGAGGCAGTGGGATATTATACCTGATATTTGCTGTGGTGATGAAAAGCACATTCGATAAATCATAATCAACATCAAGATAATGATCATTAAAAGCATAATTCTGCTCAGGGTCCAGTACTTCAAGCATTGCACTTGAAGGATCACCTCTAAAATCGTTACTCATCTTATCAATTTCATCAATCAAAATGACCGGATTACTTGTTCCGGTCTTTTTCATTGCCTGAATTATTTTACCTGGCATAGATCCAATATAAGTTCGCCTATGACCTCTTATTTCTGCTTCATCTCTGATTCCTCCAACAGAAATTCTTGTAAATTTCCGATCAAGGGTCCGGGCAATTGATTTCCCAAGTGAAGTTTTTCCCACACCAGGGGGACCGACAAGACACAGTATTTGACCTTTAGGCGATTTTTTAATTTCTTTTTCTTTCAGAAGCTTTAGAACTGCTATCAATTCAATTATTCTCTCTTTAGGTTTTTCCAAATCATAATGATCTTCATCCAATATTTGCCTGGCTCTTGCAAGATCAAAATTATCATCCGTAAATTTATTCCATGGAACATTTACCATCCAATCTAAATAATTTCTTAAAACTCCAAAATCCGGAGACATTTGGGGTGTTTTTCGAAGTTTATTAAACTCTTCCATAGCTTTTTGCATGATGGATTCCGGCATTCCGCTATTTTCTATGGATTCTTTAATCTTTATTAAATCAGGGTCAAGTTCAATACTTTCTCCAAGTTCATCCTGTAGAATTCTTATTTGTTCCTGAACAATAAATTTTCTCTGGTTTTTCTGCATAGCCTGATAAATCTTCGCATCAATATCTTTTTCAATATTCAAAACTTCAATCTCAGAGTTTAGAATATAAAGCAGTTCGAAATATTGTTCTTTAAAATTATCTTTCTCCAGTAGTAATTGTTTCTTAACAGCATCAATATTTAATGCTGAAGCAACATAAAACAACTTTCTTTCAGGTTCAAGAATATTTTCAAAAGCAGAAAGTGTTTCTTTCGGAATTGATGGATTTGAATTTATATAATTAATGAATAATGTTGCAGCACGTCTTTCGAGTGCTTTGATTTCATTACTATCTTCAAATATTAATGATCTGATTTTTAGTTTAGCAGTAATATATTCATTATTTGAGTATTCTATTGATTTTGCAATAACTAATCCATCAACTAACACTTTAATTAATCCGTTAGGAAGCCTTAAAACTTGTAATATTTTTGCAATCGTCCCGACCGAATAAAGATTTTCGATTGAAGGTTCTTCAATTTTGGGGTCAATCTGAGAAACAAGAAATATAAATTTATCGGTTTCAGTTGCTTTATTAATTGCTTTTATAGTAGAATCCCTGCCTGCCAATATCGGAAAAATCATATATGGAAAGATAACTATGTCTTTTAAAGGTAATACAGGAAGACTGTCAGGTAATGAATTCAATATTAATTTATCAGGAGAGCCTTCATCATTGATGGAAGCTTTAAAATCCAAATCTATATTTTTATCAGTTTTTTCGCTCATAAAGCCTATTTTCTTAAACTTTAATATAATTTTACTCTAATGAAGTTTCAATTTAAAAAGAATTGAAATAAATTTGTTTATTTTTTTAGAAATTTTAAATAGTTATGTTATTTATAATTATGATTAAAATGAAGAAATTTTCATATTTTGTCTTATTTATCTCTTTCTCATTTGTATTATACGCATGTAATTATATGACTCATAGAACTTTGTCTAAGAATAATGTCAATTCTGGAGAAGACCCGGAACCAAATTACGAAATTACATTAAACAGCGAATACCAGGATTACGTTTCATATATTTTTATGGGAAACCGGAATGAAAACTTCAGCACTTATTTCAATAAATATTTTAGCTCACTCGAGGATTTTGATGATGCAATGAAGGATTATAAAACAATCGTCATTGCTAATTATAATAGACGCCTTGATAGTTTATATACACTTCCGCCTCTAACCAGTAATATAAAAGATAAATTAAACAGCGTAATTGCAAAGTGTTCAAAGATAATTCAATATAATAAAAACTCCAGGTTTCTTGATGCATCTGTTTTATTAATCGGCCGCTCATATTATTTTTTACAGGATTTCTATCAGTCGGAGAGGAAATTTGATGAATTCATTTCGAAATTAAGTAAGAGTAATCTCACGGATGAGGTTTCATTATATTTAGGTAAAACCAAGTTAAGATTAAAAAAAGAAGAAGAGGGATTCTCAATTTTAAAAAACTTAATAGAAAAATCAAATAATCCTGATTTGAAATCCGAAGCTACACAAGAGCTTGCATTATATTTTATTTCTCAAAAAAACTTTCAAAGCGGTATAGATTATATTAAAAAATCGATTGAACTTACAACAAATAATGAAAGTAAAGCCGAAAAGCAGTTTTTATTGGCAAGATTATATTCAGCTCTATATCCTCAACTTACAGCAGATGAATTCTTAATGGTTTCAAAAAATTCATCAGATTTTGACTTAAATTATTATGCTAATTTAAATTATGCAAAAGCTCTGGATGTTTCAGGTAAATATTCCGATGCTTTCAAAATTCTAGACGAATTAAGTTACAAATACAGAGATTATCCTGAAATAAGACAACTGGCTGAAATCGAAATTGCCAACAATCTGCATCTCCAGCGAAAATTTAAAGAGGCTCTTGAGAAATATTTTTATATTATAGTAACTTACCCGAATACTGTTACATCCGCAGAGGCATATTACAGATTAGCTAAACATTATGAAGACGTTGAGAATAATTATCTTAAAGCCTATATAGGCTATAAAAAAGTTAATGAACAGAATCCTTCAAATGATTATGCTGATTTTTCTTCCAGCCGGACAAATACTTTTAACAAGTATTTTACACTGATTGCTACGATTAATGATACGACAAAAGGAGAGATTCCGGCTGAAATAGATGAACTCGAAAAATACAAAACGAAGATCGATATTGAAAAAGGAATTGACAAAGAAAAAGAATTAGAAAAAAATAAGGGTAAAGATAACCCTATACTTAATCCTAAAGGTGGAGGTCAAATAGGTTTTTTCCCTTTGAAAGATAGTATAGAAAGCAAGAATAATAATGAAGAAAAAATCAAGAATGATATTAAAAATAAATTAAAGGATAGTATCGGAAATATATTAAAGGATAGTATTGGTAATAATCTAAAGGATAGTATTAAGATATTGAATGAAAAAGGAACCGATTCAGTTAAACTCATTATCGAAAAGCTGAAACAAGATTCTCTGCAAATAATACAGCAATTAAAAGAAGATTCATTAAAAAATGCTAATATAAAAATAAAGGAACAAAATAAATTTAATGCATATCTGGAATTATCCGAGCTATTCACATATGAATTAAATCGATCCGATTCTGCTCAATATTATATTTTAAAAGCAATTGACTATACACAATATTCTGAAAATAAAGTGAAAGCATATTATTTTCTTGCAACTTTGTATAAGAATTCCAATAAACTGGATGAAGCAAATACATTATTCAAAAAGATCATTGAAATTAGTCCTAATTCCGTATTTGCCAATGAGTCCAGAAAAATGCTCGGGTTGAAATCAGTTGAATTTATTAAAGATGATGCTGAAAAATTATACAAGGACGTCGAATCTAAGATTCTTACAAATCAGTATCGCGAATCTATTAAGATTTTAGATTCAATTATCTCCAATTTTAAAACATCGATTTTCTACCCTAAGTCGCTTTACACCGTAGGTTGGATTTTTGAAAATATTTACGGAAATAAAGACAGCATGATTTATTATTATAAAAAACTAAATTCTGAATTTCCACAATCTGAATATTTCCCGATATTAGCAGAAAAAATTAATTTTTATACCTCAATAGATAGCACACATAAAAAAGATACTGCAATAGTTAATGATTCAGTTAAAATCATGAATGATACGACAAAAGTAACTCTGGATTCTCTGAATTTAAAAAATAATTTACTCGATAATCCAATTGATATCGATAAAAACCCAACTGATTCTACTATAATGAAGAAAGAAGAAAATATTATTGGAGAACCGATTAAAAAGGACTAAATAAATCGATTTATGAAAACAAGAAAAAATATTTTCATATATGTTTTCATACTAACTGTCAGTATTTTATTTCAAATTTTATCATGCAATAAACCTGAAAGAACAGTCTTAGAGAAAATAGATCCGAATAATGTTTCTGGTATTTACCGCCTACTTTATTCAGAACGTGAAGGATTTAAAATCTGGATTGTAGATGGACCTAAAGTAAGGGAAAAAATTTTTGGTGAATTTTTATTCGGGGGTAATTCCGAACGTTATACATTTAATCCTGAAGGTGAAATCTGGGTTGATAATTCCATAACTTCCGAGGAAATAGAAACAACAATAGCACACGAGATAAACGAAAGAAATCTTATGTATAAATCAGGTATGTCGTACTTTGATGCACACGATTCGTCATTATCAATAGAGGTAAAGATGAGAAATGATTATTTTAATTTAGCGAAAAGCCATGAATCAAATATACCACTGGTTTCTCCTACAGATTTTGATTCAACACAGGAAATAGAAAACTTGCCGGAAATGGTAAAGCTGAAAAATGTTTACAGACAATTTCTTGAAACTAGAAATGGTATAAACATCTGGATAGTTGATGGTGTAAATATAAGACGGGATATATATCCGGATTTTGGTTTTAGCGGCAACGATCTTGCATATCATTTTATACCTTCAAATGAAATCTGGATTGATGCCCAAATATCATGCGAAGAGCTTCTTTTTTCTATAGAATTGGAATTAAAAGAACGAGAGGAAATGTCAAATGGGATCAATTATGATGATTCTTATACTTCCGCTCTTAACATTATAACACAATTAAGACGAGAGAAATATAAAGAAGCTAAATCTCATCCACAAATAAAGATAACTCAGCCTTTATTCAGAGATAAAGGCCGGGGTATCCAGTGAATATAATTACAAACCCCAAGTTAAATACTATAAGTTATCATCCGAATCGTACGAACTCAATTTTAATTCTGAAATACGCAAAAAATGAATCCGGATTTATTTTAATTTGCAAGTAATATTTCATTAATGGCTTGAACAAACCCTTCTTTAGGCATTGCCCCCATTGCCATTTGAGGCTTTCCATTTTTAGGTACAAATAATATTGATGGTATACTTTTAATACCAAACATTCCCGCTAATTCCTGTTCTTGTTCAGTATCAATTTTATAAATATTTAATTGTTCCTTGAACTCTATTGCTATCTCATCAAGTACAGGAGCTACCATTTTACATGGTCCGCACCAATCTGCATAAAAATCAATAATGCAAGGGAGATCACCTTCAAATTTCCATTCTTTATTATTTTCAAAATTAAAAACTTTCGTCTTGAAAGTATCTACTGTCAAATGTTCCATAATTTTTATTAATATTTAATTTGTTATTAATTAATTGCTAATAGCAACTTATCTATAATAACATTAAATATCAAGGAATAATTCCTTAAAAACAATATTATTGCTTTCGATACAATTAATAACTGGTTTCGTCAAGTTTGACTTTTCCTTTAAATATTTTCTGTATAATAATGGTATATGCAAGAACAAATGGAATTCCAATAATTGCCATGATAAGCATTATTGTTAATGTCTTTTGCGAAGAAGCAGCGTTATAAATATTCAGGCTATTTTCCGGATTAGGATTTGAAAGTACCAGATTCGGAAAAATACCAATTGCGAACAATATCATCAATAATGCAATACTGGCTGAAGAAGAAAGGAAAGCTTTAAACTCATTTCCGTGCTGAATTTCTCTCGGAATATTTGCAATTGCCAGCATATTTATTATTGCTACAATAAAAAATACAGGATAATCTTTAAAATGTGCAATCATATTAGGATAATAAATTAATGTTGCCATAGTTGTAGTTACAAAACAAATCGCGAAGAAAATAATTGTATTATTAACCCAGGTCCTTACTTTCTGCTGAAGTTCCCCTTCGGTTTTCATTACAAGATAAATCGCACCATGCATCATGAAAAGTGAAACTGAAGTTATTCCGACTAATAAAGTATATGGGCTCAATAAACTCAAAAAATTTCCTGCGAATTCTTTATTTGGCGAAACCGGTATTCCGGTAATGATATTTCCGAGAGCTACACCCATTAACAATGCTATCACAATACTTGAAATACTGAATGAGATATCCCATGCAGATCGCCAGCGTTTACTCTGATGTTTGCTTCTAAATTCAATTGCAACAGCACGAAAAATGAGGACAAAGAGTAATAACATAAATGCAGTATAGAAGCCTGAGAAAACCGTAGCGTACACATCGGGAAATGCTGCAAATAATGCTCCCCCCGCAGTAACAAGCCATACTTCATTTCCATCCCAAACAGGACCTATCGAATTAATTAGTATTCTCCTGTCAGAATCACTTTTAGTTAATAGATGTAAAGCCCCAACACCTAAATCAAATCCATCTAATATCGCATAACCCGTTAAAAGAATTCCTACTAATATGAACCAAATAATATTTAGATCCATTATTTTAAACCCCTTGTTTAGATTTATTGAATATCATCTTGTTTTCTGAATAAACATTGTCAGATTCAGAATATTCATCCGGTCCGTGCTTTATCTTCCGGTCAAGAAGAAAAATGAATAATATGAAGAGTAATAGATAAATAAGAGTAAATAAGGTCAGGGAGAAAATAATTTCTCCGGAACTCACCGACTTCGAAAACGCATCTTTTGTTTTTAACAATCCATAAACAATCCAGGGCTGTCTCCCGACTTCAGCAGATATCCAACCAAGCTGATTTGCTATCTGAGGCAGTAACACAGAAATTACAAGCAGCTTTATCATCCATTTCTTTTTAAATAATTTTTCTTTTCTTAACATCAGTAACGACAAAAGACTTATTCCAATTAGAGTAAAACCAATTGCCACCATTATATGATACGATTGAAATACAAGATTCACCGGAGGTCTTTCATCCTGTTTGATATCATTCAGTCCCAAAACGGATTTTTCCATATCTCCGTGGATTAAATAACTTAACATACCCGGGATTTTTATTCCAAAACTTACTTTTTGTTCCTTTTCATTTACCCATCCAAACAGATAAATCGGTGCCGGATTGGAATCAAAGTGTCCTTCAAATGCAGCTAGTTTGGCGGGTTGATTTACACTAATACCTATTGCACTGCGGTCACCCGTGAAAAGTTGAAATAGAGAAGCGAAAATTGCAAGAGATAATGCAATTACTATTGACTTTTTTGCAAAATCCAGATATTTGCCTTTAAGAATATAGTATGCAGATACGCTAATAACAAAAAATGCTCCCGCTAACCATGCTCCTGATAATGTATGCAATAATCTATCAATGGAAGATGGATTAAATAGCAATGCCCAAAAATCAGTTATCTCCGCCCTAATAACTCCTCCATTATTCACAAGGTGATATCCGGCAGGGGTTTGTTGCCAGGAATTTGCAACTATAATCCATACTGCACTTAACATAGATCCGAGTGAGACCATCAAGGTAGAGAAAAAGTGCATCCTTGATGATACGCGGTTCCAACCAAAGACCAGTATAGCCAGGAAACCAGATTCTAAAAAAAAAGCAAAAATACCTTCAGCAGCAAGAGCACTTCCAAAAACATCCCCTACAAATCTTGAATAAGTAGACCAGTTTGTTCCAAATTCAAATTCCATAACAATTCCTGTTGCAACACCAATTGCAAATATTAAAGCAAATACTTTAATCCAGAACCGTGTTATGCTCTCATAAATTTTATTTCCCGTTTTCAAATACATTCCCTCCATGAAGACCAGTAACAGACCTAATCCTATGCTTAAAGGAGGATATATGTAGTGAAAAGCGATTGTAAAAGCGAATTGAATTCGAGCTAATAATTCAGTATCCATATTATTAAATTTTCATTGCTGTTATTTATTTAAATATTTAATAATTTTTGATTATTTTAATAAAAATTGTACAATTATTTATCTTTCAAAAATACTTAAAATTTCAGAATTATGTTAAATATTCTGATTTAATTTCAAATTGTTTTTTTTAAATTTCAATTTAAAGGTAAATTCAATAAATTCGTTTTATATTTTATATTTTATATTTTATATTTTATATTTGTATTTAAATTATCAACTCATTAGATTAAGTTAAAAACATTGATGAATCAATACTAAATGAGAATAACAGTAAACAGAAAGAAAGAACGATTTTATCCTGACTCAAAAAGGGTTATAACAAGACTTTTTGAACATACTGAATTGAAAGCAAAATCCATTATTACAAAGATTTTGAATATGAATGATCAAGAAGCCCAGATTGCGTTGGATCAGGTTTTAAGAGAATTCGCAAAAAGACACAGAAATATCATAAAAATATTTCTGACTAATTTTGCTAAAGTAGCACATTTTGTAAATGAGATTTCCCCAAATCTTGAAAAAATGTCATCATCAAAGCGACTTTTAATTGGTTCTTTTTTTACTATGGAGTATTCAATTGAGTCTGCAGCATTGTTCAATCCCTCTATCCTGGAGCATCCTGATCAAACATCGCTTGAAGAAGGACAAAAAAGAATTATTGTCAGTTATAGAGCAACAGGAGAAAGTCATATTTCATCGATAGTTTTCAGAAGCGGTATCATTGACAAGAATAATAATATTTATTTTGATCCTAAAGGGAATTATGTCGCAGAAGCAGAAATGATTAAAGATCATATATTCAACAAAAAAGAATTTCTTGTTATCCTTCAGGAACATGAAATTCATAATGATATTTCAACAGATATTTTAGAAAAGCTGGGAGGACTTTTTAGTTATACAGAACTCAGAAATTTAGTGAATTTTATCCGTGATACAAAAAAGCTTAATCTTGATCAGCAGAAAACCATTAAACAAATGATGTGGCTTGCCAAATCACATTATGAAGTAGTTTTTTCCCAGGATACAGATATTTCCGAAAGGGTAATTTTCCCTGTTTCCAGCACGGAAAGCAAAGGTATAGAAGATGCCAGATTTGTAAAATTCATAGATGATAATGGAGAAATAACTTACTATGCAACTTATACTGCATTTGATGGTTACACAATTCTTCCTAAACTTATTGAAACTAAAGATTTTTACCATTTTAAGAATCTTCCGTTCCATGGTGAATGTATAAGAGATAAGAATTTTGCACTTTTCCCGAGGAAAATAAATGGTCTATATGCAATGCTTTCACGGATTGATGGAATAAGTCATTATATTATGTTTTCGGACAGTGTTACACTGTGGGATTCTTCCACACTTCTTTTAGAACCAAAATATAACTGGGAATTAATTCAGATTGGCAACTGCGGGTCTCCGATTGAGACATCGGAAGGATGGCTTGTGATTACACACGGTGTCGGCCAGCTAAGGAAGTATTGTATAGGTGCTATTTTGCTTGATTTAAAAGATCCGACAAAAGTTATAGGAACATTGAAAGAACCATTGATTGTCCCGAACGAAGATGAAAGAGAAGGTTATGTTCCTAATGTCGTTTATTCTTGCGGAGCAATTATTCAAAATAATGAACTGATAATCCCTTATGCAATTTCAGATTATGCATCTTCGTTTGCAACCGTTAATATAAATATTCTTTTGGAGAAACTAAAAGAGAAAGATTAATTAAAATTCATTCTCTTGTTTACTGTCACTTCTAATAGCAAATCATTTAATATTTATTTAGTCCTAAGGATTTCTTTATAAACATCGATATACCTATCAGTCATAATTGAGCGAGTGAAATTTGTTTCTGCCCAAATACGGCAATCAATTCGTTTGATTCCGGAAATAAATTTTATTGACTCGACCGCTTCATTTAAATCCGATACTAAGAAACCTGTTTTACAATTCGATATCAATTCTTTCATCGAGCCTCTGTTGAATGCAACTACAGGGGTTCCGCAAAAAAATGATTCAACAACACTTAAGCCAAAAGGTTCTTCAAAATTTATGGGATGGAGCAATGCATAGGCTCCACCAAGGAGATTATTTCTTTTTGTCGGATCCGCATTACCAACGTAAATTATATCTTCATTGTTTAAATATGGTTTTACTTTATCATTGAAATATTTTTCATCCTGTATTAGTCCTGCGATTATCAATTTCATTCCTGACTTCTTTGCAATCTGAATGCATTCGTGTGTTCCTTTCTCATGATGAATTCGCCCGAAGAATAAAAGGTAATCTCCATGTTTCTCTTTAAAAGTGAATTCTTTTTCATTAATGCCATTATAAATAGTGGTTATATATTCAAGCTCAGGGCTGCGATCAGAATTGCTTATTGAAACATACGAGCAGATATCATTGTATCTTTTATAAACAGGAATAATTTTTGGGGAAGAAAATCCGTGAATGGTAGTTATCATCGGAGTTTTTATCAGGCGTGAATAAGTGAGTGGGAGAAAGTCATAGTTGTTATGAATAATATCAAATTTTGATGCACATTCCATCATATAGCTAATATGTGAACACTCACATACTTTATAGTCCACTTCAGGATTTTCACCGGTTGGTTTTTCAATAATAAAATTCAGCTTACCATTTGTAACAGAATCCCCGGTTGCAAATAGTGTAACGCCAATCCCCTTTTCAACCAGCCCTTCTGCAATATTTGAAGCGACCTGCTCCCATGGACCATAATTTCGCGGAGGAGTTCGCCAAACAACGGGAGATAAAATTGCGACTTTCATAATGCATCCCTAGAATCTTTTAAACAATAATTAACAAGTTCATCCAACACAGCTTCTCCTACACACATCACTTTATCGGCACCTCCCCAGTAGATTTTGACAATTCCGTCAGATTCCGGTATAGCACCACAAGTGAAAACTACATTGTGGACATAACCTGTTATTTCGTAGACTTCTTCGGGTTGAAGTATCCATTTGTCTCCGACTCCAAGAATTAATGAAGGGTCATTTAAGTCATGTAATGCAACACCCAATCTGTATACACTTCCATCCATCGTAGGAAATACTCCGTGATAAATACTTAACCATCCTTTTTTTGTTTTAATAGGAGGTGCTCCGGGACCAATTTTCATTTCGTCCCAATGATATTTAACAGGACGCATAATAACTTTTGAATCTCCCCAATGCTTCAAATCAGGTGAATATGAAATCCAAATTGACCATGGAGTAATTTCTGAATGAGGACGATCGAGACGAACATACAGACCATTAAACTTTTCAGGAAAAATAACAACATTTCTATAATCGGCTTCAGTTATGAGGGAAAATCTTTCGACAGTTTTAAAGTCCTTCGTTTTCGCAAGTCCGATTCGAACTCCATATCGTGAATAAGCACTATAAGTAATAAGATATTCACCATCTAAATAAGTTATTCTTGGATCTTCAACTCCATATTCTTCATAGAGTTCAAACTCTCCTAATTCCGAAGGAATCATAAATGGTTCATTGCGAACTCTGAAATTGAATCCATCAATGCTTTCAGCGATACCAATGACGCTTCGCCCATTTAAAAGGTGTGAACGAAAGAGCAAAATGTATTTATCTCCAAACTTGACCGCACCTGCATTATGTACAGTTGCAACTTCATAGGGGACATCATCCTTGGTGAGAATGGGATTTTCACTGTAACGCTTTATTAGTGACATATGTCTTAATTCAAAATTATTTCGTTAAGATCAATTATTTTTCATATTCATATTCAAGCTCAAATGATTTAAGTACAATCAGATGTGAAATCAAATATGCAAGAGAGCTTTCGGCTCCTTTGTTTTTATTTACCCCGTACTCTTCAAGTCCATCGTTACAACCTCCTGATTTGAAATCATAAACAGCAATATTCAAATCATTCTTTCCAAGATACCACATATAAGATGTAAACATTTTATCCAAGTATGTATTATCCTTCGTAACCTGATAAGCTTTGAAAAAAAGCATCACCATCCCCATAACATCAATTGATTGCTGGGCATATCTGGCACATATTCCATTTTTAGGATACCATCCATTGCTGCCCACAGGACTTAAATAATTGTTCTGCAAAGTAATTTTTTCAAGAAAAGCTGTTGTCTCTATTGCGGCACTTAGTGTATCATTTTCATTTAAGATTTTAAATGCTGCAAATAATGAAAGCGGAATAATGGCATTATCGTAAGTAACAATGTTTTCAAACCAATTCCAGTTCTCAGATTTATTTTTCTTATAAATAGTTACGAGTTTTCGAGATAAAGTTCTTAAAATATTTTTCACCGATTCATCATCCGGGAAATGCTTCAAATAATAAGAAATTCCAATAATAGTATTTGCTATTCCTCTGATATGCTTTAAATGAATAAAGTTCGGAACAGATTTGTTAAAAATGTCTAAACTAATATAAAAATAAGATTCATTAGGTGAATGACAAATAGTGTAACCCAAAGCCCATATTGTTCTCCCGAATGAATCCTCAGAGCCTACTTGGTCAAGATAATTTCTGTTATAGCTTAAAAAGTTTTTGAAAGTCCCGTCATCATTCTGCATATAATGAATGTAACTGAGGTAAATTGGCATCAGATTGAGAGATTCATTAGAATTTCTTGTATAATATTCCATAGTGACCATTAATAGTGCTCTAGCATTATCATCCAAACAATACCCTTCTTTCAGGTTAGGGATTCCATACTTAGCGTGTTGAACAATGCCGGTATCATCAGTAAGATTTTTTATATGTTCGAGAGAAAAATCCGGCAATAAAAGCGGATCTAGTATGGTCTGCTTTTCTTTTTGAAGATATGCAAATTTACTTATTGCTTCTTTTATAACGATGAGGTAAATAGCACCGATTTTTGGCCACCTGAGTTTATGTCCATATTCATACGCGGTTTCGCGAAGTGTCTCAATTTTGTGTTGATTATCAAGTAAATCAAGAAGTATTTTAGTAAGTTGTTCATGATCGTGAAAATCAAAAAGCAATCCTCTCCCATCTGCTAGAAGTTCCTGTGCATGCCAGTATGGAGTTGAAATCACAGCTGTACCGGCTCCAATAGCATAGGACAATGTTCCGCTTGTTATCTGAGCTTCGTTCAAATATGGTGTGATATAGATGTCAATTGCATATAAATATTCCATCAATTGCTCTTCAGGTATAAAGTTCTTATAAAAGTAAACATATTTTTCAAGATTGTTCTCTTTCACCAATCTAATTAAATATTCTCTGTATTCCTCTCCATCGTGTCTTAAAACACTTGGGTGAGTATTTCCAAGGACGATGTATAGAATATTTTTATGTTTTTCAACAATTGCAGGTAAAGCTTTTATAACCGTTTCAATACCTTTATTCCGGCTTAATAAACCGAAAGTGAAGAGTACAATATTATTCCCGAAATTAAATTTCTCACGTATAGCATCTGTACGGAATCCTTTGCTCACAGGAACGCCGTGTTCGATAATTTTAATTTTATCGCCTAAAACTTTGTAAATATTTAGTAAAAATTCAACTGCTCTTTTGCTCATTACGATTATCTTATGGGACTTCTTCGCTAATTCCTGAACAATCACTTTTTGTACGTGCGTAGGCTCTTTAATGACTGTATGAAATGTTACAATAAGTGGAATTTCAAGTCTGCTTACAAGCGAGAGTATATATACTCCGCTTTCACCTCCAAAAATCCCGAATTCGTGTTCAATAATACAAGCATCAAAATTATTATAATTTAAATACTTTGCCGCACTTATATAATCACGCTGGTTACTCCGGTTAATTACTAATGTCACTTCAGGTGGATAATTATAATCCTGTTCCATATCACTTACTGCAATTACTGAAATATTCGGAAACAAACTTTCATAGCCCAAGTTTTCAGCAATTGATTTCAGGAGGTTATTTGTAAATGTACCAATACCGCATTTCTGAGGTGGATATGTCCCTATAAATGCCAGCTTCATATAGTTAATAATTTCATATTAATTATATAATTAAATATTCAATTTGTATTTTAAAATATATTATTAAATACCATTTAGATTACGATAGTATCTTTAGAATAAACTTAATTGTTAAGATTATAAATTTCAAGTTTAAATTAGTTTAAGACATATAATTGATTAAATCTATAATCGAATGTTGCAGTGGAGTTATCAGAACGATTATAAATTATTCAGTGGTGGGGATTTAGTAAACCCGTGATAAACGACTTTTATAACATCAGATGGTTTTATAATTATCCATTTAGGAATCAACTTTGCAAAATATGCCGGAAATTCTTTCATTAAATTGAAAATAGAACCTGATTTTACCGGATAACGGGTATTCATTTTATCCCTGATTTTATAAATCTGCTCTGTCGACAAGTGTTTAGTCTTTACGTTCACTTCCCAGCAATCATAACGGGTGTAATCATCAGGATTTGTTATCAATCCCATTTCCAGCAGTTCAGCCCTTATCGGAGTTTTAGGATAAGGTGTAATAGTATTAAATACAGGCAAATCAATTTTCAACTTCCTCGCAAATTCATAATTTGCGAGTAATGATTGTTCATTATCATCAGGATTACCTAAAATGAATCCTCCTATTACTATAATCTTGTTAGCTCTTAATTCATTTATAACTTCAACGGTATCAGCAATTTCAAACTGATTTCCTTTGTTCATCGATTCCAATGCAGACTCAAGGGCATTTTCGATTCCAAGAAATACCCATTTTATCCCTGCATCAGCCATTGCTTTAACGAGCCCCGGAGTTCTTTTTATTCCGCTGATGCTTGCCTGAAGAAGATATTTTATATCTTTAAGTCCCGAAGTTTTTATTGCTTCACATAGTTCTTTGAATCGTTTTCCATCAAGAGTTATATTATCATCCGTCATCATCAGGGCTTTCGCACCGAGACTTCTTGCATCTCTGATATCATCTAAAACTCTTTCGAATTTATATTTCCTATACGATTTTCCATACATCATTCCGATACTACAAAAATTGCAATCGTACGTACAACCCCTTGATGTTTCAATCACATCTGCTTTGAATCCCATGCAATGAAATCCTTTTGTTATCAATCTTGCTCTTCGGTTGGGGAATTTCATTTCATCGAGATTTGCAAGACATTTGGAAGGATTATGAATAACGGTGCCATTATTTTTATAAGAAAGACCCGGAACTGCGCTGAAATCACCTGTATTTTTATATGCTTTTAGAAATTCATTGAATGAAATTTCACCTTCCCCTCTAATTAGAAAATCTATATACCTCATCTCATCTTTTTCTGCTATCACATCATAATCTATTGTAGGATAATAACCTCCGAAAACAACAATCACATTCGGTAATATGGATTTAGCCAACTTTGCTAAAGATAGCATTTGTTTAAACTGAAAAATCATGGAACTGAACCCTATTATATCAGGATTCATTTTTTTAATAATACTAGTAAAGTATTTTTCAGGGTTTCTACCCGAGACAAGTAAATCAAGCACATACACATCCGCAAGATCCTTATCGATATTTCCTGCAATAGAGCACAGTCCCAAATTGGGAATTCTGAAAAACATATCTACTCCGAAATAATTTTTCGGGCTTGCTACCAGAAGTACTTTCATCATTTAAATATAAGTATTAATCGCATTTAAAAACATTGAATAAACATTCGAGATTATTATGGAACTATAAGCGGGTCAAAAAGGGTGGAAATTTGCAAACCAAGTATTTTATTTACATGTTTACAGATTTTTGAACAAGTTCAGTATTTTTTAATTTATTTAACTTAATTACTTTTGCGAATTCAAAATATTTATCAAAATGAATGAGTTTCCCCTGGAGATAATTTCTACTTACCAATAAAATACCTTTAACTTCATCTATTGAATAATCCATTAAAATCGAAATTTCTGCTTCATTGAATCCTTCTATGTATTTAAGTATAATTACAGATTTAAATTCATTCTGAAATGAAGCAATAATTTTAATTATTTCGAGATCTAACAATGCAAGAAATTCATTATTCTCAGCTAACAGTGGGTTTATTAAATTTGATATAATGTTTTCTTTTAGTATCTCTAATTCCTGATTTTTTTCATTCGTGCTTTGTTTCAGTTTACGGTATCGATTGATAAAACGATTACGCATTATCATTTTAAGCCAAGACTCAAATTCAATTTGTTTATTATGTTTATTATAAAACCGGAAAGCCCTGATGAAAGTATCATGAAGTAGTTCTTCAGGTTCATATATTCCATTGGATATTTTTAAAGCATATTGGTACAAGGATTTTATTTGCTGAGATGCTTCTGAATCAAATTCCGGGTCTTTTATGAATAACTCACTCTCGAATAAATGCTGTAAATTATAATAATTCGCATTTATTTTTTCATTTTGAGTATCAATGATCCATGGAACTTTAAAAACACTCAAAACTGAATTTCCTTTGATTTTATTATTCCCCATATAAACTCCTTAAATATTAATTTATATATTTTAAAAATTATAAATGTTTCAATAATATATTTAAAAAATACAATGCATTCCCATTTTTGCGCACCCTTTACTTTTAAATATTTACAATTTAATAATGATTAACTTAAAAAAATATAGTCCTTATAGATGAAAAAGAGACTAATCCATTCGGAGTAGTTATTTTTATGATAGTCATCATAATTTAACAAATTATTATCATTTCTTTATTCTAAAATTAATTTTATGTATTTTTAACTTCCTGCAAATATTGTCATAAATTATATTTCTGTATATAATAAGGATTAGGATTTTAGTGTCATAAAAATTACTACATAATTTTAAAATGGAAAATCTTGAACTATTTATTTGGAGGTATTTTTTAAGAAATTTCATAATTTTAAGATAATTTCACTTATTAATTGAGGTAATATTTATTAATTTTTAGTAAACTTATTAAATATCGATGAAAATTGGCATATCGAAATCCGATACAGGGTGGGATAAATATATTGCGTGGTTGGAATATTTCAATTCTCAATATATTATTCTGGATTATAAAGATAAAAATGACTTAAGTAAATTGGACGATTGTTCAGGATTAATACTTACCGGGGGAGTGGATATATATCCGGAAATTTATTTTGACTGGGATCCATCTGAAAGAAAGGGCACCTATATTCCGGAAAGAGATGGATTTGAACTTAATCTACTTGAGAGAGCTATTAATAATAAAATCCCTATACTTGGAATCTGCCGTGGTTGTCAACTGATTAATGTGCATTGCAAAGGGAATCTTATATTTGACCTCGAGACACAAAGGAATGTTAACCATAGGAAAATTTCAGATGTAGAGAATAGAATTCATAGTATTAACATATTAGATGATACGCTATTAAAAAATATTGTAAAATCAAAAACAGGAGACGTAACAAGTTCACATCATCAGGCGATTGACAGACCGGGAGAAGGACTAATCATTAATTCAAAATCTCCCGATGGAATCATCGAAGGAATAGAATTTGAAGATAAAACTAACAAAGCATTTATGATCGGGATACAATGGCATCCGGAAAGGTTATCAGATTTTGATTCACCTTTTTCAAAAAATATTATTGCTAGGTTTGCAAAAGAAACCAATTTAAAGTAAATTATCCTGATTTACGAACGAAAGATTTATTCTAGTGGAATTCGATCTTTGTTTTTTGTTAACCATTCTTCGAACGATTGTAATTCAGGATTAAGTTTTCTGGATAAATCAACACTTCGCGAAGCTACAAAACTCTCTTCGAAATCTCTATAGAACTGAAACATATTCCCCAAGTCATCAGCGCCCGGAAAACCAAACTTACGGTAAATATCAGGTGACACATCATTATAATGAATTTCTTTACTTAATATTTTTGAGAAAATTTTTGCCATCTGATTTACCTTCAAATGTTCACCGGCTATTCCAATGGTTCTCCCGATATACTCGTTTCCTTTCTTGAAAATTCCATAGGCGCATTTACCTATATCTTCAGCAGCTATGCCGGACAGTCTTTTATCACCCATTGGTAATGTAATACTCAATTTCCCGTCGGGTCCTTTTTTAGGTCCCATTCCAAAGTAAATAAAATTATCCCAATATAATACAGTTTGGAGTATTGTAACAGGAACTCCTTCATCTGTGAAAAAGTGATCAGATTCTCCTTTGCCATCGAAGTGAGGAACTTTATATTTTCCCATCAGTGTTGGCATACGATTATCGCTTAAAGGAATAAACTTTCTTGTATCGTCAAGAGTTGACCATATTGCGTGTTTTATACCAGAAGCTTTGGCAGCTTTCGCCATATTTAATGCCTGTTCCATTTCCTTTTCAGGTGAAAGATGTTCCCAGAAATTTGTAACACAATAAACTCCATAAGCTCCATCGAATGCTTTTATAAGGCTATTTAAATCATCTAAGTTAGCAGAAACAACTTCAGCACCCTGTTCGGCAAGTGCTGTCGCTTTTTCGGAATTTATATTCCGTGTTATTGCTCTTACAGTGAAGTCACTGTTTTTATCATTCAGAATGGCTTTTGCAAGTCCCCCACCCTGAGCTCCGGTTGCGCCAATGATAGCGATAATTTTCTTATCTGTCATCGTTATTATTTTTTGATTAATAAATTTGATAGAATCTGTTTATCAAAATAACAGATTTTTTAAGCATAAAGTTCTAATAAAAGCATAGTTAATGAGAATTTCTTCAAGAAAGTAAATTGTTTGGTTAAATCTAATCTGAATAAAACTTGTTCAATTATCCATTTGATTTGAACCAATTATGAGCGAAAATAATCGGCGACTAATTTTCTGTCAAAAGTTCATAATAGTCCTGAAGCTGAAGTGCTCTGGTTTTAATAATTTCAAGCCTAGCGAATAACTGCATTGGAATATACATCGTTCCTTCCTTCCTGGAAAAAATATTTTCAATATTAGTGAATTCTTTATCTCTGAATACTATCCATTCTAATTGAGCGGATTTGAGTATATTCACTGATTCACCATCAAGAGTTTTAATTAATAATTTATAAAATTTATTAAGTTCATTATCCCACATTTTGATTGCTTCATCCGTACATCTCACTATACCAGCAGTAGAAGGATTTATTTCCATGCAGGAATCCAGATAAACATCAATAGGATGTTTATCTTCCTGCGAATAAATTTTTAATGAACTAATAAGACAAAAAAATAAAGCAATAAAAAATTTACTTTTCATGTTTAAATATATTTATTTTATTTTTTAATGAATTTCTGTACATTTTCTCCGATTTTCTCTAAATCTGATGTATTTTGTTTTAACAAATCAAGGCTGGATTTATTTATGTCATCCACACTTTTATCTTTCCATAAATTAATATCATTTTCAAAATTCGAATTAAATAATATTCCGGATAAAGCTCTTATAACACAGTAATTTGCTACCGGGTGGGCATTTTCGCTTTCATAATTTGCATTGTTAATGAAGAAATTTATGATATCAAATAAAGATTTTTTTGCAAGACTTAATTCCGTTAATTTCGCCCTGTATTCCAAATCGGCTCCTGATAATTTCGGGAATAATTTATAATCACTGAAATGCCTGCCCTCATGAGCAAGATAACTAACTAAAAAATTTTCACTGCTTATATCATAAGCAGACTTAACACAAAATAGTGATTTATTTGTTGCCCATCCCCCGGGATAATATTTCCCCAAAGTAGAATATTCTTCCCAGCCAAGAGTTACAAATTTATCCATAAAAATTACATCAACAGAAATATTTTCATCTCCCAGTACGAAATTGAAAATGGAATCCTGCTGTTCTTTCCAGACAAGTAAATCATAATATTTACCTGTTTTTCCATAACCGGTAGTATAGAGACCCAAAGAATTTAAGTATTTTTCCAGGAAGAAATTAATTGAATCTTCAGGTGAGTCAGTTTTTAATAATTTCGATGGTTCATAAATTTGAGCAAGATATGATGTAACTTTATTTCTCAATAATCTTTCAAAATTTCCCGAATTGTCTAATAAAGATAATCTCCAATAATCGCTAAATATCTTTAATAATTCATCTATTGTTGATTTTCGCTCTTCAAGATATCCACTCAAATCTGCATTAAACTTAAATCTCTGATTAAACTGGTAAATGAAGTTTTTATCCTTTCCATTTAATAAAACTGTATCAATCGACTGAAAAAAATTTAGCACTAACCCGGCATCACCATCCAGAGCAAAAGAATAAATTTTATTATAATCTAGTTTAGAACTGTCAAAATCTGATGCTTGCGCAAACGATATGCTAATAACTAATGATATTTGGTAGATTAATATTAACTTAATTATCTTGGATGACATATACGAACAATTATATAACTTGAATATAATCAAATCAATATGTGGAAAAATCTTAATTATTAATCCAAAATATTCTAATAAGTTCAAAAATACTTTTTCACTAATTTATAATAAATAATTGTGTTATCTTATGTCAGAATTTTTAATATAAATTAGAATTTTATTATCGAATTTTCTTCGATACGGGACATTTCAATTTGTATCTTTGAAGGAAGATAAAAAAGCACTTTGTATTAAAACGATTTTATAACGTTAATTGTTATATATCATTATTAAGTTATTTAAATAAATCAAGGTAAATATTTTATTGGCGTATATCAAAGATCTATTAATAGGTGAATTAAGAGCCACAATCCCGATTATTCAGGGAGGTATGGGTGTGAGAATTTCACTATCCGGGTTAGCCTCCGCCGTTGCAAATGAGGGGGGTATAGGAGTTATTGCTACTGCAGGAATTGGTATTATGGAACCTGACAAAGATTCCAACTGGCTTGAAGCAAACCTCCGGGTATTAAGAAAAGAAATAACTAATGCCAGAAAACTATCAAAAGGAATAATCGGTGTAAACATAATGAGGGCATTATCAAACTATGCTGATATTGTAAGAACCGCAATTGAAGAAAAAATTGATATTATATTTTCCGGCGCAGGTCTTCCGCTTGACCTGCCGTCTTTTTTGAAAGAAAATGAAAAGACAAAACTCGTTCCCATAGTTTCTTCCGCGAGAGCAGCCGGCATTATTGCGAAAAACTGGACTGAGAAATACAATTACCCTCCAGATGCAGTTGTTGTTGAAGGACCACTTGCAGGAGGACATCTTGGGTTCAAAGAAGAGCAAATAAAAAATTCAGATTATACACTGGAAAAACTAATCCCGGCAGTGATTAAAATTATTAAGCCATTCGAAGTAAAGTTTAATAAAACAATTCCCGTAATTGCAGCAGGAGGAATTTACACGGGTAGCGATATAAATAAATTCCTTAAAATGGGTGCATCAGGAGTACAGATGGGAACACGCTTTGTTACAACTCACGAGTGCGACGCATCAATTAAATTCAAACAAACATATATTGATTCTAACGAAGAAGATGTAATGATTATAAAAAGTCCCGTTGGTATGCCGGGCAGAGCAATCAGGAATAAATTTCTGGAGAATGTTGAGAAAGGTAAGAAACATCCTTTTAAATGCCCCTATCATTGTATAATAACATGCGATTACAAAACTGCTCCTTATTGTATTGCATTTGCGTTACAAAACGCATCAACCGGAAATTTGGATCATGGTTTTGCATTTGCGGGAGCAAATGTATACAAAACAAAGGAAATTATTTCAGTCAAGAAGTTGATGGAAACATTAATGGAAGAATATAAAGCTGCATCATTTGTTAAAAGTGATATATTAAAGTAATTTAATATTCTGATCTTGAATTGAGAAATAAAGTTGCCGGAATAATACTATAATTGTTTGATATTCTACTTTACTTCCAATTCCTCAAAACTTTTATCAAGATATACATTAATCATTTTTCTTCTGTATTCCCTGGAGTACATATCATTTTCAATCGAGCGGGCTTTTTTAAGGAGATGTTTTAAAATTTCTTCTTTGTTATCATGAATTGTTCCCTCATAAATAACAGGTCCGGAATCTACACCGGCTAAAACAATTTTAAGCTTTTTGTTTTTATTTGTTGTAGCCGCCGAAGTAAGAGATGTGAATTCTAAACTTTCCCGTGTCCTTAATTTTTTATAAACAGATTTATACTTCATACCCAGAGGGATATATATAGCAGTAATTAAATCAGAACTATTTAATTTTCTGGGATTAATGCCTTCACAGGAATAAATATCTTCTATTTTGATTCTTTTTTTATTTCCTGATTCTATAACTTCTATTTCCGCATCAAGGCTGATTAAAGCAGGGGCAGTATCTGAAATAAATTCCGAATAGCAGGATTTTTTACTTCCGGTTGCAATGCAAACATCACCCTCACATTTCAAACAATAACCTGCCGAATCTTTCCACCAGTCAGATTGATTATAATAGTAGCACCGGTTTTCACACAGAAGATTACCTCCGATTGTTGCACGATACCGGATAAGAGGAGAAGCGACCGATTTAGCCGCTTCTGTTAATATCGGAAATTCGGTTTTTATAAACTGATTAGAAATCAAATTATTTAAAGTTGTTAAAGTACCGATTCTATAATAACCACTAATTTCTTCACACCCCATAAGTTCTTTAATTCCGGTGATATCAATGAAACAATCCGAACTTTCATTTCCAAGAAAACGATTAGCAAACACATCAGTCCCCCCTGCAACATATTTGAAACTCTCTTTATTTTGAGAGGCATATTTTAATACCGATTTTAAAGTATCCGGTTTCAAATATATGTTTTTTGTACTAATCAATATTCTTAGATTTTTGTTTGATGAAGTTTAATATTTCCTCAGGATTTATCGGCAGAGATGTTATCCTGTATCCGACAGCATCATAGACAGCATTTGCAATTGCAGGAATTACGGGATGTATTGCTCCCTCACCGCATTCCTTTGCTCCAAATGGACCTTCGGGGTCTATTGATTCAATAATAGTCGTATCAATATCAGGAATATCAACGCTGGTTGGAATTTTATAATCAAGAAAATTCGGGTTTAACAGTTGTCCATTATAATATTTCATCCTTTCACTGAGTGCCTGTCCCATCCCCATATGCCAGGAACCTTCAAGCTGACCTTCCACGGCAAGCGGATTAATAGCTTTACCGCAATCGTGCGATCCCCAGATATTTGTAACTTTAACTTCACCCGTATCAGTATCAACTTTTACCTCTGCTATAACTGCACCGAAACTATATGACGGACTCAATCCTGCACCTGCACCTTTAAAATTTCCACCCAGTTTTGGAGAATTGTAATTGCCTGAAACTGTCAATGCCCCAACTTTTCTTGTAGCAATTTCAACTGCTTCTTTCCAGCTTAAATCAATTGTCCTGTCATTTGAAAATATTCTTTCTTCAAAAATGTTCAGTTCTTCAACAGGAATGTTTTTCAGTTTTGAAATTGATTCAAAAATTAGTTTCTTTAGATTTTCTGCAGCCATTTTTGCGGCATTTCCCGCCATAAATGTAACACGGCTTGAATAACTCCCAAGGTCAATTGGAGTCAGGAATGTATCGGCAGCGACAACAAAAATATTTTCGATACTCAATCCAAGAACTTCCGATACAATAATTGCCAGCATTGTATCGCTTCCCTGCCCGATATCGCTTGCACCCGACGTGATAAGGACTCTTCCATCAAGGTCAACCTTTAAATTCACTACAGACTGAGGATATTCATTCCAGTGTATTTTAAGGGCACTTCCGCTGATATAAAATCCGCAAGCTACACCCATTCCTTTTCCATAGGGTAATTTTCCATGTCGTTTTTTCCAATCGGATTTTTCCATTACAGCTGTTAAACACTCAGCACTTCCGTTGGATGTAATTCTGAATTCTCCTACCGTAAGGGTATTTGAAGGTAGAAAATTTTTAAAACGAATTTCACAAGGATCTATCTTTGTTCTATGTGCAAGTTCATCGATCATGCTTTCCATTGCAAATCTCGGATTAACTGCACCATGACCGCGCATAGCCCCACACTGCGGCTTATTTGTATAAACTCGTCTTGTCCTGAATCCGAAATTATCAATTTTGTAAGGTGCCTGTAGAAGAACTCCATTGTAATAAGTTGTAACAACCCCAAAACTTCCATAAGCACCGCCATCGATTAGTATGTCCGCATCGATCACATTTAGTTTTCCTTCTTTATTGACTCCTACTTCCATAGTCATTTTAGATGGGTGTCTTCCGTGATTTGTCAAAAATACTTCTTCCCTTGTAAGCCGCACTCTTACAGGTCTTCCCGTCAACCTTGACAGATGCGCCACAATAAGTTCGTGCGGGAACGGGTCACTCTTTCCGCCAAATCCTCCACCGAGGTAGGGTTTTATAACACGAATCCTGTTCATTGGCAGTTCAAGAACCTTTGCAAGATAACGATGCAGATAATGCGGAACCTGAGTAGCAGATATTATCGTAAGTCCGTTCTCATCCCAATAAGCAGTTGCCGCGTGAGGTTCCGTGAAGCCGTGATTTACCCCTTCAAATTTGAATTCCAGTTTATGACTAATCTCAGAATTTTTTATTCCTTCCTGCTGGTCTCCAAAACGTAGTTCAGCTTTTTTGTGTATGTTATTATTATATCTGCAATGTAAATGGATTTTTTCTTCATCTTTGATTTCAGCAAGCGAATCGTCAATTTCAAAAAAAGTTTTCAGAGGTGTATAATCAACTTTAATGAGTTTGCATGCTTCCGAAGCAATTTCTTGCGTATCTGCTGCAACTGCAGCAACAATCTCGCCGATGTAACGAACTTTTTCAACAGCAATTGCAGTTTCGTCCTGTGAAATAGGAAGAACGCCGAATGTAATCGGCAAATCTTTTCCCGTAATTATTTTTCTTACACCTTTTAGTTTTAGAGCTTCGCTGATATCTATGCTTTTTATAATTGCGTGAGCTTGTGTACTTCTTAAAAATTTACAATAGAGAGAATTTTTTATTTTTATATCATCTGCATAATCAGCTTCACCTTTTACTTTTTTTACTGCTTCAATGTACGGTATGGGTTTACCGACTTTTAAGAATGGATTTTTACTTTCTTCTGTCTGTTTAACACTTTTTCCGTTTATCTCTGAAGCGTATTCCGAAATAGCTTCAATAATTTTTTTATATCCAGTGCACCGGCATAGATTTCCTGAAATTGATTCTTTAATTTCATTAATCGTCGGATTCGGATTATTTTTTAAAAAACCCAGAGATGACATCACCATACCCGGTGTGCAATAACCACATTGTATTGCTCCTTTTTCTACAAACTTTTCCTGCAGTCTATGAAGTTTTCCGTTTTGCGCAATTGCTTCAATAGTTAATATCTCTGCACCTTCGCATTTGATGACCGGAGTGATGCAGCTTAAAGCCGGAACATCATTAATCAAAACCGTACATGCGCCGCAGCTCCCCTGCTCGCATCCGAGCTTTGTTCCTGTTAACCCGGCTCGGTTACGGATAGTATTGGCAAGCATCTCATGCTCATCAACAAGGAACTCATAACTTACATCATTAATATTTAATTTGATTTGCCTCAATAAAAATTTTTCAACATATTTTAAATCCCTGCTCCTATACTTTTTCCTCCGTCGACATAAATAGTCTGCCCCGTTATAAACCTTGTATCTTCGTTTGCCAGAAAAGCAACGGTATGAGCAACATCTTCCGGCAAGCCGATTGATTTTGTGGGTTGTGCATTAATTAATTTTTGAAGAACATCTTTGCTTAGTGATTTTGTAAGCGGTGTATCAATCAAGCCGGGAGCAACTGCATTCACGAAGATATTATATCTGCCAAGCTCAAGAGCTAAAACCCTTGTTAATCCAATAACACCTGCTTTTGAAGCTGAATAATTAGATTGTCCGGGATTTCCAAGCCAGGCACGTGAAGCTATATTAATAATTCTACCGTTATTTTGCTGTTTCATAATCACCGCTGCTTCTTTGCACATCAGCCAGGTTCCTTTCAGGTTCACCGAAATAACTTTGTCGAAATCTTCGAACGGCATGTTTTGAATCAGGTTATCTTTTATAATTCCAGCATTGTTCACAACAACATCAATATTATCAAATTCCTTTTTCGCAAAAATAAAAAGCTTTTTCACTTCATCTTCAATCTGAATATCACATTTATAAAAATGGATGTTATCATTTCCTTTTTCCTCCGCAAGTTTTTTCCCGTTTATTTCGTCAACATCAACGGCTAATATAATAAAATTATCTTCGCAGAGTTTTTTCGAAATTGCTCTGCCAATTCCATTTGACGCACCGGTAACTATTGCTAATTTTTTATTATTCATATTTGATTATTGAATCTTTTAATATACTTTTCAATGTATAAAATAAAAATACTTAATTCTGTGGAATAAAATAAAAGTGTAATCAGTTAAATATAATTTATTCTAATCATAGTGATATATAATGAAATGAGTATATATATGATTATCATAAATGGGGATTGACATTTAATTCTGTGAAAGTTAGTTTGCTTAACGTTTGATTTGAAGATAACTGGTTTTTTGGCTTAATTTAATCAAATAAATCTGATTTTCTTCCATTTCGGAGTTAAAAATCCGATATGTGACGTTTTTAAAAAGTACATGTAAACAAAATAAAACGGCAATCAAGTTGGAGAACATTGAAAGCATCTTAGAAAGGGCTCGCGCTCTTTCTTTTGATTTGAATTTTGAATATGCAAAAAATTGGAAATCAAAAGATTCATCAAGGGTAATTATTGGTTATACACCAATCTACTTCCCTCGTGAAATTGTACACGCCGTAAACGGAATAACAGTCGGTATTTTCGGTTCAGGTGACAGAAAACAAATAATAAAAGGCGACGCTTATTATCAGTCTTATATTTGTCACATTCCGACGAGGAATCATCGAAATGGCTTTAGACGGAAATATGAACGGATTTGACGGATTCGTTTTTCCTTCAATTTGCGACGTGATGCGAAATCTCTCCGGAATATTTCAAATTCTGAAAAAAGGGAAATTTGTTAAGTATCTTGATTTCCCTCAAAATTTTGATTCGCATATCGGAGGCACATTTTATAATCAGGAGATGAAACATATCCTGAAATATATTTTTGAGATTAATAAAATAAATTTAACAACTGAAAATTTAAATCACTCAATCAGTTTATACAATAAAAACAGGCAACTCATAAAATCTATTTATGATTTAAGACGGGAATTTCCGTGGCGGCTTACTTATGAAGAGCTTTATCACATTGTAAGGGCAGGTACTGTGATAACAGTCGAAGAACATAATGAAATGCTCGAGATAGTTTTAGATTTTCTTAACAAAGAAACAGGAGAACCTTTAGATAAGATTAAAGTTATTATTTACGGTGCTTTTTGTGAACAGCCTCCTGTCGGGCTAATCAAAACAATTGAACTGGCAGGGTGTTACATAGTCAATGATGATTTGATACTTGGCTCGCGATGGATTCAGGGCAATGTAAAAGACGATACAGATGACCCACTGACCGCTTTATCCGAAGCATATTTAAACATGAGTGCATTATCCTCAGCGGTATATTCGGTGAATAAGCCAAAAGGTGAAAGATTAGTTCAACTCGTAAAAGATTCTGATGCCGACGGAGTAATTTTTGCCGCTCCGAGTTTCTGCGACCCTGCACTCCTTGATATTCCGCTTCTTCAGCAAGCATGTGAAAGTAACAATATAAGACAAATTATGTTTCAGTTTGGTGAGAACACAGGACAGTTTAAAGTGATTAAAGAACAGGTGGGGGCATTTGCAGATTCAATAAAACTTTGGGAAGAAATAAATTAAAATTTAATAGATGTCTCAGGAAGTAGCAAAAGAAAAAAGCATGATTCTCCAGAAGGAGATGATTGGCGGTTTACTCGACGATTTGAGTATAACAAAAGAGACGGGAAAGAAAGTTGTTTACACATTCGTTCCCGGAAATTTGTCTGAGCTTATCAGGGCATTTGATATGCTTCCGGTCTATCCTGAAATAAATGCTCTTCAGTCAGGGATGAGAAAAATTTCCGGAAATTATATTCGTGATGCAGAAAGATACGGACACTTTGAGGATGTTTGCACTTATGTGAAATGCGATATAGGAATGATGCTAAACGGAAATATAGGACCGACCGGGAAAAAACTTCCCGACCCTGATTTACTTCTGTTAAGTTACACAGGATGTTTTACTTTTATGAAATGGTTTGAAAATCTGGAAAGACTTTATCCCGGAGTTCCCGTAGCAATGCTGCATACCCCATATCAGGAAGATGGAAAAATAACTCCTGAAATGACACAATATATGGTTAAGCAGTTGAAGGAAGATGTAATTCCGAAAATGGAAAAAGTTTCAGGAAAGAAATTTGACGAGAATAAATTAAAACAAACTATAAGAGAATCTGTAAAAGTTGAAGATTTAATTGTAAAAATATTTGATACAACAAAAAACAGGCCATCCCCGATTGATGCATACTTTGCCGGTGTTTATTATATTGGTCCGATAAACATTGGTTTCAGAGGAACACCTGAAGCTGTAAGATATTATGAGGAACTATACAAAGAAATTATGGTGCGCGTAGATAATAAACTCGGACCAATTACTCCCGAAGGTGAAGTCGAAGAAAAAATAAGATTAGTAGTAGAAGGTCCTCCCAACTGGACAAGTTTCCGTGAGTTCTGGAAATTATTTTACGACCACGGAGCTGTGATAGTATCATCTTCTTATACAAAAGTGGGAGGAGTGTATGATATGGGATTCCGCCACGACCCGGAACGTCCTTTAGAAAGTCTCGGAGAATACTGCATGCAATGCTATACAAATCTTAATCTTCCACAAAGGATTGAATTATTAATGAAAAGTATAAAAGATTATCAAGCAGACGGTTTATTGGTTAATTCAATAAAAAGCTGTAACTCATTTTCTGCAGGACAACTTATTATGATGAGAGAGATAGAAGAAAAACTTGAAATTCCCGTAGGATTTATTGAATCTGACCTTGTTGACCCCAGATATTTTTCTTATTCAAATATTAAAAACCGTCTAGATTCATTTTTCCAGATGCTAAATCAAAGAAAAATAATTACAAATTAGTTTATGAGCAAATATTACCTTGGCATAGACCTCGGCTCTACAACATCAAAAGCCATAATCATCAATGAAAAAGATGAAATTATCGGGAGAGGTATTACAAATACAAGAGCGAATTATAAAGTTGCTGCAGATATTGCCAGACAGGAAGCTATTTATGATGCGAGATTCAGCCTTTTAAAGAAAATACTTGAGACAGAGGTAATTGCACAACCGGTTTATGAAAAATATTTAAATGACATAGAATCCGCTTTTCAGTTTCTGCAGTTCAAAAGAAGACTTAGTCACTTACATAAACAGTTAAACTCAACGATTGAATCGTCTGAAATATTCAAGGATAAAAAACTTTTCACTGATATAATCCAAAGGATAATTTCGTTTATCGAACCGTTTATCAGAGATGAATATATTTTTGGTAATCTCGGGTCCAAAAGCCAATTTTTCCGTGATGTGGTAAATGAAAAATATTCAATAGAGGTAAAAAAATTAGACAATATATTTTTCGAACCCCTTATGCTTGCATTTGATAAAAGCATAACACCGGTTGAAAACAACATGTTTGAATTTAATTTTAAAGAACTTGTTTATGAAGCAATGGAACTGCTTGATGTAAAATATAATGGTTTGGCTGATACTGCTGCAGATGGAGTTAGTGTAAATTTTGATGCTGAAATGAATTTGCTTAAAGGAAATTATAATCAAATAACAGATACATTTAAAGAACATATTGACAGGGTCGCTGATTATGATATTCATATTTCAAATATGGTTGGAACAGGTTACGGAAGAGCATTGCTTCCTTTTCCCGAAGATTGCATTAAATCCGAAATTTTATGCCACGCTTTCGGAGCTCACGCAATATTCCCGAAAACCAGAACAGTTCTTGATATAGGAGGACAGGATACGAAAGCAATACAGGTGGACAGTCTTGGATTAGTTACAAGTTTTTATATGAATGACCGCTGTGCTGCAGGTTGCGGCAGATATCTTGGTTATATAGCAGATGAATTAAATATTTCGTTAAATGAACTTGGCACATCTGCTTTAAAAGCAGAAAAGGAAGTTAATATCTGCTCTACCTGTACGGTTTTCGCAGGAGCAGAGCTCAGAGAACTTCTGAATATCGGTGAAGAAAGAAATGATATTTTAGCAGGATTGCACAGGGCAATAGTTATGCGGGCAATGTCATTAATTGCAAGGTCAGGCGGTGTAAGAAACGAGTTTACATTTACAGGAGGTGTTGCACGAAATAACGCCGTGCTAAAATATGTATCAGATTTGGTGCGGGAAAATTACGGAAACGATTTAAAAATAAATGTGCATACCGATTCAATTTTTATGGGAGCTCTTGGGGGAGCGATGTTTGCAAGAAGAAATATAAACATAGAACTACCTTCTGCGAAAACAAAGGTAAACAATTAAAAAGAGAATAAGAATTTATGAAAGAAAATAATATATATACATTTGGAATAGATGTCGGGGGCAGTTATATAAAAGCTGTGTTACTTTCTTATTCTGATAAACCAGTAATAGTTGATAAGATTTCGGAAAAAGTCAGAAAACGAAACCCCACCCAACTATCCGATGATATGGTTAATATTATGTTGAAACGAAACGGACTAACCTTTAAGAATATAAGTTACTTAGCCTCAACCGGTGAAGGTGAAATGGTAAATCGAAAAACGGGTCATTTTTATAGTATGACGACACATGCAAAAGGAGGACTATTTTTTAATCCGGAAGTTCTTACTGTTGTTGATATGGGCGCACTTTACGTCAGAGCTATAAAAATTAATAATCAGGGAAGAGTACTTGATTATAAGATGACAGGTCAATGCGCATCCGGTTCAGGACAGTTTATAGAAAATATATCCAGGTATCTCGGACTTGCCATTGAAGAGGTTGGGGAAATATCCTTGAACTCAAAAAACCCGGAAACACCTTCCGGCATATGCGCCGTACTTGCGGAAACGGATGTAATCAATATGGTTTCCAGGGGAATTTCCACAACAAACATTATAAAAGGAATTCATCTTTCTATTGCTAACAGAGTTGTAAAATTACTTTCTTCGCTTAAGGCAGACTCCCCGATAATGCTTACCGGCGGTATGGCTTTAAACAAAGGTATGGTTCAGGCAATTAAGGAACTTGCAATCGAGAACAAATATGAATGGGAAATATTTTCTGATCCGGATTCAATTTATGCAGGTGCTATAGGTGCGGCACTATGGAGCGGACACAGATTTAATTTATTAAATAAGAAAAAGAGTAAAATCACAAATAAAATACTTGACTAAAATGGAGTTTAAAAATATTAAGTATATTTAATTAATGCAAATTCTTGAATCTAATCGAAGTTTAAAAAATGTAAAACAAAACATTGGAGTGATGCTTTATGACATTGCCAATCGTTTTGAAAACAGGATTGGATTTCAGGAAAAGATTAATGGTAAATACGAAGGAATAAGATGGGGTGATTTTTATAATAAAGTTGAAACTATAGCATATAACCTTACGCGCATTGGCTTTTCAAAAAACGGAAAGATGGTAATATTCTCGAAAAACAGAATTGAAATGCTCTTGCTTGAGCTTGCAGTAATGGCGTCAGGCGGGATAGCTATTCCTATCTTTTTTAATTACAACAAAGAAATTGCAGAATTATTAATAAAGCAATCTGATGCGGATTTTTTAGCCGTGGGCGACGAATTGCAGCTTGGCAGAATATCTTCCAGGCTCAATCTCAAGAAAATAATTATCTTCGATAAAATAATTAATAGTAACTATCCGAATCTGATACAATTTTCTGAACTTTTAATTGAGAAAAGTGCTAATGGTTTTACTCTGGATTTCAATGCTTCCCCGGACGATATATGCCTTAAAATGTACACTTCCGGAACAATGGGTAATCAGAAATGTGTCCAGCTAACACACGGAAATATACTTTCTCAACAAGCAGCGTTAAAAGATCTATGGAACGTTGATGAAAATGACAGATTTTTAAGCTACTTACGCTGGCATCACAGCTTTGGAGGTATTTTTGAATTGTTCACAGCTTTATCAAATGGTGCACTGCTTTCACTGGAATCAAGCAATGGACTTGACCCGAATATTATTTTTGAAAACTGGAAAATAGTTAAACCTACATTATTTTTTAGTGTTCCGCTGATATATCAGCAGCTTATGGATATTACACGGGAAAACAATGAAGCAGAAGATTTATTTTTCCACTCAGATTTAAAATTTGTATTTACAGCAGCAGCTCCATTGCCAAAACATATTTCGGATGAGTTTGAACGAAGGAAAATTGCTGTCATGGAAGGATGGGGTTTAACCGAAACATCACCCTGCTGTACATTAACAGATTCTAATGTTAAAAGAGAGCCCGGAGTAATCGGTAAACCTATACCAGGAGTTACGATTGCACTGGCACCTGAAGACAATGAAATACTGGTAAAAGGTCCGAATGTTATGAAGGGTTATTACAATGACGAAGAGGCTAACAAAGCAGCATTTAATGAAGAAGGATGGTTTTGTACGGGGGATATCGGCGAAATAACTGAAACCGGTCTTAAACTTATTACAAGAAAAGACAGAATTTTTAAATTGTTAAATGCTGAAAAAGTTATACCAACAGAATTAGAGGGATTAATTACAGGAAAATGTCATTTTGTTTCATATGCTCTTGTTGAAGGAAGCGGAAGAAGCTATCCGGTGGCTCTTATTTTCCCAAATAAAAGACTGATGAATGAAATAACAAGTTATAGTGATTTAAAAATTGATAATTGCATTTGTCCTGAAGGTGTAGATAAACTTGCGCAATGCCTGAAAGGCTGTCTTGCAAATGTAAATAATGGTTTAAAGCAGAAATTTGCAAGAATTAAATCTGCGGTTCTTATTGATTCAGAATTGAAAGTTGATAACAGAACACTCACTCCTTCATTAAAAATGGCTCCAAACATGGTAAAAAGTATTTACAGAACATATATTGAAAAACTCTATGAATCTCCGGAAGATGGATATGAAAATGCATATGTAATAATAATAGACGATTAATAATATTTTGTATTTCAAATAATTTATTAAGTTATGTATACAATTGAAGCGACAACGAAACTGAAGGAAGTAATGAAAAATTACTTTATCAGTATGGGAACCGGAGAGAAAAAGATTGCCTGGTGTACAAGTGTAGGACCCGCAGAGCTTCTTCGTTCGTTCGGATTTGAAGTGTATTTTCCTGAAAATCACGGAGCATTGATAGGTGCAACGCGCGGTTCTGTTGACTATATTCCTGTAGCACAGATGCATGGCTATTCGAATCAAATTTGTTCATACACAACCAGTGATATAGGTGCTTTTTTAAAAAAGGAAACACCCCTTAAAAAACATTACGGTCTGGAAAGTATACCAAAACCCGATATAATAGTATACAATACAAACCAATGCAGGGAAGTTCAGGATTGGTTTACATTATTATGCAAATTATTACAAATGTCCGATAGCAGGAATTAACCCACCGCGTTATTTGGATGAAGTTACACAAGCTGATATAGATAATTGTTGTAACTCAATTTAAAAGTATTATTCCTGAATGCGAAAAAGCATCAGGAAATAAATTCGACATTGATAAGTTTAAGGAAGTTCTAAAACTCAGCAAAGAAGCAACACTTTTATGGCAGAAAGTTTTAAATACAGCAAAGGCGACTCCTGCCCCTATAGGTTTTTTTAACGGAATAATACATATGGGTCCGATTGTAGTACTGCGAGGAACACAAATCGCAAAAGATTATTATCAGATTCTGCTTACAGAACTTGAACAGAACATTGAAAATAAAACAGGTGTTCTTACAGGAAGAAAATATCAGGTTATTCTGGGATGGAATGCCGATATGGGGAAACATTAGAACATTATCAGATTTTTTTATTCAGAATAATGCTATTGTTGCAGCTTCTACCTATTGCAACAGCTGGATATTCGATGATTTCGACGAAGAAAAACCATTTGAATCATCTGCCTTAGCTTATACAAAAATATTTATCAACCGAAGTGAGAAAGCCAAAACAGAATTTTTTAAAAAATGGATTGAGGAATTCAAGATTGATGGTATGTTATTCCATGATTCAAAAACTTGTTTTAATAATTCAAATGCCCGTTTTGGATTACCTTTACAATTAAAAGAGATACTTAATATTCCGGTAATGGTAATAGAAGGCGACCTGAACGATTTAAGGTTTTATTCGGAAGGTCAGACGATTAATAAAATGGAAACCTTTTTAGAACAAATAGAAACAAAAAGAACATATTCATAAAATTTAACTAAAGTTATTATGGATGAGATTAAAAAAGAAACTCTGAAAGATTATAAAATCGGAGTTGTAGGTTTAGGTCCTGTAGGAATGATTACGGCAGTTCACCTGAAAGAGGCAGGCTGCAACGTAGCAATATGTGATAATGATAAAATTAAAATAAACCTTATCAGGAAAGAGGGTGTAAAACTCGAAGATGCAATTATTAAACAATGTTTTTTTGAACATGTATATTCAAATTTAAATGAATTAAAAGAGCTAGATCTCGATATTATAATATTTGCTTTAAAAACCTATCAGTTATCATCTATATTAAAGGAAACCGCTAAACTTAAAAGTGATCATCTTTGCGTTGTAAGCGCCCAGAATGGTTTGGACGCCGAGCAAATTCTTGCCAGTGTTTTCGGTGAATCTAAAACACTGCGAATGGTTATCAATTTTGCTGGTAATTTGAATGCACCGAATGTTGTTAAAGTAACATTTTTTAATCCCCCGAATTACATTGCCTCAATGGATGATAGTAAAGCCGATGAAGCAAATTTCATCGCACAGAAATTTAATGAAGTTGATTTAGAAACAAAAACAATTCACTCTTTTGAAATAATAAAAAGAGTCTGGGAAAAAAATATTTTAAATGCAGCTTTAAGTCCGATATGCGCTATCGGAAAACTGACCATCCGTGAAGCCATGCAGATTTCGGATACTGTAGAAATTGTTGAGGTGATTATTCAGGAAGGTCTTGAAGTTGCAGAAGCAGAGAAAATTAAATTCGAGGATGATTTTATGAGAATAGCAATGCGCTATTTTAAAAAAGCAGGCAACCACTTCCCTTCCCTCGCGGTTGATTTGATGAATAACAGGGAAACGGAAATAGATTATATGAACGGTAAACTTGTCGAATACGGACGAAAACACTATATCAGAACATCTTTGAATCTTGCCCTGACCAATATGGTAAAAGCTATCACTCAGAAAAATACTCTGTCTACGGGCGCCATATTATCATCAAATACGGTAGTAAAAAAACACACACACCAAATTCAAATGAGTCATGACAGAAACTTGTCACCATTGAAAAGCGGTGAACATTTTCTCGGAGTTGACCTTGGCTCTGCGTTTATAAAATTTGCAGTTATCGACGGCAACGATGAAATAGTCTTTACTTCTGCCTTAAAAACAGTAAACAGGGATAAAATTGCTCTCCGTCACGTTCTCGAAGCAATGAAATCAGAGTACGCAATTAAATATAGCTGCGCAACAGGATACGGTAGAAAACATTTTTACGAAGCTGATTTGGTTAAAACTGAAATAAATTGTGCTGCTATGGGTGTATCAAGATATTTTAGCGGTCCGAAGAATATTATAGATATTGGCGGTGAAGATATTAAAATTATTCGCTGTGATGATTATAATAACGTTGATAATTTTTATTTAAACGACAAATGTTCGGCAGGAACAGGTTCTTTTATTAGTGAAGTAGCAGAAAGGTCAAACTTGAATATTTCCGAAATGAGCGACCTTGCATCAAAATCAGATTTTAATAAAGAATTAAATAGTTTCTGTACAGTATTTGCAAAAACTGAAATAATGAGCTGGCTTTTTAACGGAGTCTCAATTCAGGATATTTCGAAAGGAATTTATATATCCTTGGCAAATAAAGTCGCAAGGCTGAGAGTTGACACTTCCGTAAATTCATATATGATTGGCGGTGTGATTGCTTATCACCCTTATCTTAAAACACTGCTTGAGGAAAAATTGTCACAGGAAATCCAGATACTTGAAAAGCCGCAGCACATAGTTGCTTTCGGCGCTGCATTAATTGCGAAACAAAGTTTTCTTAATAAATTGGAAAAATCAGACCAGGAAATCTTAACCCTTGATAATAATTTATGAAAGCATATCATAATAAGAAAAAAGGTGTCGGAATAATTTTTGACAATATTTTTCTCATAGGAGGTGCACGGTACACCTTTCGGAAAATTTTGCGGAACACTCGGAAGAATCTCTCCAACGGATTTGGGAATATACGCCTGCAAAGGTGCATTTGAAAAAACCTCTTTAAATCCTGATATCATACATCAGGTTATAGTTGCAAATATTGGTCAGGCTTCGACGGACGCATATTTCCTGCCAAGGCATATATGCATTATACAGCGGAGTAGCAATGGAAGTGCCGACTCTGATGGTGCAGAGAATTTGCGCCTCGGGATTCGAAACTATTGTCACGGCAAGTGAACAAATTACACTTGGCAAAGCCGAGAATGTTCTTTGCTGCGGAACTGAAAATATGACTTTGGCTCCGACGGTTTGTTTCGGAAACAGATTGGGATATGCACTCGGAAAAGCCGAATTCAAAGATATGCTCTGGGAAGCGCTTGACGATACTGCTTGCAGGTTACCCGATGGGAGTTACAGCTGAAAATCTCGCTCAAAAATATAATATCTCAAGAGCTGAAGTTGATGAATTTGCAAAACAATCTCATGATAAAGCATTGAAGCGAGGAATAATGGTTTTTATGACGGTGAAATCTTTCATTAACTTCACAAAATTTGAAATTGACGGATTGAAAACCAGGGTTGTCAGATTACCAAAAAATGCGGAGAACTTTAACTTTGACGAAAATGTACGGTGCAACAACTTTAGAATCATTAAAGAAACTTCCAACTGCATTTACAAAAGACGGAGTACAAACTGCGGGTAATTCAAGCGGAATAGTAGATGGTGCAGCGTCGGTAATCATTAGTTCTTCTGCTTCAATCTCTGCGTCCAAGCCATTATCCAAAGTTATTGCAGCGGCATCCTGCGGTGTGGATCCAAAATATATGGGAATTGGACCAGTTCCTGCAATTGATCTTATTCTTGAAATTACAGGATTGAAAATAGATGATATTGGCTTATTCGAAATAAATGAAGCTTTTGCTGCACAATATATTGCCTGCGAAAAAGAATTAAACCTCGACAGAAACAAAGTAAATGTTAACGGAGGAAGCATTGCTATCGGTCATCCGCTTGCGGCATCAGGAATTCGTTTAACATTAACAATTTCCAGGGAAATGAATTTACGTAAAGTAAAATACGGAATTGTTTCTGCTTGTATCGGAGGAGGACAGGGAACAGCAATATTACTAGAAAATTGCAATTTGTAACCTTCGGGTAAAATATAATATTTTTTAATTTAAGATGAATAATATGAAAATGCATTCATATCAAATGACTGAGCAAGGTAAGGAATTTTTATTAAACACACAGGATTTTCCTGAACTAAATGATTCTGAGGTATTAGTTAAAGTTGCCGGCTGCGGGGTTTGTCATACAGATTTGAGCTTTTGGCATTATGGAGTGAAAACAAAACATTCTTTACCTCTTACACTCGGGCACGAAATAAGCGGAAAGGTAATAAAAGGAAGTGATAAATGGATTAATAAAAATGTTATTATTCCCGCTGTATTACCTTGCGGAGAATGCGATTTATGCAAACGCGGACGAAGCAATATCTGCCAGAATCAGAAAATGCCGGGTAATGATTTTAACGGAGGATTTGCATCTCATATAAAAATTCCTTCGAAATATTTATGCGAGGTTCCCGATTCAGTATTAACAAAATTTCCATTGGAACATCTTGCTGTGATTGCGGATGCAGTATCAACCCCTTATCAGGTTGTAAAAAAATCAGAACTTGAAAAAAACGATTTGGCAATAATAATAGGTGTAGGAGGAATCGGAATTTACGCAGCACAAATTGCAAAAGTATTCGGTGGTGTTGTACTTGCGCTTGATATAGATGATGTTAAACTTCAATCTGTAAAAGATTTGGGAATAGAACATGTTATTAATATTAAAGGATTAGATATAAAAGAAATTAAAACAAAAGTAAAAGAAATTTCTAAAAATGCAGGGGTTTCCCCATATTGCTGGAAAATATTTGAAATGTCCGGAACAAAAGCAGGTCAGGAACTTGCATTCAATCTAATGACTTTTGCTTCGAGTGTATCAATAGTAGGTTTCACACTCGATAAACTCGAAGTTCGCTTAAGTAACCTTATGGCTTTCGATTCAAAACTAATCGGAACCTGGGGATGTAAACCTGAACTGTATCCGGAGGTACTTAATTTAGTAGCCGAAAAAAAAATATTGATAGAGCCTTTTATTCAAACATTCCCTCTTTCAAAAATTAATGAAGTATTCAAAAATACTCTTGAGCATAAATACTACAAACGTTCTATATTAATACCTGAAAATAATTAAATATTAAAATATTATGTCAGAATTAAAAAATCATGATCTGGTTCCAATTGATTTCAAAGAAATCCTTTTTGAAAAAAAGCCTTGCCTTGACAAAGATGGAAATGAAATAAAAGGATTATTCAATGCATGGATTATTCTTAATAATCCGAAACAATATAATTCCTACACAACTGCTGCAATCAAAGAAATTATTCTTGCATTCAGGCAGGCTTCCAATGACAGAAGTGTTGTCTGTGTTGTTTTTACTTCAGTAGGCGATAAAGCATTTTGTACAGGCGGCAATACAAAAGAATATGCTGAATATTATTCAGCTAATCCCCCGGAATACAGCCAATATATGAGATTGTTTAATGATATGGTAACCTCAATTCTGATGTGCGAGAAACCTGTAATCTGCAGAGTAAACGGAATGCGTATAGGCGGCGGGCAGGAAATTGGAATGGCATGTGATTTTACAATTGCTCAGGATTTTGCAAGATTCGGGCAAGCCGGACCAAAACACGGAAGCGCACCCATTGGCGGTGCGACTGATTTTCTGCATCTCTTTGTGGGTATAGAAAAAGCGATGTCGTCGCTTACTTTGTGCGAACCGTGGAGTGCATATCAGGCTTTAATGCATGGGCTCATCACGGAAGTTGTTCCGGCCTTAAAAATAGACGGAAATTTCATTGCAAACCCACTCATAAATACAGATACCTGGCTTGGTGAAGACGGAAAAATAATTTATGGTTCTACTAAAAAAGGTGATGAATATAAAAAGGCAAAAGCATTAGTAGAAAAAGGAACTATGGATTTATCTTTGCTTGATAAGGCAGTTAATAATCTGGTATTAAAATTACTTTTAACTTTCCCAAATTGTACTATGAAAACTATTGGTGCAGTAAGGCAGAAGAAACTTGAACACTGGGATAAAAACAAAGAAACAAACAGAGAATGGCTTGCATTGAATATGATGACTGAAGCAAAAGCCGGTTTCAGAGCTTTTAACTACGGACCTAAGGATAACCGTGAAGTTGATTTTGTAAAACTTCGTTTGTTACTTGCAGACGGCAAAGAATGGAATGATGATTTAATAAAAAGCATTTCTCCCCCGTATCAAACATAAATTATTGAATATTTATGAATAAAATAAAATTAAATTATCTACAAAATAATTCTGTTGCACAAATTGTTTTGAATTCTCCTAAAGGGAATGTGCTGGACAGCATTATGATGGCAGAATTATTAAACGTTTTTAACGAAATAAAAAGTAATTCAGATTTAAAAACAATTACATTTGAAGGCGAGGGAGACCATTTTTCCTTTGGAGCAAGCGTAGAAGAGCATAAGAAAGAAAACGCTGCTGCTATGCTAAAGCAATTCCATTCTTTATTTTATGCAATGATTGAAATGGGAATTCCATCAATTGCAAAAATTTCCGGACAATGTCTTGGCGGAGGTTTGGAGCTTGCACTGGTTAGTAATATGCTCTTTGCTGACAAAACTGCAAAGTTAGGTCAGCCGGAAATTGTTCTGGGTGTTTTTCCTCCACCTGCTTCTCTTATACTACCGATGAAAATCGGAAATGCAAAGGCAGAAGAATTTCTAATTACAGGCAAAACAATAACCGCAGAGGAAGGTAAGCAGTTAGGTTTTATAAATGATGTATTTGATACCAAAGAGGAATTAAATTCAAAAGTTGACGAATATATACAAAAATATTGTTTACCGAGAAGTGCTTCCTCTTTACGCTATGCAGTGAAAGCGTCACGCACAATGTTTAACCATATACTGGAAAACAAATTAAAGCTTCTGGAAAATATTTATAAAGCAGAACTGATGGAAACATTTGATGCAAATGAAGGAATTAATTCTTTTCTTGAAAAAAGGAAACCATTATGGCAAAACAAATAATATTAGTATAATATGAAGATTATAAATACAGTCGGAGTTATTGGAGCCGGGAAAATGGGCTCGGCAATAGCACAAAAATTTGCACAGGAAGGATTTAATGTGATTTTGCTGGACCGTGAAGAAAGGTTTGTGAAAAGTGGTCTTCAAAATATTACAGAAATGCTTAATGAAGGAATAGAAAGAAGAATATTTTCCGAAGAAAAAGTGAAATCTATTTTATCAAAAATAATTCCTGCAACAGATATCAACGAACTGAAAAAATGTGACATTATAATCGAAGCTATATTTGAAGATTTTGAAGTTAAACAGAAACTATTTAATGAGATTGATTCTGTCGTCAGCTCCGATGTGATAATTGCAACAAACACTTCTTCATTTTCGGTATCTGATTTAGCTGATGCAGTTTCTAATCCGGAAAGATTTATAGGATTGCATTACTTCTACCACGCAGCCAAGAATCGCCTTGTCGAAATCATACCGGGTAATCATACTTCTGAAGATACAATAAAATCAGCAGAACTTTTTTGTATTCTTTCAGGTAAAGACCAGATTACATGTAAAGATTCTTACGGCTTCGTTGTAAATCGATTCTTTGTACCATGGCTTAACGAAGCAGTAAAATTATTTGAAGAAAATATTGCAACACCTTATCAGATAGATAAAGTTTGCGAAAAAGTATTTTCAATAGGTCTGGGACCGTTTGCACTTATGAATGCAACCGGTGTACCGATTGCTTATCATTCGCAGAAAACACTCGAAAGATTCGGAAATGCTTACAAGGTATCAGAATTATTGAGAAAGCAGACAGAAATAAACGAACCCTGGGATATTATTGAATCAGACGAAGAAATTGAATCCGGAACTTTTGAAATTATAAAGAATAGAATGCTGGGTATGGTGTTTTTTGTATGCAGTCAACTACTTGACGAAAAAGTCTGCGGTGCAATAGAAATAAACCGGGGGGCACGAATCGGTTTAAGATGGCGGCGGGGTCCTATTGAACTAATGAATAATCTCGGTGAAGCAAATGTGAAAGATTTGATATATAATATTTGTCTTCATTACGAGGAAGATATTCCGCAATCAATAAGCAGTAAATTCTGGTCAATGGAGTATATTTCTGTAAATATCGCAGATAAAAATGCTGTTTTAACATTGTCAAAACCGGAAGATATGAATGCTCTTAACGAAAATATTGTCAAGGAGATTGAACAAAAATTTTCAATTGCGGAAAAAAGTCCCGAAATAGAAAATATATTTATAACCGGAAGCGGAAAAGCATTTGTTGCGGGTGCCGATATAAAGTTTTTCATCGAAAATATAAAAGCAAAATCTTTTGAAAAAATATTTAAGTTTACTGAATACGGACAGAAAGTTTTTGATAAAGTTGATAATTCGGAAAAGAAAATTATTTCCGTCATAAATGGTCTGACACTCGGCGGAGGATTGGAACTTGCATTGTGCTCGGATATAATTCTTGCATTTCCGGATTCTGTTTTTGCCTTTCCCGAAACAGGAATCGGAATATATCCCGGTCTAGGAGGGACACAGAGGACACAAAAAAGAATCGGTAAACCGCTTACAAAGTATTTGATTTATACAGGTAATATGTTAAATGCAGAAGAAGCATTAAAGATTGGTTTGATAGATGGTATAATTTTACCGAATCAGATTTTTGATTTATTCGATGGTAAAATAAGTCCAGAAAATTTTATTTCACCCCAGAAATCGTTAGCTGAAAAATATTCGCTAATATCCGGTTTATTCGAAAAATATTCCGTCAAAGAACTTTTAGATATTTCTCCTTCTGAATTATCCGAAACAACAGCAAAAATACACGGTAAATTAAAACAAAAAGCGCCTCTTGCATTATACACTGCAGAAAAATTAATAAACGAAGAGAAAGGAACAGCATCAGAGTTAGAACATCTTATTTATATTTTTTCAACTAATGATGCATTGCTTGGCTTAAGCTCTATCGGAAAAAAAGTTCAATTTCAGGGAAACTGAAATTATTAAATTATACACACAATGAAAGATGTATTTATTATAGATGCAATCAGAACCCCAATCGGAAAATTTGCGGGAACATTGAAAGACGTTCGTCCTGATGATATGGTATCATTGCTTATTAAGGCAATTGTAGAAAGAAATTTTAAAGATAAAATTCCTTTAGAAGAAATTGAAGATGTAATTCTCGGAAATGCCAATGGTGCAGGAGAAGAGAACAGGAATGTTGCACGGATGTGTGTATTACTTTCAGGTTTACCTTTAAATGTTGGCGGAGTAACTGTCAACCGGCTTTGCGGTTCAGGAATGCAGGCTTTTATTGATGGAGCAAGAGCAATTAGAAACGCTGAAGGAGAATGCTATCTTACAGGAGGTGTTGAATCCATGACCAGGGCACCTTTCGTAATGGCTAAAAACAGCGAGCCATATGGCAGAAAGTCTGAAGTATTCGATACAACTATTGGATGGAGATTTACAAATCCTGAACTTGCAAAAAGACATTATCCGTTTTCTATGGGTGAAACTGCTGAGAATGTTGCAGAAAAATATAAGATATCAAGAGAACAACAGGATGAATTTGCTTTTGATTCTCAAATGAAAGCAAAGTCAGCAATTGAAACGGGTAAGTTTAAAAATGAAATTATACCCGTCGAAATAAAATCTAAAAAGGAAACGCATATATTTGATACCGATGAATTTCCCAAATTTGATACAACGATTGAAAAGCTTTCTAAACTAAACCCGGCATTCAGAAAAAATGGTACTGTAACGGCAGGAAATTCCAGCGGAATAAATGATGGTGCAAGTTTAATTATGATAGCTTCTGAAAATTTTGTTAAAAAGTATAATTTGAAACCAAGGGCAAGATATATTTCTTCAGCGGCTGTAGGAGTAGATCCGGCATTTATGGGGCTCGGTCCTGTTCCTTCTACTCAAAAAGCCTTAGCCCGTGCAAATCTGAAATTGGATAATATTGATTTGATTGAACTGAATGAAGCTTTCGCATCTCAAAGCCTTGCTTGCATAAAAGAGCTTGGATTAGATAAAGCAGTTGTAAATGTAAACGGAGGAGCGATAGCATTAGGTCATCCTCTTGGCAACAGCGGCTCAAGGATTATTGTTACATTACTAAACGAAATGGAAAAAAGAAAAAGTAAAACCGGACTTGCTACAATGTGCATTGGTGTCGGTCAGGGAATTGCTTCTATAATAGAGTTATTATAATTAATTTCTGATTATTCGTATTAAAAAAAAGCCGGAAGTAAAACCCCCGGCTTTTAAAATTCATAACAAACGAATTTCTATTTGATTAACAACATTTTCTTCGTATCGCTGAATCTATCCGTAATTAATCTATAAAAATAAACTCCGCTGGGATATTGAGATGCGTTCCAGTCAATGGAGTATGTACCTGGTGCTAGTTGTTCGTTTATTAATGTTGCTATTTCTCTCCCGAGTATATCTAAGACAACAAGTTTCACAAATCCATTCTTCGGTAAATCATATTTTATATTTGTAGTAGGATTAAATGGATTCGGATAGTTCTGATATAATTTAAAATCTTTAACTACATTATTAATATTGTGTTCACTCGTAACTACATTAACATCCATGCAAATGTTTGGCCTAGCATCACTTAAAATTCCGGTTGTAATATCGATACACCCATCCCCGTTTGGTAAATCCTGATGTCCGTGATATGTCATACCGGGATGATTAGATGAGCGCACAAAAGAATTAGCAGTCCAGGAAGAATTATTATAACATATTTCAATCAACAAATTACTACCTGAAGTATAAACAAATGGATTTTGCAATATTATATTTTGCCAGCCTATACCCGGAACAGTATAGTCTCCGGTCCAGACAGTCGTCCAATTTGTTGTTACAAACCCGGTTAAGGAAGACTGAGCCGTATTTTGCATTTTAATTGTGAAGCCATGCATAACCTGACTACTTGCAGAATCTACCTGGAATCCAATTTTTGTAATTGCACCTGTCGAATTTACACCACCGGCAATAATTTCACTTGAAAGATAGAGCATATCTGTTCGTGAATCTTCATAATATGTGTAAAAAGGATACCCCATAACAATATTTCCGGTTCCGATGCAAACATTAGACTGGTCAACTTTTTTCGCAAGAGTTCCCACATCGCCTACTACCCATCCCTGAGAAGTGGAGGAAGGAAATGCTATCTTATTTAGATTATTGGAATTTATATTTTGCACTTGCCATAAATTACCGCCATTATTTGTTTCTAATATTATACCCTCATCACCCAATACAAATGCAATATTTGGATTAACAAGATAAATGCTTTTCAAATTATTATTCACTCCCGTATTTAATACATTCCAGTTGACGCCGCCATTAACGGTCTTGAAAACCCTACCGCTATCCCCTGCAATCATTCCAATGGTTGATGTAGCAAAATAAACTTCATTCAGAGCACCATAAGAAATACGTTTTGAAGCAAAGGTAGAACCTGCATTTGTAGTCTTGTAAACATATCCGTAAGAATCTACTCCCCAACCTGTAAAATCATTAACAAAAAATACTTTTGAATTATAGCCCGGCATTGTAGCCATTGATGTCCAGTTATTTCCTGCATCAACAGATTTTAAAATATTGCCGTAAGAATTCCCAAGCCAACCTGTATTCGCAGAAGAAAAATGCATTGAGGTAACTGTATAAGCGGAAGGCAATACCAGTAAATTCCAATTGTTACCTCCATCAATCGTTTTATATAATCCCCCCTGATTACTAACAAAACCGGTAATTGTATTAGTAAAATACACGTAATAATTATCACCGTTTGAAGGAAATGTCATTGAAAACCAATTATATCCAAGGTTAGTAGTTTTTAATACTTTTCCCATGTTACCTGCAATGTAACCTGTATTAATGCTTGGAAAACTTATTCCATTTAAATTCTCATAAGTTCCGCTACCGACTATCTGCCACGTTGACTGGGAAATTGATAAATTATAACATAGGGTTAAAATCAATGAAGCTGTGAACAGAATGGAAAATAACTTTTTCATAATTCTTTATTCCCAATTAAATTATTAATAAGTTTAATTATAGAAATTTAAATATAAAAAACGAAATTAAACAGTCGTAATTACATTGATATGTATTATTAAAATTACATCTATCCAAAATAAATACTATGTAATTTTCTTTTGGATATTAAAATCAAATTCGCGAAAAAAAAATTCAATTCCTTAATTTGCTATAGAAATAAAATGCTTAATAGAAAAATAACTGTATGAATCTGCCTAATATTTAGACAATATATTTTATTCTTTTAATTATTTGTTCTATTTTACTTTCTTTGAATTTGAACCGTCAAGTTTCAAATCATTCGTACCTTTTTAGTTATTTTTATCAACCTTGTTACCGTGTTTCACTTCCTGTTTCGGATTTTCAAGAAGTGCAGGTTTTTGTACGGACAGGTTCCTGTTGTTCCAGCAGATTGACCTGTCAAGTGCATCTACCACTCCGTCTCCATTTAAATCTGTTGCATAATAACCACTCAGATTCCTGTCATTCCAGCAGGCTGACCTGTCAAGTGCATCAACTACTGCCATCCTGATTGACATCGCCGCTGATAATGCACCATTTTGTTCCTACGAGTATCATATTGTTGCTGTATGCTTGCGTTGCCGCATTAGTAAAATCATAACTCATACTCGAATACTTAGTGAACACCATCCCGCCGGTCTTGCTCCACGTTTCTATGCTGTTGCGGTGCTTAAGAACAATATAATATGTTCCGTTATCCGCATTTTTAAATCTGAAAGCACCTCTAAAGCTTGCAGAGTCAATTACGGCATATGCAGAATCTACCAGAGCATAAGGGCTTGTTATATTTCTTAGATATGCTTTTACTGTATCTTTTAAGTTCATTGTAACCCCGTTGTAATATCCCTGTATTATTGCATTAATATTTATGACCGATCCATCGATGACTGAAAAGTCAACTATTGCAGTCCAGATACTTAGTTGTCCGCCCACGAGCCTGGTCCAGATTGGTCTCACTTTACCTGCGTATGCTGAGATTCCATTATAATCTCCGAAGAAGGTGCTTCCTCCCGGAACGAAAGGTGTAGAGCTTACCAGGAAATTTGTAAATGTTTCTCCGCCGTCCGTAGAGCGTGCCATATATACATCTGTCGTAAGATTATCTGAATAATTTCTTCTGTCGTAAAACACAAAATACAAATAACCTGTTGCCTGGTCAATTGTCATCCAGGTGAAAAATTGTTCTTTTCCCGGAAGGTCATTATTCACTCTTTTCACAGTACTCCAATTTAAACCGCCATTGGTAGACTTAATAAGTTTCACGTCATGATCAGTATTGCCCGCACTATCTGTCCAGTTTATATAAATATTTCCTCTGTAAGGACCATTACTCACATCACAGCAGGTCTGGGGTAAGCCATTAGATCTTGAAATGCCCTGGATTCCGTAATCCCACCCTCCTGGTTGATTCGTAACATAAATAGGACTTGCCAGCCAGGTTGCTCCCTGGTCAGTAGACTTACTAAAAAATATTCCGTATTGTGAATTTCTGATTTTAGGTCCTGCCCATGCCACATAGATATCTCCCGTAGGATTTACTGCAGGTACTGCTCCTTCAACTGTATTATCCGAATCTACACAGTCACCGCCTGACTTATCTATCCTTACCGTAGATGACCAGGTTAAACCTCCGTCTGTAGATTTAGAGAAAAGAATTTTCGTGGAATCGGACTGGCTGGATGAACCATAATTATCAAATTGTGTCCAGCTCATATAGATATAGTTATTTCGTCTGTCGATTACTACACCTTCCTTATCCTGCTCTTTAGGATAATTCAATCCTGCATAGGAGCCATTACTCCAAGTGAGTCCAGCATTTGTAGACTTCTGGCAAACCATTCTGTCTATCCAGTTGCCGGATGTGGGATTTGATAAATGAAAATAATAAAAATAGCCCATTGTATCTACCATCACTATGGGGTCACCATAGACACCATAAGTTGATGTCAGAGTCTGCGCCGTCCAGGTTAAGCCGCCATTTGTGGAATAATAACAATTTGTAATATTGGCTCCCGCAACGATCTGATTGGTGTTTTTCGGATTAATGCATATGCTTACTTCCTCAGGACTATTCTGATTACTTATCAATACATTTGTATATTGAGCAAAAGTAATTGAATAGAAAAAGAATATGAAAAAAATAAAAAGTAACGTAAACTTCATTTTGAGCTACATTTATTAATAATTATTTGCTTACTTAAAAATGAATATAATTTATTAATTTAAACAGACAATTTTATTTTATTATTAATCCTTTATTTTTCGGGCTTGTCATCAGTGCAGGCTTCTGGACTGAAATATTTCTGTTGTTCCAGCAGATTGACCTGTCAAGCGCATCCACAACGCCGTCTCCGTTCGAGTCTGATACGTAATAACCGCTCAGATTCCTGTCATTCCAGCAAGCAGACCTGTCGAGTGCATCTACTACACCATCCTGATTTATATCGCCGCTGTATAATACCCATAATGAACCGACTTGCTTCATATTATTTCCGTATGCCTTATTGGATGATGAAGTAAAATCATAATTTAAAGTTACTCCGTTCGTAATAGCTTGCGGTAGGTTGCTCCACGTTTCAAGATGATTGCGGTGCTTTATGACAATGTAATAATTCCCGGTTTTTGAAAATGATAATGTCGCAGTTCCAGAAGATGATAATAAGGTTTTGGTACTATCTATATATGCGTAAGGAGAAGCAGAATTTGCAAGATAAACTTTTATTGTATCAGATACCTGAGAAGTTCCGTTCCAGAATCCTTCGAGTAAAACATTAAGTGTGGATGGCAATGCCGATAGAGTTGCCGTTTTCAAAACAATATCATTGTTTGGGTCAAAAACGAGTGCAGTCGGCTGCCTGTAGAAATCATAAACAAATAACTGATTATTGATATCGTTCATCACTCTTATTGTTGAATCTGTCCCTGTTGAAAAACTAATTTTGTATGTTATCGGCATTTTGTGGAAAGGAGTATTTGTTTGAGTCTGATTTGCATAAAATTTGACTCGCCATTTTCCACCGCCCAAATTTGTAAAGTTATAATTATTAGCATACACAGGATGATTTGGCTGATAAATCCATTCGTTAAAGAACCAGTCGAGATTTTGTCCGGTATAAGTATTCCACATAGCATTGTAATCGGAAATTCTTGCTGTTTTAAATTTGAAATTTGCAGTATCAGTTCCGTAAGTATGCAAAGCATTAAAGAACAGTGTATCTCCCAGGACATACCGAAGCATATGCAGAACACAAGCACCTTTTTCATAAGTGATAGCAAAATTAAAAAGCGTATTTGCGTCAGGGGTAGTGGTTTCCCAGCCTGGAACAGAAATCGCCCAGCCTGGATTATTACTTAAGTAATAACTCGCATCACTGTTTATTTCACTTTTGTAAGAACTATATCCCGAAGTATGCTCGAGATAAAGCGCCTCGCCATAAGTTGCATGGCCTTCATTAATCCATATATCCGCCCAGGTTGCGCAGGTTATCATATCACCGAACCACATATGAGCATATTCGTGTGATGTATAACTGACCCAGCATCCGGGGCAATAAGTGATTAATGTCTGATTTTCCATACCTCCCCAGGTAAATCCGCTCGCCGGGGCTGTAGTGAACCCTCCTTTTTCAAAAGGATATTCACCGAATTTTTGTGAATAAAAAGTTGTCATATCGCCGATTGAATTTATATCCGAAGTCGGATTTTCGCCTGAATTCCAGTAATACCTCATCGGAACGCTATCGTTCGGATTTGATAGTTTATGCCAGTAAACTACCGCCATGTTATAATTGACTTTTCCCGTTAGTACGACAAGATAAGTCGAAATCGGGTCACGGCTAATCCAGTGATAATATAATGTATCGCCTGTTAATGTAGAATCATTTAGTCTTCCATTCGATCCGATTCTTACATTGGCAGGCACTTTCAATGTCATATCGTATGTTGCTTTATCTGCAGGCTTATCCCAGCAGGGGAACCACTTTCTGGCGCCTTCTGGCTCAGCATCAGTAAATACTCCGCCGTTACTGCAATAAAATGCATTGTCAGCGACCGAAAGATGCCTGTAATAAATTTTTACGTAAACAATTTCTCCGGGATTATAAGTTCTATCCAATGTAATCGTCAATATATCAGATGCCTGTGAAAACGCAAGGGTTGTATTTGAAGGATACAAGCGGACCGAATCGATTGCCAGTGAAGTGTTTACGGCATTCATTTTAATACTGTTAAGAGTTGAGTCGACTCTGAATTTATCGATTATATTTGCGCTGTAATTTCTTGGATATGGAGATTTAAAATTACTATACAAATTAATGTACATTTTAGTATCCAGCATATCATATGCATGCCTGGGACTATTCTGAGCCAAAGGTGATTGCATAATATAATTTGGATTATGAATTTTTTTTTCAGAACAATGCAATGCACCTTCGGATTTGAATTCATTCTGAGAATAAAGATTAGCAACTCCGGTTAGGAAAGCCAAAATAAGAAATAAGCATTTTCTCATAAAATCTTATTTAAAATTATTGGAATATTTTTATTGTACGGATAATAATGTAACCAAAATCTTATTGAGATTATAGAGAATACGAATAACCTGAATATTAAAAAAGAGTTCCTTCCGGATAATAGGTTTGTAATTAATTATTTATTCTATTTTACTTTTTTTGGATTCGAGCCATCAAGTTTCAAATCAAACGAGCCTTTATTTTTATCTACCTTATTATCCTGTTTTAGTTCACGACCGAGACTTGCAACAAGAGCCGGTTTTTGTACAGTAAGGTTCCTGTTGTTCCAGCAGATTGACCTATCAAGTGCATCTACTACCCCGTCGCCATTTAAATCCGTTGCATAATATCCGCCCAGATTCCTGTCATTCCAGCAGGTTGACCTATCAAGTGCATCCACAACACCATCCTGATTGACATCGCCGCTGATAATACACCAGACACTTCCGACAAGATTCATATTACTGCCATACGCCTGTGTTGCTGCAGTTGTAAAATCATAATTTAAAGTTGATGAACCGAATGTCATCGGTGCGGCACTCCAGGTCTCGATATGATTCCGGTTTCTGACTACAATGTAGTAATTACCGATTCCGGCTTTTGTAAATGAAAAGCTTGCTGTTCCCGATGCTGATAATAATACAACAGCACTGTCAACAAATGCAAATGGTGTAGTTGAGTTTGCAAGATATATTCTTGCTGAATCGGATACCTAGAGTCGAACCATTCCAGAAACCTTCAAGATAAACTTTTATGTTCAATGACAGGGTTTGCGATGTCATTGCCGAAAGCAGGTCATTCTTAAATGAGCCAAAAAGCGCCGTATCATTTGCATTTTTACCCGATGCAATTTCCGAATGATTATAATTTGTAAATAAATATCTTTTTAAAGGATTGTGCAGTTCAAAATCGGAACCTTTCACAGGTCCTATACCGTCATTGTCCAATCCGAAATCAAGCTTTAAAATCTGCCCGCAGAGATCATATATCTGGCTTGAGTTATAGGGAGGTACGATTGCCTGGTAATTGTACTTCGCTGAATATGTTATTAATTTATTATCGTATAGAGTGTCGCCGTTCATAACATTAAAGAGCCAGAGATTTTTTTCATTTGGATAAGTATTGTAATTAAGAAGGTTGTCATAATTATCCCAGCGGAGGTCCGACCTGTTCGGATCATAATATTTTAAGTTTGATAAAATAGTGCCTTCAACAAACTGCAGTAACAGTAATCTAAAAAATGAAACTTTTGCATCGCGTGCAGGTCCGTTTGCAATCGGAGTGCCGTGATGAGGTGTCCCGAGTGTAATCAGGCGAAGAACTCTTTCTCCGCAATTTTGCCCTGCGTAATTTCCATAGTTGAATTTACACTGCTTCATCATTGAACGGGAAATTAATCCCCCATTGCTGTGAGCCATTATAATAATTTTCTTCTGCAAAAATGCCGGGTTTACATTATTAATGCTGTCAATTTTGTTTCTGAATATTTGCGCTAATATGCTGTCCTGTACTGCATTTGACCAATAGCAGACAAGATATATTTTAAAATTATTTTTAAGAGAATCTTTTGTCTGAAAATAAGCAGTGAAATTATTCCAGACTTCCGGAATTGGCGGTGCGGGCTTTCCATTATAATTCCAGCCGTGAATCAAAAATAATGGAGTTTTACTTCCTAAAGCGGAAGTGTCAGTCTGAACAATATAAATGTTTGTATCTTGCTGGGCATTCAGGGGAATTCTGAATATTAAAAGCAGTACAATGCTAATAAAAATATTTTTTAATCTCATGAATTTTACAACAATTATTTAGCTTTTATAATTTTTTTTGCATTCGTTCCATCTAGTTTTAAATCATATGTACCTTTTGAGTTATCTTACCTTTTTATCCTGTTTTACTCCCGTTATCGGACTTGCCACAAGTGCAGGTTTCTGTACTGACAGGTTCCTGTTGTTCCAGACGATTGAACGGTCGAGAGCGTCAACTGCAACATCTCCGTTTAAATCTGTTGCATAGTATCCGCTAAGATTCCTATCGTTCCAGCAGAGTGACCTGTCAAGCGCGTCCACACTACCATCCTGATTTACATCACCACTGTATAATACCCATACTGAACCAACCTGCTTCATATTATCACCAAATGCCTTATTCGCTGACGTTGTGAAATCATAATTTACCGTTATTCCTGTTATAAATGACTGGGAAAGCTTGCTCCACGTTTCAAGATGGTTGCGGTGTCTAACTACAATATAATAATTCCCGTTTATGATTTTTGAGAATGTGAATGAAGCAGACCCCGAAGTGGAAAATACTACTGCTGCACTATCCAAAAATGTGTAAGGTGTCGTCGAGTTTGCTAGGTAAATTTTTACGGAATCTGATACCTGTGTTATCCCATCCCAGAATCCTTCAAGAAAAACGGTAAGTGAAACAGGAAGATATTGTAGAGTTGTGAAGTTCCAAACTGTAGAATATGGACTGGTTCCTACTTCATTTGCAGAGTTAACTCTCCAGTAATATTTTGTAAGTCCTGTGAGTTTATTTGCGGGAATTGTAACCGTTGTATCGGTAATTCCTGATGTATCAAATTGAGTCGCAGCAAATAAGCTGTCTGTTGATAACTGTATTCTGTAGCTCGATGCTCGATTTGCTGTAAACCAGGATAATGATGGCATTAACGATATTGCAGTTGAATTATTTGGAGGTGAAATTAACACCGGTTGGCTACTTACGATTATTTCCGATAAACTCCTCTGCCAAATTCCATTTCCGTGAGTGGTCGCACGAAGCTTCCTGTTTGCATTCACTATTGATAAATCAAAAACGATTGCATAAGGCATTCCGGCTCTGAATTCATTCCAGACAACACCATTGTTCGTAGTTACATACACGCCTAAATCATTTCCTACATAAATATTCTGAGGGTATAGAGGGTCTGTAACAATACAATGATAAGGCAGGTCGGGTAAATTCTCTGTAATATTAATCCAGTTTCCTCCACCGTTTGTCGTTTTATAAACATGTCCTGAATTGAATCCTCCGTAAGTAACGTATACAATATTTGAATTTGCAGAGTTGATATGAATATCTGTCGGATACCTGTTCGGTAAAACATTAGTATCTGCAATTTCTGTCCAGACTGTCCCTCCGTTTACACTCTTGAAAATACTTGCTCTCAATGATGAACCAATGGTTGGAGGAACAACACCGCAATAAAGTGTGTCCGTACTATTATTAGAGCAGGCAAGTGAAAGAATTTTTCTGCCTCCGAAACTGCCATAAGGTCCCTGCCAATTGGTTCCATTTCCATTTGTCGATTTGTAAATAGACGTTCCACCTACATACATTACAAGCGGATTCGTTCTGCAAACGACAAATGGAGCGCAGAAACAATAGTAAGATTCATCTCCTGAATTCGGAGGATTGCTGAGATTTGACCAGCTTTCTCCGCCATCAAATGAACGATATATTTCTCCCCACGCATATTCTGTGTAGCAAATACTATCGTTCTGAGAATTCACAGCACTGCAGAAACCATCACCTACAAAGGTCTTATACCAGGCAACATCTCCCTGGTAAAAAACTGCCCTGTTATCCTGCAAGCCGCCAATACAAAAAATTGAATCAGTATAAGATTGTCCGAGTGAAGCATAAAACTGAGTAGTAACATATCCCCCGTTACAGGAATAAAATGTTTCCCCAAAATCGTTGGACCGATACATCCCGCCGTCTGTAATCGCATATATTTTATTTGGCTCTTTCGGATTTGTTTCGTAAAAGTGAACATCAGCATGTACAAAGTTAGTGGCGGAACCGCCTTCAGGTTCCCCCGGAGGAGTAGCGCCGGTTATCCATGCATTCCAGTTCGTTTTTGTTGTGAATGATGTTCCGCCGTTTGAAGATTTTTCTACGTTAACTGTACCAACGAGAATTGCATTCGGGTCATTTGATTTTACAAGATGCGCCTGGTTGTACCAGCCTTGATTTCCCAATTGGATTGATGTTGAACCAACTGTCCAATTAAGACCGGCATTGGTACTTTTATAATATCCGACATAAAAAGTAACATCATTTGCAATATTAGCATAAATATAATTTGGATTTCCCCTATACATCTGTAAAGTAGTTTTTCCTGACCAGGTAGAAGGCAAGCCTCCCGATAATTTCGTCCAGCTTATGCCCGAATTTGATGATTTGTATATACCAACATTCGCATTAGGAATATTACCGGATAAGTTACCTATAGAAACATAAAGAGTTGTTGTATCGACAGTATTGAATAATAAATCCATTGCCATCAGGTAATTTAATACCTGAGTCCAGTTTGCACCGGCATTATAAGATTTATAAACACCTTCGCTTGTTGCAGCATAAACAATATCAGGATTCTTTGGATTAATTATGACTTTCCAAACCCCTCTTTGGTTATTATAAGACCAATCAAGTGCTTTTGTCCAGGTATTTCCACCATCGGTTGTTTTCAGAATTCCGATTCCATACATACCGCGTGTGACACGGATATTAACTCCATTATTTACCGAATATTGGTAACCGTAGTTTTCACCGGTTCCAATATACATTATATTAGGATTTGTCGAATCAATTGCGATTGAACTGACAGCAAGACTCGGATAGCCGGTATTTACAAGTGTCCATGCACTTGCACCAAGTCCGCCGGTAGTTGATTTCCATAAGCCACCTGACGCTGAGCCCATGAAAATAACTGCCGTATCGACCGGATGAACTGCCGCACAAAGACTTCTGCCACCTACATTATTTGGTCCTAAAGAAACCCAATTATCAACATTAATAATATCGGATTCGATTTCCGGTAAATTATTTTTTGAATATTCAAACGCTTGATAAAATTTTTCTGCCGGAATATCAACATCCGGATATGCTCTTATCTGGCTCAACCATTGCATTGATTCAAGCGCACCTGTAGTTGTTTCTTCAGACTCTTTATTGTTTTTCTGTTCTGTAAGGAGAAATGGTATTATTACGAGAGCCGGCATCAAAATTATAATCGAGCTGACTCTGAATAATATATGATTTAATAATTTTTTAATTTTGTATTTATGTTTTATATAAAACATAATTTATAAATTAAAAGAATTTATATTATAATAAAGTCAAACCTAATTGTCAAATCCATTCAAAAAGTCATTATAAATTTAATAGAACAACTCTATTTTAAAAACCGAAATAAAACTTGATTATTATTCCGTCAATTATTAACTTGATGCATTACAAAATAAGAATCATTCTTATTTAATAAACAATATTATGATATTTTCAGAACTGAAAAAAATTCTCACAGAGAAAGGACTTAAAGTTACCCCGCAAAGGATTGCTGTGCTTGACGCGCTTATGAAGCTTAAAAATCATCCTCCGGCAGATAAAGTCATTAAATATGTAAGAAAGAGCCATCCTAATATAGCGGTTGGCACAGTTTACAATGTGCTGGAAACGCTTGCTGACAGGGAAATAATACACAAGGTTAAAACAGATAATGACGTAATGAAGTATGATGCAGTTCTTGACAACCACCATCATCTTTACTGTTCAAAGTCGGATAAAATCAGGGATTACTTTGATAATGAACTGGACAACATATTATCGGAATATTTTAAGAAGAAAAAAATTACGGGTTTTAAAATAGAGGAAATAAAACTTCAAATTAAGGGTAAATTTACAAACTAAATCTGAGATATAGACTATTGATTATTTCGATTTGAAAAATGGTCTTTATAATTATAAAATTATTTATAAACTAAAATTTATTAAAATATGGAAAACTCTTCGAACAAAATTAACAATGGCACGGTGACCGGAGCAAATCACAATCACAGTATTGGCACCGGCGGTACAAAAAACCGGGACTGGTGGCCGAATCAGTTGAAATTGAACATACTGAGACAACGCTCTTCATTATCTAATCCTATGGGTAAAGATTTTAGCTATGCTGAAGAATTCAAGAGTCTGGATTTGAAGGCTTTAAAAAAAGACCTTCACAAACTAATGACAGACTCTCAGGATTGGTGGCCGGCAGATTTCGGACATTACGGACCATTTTTCATACGGATGGCGTGGCACAGTGCAGGTACATACCGCACAGGCGACGGTCGTGGTGGTGCCGGAGACGGACTGCAACGCTATGCCCCGCTTAACAGCTGGCCTGATAATGTCAACCTTGACAAGGCACGCAGGCTGCTTTGGCCAATCAAACAAAAGTATGGCAGAAAAATATCCTGGGCAGATCTTATTATCCTTACAGGAAATGTAGCTCTGGAATCGATGGGATTCAAAACTTTTGGATTTGGCGGGGGGCGTGAGGATATCTGGGAACCGGATGAATACGTTTACTGGGGTTCCGAAACCAAATGGCTGGAAGATAAACGCTACTCCGGAGAGCGCGACCTCGACAATCCTCTGGCTGCCGTCCAAATGGGATTAATCTATGTAAATCCTGAAGGACCAAACGGAAAACCTGATCCAATTGCAGCGGCTAAAGATATTCGCGAAACTTTTGCCCGTATGGCAATGAATGATGAAGAAACTGTAGCACTTATTGCCGGCGGACATTCATTCGGTAAAGCTCACGGCGCAGGAGAAGCGGTAAATTTGGGACCTGAGCCGGAAGCTGCCGGAATTGAAGAGCAAGGCCTCGGGTGGAAATGCAAGTTTGGTTCAGGAAAAGGCGGTGACTCGATAACCAGTGGTCTGGAAGTTATATGGACACAAACTCCAACTAAATGGAGTAATCACTTCCTTCAAAATCTTTTCAACTTTGAATGGAAACTTACAAAAAGTCCGGCAGGGGCAAATCAGTTTGTAGCAAAAAATGCGGATGCAGTGATTCCTGATGCGCACGATTCATCTAAAAAGCATTTACCAACAATGCTTACTACGGACCTGTCATTGCGTTTTGACCCGGTATATGAAAAAATATCAAGACGATTCCTTGAAAATCCTGATGAGCTTGCAGATGCATTTTCACGTGCATGGTTTAAGTTGACTCACAGAGATATGGGACCGCGTTCACGATATCTGGGTGATGAAGTGCCAGCAGAAGAATTGATTTGGCAGGATCCTATACCTGCAGTGAATCATCCTTTGATAGATGAAAAAGATATTGCTGATTTAAAAGCAAAATTATTGAATTCCGGATTATCGGTTTCAAAATTGGTATCAACTGCTTGGGCTTCGGCTTCAACTTTTCGCGGTTCGGATAAACGCGGCGGCGCTAACGGTGCCCGCATTCGCCTCGCCCCGCAAAAGGACTGGGCTGTTAACAATCCTGCCGGACTGACCAAAGTGTTGAAAACGCTTGAAGGTATTCAAAAAGAATTCAACGGTTCTCAATCTAAAGGAAAAAAGGTTTCTCTGGCAGACCTTATTGTTTTAGCAGGTTGCGCAGGAGTTGAAAAAGCAGCAAAGGATGCAGGTTTTAACGTAAAGGTTCCTTTCACTCCGGGACGTACGGACGCATCACAAGAGCAAACCGATGTGGATTCATTCACATTCCTTGAGCCGGCAGCCGATGGTTTCCGTAATTATTTAAAAATGAAATACACGATACCAACAGAAGAGTTGCTTATTGATAAAGCCCAATTATTAACATTAACTGCTCCTGAAATGACAGTTCTTGTGGGCGGTATGCGTGTACTGAACACGAATTTTGACAATTCAAAACGAGGTGTTTTCACGAAACGGCCTGAAGTACTTACCAACGATTTCTTTGTAAACCTGCTTGACATGAGTACTGACTGGACACCAACATCTGATATCAAAGAAACATTTGAAGGACGTGACCGCAAAACAGGCGAATTGAAATGGACAGGAAGCAGGGTCGATCTTATCTTTGGTTCAAATTCAGAGCTTAGAGCCCTTGCTGAAGTGTACGGAAGCGCGGATGCTCAGGAAAAATTTGTAAATGATTTTGTAAAAACTTGGAATAAGGTAATGAATCTCGACCGCTTTTAACGCGTTTGAATTTAAAATCTGAAGCTTAATTGATATCCACCGAAGAGGACAATATTGGAATATTGTGTTCCGGTAAAACTTTTGAGAAAAGAAATATGTTTATGGGTTATCGGTAATTGAACTCCTGTAATAAATTCAGGTAATGTTAATCACTCATATTCAATAAAAATTAAGTAAATGTATGAAGGATATTAAAAGTAATAAAAAGAATTTGTCTTCAGAACAGCGTGAAGAGCTACTCCGAATATTGAAAACCCGTTTTGAGAAAAATATGAACCGTCATAAAGGTCTTGAATGGGCAAAAATACTAGTAAAGCTTCAGGCTAATAATGAAAAGCTTTGGTCGTTAAATGAAATGGAAAGAACCGGCGGTGAACCGGATGTTGTCAGTTATGATAAAAAGACCGGCGAATACATATTTTATGATTGTTCAGAAGAAAGTCCAAAGGACCGCAGAAGTGTTTGTTATGACCGTGAAGCGCTGGAGTCAAGAAAAGAACATAAACCAAAAAATAGCGCTAATGATATGGCATCGGGAATGGGTATTGAACTTTTAACGGAAAAACAATATCGCGAGTTACAGAAACTTGGAAATTTTGATATGAAAACGTCGAGCTGGGTGAAGACACCATCTGATATCAGAAAACTCGGTGGTGCTCTCTTTGCTGATTTCCGCTACGGTAATGTCTTCGTGTATCATAACAGTGCAGAATCTTATTATGCTGCCAGGGGATTCCGTGGCTCTCTAAGAATCTAAACTCTTCATTTGTAAATAAAGTATTCAGAAAACTTTGAGTAAACCAAATAATATACGTCCGATGAAGTCTGATTTCAAAACTTATAACATAATGTCATCTTAATGAAAAAGAATGTTTTAAAGAATACCGTAAAATATGGATTCTGGTTCTTTCTTATTAAAGGGTTACTGTGGCTACTTGTACCCGTTGTGATATATTTATATAGTAAGTTTTTGGGAACGGAGTAATATATACGATATTCGGCATGTGGTAAAGGAATAGAATAAATTTTGAATAACTACAAATTTTCCGACCTTCCAAAAACTTTTGATTCTGAATTGAATAAGAAATTTATTTCGAGTAATTTAACCCGCACCCGTAGCTCAGTTGGTAGAGCAATTGACTCTTAATCAATTGGTCAGGGGTTCGAGTCCCCTCGGGTGTACAGGAAATTATCAGAGTCCCGAAATTACGGGACTTTTGCATTTTGAGGAAAAAGCAGTACCGATAAAATCGGGATGTCTCATGGGTTCTCCCGATAAATCGGGATCCCGGGTGCACAAGAAATTATCAGAGTCCCGAACTTACGGGACTTTAAATATCTTGACAATTTCTGATAAATTTAATACCATTATAATAGATCTAAATTAAAACATACATTATAATCAATTCATTATGAAATAGTTTAAAATTGTGCCGTACAAAAATCATCAGTTAAAGATTGGTAAAAACATAAGGAAAATAAGGCAGACAAAAGGTATTTCGCAAGATCGTCTTTCAAAAATGACTGATTTGTCTCTTAATACTATTGTTACTGTTGAGTCCGGCATAAATGCGAACCCGACTATCGAAACACTAACCAGAATTGCCAACGCTTTAGGTGCAAGCATAGATGATTTAATAAAATGATAAGTCTTTTTTCCAAAATATTCCGAACACCGAAAAATATAATCCCTATAAATGATTCAGATATAGAACAAACAAAAATCGTTGCATTAGGAGAGAAAATACAGGATAGAGTTAAAAAATTATTTAAGGGTTCTCTTGCAATCAGACAAATTGATGCCGGGTCAGATAACGCATGCGAACAGGAGCTGGTAGCTCTTTCAAATGCTTATTACGATATTGAGCGGTTCGGAATACATTTTGTGGCTTCTCCAAAACATGCTGATATGCTCCTGATCACAGGACCAGTTACAAGAAATATGGAAAAAGCTTTGAGGCAAGCCTATGAGGCTACACCTGACCCCAAAATAATAGTATCTATAGGGGACGACGCTTTAGATGGCGGCATATATAAAGGATCTTACGCAGTTTCCGGCGGAGTGAATAAAGTGCTGTCTGTAAATTATCATATACCGGGAGACCCGCCATCACCTTTAATGATTATCCAACATCTTCTAAAAATTCTGGAATCTATGAATAACAAACCCAAAAAATAAAATTAATATGATAAATGATATTACTTCACAATTGGGCTTTGTAATTTTAATTTCTTTTTTCACCTTTGGTTGTTTCGGTTCTTTGCTTTTGAGAAAAAGAGATGCTATATCAAATATTTTGAGTAATATTTTTGCAATTTTTGGATCTTTATGGGGTATATTATTTTCGATTTCAGTATTTATTTCAGGGTACCAGGTGTCATTTACAGCATGGGCGTCGCCATTCCCGCTTCTTTCTCTATCAATTCATATTGACAAGCTGTCAGCTTTTTTCATCTTTATTATTTCACTAATAGTTCTTTTCTGTTCAATATATGGAGTTGGATACGTGAAACATTTTTACAATAAATACAGCATAGGAGCGTTAGGTTTTTTTTACCACATATTTATTGCCGGTATGCTTCTTGTTGTATCCGTATCTAACGGACTTTTTTTTCTCGTTGCCTGGGAAATCATGTCTGTTTCTTCGTATTTTCTTGTCGTATATGATCGTAACGATATTAATAATGTTAAAGCGGGATTTCTCTATCTTGTAATGACTCATGTCGGCACAGCATTTATTATTATTTCTTTCTTACTATTTTATAAATATACAGGCTCGTTTGATTTTGAAACAATAAAATCCGGAGTTGCAGCTATTCCGCTATACATTAAAAACGCCATTTTTATTTTTGCCATGATAGGTTTCGGTACGAAAGCTGGTATTATTCCATTTCATATCTGGCTTCCGGGTGCCCACCCTGCAGCACCTTCTCATATTTCCGCTCTTATGTCAGGTGTCATGATAAAAACCGGAATATATATGATGATAAGAATTTTTATCGATATTCTACAGCCGATTCCGGTATGGTGGGGACTATCTGTGCTGGTTATTGGTTCAGTATCTTCTTTGCTTGGTGTATTATATGCACTCACGGAACATGATATTAAAAGACTTTTGGCATACCACAGTATTGAAAACATTGGTATTATACTGCTCGGACTTGGCAGTGCATTAACTTTTTCATCACTCGGTATGCCATCACTTGCATTGATTGGATTGGTAGCCTCGCTCTTTCATACATTGAACCACTCCACATTTAAATCTTTGCTTTTTTTAAGCGCAGGTTCAGTGATTAATCAAACTCATACTCGAAATATGGAAGAATATGGAGGACTTATTAAGTTCATGCCGCAGACCGCTTTTTTCTTTTTGATAGGTTCAATGGCTATATCTGCGTTGCCACCGTTTAATGGATTTTTTAGTGAATGGTTAACGTTTCAATCTCTTTTTCAGGGAATTGCATCACTTGATTTTTTCCCAAAATGGGTTTTTATTTTGTCCGCCGGTTCACTGGCATTCACCGGAGGCCTTGCTCTCGCTTGTTTTGTAAAGGCATTTGGAATTACATTCCTTGCCAGACCCAGAAGTAAAGAAATTGCTCATGCAAAGGAATCATCATTTTCCTTACGTGTGGCAATGAGTTCACTTGCTATACTTTCGCTACTATTTGGATTACTTTCCGGATATCTAATTACATCTATTGAAAAAATCGGAAATGATTTCACCATTTTTCAAAATATTCCGTCTTTTATTTCATTAACAACAGGTGAAAGCATTTCTGTAGTCAAAGGTTTCGCATCAGTATCTGCTCCAGTACTATTTTTATTATTTGTTATAGTGATTTTTCTCATCGCAATTATTTTTAAATATTTTATCAACAAAAAACAAAAAATAAGTATTGGCAACACGTGGAATTGCGGCACTGAACAGACTCCACGGATGGAAATAACCGCAACAGGGTTTTCCCGATCAATCATACTTATTTTTAAAGGAGTACTTAAGCCGAGTATACAGCACGATATTGAATATCATGATTCAGAAAGCAGATATTTACCAAAAACAAGGACCGTAATAATGGGTGTTCGTGACGTGTATCAAGCCTATCTCTATACACCATTGCGTACTATGGTTACATCATTGTCTTTTCGGGCAAAGAATATCCAAAGTGGTAACATTAATGTCTACATTTTATATATTTTTATTTCGCTGGTAATAGCATTATTTTTAGTATTATAATAATGACAATTTTTATCTGGATACTTCAACTTGTCTTAATGCCTGCGGTTTCACCGCTCTTTATAGGCATAATAAGAAAGTTAAAAGCTAAGTTTCAAAACAGGCAGGGAGCTAGTATTTTTCAGCCCTATAGAGATTTATGGAAACTCCTTCATAAAGATGAAATAATCAGCAAGGATGCTTCGTGGATTTTCCGTATTGCACCATTTATTGTTTTTGCCATAACAATAGTGGTTGGGACAAACATTCCCATCTTTGTATCTTTTCCTGCAAATATCTTAACCGGCGATTTATTAGTCGTCGTTTATACACTTGCTGTTGGAACTTTCTTTATGGCGCTTGCAGGCATGGATACAGGCAGCTCTTTTGGTGGATTTGGTTCCAGCCGGGAAATGACCATTTCGGCACTTGCTGAAGGCGGACTTATTTTTTCCCTCCTGACGGTTTCTCTTGTCAGCAAAACTACAAATCTATTTGCGATATCAGATGTCAATATATATGAAATCAGTAATTCTTTTCCGGCTATCTTGCTTGCATTTAGCGGATTTTTTATTGTGTTGCTGGCAGAGACAGCCAGATTTCCTTTTGATAATCCAGCCACTCATTTAGAGCTGACAATGATTCATGAAGCAATGATTTTAGAATACTCAGGAAAAAGACTGGCGCTTATGGAATGGGCTTCGGCTAACAAGCTTTTTATTTTTGCTTCACTCGGAGCAAATCTTTTTTTACCATTAGGAATTGCTCATAGCGCAGATGCAACTTCAATTATTATCGGCGTAGGTGCAATTTTGATAAAAATTTTAATTTTTTGTGTGTTAATTGCTGTTATTGAATCAAGTATGGCTAAGTTTCGTTTTTTCCGGCTTCCGGATCTTCTTATGATTTCCTTTATACTTAATGCAGTAGCTATAGGACTAATTTATTAATTATGAATATTATTTTCTTACAATATTTACTGGAAATAGTTTTTTTGACCATTGTATTTTTGCACATTACGAAGAAGAATTTTGGAGCTATACTTGCGTATAATATACAATCGCTCGTAATTGTGACCATATTATTTAATTCTTTTTTTGAAACGGGTAATATTCCGCTGCTCTTTATTGCTTTAATTGCATTGATAGTAAAAGGGATTTTGGCACCGATATTTTTTGTACGATTGATTAAAAAGCATGAACTTGTTTTTTCGGTAAGTACATACCTGAACACTCCGCTGACGTTAATAATAATTGCGATATTGACGTTTATAGTTCATTCTCAGAAATTTGAACCGCTTACAAGTATAATTCCTGCCAATAAAGCATTGTTGTCGTTTGCGCTTTCTTCTATGTTTCTTTCATTGTTTTTAATCGTGAATCGTAAGGGGGCTTTATCCCAGATTATAGGAATACTTTCATTTGAAAATAGTATCGTCGCTTTCACAATATTTGCAGGTCTGGAACAATCAGCAGTGCTTCAACTCGGTATCATCTTCAATATTTTAATCTGGATTATAATTGCCACTGTTTTTATATCGATGATTTACAACCATTTTGGAACACTTGATATAACGTCAATGAAAAATTTAAAAGAATAGAATAATGGAACTGATAATTCTTTTTACATCTTTTTTCATTGTATTACTAATAGGTCTCTTTGTTAAGAAAAGGAAAATCATTGAGATTACTTCCATTATTACTTCAGCAGTAGCATTGACCGTTTCAATGATTATCACTCTTAAAGTTTCTTCTATTGGAGTTTATGAGTTTTTTCCATTTTTTTATATTGATGCATTAGGGTCCATAGTGATGCTCATCATTGCTTTTGTTGGACTTGCAACTACTGTCTATTCAGTCCAATATCTTCGGGAAGAAACAGCTAAGAACATAATCGGTTTTAGTAAAGTAAGACAATATTTTATTCTGCTGAATCTTTTTCTTGGGGTAATGTTCCTTGCTGTTACCACCAGCAGTCCTATATTTGCCTGGATTTCTATCGAGGCTACAACGCTTTGCACAGCATTCCTGATTAGTTTTTACAATAAGCCCTCCGCGATTGAAGCTGCCTGGAAATATTTAATCATTAATTCTATTGGTTTATTACTTGGGTTTTTTGGAACATTGTTGTACTTTAGTTCATCGACAAGCGGATTTATTGATTGGCAAACATTGAAAGTGAATACCGTGCATCTTGACCCCTTAGTCGCGAAAATTGCTTTTATCTTTGTTTTAATAGGCTATGGAACAAAAATCGGGTTAGCTCCGATGCATACATGGCTACCTGATGCTCACAGTAAAGCACCTGCACCGGTTAGTGCACTCTTATCAGGTGTTCTATTAAATGTAACATTTATCATAGTTCTAAGATTTAAAGTAATGACAGACGCAGTAGTCGGTTTGTATTTTTCACAGAGTTTACTGATTGTTTTTGGTGTTATTTCAATAATTGTTGCCGCATTACTTATAGTTGTTCAAAAAAATTATAAAAGGCTGCTTGCGTATTCCAGTATAGAAAATATGGGTATTATTGCGCTCGGATTCGGTTACGGCGGCTTTGGTGTTTATGCCGGGATACTGCATATGATCTATCACGCATTATTAAAATCTGCTCTTTTCTTATCTGCCGGAACTATATTATTAAAGTATAGCTCAACTAAAATTGTACGTATAAAAGGAGCTATTAACTCTCTCCCCGTAACTAGTATAATTTTCTTTACAGGATTTCTTGCTATTACCGGTACACCGCCATTTGGGATATTTTTCACCAAAATATCTATACTTTCTGCGGGAATGAATATTCACCTAATTGTTAGTATAGTTGTAATTCTCTTCATGACTTTACTTTTCATTGGATTTCTCAGGCATGCATCAGCTATGGTATTCGGAGATAAACCGGCTGAAATTATCGGAGGAGAACAAAGTATCTGGCTTATTATCCCGCCGGTTGTACTTATAGGTATCGCTTTTTACTTAAGTATTCATATACCGCAATTTCTATATGCATTAATCAATGACGTAATTTTAAAATATTAAAATGAATATTGAAAACATAAAACAATACATCCCTGAAAACTCTGCATTAGAGATATTTAATAATACCGTAATTTTTGAAGTGCCCATCACTAAGATTAAAGATATAGTTATTGATTTACACAGCCATCATAATCTGCCTCTCAAGCTAATGACTGCAACAGATGAAAGAAATCAAAACCAATGTTTTAAGATTTGGTATATTTTCGGGATTCCAAAGGAGAATGCATTTGTTATCCCGTTTATTCAATTAAAAAACACGGAAGAATTTGCTTCAATTACCCCTTTTATACAAGAAGCATGGAATTACGAAAGACAAATAAAAACTTTTTTCGGGCTTACTCCTATAGGTCATCCGGATGCACGACGAATTATACTTCATGATAATAGTCTGGGTGATGTATTTCCTCTGAGAAAAGATTTTGTTTCGAAAACAATCTCAGCAGACGATGAACATACATATCAATTTCAACAAGTTGAAGGTGAGGGAATTTATGAAATACCAGTTGGTCCTATTCATGCAGGTATAATTGAACCGGGACATTTTCACTTTAGTGTAGCAGGAGAAGAAATCGTATTGTTAGAACCACGCCTCGGCTATACGCATAAAGGAAGCGAAAAATTATTTGAAATCCTTCCGCTTAACAGTAAATTACTTCTTTCAGAAAAAATTTCAGGAGATAGTTCATTTAGTCATTCGCTGGCTTTTTGTCAGGCACTCGAAGATTTATGTGATTTCTTCCCTCCAAAACGTGCATTATACCTTCGGGTAATTTATGCAGAACTTGAAAGATTAGCCAATCATTTAGGAGACATCGGTGCAATCATGCTGGATACAGGTTTTAATTTTGGCGGTTCTCAGGGAGCAAGGCTGCGGGAAATGATAATGCAAATAAACATGAAGCTTACAGGAAACAGATTTTTACGGGGAGTTAATATAGTTGGGGGAGTATCTAAAGATATTAACGACAACGGAATAAATATGTTATCAGATGACCTCATAAAGATTGCTAAAGATTTTTCCGAAATTATTAATTTGGCTGAAAATAATACATCCCTTGTGAACCGGCTTAACGGCACCGGAATACTCTCACAAAAATCCGCAAAAGAATTTGGCACCGTAGGCATTGTCGCAAAAGCATCCGGTATAGAAAACGACGCGAGATATGATTTTCCGTACGCTGCTTATGATGAGATAACTCTTGGAGAGATTGCAACAGAGCAGGGCGGTGATGTTTATGCCCGATTCCAAGTCCGTGTCAAAGAAGTTCAAGCATCAATTAATACTATACGAAAAGCATTGAGCAAACTTCCGAAAGAAGATATTTGCATAACCCTTCCCGACACTTCATTCAAAAATGATGCAGTCGCAGTAAGTATAGTTGAAGGATGGAGGGGAGATATTGTCTATTTTATTACAACTGATTCGAATCGGAATATAAATAGAGTTGCTGTTCGTGACCCCTCTTTTATTAATTGGCGTGCACTTCCTGATGCGGGTCTTGGTAATATAATCCCTGATTTTCCATTGATTAACAAAAGCTTTAATTTGTCTTACTCAGGAAATGATTTATAGTTCAAAATTCCAGAGATCTCTTTCAATCTTGTCTGATAGAATTACAATATACTGCCTTTAATGTTCGAACCGGACTTTCTTTATTTCTTACCTTTTTTTCCCGGAGACTGAGCTGGATAAGACTTATCATCGTGGCAGTTCTTACAAACGGGAGCTATCGAAAAATCATTATTAGTATGACACTCTTTACATTCAATATCTTTATGACTTTCGGAAAGAACGAGACCTGTTTTCTTATGGTCAAATTTTCCAGGTACAAAATTCTTGTGGCAATTAGTGCAAGTTCTGTCAAGCTTCTTCGGTGTACCATTACCGTGACAACCGGCACAAGTTAACTGACTGTGATATGATTTCAATGTCCATCCGACAGACCTGCCGTGATTAAAAGGCGATGTTTCTTTTTCACTGTGGCATTTCTGACAGTTATTGGTTACACTATGACAAGTGCTGCACGGCTTATGATGCTCTTCTGCTGACTTAGTTGTTTGTATAGGATTGTTTAAATCCTTTTTGATTTTTGAATCATGGCATTTTATACAATTATCCTGACTGTGACAGGTTTTGCAATCTATTTTAAATAGCTTATTGTGTTCATCGTGGAAGAATGTAACAATTTTACCTGATGCGTAATTTGTTTCCCAAATCAATTTTGTAGGTTCAGTACGAACAGGATGAGTTTTATTTGTAATAGCATTGATTTGTTCTTTGCTAAGCGGTTGAGTGTTTGCATCCTTTCGTAAATGGCATTGCGAATTGCATCCGTTATCATGGCTCCACTGTAAATGACATGCAGTACACTGCCGATGGTAAGCGGCTTTCAGGTCGGGTATTGAAACATCTTCACGAGTTCTTATATTATCATGACACTCACGGCAATTTAAAATAGGTCCGGTGGTATTGTAATGATGGCAGTTTGTACAACCGGAGGACATTTCTGCCATCTGCGAATGTATTTTGTGTGAAAATACAACCCCTGTGTAATTCTCCGACATTTGGTCAAGAACCACAACATCAGGACCTTCTTTTGAAGAATGAAAAATAGATTCCATATCGTTGCGGGGACAATTAATCAGGCAAGGGTCTTGTTTCGTAGGATATTCGCATGTATGGCAGGACTTGCAATTGAGTGCCTGCTTTACGTGGTCTAACGGCATATCCTTATTAGTATTTATTACATTCGGGATAGATGAAACTTTATCGTTAGATTTTATATTTTCTGATTTTGTCCGTGGTAAAAGAGTTATAATTAATATATAACCTATCAGAATTACCGGTATTATAATAAAAAATATTTTTTTCATTTTGTAATTTACTTGTTCTTATACAATTAATTACTTTTAATTTAAATTTATATCTTTCAAACTTTATGTTCCTGACTTATAACCGGGAAATTAATCACGATGAATCTATAAGCAATTACAAGCAATGCTATACATCCAATTGTAACTGAAATTTCTCCGAATGAAGGATAATAAGTAACAGGGCTGTAAAACGGATTATACGCAATTATAAAATTATTAACCCTATTGAGAAGCACCCCTGCTATTACGAGCGACGATGCTATAAAAAGTCTGGCAGGTGAATTTTCAGTTTTCTTTGACATGAACATAAAGAATGCTCTAACCAGTATTGCGATTTCAGTAATAAACATCCACGATTGCGTATCAAAGATTACAAGATATTTGAAAGATTCACGAACAAATACATCTCCAATTTTGACAGCAAGATAAATTGCTAAAATAGGTGCGACCATTTTACCAAGACCTGACAGTACATCAATTTCCGGTTTCAATTTAAAACTGCGGGCAGCAATCAGCGACTCGAAAATAATCATCGGAAAACCAACTGCTATAGCAGAAAGAAGGAACAAAAGAGGCAATATCGGTGTCTGCCAGAGCGGATGCATTTTATGACCTGCAATAACCATAAGAGTGCCAAGCGAAGACTGGTGAAGTGTTGAAAGCACTACTCCTGCAATTATAAATACGAACATTGTTTTTGACAGACCCTTATCGAGAATTCTTAATAATTTATCAACAGGTTTATTAAATACTTTTAGTATCCCGGGTAGATTAACTCTGCCAATAAATCTTTCAGTAACAACCGGAAGAAATTCTATATAAAGAACTGACATATAAATCATCACGCAAATACCAACTTCAAACAAAGCCGAATTTCCATTCCACATTATTAGCGGGTGCCAGATATAATAAAATCGTCCGATATCAACACAAACAGCAAAGGCTACAAAAGTATAACCAAGCATAGCAGTTAGCAGTGCCGGACGAACAATTGCGTGATATTGGTCGCGGTGCATAACGTGACCTAAAGCAGCTGAAGTAAAACCACCCGCAGCCAGAGCAACACCGGCGGCGACATCAACACCTATCCATAATCCCCAGGGCGTGTTATTATCAAGATTCGTAACTGCACCGATTCCCCATATAAATCTTATTGCTAAAAATACTAATCCATTAAGTGCTATAACACTTAATATTAAAACACCGGGAGTAAAAAAGCGATGTTTAACAGGAGTCGGTATCATAATTCTTCCTCCTTCTTTTCAACTTTCGGTTCATGATTATCTCTTATATCATCATCCTTGCGTTGTTTAGTAATCCACATCATAATTCCAAGCAAAGCGTATAATGTAACCGGTGGTACAAAGTAAGCAAATATTCCGTGCTGTATTGATTCAGATGTTCCGGGTGCGGGATTGACACCAAGCGGCGGCATTTTTAAGTTTATCGAAGTTTTTAGTTGCTAAATACATCCACGATGTTCCGCCTATTTCCTGTTCTCCATAAATGTGCTCTACATAGACATCTGATTTTCGTTTTATTCTGTTTTTTGCAATTCTCAAAAGTTCAGTGCGTTTGCCGAACAACAGAACTTCATTAGGACAAATTTCAACACATGCAGGCAGCTTACCCACTTTTCTTCTGTCATAACATAAATCACATTTCCTGATATGAGGGTCAATAGATTTATTATAATCATAAGTAGGTATCTGGAATTGACAGGCGACCATGCAATAACGGCAACCGATACATTTACTGTCATCCCAAACCACACTTCCATCCTCAAGTTTTGATAATGCACCGACTATACAGGCAGAAACACAAGCCGGACGTTCACAATGCATACATTGAAATTTTACGTGTATAGGGAGCAGAGGATTTTTTTCATTTTCGAATTCATTGACAACCGTTAATGCAGTTGAATCAGTACGTCTGTATTCTTTAAAAACAGATTTATCAGCATAGTTATCAAGAGCGGGAGTCGGCAAATCATGTGCGACACGGCAAGCCCATTCACAGTGACGGCATCCGACACAAACATCAGTATCAACAAGGACACCGATTCTATCTTCCGGGAGAACTTTTTCAGCTCCTTTAACATGTGGATGCGCCGAGTGTGGCTGCAGATCACCGAGGGCTGCTGTCTTTAAAAAATCCCGCCTATTTATATTTTTCATATAATTATATATAAGATTATATAAGAAAATAACTTAAGATATGTCTTCTTTAGATATGTCTTTTTTCATAGTTTCGGGTTAACATCAGAATTTACTTAACCCGATTAGTTATATTTAATTTAAATAGAATATAATTAAATAAAAATATATTTATATATGCTCTTATTGCAGTCCTTTTTTTATTTGATTTAATAAATTGAAGAAAAATTAAGCAGTTAAATATTTTTAAATTAGCATCTATGTCATTTTTAACTGACATTTTTGAAAATTGT
>CAWDWP010000001.1:0-932703 GCA_963806045.1 uncultured Ignavibacteria bacterium | reverse complement strand
AAACCAGAGAGTTTTATCAAATTGGTATCAGCGCAAACAAAACCGGAATCTCTGTCTATATACTTGGTATTAAAGATAAGAAATACTTAGCCCTGACATATGGAAAAAAACTCGGCAAAGCGAGTGTGAGCGGATATTGCATTAAGTTCAAAACGTTAAAAGATATAAACATTGAAATACTTAAAGAGGCAATACGATATGGGGTTGAGCACGAAAAAACAACGAACCGCTAACAGAAAATTAGCAATAAAAAAATAACAAGATTATGGTTTCAAATATTCAAAATTTCCTTCCAAAATTATCCAAAATGACCCCCATTTTTGAAAAAACAGCTGACGAACTTTTGGAAAAAGGGACTTACAATACTTTAGTAGATTCTCTGACGACGTATCCCGATGCAGCATTGGCATATAAAATGGCAATAGGATTGAATAAATGAAGAATAAGACGGGGAAACTGAAAACCGAACTGATTAATAAATATAAAAGTGCTGAGTCAGCACTATAATCACTGACGACATACATATGAGAAATACAATCGTTTCATTATTTATTACGTTAACAGAAAGTTTGGTTACACCAACCGGAGTATCAGGCGTCGTAGACTGCTACACCACGAAAACAAAAACATAAAAAGAAAATGAACAACACATACAATCACGATGAGCGTATAGCTAAAATGACATTCACTTCAGTTTATCCTCATTATCTTGCAAAAGTAGTGAAGAAAGGCAGAACTGAAAAAGAGCTGCATAAGGTAATTGAATGGCTGACTGGTTATGATGAGAAAAAGCTTCAATCACACATTGATGAAAAAGTAACTTTTGAAAAATTCTTTCAAAATGCTAAATTAAACCCTAAAGCCCAACTCATTACCGGTGTTATCTGCGGCTATCGTATAGAAGAAATCGAAAATCCATTGACTCAACAGGTAAGATATTTAGACAAGCTGGTAGATGAATTAGCAAAAGGAAAGACTTTGGATAAAATTTTAAGAAACAACACCATTTAAAAATCTAAAAATATAAAAATTATGGCAATTATCAATCCTCACATTAACTTCAACGGAAATGCCGAAGAAGCATTTACATTTTACAAATCAGTATTTGGCGGAGAGTTCACAAAAGTTATGCGTTTCAAAGATTTATCAGGCCCCGAATTTCCGGTATCTCAGAAATGAAGCAAATAAAATAATGCACATCGCTTTGCCTATCGGCAAAAGTATTTTAATGGCGCAATGACGTTCCGGAATTTTTGGGACAAGCAAATGAAAACGAAAACAGGTCTAAAATATCTATTAGTGCAGAAAGTCGTGAAGAAGCAGACAAATTATTTAACGGACTTTCGGCAGGCGGAAATATTGAAATGCCTATTGGCGACAGTCCCTGGGGTTCCTACTTTGGTATGTTTAGAGATAAATATGGTATTGAATGGATGGTGGACTTTGACCCAAAATATAACGGACAAAAGTAATCACAAAAAACAACGGATGCCTGACATCGGTCTGGCAAAAGCAGGGCTGACGAACTTTTGGAAAAAGGGACTTACAATATTTTAGTAGATTCTCTGACGCCGCTTCCCGATGCAGCATTGGCATATAAAATGTCAATAGGGCTAAAAAAATGAATAACAGTCAAATATGAGCTTTAGTAAATTCAGGTATTTGAAAACGAAAAATATAACTTTATACAAGAAATGAAAAAAGCAACTTTAATAATCCTGATAACTGCGATATCATTTTAGCTTTGGTTTCGCATTTAAGACAATTATAACATCACAACAAAATAAAACTACAATGAGCATGAAAAAAGTAACAGGCATCGGCGGCATTTTTTTCAAATGCAAAGACCCAAAAGCAATTAACGAATGGTATAAAACTCATCTTGGGTTTGACACAAGTCCATACGGAACAAACTTTGAATGGCGGGAAAATGATGACAGCACAAAAAAGGGACTTACAGTGTGGAATCCTTTTCCGGAAAACACAAAATATTTTGACCCTTCAACAAAAGAATTTATGATTAACTACAGAGTAGATAATTTAGAAGCTTTGGTTGAAGAATTAAAAAAGGAAAACGTAACTATCGTGGACAAAATTGAGACGTATGATTACGGAAAGTTTGTTCATATTTTAGATATTGAAGGAAATAAAATTGAATTGTGGGAACCTATGTGAAAAATAACGGCAATATTTATTGCTACAATACAAACGTTAGCGGTCATTGTAAAAGACCGTAACAAACCATAAACAACAATAAAAAATAGAACTATATGAGAAAAATAATTTCATTTATGCACATATCGCTTGACGGTTTTGTTGCAGGACTGAACGGAGAAATGGACTGGATTAAAGTTGATGAAGAAATTTTTGATTATGTAGGTAAGCGGATAAGCGAAGGCGACACTGCATTATATGGACGAGTAACTTATCAGATGATGGAAAATTACTGGCCTACTGCAGGAGACAAGCCGACAGCCACCAGGCACGACATTGAACATTCAAAGTGGTATAAGAAAGTTCACAAAGTTGTTTTATCAAAAACAATAAAAGACGCGGGTTTGACTAACACAAAAATTATTAGCGACAACCTTTCGGACAGAATAAATGAAATAAAACAACAAGCAGGTAAAGACATCTTGCTTTTTGGCAGCCCGACAGCAACACATTCACTTATTCAACTGAACTTAATTGACGGCTACTGGCTATTTGTTAATCCAATTATTCTTGGACGGGGAATTCCATTGTTTGCAGACATCAAAGATAAAATAAAACTAAACCTATTGACTACCCGGCAATTTACTTGCGGGGTAACTGAACTGAATTATACAGTGGACTGACAATAACAACGAACCGCTAACAGCGCAACTTTATGACAATAGAGACGCATAGAAGGAAACTTAATAAGGAGATAAAACTATGGCAAAAAACAAATTACTAAGAATGGACAATGTCGGCATCGTTGTAGAATCCCTTGATGACGCAATCTCTTTCTTCGAGGAGATTGGCTTGAAGCTCGAAGGGCGAGCCACTGTCGAAGGTGAATGGGCTGGTCGCGTAACCGGACTGGGTTCTCAGTGCGTAGAGATTGCTATGATGGTTACCCCAGATGGCCACAGCCGACTTGAACTTTCGCGATTTCTCACCCCACCTACTATATCAGATCACCGGACTGCTCCTGTAAACGCCCTCGGTTATCTACGCGTCATGTTCACCGTTGAAGACATTGACGAAATGGTATCCAGACTCACTAAGTATGGTGCTCAGCTCGTTGGCGAAGTGGTTCAGTACGAGGACTCGTATCGGCTCTGCTACATTCGTGGAACCGAAGGACTTCTAATCGGTTTGGCGGAACAACTCGGTAACAAATAAGTAAAAGCAGCGAATAACAGCATATTGCAATAGGCGGGGTTACATGATCCGCAGACAGCTTTGTAGTTATAGATAGTTCAGTTCTCTGAATGAACATTTGTGCTAAAAAGACCGACCACCGCAAATCTGCAAAACGTAACTATGAAAGAGTCGATCGATGGTGCAAATATGCATAAATACTGGGGTTTTCAGCGTTTTTTGTTTTCCCTAAAGTGCCCTTTTGTACCCCATTTTTTGAAAAAGTGCTAATTTTTTGTTATAAATATTTCACAGGTTTCAAAATCTATATGCCAGCTGTGCCCTTCTTTCGCGTTCCATTTATATTTTTTACTTTTATCATCCCACCATTTCTGAAAGCGGGTTGATGTTTCCCCCATATCTTTTATCAGTTTATCGTAAAAAGGACCGTTAATAAAAGATTTTTGATTTGAGTCAGCAAGAGATTTTGTTAATTCAATTAATCCGTTTTTTCGTTCAAATAATTCTTTCATCTCTTCTTTTTCCTCAGGTGTAACTTTCCCAACCAGATTTTTATTTTTCACCGTCATATATAATATTTAAATGATTTTTTAATTTAATTAAAGATCCCTTATCAACTTGATATAAACACATTAACAATTCCCGGGTTGTTAATTTTTCAAGAGGTTTTGAGAGTAATTCTGAGATTGTATCGATTTTTTCATCCTCCGGTAATCCTGAAACTATATTCAATATTTCATAAGGGTCAGAATAATCAAGTTCAGGAATCGGAACTAAATTTTTATGAAATTTAGATTTCTTTCTCAATTTATCAGAAATTTTACGGGATTGATTTCTTTCAATATGAGATATTATGCATTGTTGTGAAGACGGAGTGTTTATTTCGAGTGTCATTTTCTGATTCAGATAATAACATCTTTTACAATGCCATGAATCACAATTACTGCAAAGAGGAGCATTTTTAAGCTGAAGCAAGTTTTCATTTTTAATAATATAATCATTTTCTAAATCACCAAGAGCATTGTTATTATCATCATAATAAAACCCCGGACACAAATAGAATTTTCCGTCAGGAGCAATAGTTAAATGTTTAATCCCTGCGTCACAATTGTTCATATTTTGCAGAAAAAAGTCTGTCAGTAAGAAAATTCACTTCGATATTATTCTGATTTCGGAATAATTTATATACACTATCTCCTATTATTTCAAGTTGTTTTTTATATTCAGTAAAATCATTTTCAGTGAAATCAAATATGTCAGTAAAAATTAAATTTAATCTCTTGAATTTCCATAACAGCGAGATAAATATTTCCGAAAGCTCAGGAAGTTTATTTTTCTTTAATCTTAATATTAGATTTAGTTCGTTATTTTTCTTTATTTTTTTTGCAAATTCTAAATCAGATTCTTCGATGATATAAATGCCATTTGGATAATACTTTCTTAATTTCAAAGGTAAAAACTTCATATGCTTGATTTTTTCAAGTTCCATTTCATATTTTGCAGGCAAAGGTTCGTCTCCATATAGCACATTTAATCCACATTTGTTCTTAACCGCAAACAATACGGCTTCTTTTAACAAATTAAAATCTATAATTTCTTTTTTACTGATTTTGTTTTCTGTATGATTCGTAGTAACAGAACGATTTTGAATTCTTTGATACAGGTAATATCAGATAACTTATCATATTTTTAATAGTCCCAGTTCTTTATCAAGTTTATTCCAGTAATAATTATTTGCTCTTACTCTTGCTTTATGCATTTTACAAATATGAATTGCTCTTTCATAAATTGTATTTGTATCTGCATTATCATAGTTAAAACCAACACACCAGGCACAACCGGATGCAACATCGCATTCGAGGCATTTATCAGAACTTTGAGAAGATTTAGTTAAAGTAAGAAAAGGTCTTAATTTGTTTCTGTCTATCCCGGTGAAACAATTACCGATAACAACAGCTTCCTTTTTATTTAATGAAAACGGAGTGAACCGAATGCAGGGATAAAAATTCCCCCGGAAATCAACTGCAAGCATCCTGCCCGACCCGCACCAGGTTTTATCTTCCCTCACAGGTTCTCCGATATTATTGGAAAAAAAAGAACAAACATTATTTTCGTAAAGTTTATTATCAATGATGCTGTCAGCGAGTTCCGTTAATTGCTCTTCCAGAATTTCATCATCTCCTTCTTTCCATACATCTTCAAAAACAACATTAATATCAACATTTTTAATACCTATTTCATACAAATGTAAAACGCTTTCCTTAATATAAACGGAAGGTCATCAGAGGAACAGGTAATTTTAGTGGCACCACCGGGGAATTGTTCAAGCCAACGTGAGGAATATTTTTTATCACATCATCATACGTTCCCGTTCCATCGCGATATATTCTTTGGAGGTCATGTTTTCTTTTTGTTCCGTCAATTGAAATTCCTAAACTCAGGTGATTGAAATTTTTTTCAATAAACTTTTGAACTTTTTTATTTGAATACAGTATTCCATTTGTAGCAAAACTGAATCTGTAGTTGTTAAACCATGGATGCCCGGCTTCAAATAATTTAATTTTTGTGTAATCTGCGATTTTATCCATCAGATCTATTTCGAGAAGCGGTTCTCCGCCGATAAACTCGAATATAATTGCGTCATCGGGAAAAACATCTCTGTTTGAAAATAAATAGTCCAGAGTTTTTTGGGCAATATCAAAACTCATTTTACCTTTTCGGTTTTTATGTGTCAGGTAACAATATCTGCAGGCGAACTGGCAATCTTCAGTTATTATAAAAGTAACATTTTTTGCTATTCCGCCCTTCCAGGCTTCATTCCGGGTTTTGAAATTGTATTTTTTATCTTTTAGAGGAAAAGTTAAATCGATCAAAATTTAATTTAAGAAGAATTTTAATATTTTCGGTTTAAAACAGATTTCAACCTCTGAGTGAACAAGCAGAAGGACTCCTTGCATTTTCTCCCTGGCACATGTTATGACAATTTTTTACACACCTATCTGTACAAGTTGAAAAACAATCACCTTTGCAAGGACCCGTACAACTTCCGGTGCATCCCGTACAATCACAACTTGTTTCTTCAGATTTCATAGATTTCTCAGATTGCTCTGATTTTACTGAGGATTTTCCGCTTAAACCTTCACATTGACCGGTGCAGGCACTTTCACAGGAACCTTCACAATGGGCAGAACAGGCATTATCACAATCTTGTGCACATCCTCCCGCACAATCTGCATCACAGAAACCTGTACAGCTTTTCTTGCAATCTAAAGGAGCACCGGTTTTTGAGTTTTTATCAAATGCAAATAATTCCCTCCCAAGTGAACCGAGACTTAGAAATGCAAATGTAGGTATTGTAATCTTGGCTGCAGTTTTAAAAAACTCCCTCCGAGTTTGGCTCTGGTTTAATATTCCAGCATCTGTAGATTTTTTTTGAACGGATTTATTGCTGTTTTCCATAAAAAGACCTCCTTACATCATTAATATAATTGAATATAAAGTAATTAATTTTGTAATTCAATTATCATAATTTAATATTTGACCAGCACTTCCAAATATTATCTTAATAAAAAGACTGATTTAATCAGAAACAATTTGAATATAATAAATCTCGATCAATTTTGAAAAAAGTGCTAACGAAAGTGCTAACGGGATTTTGGCAAGAGATGAAAAAGCCCTGTAAACATTATATTTACAGGGCTTTAATCTGGCGCTCCCAACGGGATTCGAACCCGTGTCTTCACTGTGAAAGAGTGATGACCTAACCCCTAGTCGATGGGAGCGAAAAATCATAAACAATAAAGATAGAAAATTTCATCATTATTTTCAATTCAAATCACTGATTAAACGGATTAAAATGATTACACAGATTGGAAAAGAGATTTATTCTCTAACCTCCCGAGCCCCCCTTTAGTCATAAGGGGTTAATCAGCGAAATCCTCTTAATCAGTCTAATCAGTGATTAAAAAAGTGTGTGAGGAGATTCCAATTTGAATTGTTATAGCTTAGCAAAAGCGTTACCTTTAGTGTTAAATTTTTTATAGCATATTAAATCACATTTAGATAAAATAGTAGTAAAAGGAGCGAGGGTTCACAATCTTAAGAATATAGATATTGAAATTCCGCGCGATAGTTTGATTGTTTTTACAGGTCTCTCAGGTTCAGGTAAATCTTCATTAGCTTTCGATACCATTTATGCTGAAGGACAGCGAAGATTTATGGAGACTCTTTCTTCGTATGCCCGGCAATTCATCGGTGGAATGGAAAGACCTGATGTGGATAAAATCGAGGGACTATCTCCTTCGATTTCCATTGAGCAAAAAACTATTTCGCACAATCCCCGCTCGACGGTAGGAACCGTCACGGAGATATATGATTACCTTCGATTACTGTTTGCCAGATGCGGAACACAATTTTCTCCTGATACAGGGCTCGAAGTAACAAGGCAGACAATAGACCAGATACTGGATAATATACACAGCTTGAAAGATGGAACGCGGATTAATATCCTGGCTCCTCTTATCAAAGGTCGTAAAGGGCATTACCGGGAACTGTTCGAAGAGATTTCTTCCGAGGGATTTACCAAAGTGAGAGTTGATGGAGAGATTCTGGATATCACTCCGAAAATGCAGGTTCAGAGATTTAAAATTCACGATATAGAAGTAGTTGTTGATAGGGTTACAGTCAATGGCAAATCGAGAATGAGAATTTATGATTCACTGGATGTCGCATTGAGAATCGGAAAAGGACTCGTAATAATCAGCAACGGAAAAGGTGATAAACTTTATAATGAAAAACTTTCCGACCCTGTGACAGGAAGAAGTTTTTCGGAACCTGCTCCGAATATGTTCTCGTTTAATTCGCATTACGGCTGGTGCAAAACCTGCTATGGGCTTGGCGAGAAAAAAGAAATTGATATAAACAGAGTTTTTCCCAAAAAAGAATTATCATTTGAAGAAGGTGGAATAGCTCCGATTGGAAAACCGAAAAATTCCATCATGGCTTCTACAATGAGGGCGCTTCTGGAAATGTTTAATGTTTCGGGAAAAGCACCAATCAATGAATATCAGGATACACTCACTGACGCGATAATGAACGGTGTGGATAAGAGACTCGATATTCACTATATAAACAGTTATGGTAAAGAAGAAGTATACAGATACAAATTCTACGGAATGGGAGAATATATAAACCGCCAGGTTAGTGAATCTTCGTCAGAACTTATACGAACCTGGGCTGATAGTTTTCTCACAACTACAATTTGCAAGACCTGCGGAGGCGGAAGACTGAAAGAAGATGCACTCTGGATAAGAATTAACGGAAAGAATATTCACGAAATAACACTGATGCCTATCAATGATTGCAAAGAATTTCTTTCAAATCTGGAGTTCGATGAAAGAAGACAAATTATTTCGAAACAGATTATTAAAGAAATAATTACACGTCTTAATTTTTTGTCAAATGTCGGACTTGATTATATGACCCTGGACCGAAGTGCAAAAACGCTATCGGGCGGAGAGGCGCAGAGGATAAGGCTTGCGACACAAATCGGCTCACAGCTAACAGGAGTTTTATACATTCTGGACGAGCCCTCGATAGGATTGCATCAGCGGGACAATATAAAATTAATTGAATCACTGAAAAGGCTCCGCGATATGGGAAACACTGTTATCGTTGTCGAGCACGACAGGGAAATGATGGAATCCGCTGATTTTATTGTTGACCTGGGTCCGGGTGCAGGTGAACACGGTGGACGGTTAGTCACATCGGGCAACCCGAAAACAATTAAAGGAGATTCGATTACTATAGATTACCTTCGGGGAATTAAGAAAATTGATTTTAAAAGCACGAGAAGAAACGGAAACGGAAATTATATATTATTAAAAGGAGCGTCGGGGAATAATTTAAAAGATATTGACCTTAAAGTCCCGCTCGGAAGATTCATCTGCATAACGGGTGTCAGCGGTTCGGGAAAATCTACACTGATAAATGAAACATTATATCCCATAATATCCGGAAGATATTCAAAAACATATGCATCACCTCTCGCATATAAATCATTTGAAGAGAAATCTGCAATCAAAGGAAGCAGTGACAGGATTATAGATAAGGTGATTGAAATCGACCAGTCCCCTATCGGCAGAACTCCGAGAAGCAATCCTGCAACATATACGGGACTCTTTACTTTTGTCAGGGATATTATTCTCATCACTTCCTGAATCAAAAATACGGGGTTATAAAGTGGGAAGATTTTCATTTAACGTAAAAGGCGGAAGATGCACTGCCTGCGAGGGTGACGGACTTCAGAAAATTGAAATGAATTTCCTTCCTGATGTCTATGTAACCTGCGACGAATGCAAAGGAAAAAGATATAACAGGGAAACACTTCAGATAAGATATAAAGGAAAATCAATTGCTGAAGTTCTGGAAATGACTGTTGAAGAAGCACTTGGATTTTTTGAATCAATACCATCACTCAGAAGAAAATTACAGACTCTTCACGATGTCGGACTTGATTATATACGGCTTGGACAGCAGGCGACAACGCTTTCCGGGGGAGAAGCACAGAGAGTCAAGCTTGCAACTGAGTTATCAAAAGTCCAGACGGGAAGAACTGTTTACATACTCGATGAACCTACAACAGGTTTGCATTTTGAAGATATCAAAATGCTTCTGGAAGTATTAAATAAATTAGTGGATAAGGGCAATACTGTAATTGTGATAGAGCATAATCTTGATGTTATTAAATGTGCTGACTGGATAATAGATTTAGGTCCCGAAGGAGGCGAAGCAGGAGGTTATATAGTTGCTGAGGGCACTCCTGAAGAATTTGTAAAGAAGTTTTTGAAAGAAAGTTATACAGCGAAATATTTGCAGAAAGTACTATGAAACAATTAATAATTAGTAATTAATAATTAGTAATTAATAATTGAGATTAATAACAAACAGTAAAAAGAATAAATAAATTTGGCAAAGAAGAAAAAAAATAAAATAAACGGAGTAAAGACTGATGTTAACGGAAGTTTTACCGGCGAGCTTCCTGATTCACGGAAATATATAATTATCCGCGGATGCAGGATGAACAACCTGAAAAATATCAGTTTGGATATTCCGAAATATAAATTAATAGTTTTTACCGGAATCAGCGGCTCGGGAAAGTCTTCGATTGTTTTCGATACTATCTATGCAGAGGGACAAAGAAGATATGTGGAAAGTCTTTCATCGTATGCAAGGCAATTCCTTGAAAAAATGAATAAACCCGATGTTGACTATATGTCAGGACTTGCACCTTCTATGGCAATAGAACAAAAAACAAGAATACGGAATCCCCGCTCGACTGTCGGAACAACAACTGAAATATATGATTATTTAAGATTATTATTCGCAAGAGCAGGAAGAACATTTTCACCGATAAGCGGAAAACAAGTAAAGAAAGACACTCCCGAATCCATAATTGATGAATTAAAACAGATTGCAAAAAAGAAAACATTAAAACTATATGTATATTGTGAATTCAATTTTAAAAAGCACGAAACATTAAAATCAGACCTCAAATTAAAAATTGATGAACTGAAAGAAAAAGGTTTTGACAGGATAATTTTAAAAGGTGAAATTAAAGATTTAAGTGAACTCGATATAAAAGAAATTCAAAAAACTTTTGACAATAATCTTCAGGTAGTAATTGACAGACTGATATATGACCCAAATGATACTGAAACAGAATCGCGTTTATATGATACTCTGGAAATGGCTTTCAGGGAAGGCGAAGGATATCTAACTGTGCGAATTATCGGTGATGATAAATACAAAGATTACAAATATAATCAATACCTTGAAGCAGACGGAATAAGATTTGAAGAACCTGAACCGAGATTATTCTCATTTAATAATCCTTTCGGAGCCTGCGAAAAATGCCAGGGTTTCAGCAAGACGATGGATATCGATATGGATGTCGTTATCCCGGATAGAAGAAAATCACTTGCTGCCGGTGCAATAATGCCATTCACTACCCTTAAGCATTCCAAACATTTAAACGACCTGATTCGTGAAGCCCCGGCACACAACATCGATGTAACAATTCCTTTTCACAGTCTTTCAGAACGAGAATTAAAAATTGTATTTAACGGAATCGGCAGATATATCGGCATCAATAAGTTTTTTAAGATGGTCGAGCATGAGGCATCTTACAAACTGCATTACAGGGTTTTACTGAACCGTTATCGTGCTTATACTTTATGCAGCAGCTGCGGCGGCTCGCGGCTCCGAAAAGAAGCATTGTATATAAAGGTCGGAGATAAAACCATTGCTGATATCGTAAGAATGAAAATAAGCAACGCTTATTTATTTTTCAAGGATTTGAAATTAAATAAATATGAACAAACGATTTCCGAAAGAATCCTCGAGGAAATACTATCAAGACTGAAATATTTAAATGACGTGGGGTTGACATATCTTACACTTGACAGACTTTCGAATACTCTATCCGGCGGAGAATCACAAAGAATAAATCTTTCCACATCTCTTGGTTCATCACTTGTCGGTTCAATATATGTTCTTGATGAGCCATCAATAGGACTTCATCCGAGGGATAATCAGAAATTAATAAATATTATGAAATCCCTCAGAGACCTTGGAAATACGGTGCTGGTCGTTGAACACGACAGGGATATGATGAAAGAAGCAGATGAGATAATTGATATTGGTCCGCTTGCAGGAGAAAACGGTGGAGAGCTTGTTTACCAGGGAACATATAAAAATATACTGAAAGACAACAATTCTATAACAGGAAAATATTTAAGCGGAAAAATAAAAATCCCCATTCCTGCTGAAAGAAGGATTTCCGATTTAATTTCAAATTGCCTGATAATAAAGGGTGCAAGAGAAAATAATCTGAAGAATCTTGATGTGAAAATTCCATTGAATACATTTACCTGCATTACAGGTGTGAGCGGTTCGGGTAAGTCAACACTGGTTAATGATATAATATATCCTGCAATAAAAAAGAAACTGGAAGGATATTTCGGAAAGAAAATCGGAGGATATGATTCTTTAGAAGGATTTCAGAAACTGGATGGCGTTGAATTAATAGACCAGTCTCCTATTGGACGAACGCCCAGAAGCAATCCCGTGACTTACATCAAAGCATTTGATTTCATTCGGGAAGCATTTGCTAATACTCCTGAATCAAAAAAGAAGTTCTTAAGTAACGGTTATTTTTCTTTCAATGTTCCGGGAGGCAGATGCGAAACCTGTGAAGGTACGGGTGTCATAAAAATTGAAATGCAATTTATGGCTGATATTATTCTTGAATGCGAAGTCTGCAGGGGAAAAAGATACAAGACGGAAGCACTGGAGATAAAATTGAAGGGCTTTGAAGGATATCATAAAAATATAAGTGAAGTTCTCGATATGACTTTGAATGAAGCACTACAGTTTTTTAAACCATATCCAAAGATAATAAAAAAACTGAAAGTGCTCGATGATGTGGGGCTTGGTTATGTAAAACTCGGTCAATCAGGTGCAACACTATCGGGGGGAGAATCACAAAGAGTTAAACTGGCATATCATCTCACATTTAATGAAGAAGGAAGCCATAAACTTTTCATCTTTGACGAGCCGACAACAGGGCTGCATTACCACGATGTTGCAAAATTGTTAAGATGTTTTGACGAACTTATAAAGCAGGGAAACAGTGTATTAGTGATTGAGCATAATCTGGAAGTGATAAAGTGTGCCGATTATATTATTGATTTAGGTCCTGACAGCGGGGATGAAGGCGGTGAAATCGTAACACAGGGAACACCCGAGGAAATTATTAAAGAAGAAAAATCTTTTACAGGGAAATACCTTAAACAATTAATAATTAGTAATTAATAATTAATAATTATTCCAACCGGAGTTCAAATCATCATTCAAAATTCTTTGTAGTCGCAGGTCTTTAGCCTGCGAAATTAGATAAAACGCAACCTAAAGAGTTGCGATTACGGAAAAATAGGTATAAAAAAAGTTTATCCTGCCTGAAAGGCAGGATAAACAGTGAAAGGGAAAGAAAGAGAAAACAATTTAATTTAATAGATTACATCTAAATAGTCAATGTTTATTTCAATAGATAAAAAAATGAAAATTACCTCACCGAAAACTACAAAAAGTACATGTCTATCTGGAATTTAATGGTTTTATTAACGAACTGAAGAGAACTATAAAGTCCTGAATATAAGACTTTTGAAGTTTTTAATACCGGATTATGTATAAATAATTTCATATTTATTGTAACTGTAAATCATTTATTTCGTAAAATAATTAGATAAGGTTTTATATTATAAGGAATTAGATGCATTTGTTTTCAAAATATTAATTTAAACGTTATGAATTACTCTGAGTTACCTGTTAAAGAGAAAACTTACAATAAACTGACACCATCTCAGTATCGCCTGATTTTTTACATTCTCGGGGTAATTGCTCTGGGGATTATATCTTATAATTTTTACCGGAATGCCGTGACCGTTTTCAGCGGAACGCATTATATGAGTTTGCCTTCAAATTTCTATGTTATAAAAGCTCTTGAATGCAATAAATTTACTGACGCTGACACTCTAAAAGGTGATAAAATCTGGGAAACGATTCCTGTCGGAAGTTTTATATTGGAAATAAACGGCGTTGATGTTAATTCAAAAGAAGAATTTAATAACGCACTATCAAAATTCAAGCCTGATGCAGTTTTAAAAATACGGGTTTTTAATATCAAAAAATCCGAACAGCTTAAAGATTTAGATATGAAATCAAGATACGCAAAACTTTCGGATTTGTATGAAATACCGCGTAGCCAGATTTCCGATAACTCAGTAAAATTTCTCACAGGTGGAATCCTTATGGCTTATATTGAACCAGAAGGTGCAACAGACAGGGCGGGAATAAAGTCAGGTGATATTCTACTGAATATAAACGGGAAAGAACTCAAAATTATGAGCAGCGATGCTGGAGAACAACTAACTCTGGAATCACTGAAATATCTAAGAAGCTTCGAAAGCGGAGTCCCAATTTATTATAATGTTTTAAGAAATAATGAACAATTGACATTAGTCGTCAAACTTGCTGTTTTTGGAATACCTATTGAAATTTTACTTCTTCTTATTACAGGTTTACCTTTTTTTATAATGGGACTATATTTAATACTTAAGAGACCTGAATTGGTTTCCTCAAGAATGAGCGGTTACGTTTTGCTATTATTCGGATTTCAGATATTGACTGCTGCAAGTTTTTATCCTCCAGAGTTTGATATATTTTCATACTGGAAAATATTTTTAAATAACCTGGTAAATTTCGCTGCCTTACCGGTCGTTCTTCATAGTTTATTTTATTTCCCGGAAACTCATCCTTCTATTCATAAGTTTAGAAAGCATATAATTATACTTTATATAATTGCTTTATTGGAAATCGTGTATTTTTCATACTGGTATATTATTAATTATACTAAAATGAATCAGGATGTTTTCAACATTTTGATCATCGTTAGTTTCATTTACTATATAGCGTTAATGGTAATTTACCGAAGAACTGAATCTAAAGAATACATAAAAAAAGCAAGATTAATAAGAATAGCATGGATATTAACATTAAGTATAACATTTGGTCCGACAATTTTGAATTATTTAAAAATTAGCTCTAAGTTTTTCAACGCTTATGGATTTGTTTTACTCACTTTACTTCCTTTCGTTTATATTTACGTCATTAATAAATATAAATTATTTGATATGGGTATGAAGATAAGAAGAAACATTCAGTATATCTTCTTAACTTATATCTGGAAAGGATATATTTTAATTTTATTTTTGTATCTGCTTTCGATATTATCTAAAATAAATATTCAGTTTCCAAATGTTAACTTTGTAATTTTCGGTTCAAAGATTGAAGTATTGTCAATTCCTCTGGATGACAGAACAAATGCTTTCTATAATAAATTATTCTTCCTGGCAATATCTGTAATAGCAGGTTTGATTTTATATAAAATCGGAATTACCGTTATAAACTTTTTTGACAGAAAATATTACAGACAAAAATTCGACTATAAACATGCGCAGACAGAACTTGTAAAATTAATAGGTTCTAAATTTACAGTGGAAAGTCTTGCTAAGATTATTATCGAGAAAGTATCGGAATTAGTCAGGCTCAAACGTGCTGGTGCAATTTTCTTCAAAGATGAAAAAGAAATATGGGGTGAAAAGTCTTACTGCTTTGACAGTATGAAGAAAAACGAGTACTGTTTTGATGTAAATGAAGGAATCATTGATTTGCTTAAACAATTTAAAAAACCTTTCCCTGTTGAATACCTGTCCAGAGATTTCAGGAAAACCCTTATTGACCACGGCTTTAAATATGTTGTTACATTCAAATCAAAAGATAGAATTCTCGGAGCACTCTTTATTGGAGAAAAACTTTCGGAAACACAACTCAATGCAGAAGACATTGATTTTCTTGAATCAATAGTTACTAGTGCTTCTGTAGCGGTGGAAAATGCTTTTCTTTATGAAGAACTTACAGAGCAGGAACGATACAAACAGGAACTTCAAATTGCACACAGAATTCAAATGGCATCATTACCGCAGAGAGTTCCAAGAGTCAAAGGACTTGATATATCTGCAACCTCTCTTCCGGCATTTGAGGTCGGCGGCGACTTTTATGATTTCCTGAATGGTGAGGATGGCAAAGTAACCGTGGTAGTGGGGGATGTGAGCGGGAAAGGAACATCGGCAGCATTATATATGTCTAAGATTCAGGGAATTTTACAGACATTGAATGAATTCACTCCTTCGCCTGACCAGCTACTGGTAAAAGCTAACAGATTAATTTATAAAAACATAGATTCAAAATCTTTCATCACTGCCGTCGGAGCATCTTTTGATACAACTAAAAATGAATTATTTCTTGCAAGGGCAGGACATCTTCCGATATATTTCCTGAGCAATATTAATAATAAAGTAGGTAAGGTTCAGCCAAGCGGTATAGGTATAGGACTAAGCGGAGAGCAGGTATTCAATGAAAATCTTGAGCAAAGGAAAATCATTTTTGCACCTGGAGATGTTTTCTTTTTTGTTTCAGACGGTATAACTGATTCGGTTAACAAAGGAGGTGAACAATATGGCGAGGAACGATTGATAGAATTTATTGAAAAGAATTCTTATTTAAGCTCTAAACAAATGTGTGATGGAATAATGTCGTCGGTTAAACAGTTTTCAGAAGAGGCAAAACAATTTGATGATATGACAGTAGTTGTAGTAAGAGCCGAGAGAACAATGAACAATTAATAATTAGTAATTAATAATTAAAAGTAAAAGAACAGAAACAAAATAAAAAATGAAGATAGGATACCTGCAATTTAAACCTGAATTCGGAAATATAAAAGAAAACATTAAAAGAATTGAGAATTATATCTCAAAAGAAGAATTTGATTTGCTTGTTCTGCCGGAACTTGTGAATACCGGTTATCTTTTCACATCACGTCAGGAACTGGAGGATTATTCCGAAGAAGCAGGCAAAGGAGAATTTTCGAAAATGCTAATGAGAATATCCTCAGAAAAAAATTGCCACATAGTTGCAGGGTTTTGTGAAAAATCAGAGAATAAATTCTTTAACTCATCGATGCTTGTTTATCCCGATAAAACTTTCAGATTGTACAGGAAAATTCATCTTTTTTATGAAGAAAAATTTTTCTTTGAACCCGGGAATTTGAAATTTCGAAGTTCACGAAATATCAGTTAAAAATTACGGCAAGGTAAAAGTAGGTATGATGATTTGCTTTGACTGGGTGATACCGGAAGCGGCAAGGACATTGGCATTAAAAGGTGTCCAGATAATCTGCCATCCGTCAAACCTTGTAATGCAATACTGCCAGAAAGCAATGTATGCACGTGCTGTCGAGAACCATGTTTTTATAATTACTACCAACCGTACGGGAAAGGATGAAAATAAAGGTAAATCAGTTACATTTACAGGGAACAGTATAATTCTGAATCCAAAAGGAGATTATCTTGCAGAAGCAGATAAGGAAAAAGAAGAACTAAAAATTATTGAAATTAATCCTGCCGATGCGCTGGATAAAATGATAAATCCTTATAACAATGTGATTGAAGACAGACGTGATGGGTTTTATTTTAACTGAGATATTTAAATAATAAAAAAAGAGTTTCATCCCGATATATGGGATGAAACTCTTTTATAATTTTATAACTAATTGTTATTTAAGAAGTATCAATTTCTTAACATCTGAGAAATTACCGGCTTCGAGTTTATAATAATAAACTCCTGAAGCAAGGCTGACACCATTGAATATCACTTCATAGGCACCCGGACTCTTGTATCATTCACAAGATTTTTCACTTCCCTGCCGGTAGCATCAAATACTGAGATTTTCACTTTAGAGTTTTCCGGAATATCATATTTAATGACCGTTACAGGATTGAAAGGATTCGGATAATTCTGATAAAGATTGAATTTAACAGGTATTTGATTTTCATTTCCCGGTACACCCATAATAAGACTGGCTGTTTTTAAAACTATATCATTATTAGGGTCAAACACCAAAGCAGTCGGCTGCCTGTAGAAATTATACATAAACATCTGATTGTTAACATCATTCATAACTCTAATAGTAGTATCGGAACCAGTCGAAAAACTAATTCTTAATGTCAGAGGCATTTTGTGGAAAGGAGTATTTGATTGAGTTTGATTTGCAAAGAATTTAACTCTCCATTGTCCGCCGCCGATATCTGCAAAATTATAAGTATTTGCATAAACAGGATGATTCGGCTGATAAATCCACTCGTTGAAGAACCAGTCCAGATTTTGCCCGGTATAAATATTCCACTGAGCGTTGAAATCCTGAATTCTTGCATTTTTGAATTTGAAATTTATCGTATCTGAAGCGTAAGTGTGCAAAGAATTAAAAAATAAAGTATCGCCTAATACATATCGAAGCATATGAAGAACACAGGCTCCCTTGGCGTAAGTGATTGCATAATTAAAAAGTGTATTCACATCGGGAGTTGTGAATTCCCAGCTCGGAACTGAAATTGCCCATCCGGGATTCGACCTAAATAACTACTTGCATCGCCATTGATATCGGACTTATAAGATGCATACCCGCCGGTGTGTTCATACCATAAGGCTTCGCAGTATGTAGCAAAACCTTCATTAATCCAGATATCCGCCCAAGTTGCACAGGTGACCATATCACCGAACCACTGGTGAGCAAATTCGTGTGAGGTCAGATTAGCAGACCAGCATCCGGGACAGAAGCTCGTCAGGGTTTGATTTTCCATGCCTCCCCAGACAAATCCGGCACCGGATGCAATAGCTGTGAAGCCATTCTTTTCAAAAGGATGTTCGCAGAATTTTTGAGAATAATAAGTAGTCATATCAAGTATTACACCAGATGAGGGCGAGATGTTTTCACCAGAATTATAATAATACCTTATCGGAATACTATCTGCAGGATTAGATATTTTATGCCAGTAGAGAATTTGCAGGTTATAACCAACTTTTGCAGTCATAACGACAAGATAAGTTGATACCGGGTCTTTGCTTATCCAGTGATAATAAATTGTATCAGCAGTCACGGTCGAATCATTAAGTCTGCCATTTGAACCGAGTCTGACATTTGAAGGAACCTTAGCAGTAAGGTCTATCGTGGCTTTGTCGGACGGTTTATCCCAACAAGGATACCATTTTCTTGCTCCTTCGGGTTCGCAATCCGTAAATACCATACCCTGGTAAACATAGAAAGCATTATCGGCAATAGAGAGATGCCTGTAATAAATTTTAACATTTACTATTTCTCCCGGATTGTACGTTCTGTTCATATTAATTGTTAATATATCGCCTGTATGAGAAAATGTTAAAGGGTAATTTAAACGGATAAGGCGAACCGAATCTATAGCAATAGAAGTATTCACTGCATTTAATTTTATAGTATTCAATGCAGAATCAACTCTGAATTTAATTGTTTCAAGAGCTGAGAAAGTTTTAGGATATGGAGTTTTAAAGCAATCATAAATATTCAAATTCAATTTATAATCCAGGACATCAAAAGAATGCTTTGGTGTGACTAAAGGCTGGGGGGTCAGCCGAATATAGTTTGGATTATTAATTTTCTTCTGAGAGCAGTAATATGCACCCTTCATAGTTGAAACATCCTGTGAATGAACATTTATTACTCCAAAAAGAAAAGCAATGATAAGTAATGTAGATTTTTTCATAAAATTATTAATTAAATTTTAAGAGTATTTTAAATTCCCAAAGTTAATATTACTAAAATTCATAATGAGTTCATAGATAAAAATAAGTTAAGGACATAAAAAAAGAGTTTCATCCCGATATATGGGATGAAACTCTTTTATAATTTTATAACTATTGTTATTTAAGAAGTATCAATTTCTTAACATCTGAGAAATTACCGGCTTCGAGTTTATAATAATAAACTCCTGAAGCAAGGCTGACGCCATTGAATATCACTTCATAGGCACCCGGACTTTTAGTATCATTCACAAGATTTTTCACTTCCCTGCCGGTAGCATCAAATACTGAGATTTTCACTTTAGAGTTTTCCGGAATATCATATTTAATGACCGTTACAGGATTGAAAGGATTCGGATAATTCTGATAAAGATTGAATTTTATTGGAAGCAGGTTTTCATTACCTTCTACTCCAACTATTAAAGTTGCGTTTTTCAATACAATATCATTATTCGGGTCGAAAACTAATACAGTAGGTTGTCTGTAGAAATCATAAACAAACAACTGGTTGTTGACATCATTCATCACCCGTACAGTAGTATCTGAACCTGAATTGAAACTGATTTTCAAAGTTAACGGCATCTTATGGAAAGATGAATTTGTCTGAGTTTGGTTTGCATAGAATTTAACTCTCCACTGTCCACCACCGATATTGGTTATATTATAAGTATTAGCATAAACCGGGTGATTCGGCTGGTAAATCCATTCATTGAAGAACCAGTCAAGGTTTTGTCCGGTATAAATATTCCACATTGCATTGTAGTCCTGTATTTTTGCAGGTTTAAATTTGAAGTTCGTCGTATCTGTAGCGTAAGTGTGTAAAGAATTAAAAAATAAAGTATCACCTAAAACATATCGAAGCATATGAAGCACGCAGGCTCCCTTTGCATATGTTACCGCATAATTAAAAAGAGTATTTACATCAGGGGTAGTGAATTCCCAGCTTGGAACTGAAATTGCCCATCCGGGATTTGAACTCAAATAACTGCTTGCATCACTGTTGATTGCTGATTTATAAGAAGCATATCCTGATGTATGTTCTTTATATAAAGCCTCACAAAATGTTGCATGACCTTCATTTATCCAGATATCAGCCCAGGTAGCACAAGTAATCATATCCCCAAACCACATGTGTCCATATTCGTGAGAAGTATAAGAGACCCAGCATCCGGGACAATAAGTAATTAGTGTTTGGTTTTCCATTCCTCCCCAGGTAAATCCGCTTGCAGGTGCTGTAGTAAATCCACCCTTTTCAAATGGATATTCCCCGAATTTCTGTGAATAAAAAGTAGTCAAATCTCCAATCATATTCATATCATTTGTTGGATTTTCGCCTGAATTCCAATAATATCTCATAGGTACACTGTCATTCGGATTTGAAATTTTATGCCAGTAAATTACTGCCATATTATAATTTACTTTTCCAGTCATAACCACGAGATATGTTGAAATTGGGTCTCTGCTAATCCAGTGATAATATAATGAATCCCCTGTTAATGTTGAGTCGTTTAGTCTTCCATTAGACCCTATTCTGACATTTGAAGGTACTTTGATCATCATATCATAAGTTGCTTTGTCGGAAGGTTTATCCCAGCACGGGAACCAATGTCTTGCACCTTCAGGTTCGCAATCAGTAAAAACACCGCCATTGCTGCAATAAAAAGCATTATCAGCAATTGCCAGATGGCGGTAATAAATTCTTACCTGAGCAATTTCGCCGGGATTATAAGTTCTGTCCATTGTGATAGTCAGTATATCCGATATTTGTGTAAAAGCCAAAGTTGTATTTGCAGGGTAAAGACGAACCGAATCAATTGCCAGAGAAGTATTAATGGCATTCAGTTTGATAGTATTTAATGTTGAGTCAACTCTGAATTTATCTATAACATTTGCAGAATAATTTCTTGGATATGGAGTTTTAAAATTGCTGTACAAATCTATAGACATTTTAGTATCCAGCATATCGAAAGTATGCCTTGGACTATTCTGAGATTCGGGTGAAAGCGTCAAGTAATTCGGATTATGAATTTTCTTTTGAGAGCAATAAAAAGCTCCTTCAGACCTTGAATCATCCTGTGAGTAGAGGTTTATTACACCAAAAAGAAAAATCATCGAGAAAATTAAAAATTTTTTCATTATAGACAGGTATTTTAGTTTATATTTATTTTAAAGACATATTGTATAAATTAATAAATTATTTTATAAATTTATATGTCAATAATTTTATTAAAACTTAATATAAATAAGGACATTTTAGGATTCACCTCAGAATTACCATTTTATGTGAGTCTGTAAACTCACCTGCGGTAATTTTGTAGAAATAGATTCCTGACGGGAGGTTTTCAGCAGAAAATTTTATAGTGTAAGCTCCGGACTTCTGTTTTTCATTTACAAGGACTTTTACCATCCGTCCTAAAATATCATAGACTGATATATTTACATCCGCCAGCTTGATGGTTTCATAATTTATAGTGGTTGAGGGATTAAAGGGGTTGGGATAATTCTGACCAAGATAAAACCTGACCGGTACAGCAATCTCATCGCCTGTTTTGTCTTTCAGTATTTTATTTTCAGGATCAAAAGTCAGGCTCTGCGGTTTTCCCGTTACCTGAAACGTATAATTTTCCTGAGTAGCAGAATTAAATGACCTGAAAACTGAATCCATTGAAGGTGTTTTGATTCTGAATTCAACAGGCATTGTAAAATACGCCGGATTCGAATTTGCATATTGACTAAGCGTGAGTGATATAAGATAAATATTATTGCCATTTTGACTATAATTCCAATTGATACTATATTTAGGATAATTCTCCCCATAAATCCATTCCTGAAAGAAGTAAGAAAGGCTGGCTCCGTATACTGACTCTGCGTTTCTCTGAAAATCTTCAGTGACCGCGGATTTATAAGCGATTAAAGTATCGGATGAATATTTTTGCATTATTCTGAAAAACATTGAATCACCTGTTATACCCCTCAGCATGTGTAAAACAACTCCGCCCTTGGAATAACTTCTGCCGGCATTAAATATTTCATTTATGTTTTCCGGATTCTGAACGAATATCGAACCGGTTGCTCTCTTAGCTTCCAGCATTTTACCAAGCATTACATTGTCGTAAATAAGTTTCCCGTAAAGATGTTCATTATACAATGCTTCTGAGAAGGTAGCAAAGCCTTCGTTCAGCCAGATATTCTGCCAGTTTCTACAAGTGATTTTATCACCGAACCACTGATGAGAAAGTTCGTGTGCCATGATATCATCACCAAACAGACCCATTGAAGCGATTGTCTGATGCTCCATCCCGCCAAAATGACCAAACTGAACATGTCCATATTTTTCATTAATAAAAGGATAAAGACCGTATTTAGAAGAAAAAAATTGAAGCATATCGACTGTTCGGTCAAGCTGCGATCTCAACCCATTCAAATTTTGAGGGTATATATAATGGATTACCGGCATCGAATCTAAAGGAGAATATTTGAAATAATTTCTGTACTCAGAATAATTTGTAACAGCCAGAGACAAAAGATAATTTGCTATGGGATATTTGCATTTCCATATATAGGTTTTAGTGCTATCCGGATTTACCAGGACACTTGTTAATGCTCCATTGGAAACTGCTGTGAAATCATTTCTGCATTTAATTGTCATTTCAGAAGAGTCGGCTTTATCATCAGGAGAATTCTTACAGGGGAACCAATCGCTTGCACCGAAGGGCTCACTCAGAGTCCATATTGCAGGAGTGTTAACATTTGTCCCGAATATAAAACTGCCGAATCCAGTCGCAACAGGAAGACCTCTGTAAAAAATAATCAAATCAATTTTTTCACCGGGATTATATGTCCTGTCGAGTGATATTGAAAGCTTATCGTTCAAAAGAGAATATTGTAAAAAATTATTTCCGGTCTTGATTGAATCAATTATAAGATTATTACTCAAATTAAGATATAAAGAATTGATGTTCGAAACTGATACTTTGGAGATAACTTCAGCGCGGGCATAAATGTAATCAGGATTTATCCTGATATCAAAAAAAAGATTATAAAAAGTAATATCTATTGTAGAATCGCTGTAAGTAGAAATGGTTTTAAAATCAGAAAATTGTCTTTTTTCCAGATTGGAGATATATGAATCATCAGAGAATCCATAAAAAATAATTATAAAAAACAATATGTATAATATTCTATTCAGTTCTCTATATTCACTTTAAGATTGATTTTTAAATTAGTTTTATATTAATTTAAACTCAACATCAATTTAATTTTACATCAATGAGCAATGTAAATGGTGTCTATTTATCGAATATTCAAAACACTTCAAGAAGAATATTATATAATAGAAAATTAAATACAAGAATTATTTTTCAACATTAAATTGAAGGTTATAAAATAAGTAAATTTTGAAATCTTAATTTTAAAAATATGATTCCTGAATTTTTTCACACCCGTGGTTCATTATATTAATAATCATTTTGCCCTCTGGGCGAACATATGGAAATTAATCGGGCTCTGGAAGTCAGCAAGGAATAATGAACTTGCCTGGTTTATCTGTATTGCAATATTTAATACTCTGGGGATTTTACCAATAATCTATATTTTGATGGATAAGAAGAAAAAATCCGGAGTTATATAATAGTTATAAAATCGAAACTTTGCTAAAGTCAGGTTTTCTTTGATTCTTTTTGGGTAAAATCTATCATTCTTGTTTTAAACCCTTCTCCCATAACATCATTCACATCCATAAGAATCATAAAAGCCTGAGGGTCCTCCTCTTTTACGATTCTTCGGAGTGAAGTAATTTGTCTCCGGTTAATTACACAAAAAATAACATCATTCCTGATATCAGTATATCCACCTTCAGCGTGTAGCATAGTAACACCCCTGTCTAATTCGATAAAAATTCTTTCTTTTATTGCGTCTTCATTTTTCGAAATTATATAGGCACCTTTCACATATGGCAGACCTTCTGCAGCTATATCTACTAATTGCGTCGTAATAAACAAATTCAAATAAGCCCAAATAATCAGATTTAAGTCTTTGAACAAAATTCCTATGGTCAATATTATTGCTGACTCAATAACCCAATATCCTGTACCAATTGACATACCGGTATATTGTTTTAATATAGCAACCGGAATATCGGTTCCACCTGTTGAACCCCTGTAACGAAAAATAATTCCGAGTCCGATACCCAGCAATACCGAACCGGCTATCGATGCCAGAAGAATATTATCCGTCATAGCCCAAAACTGAGTATTCACAAGAGGTTTCATAAACGGACAATTATTATAAAGAAATTTCGGTTCAATAAAATCAATAAGCAATGAACCAACAGCCATTCCGAAAAAAGACTTAAAACCAAACTGCTTTCCAAGATAAAACCAGGCAAGAATAAATAAGGGAATATTTATTACAATCATCGAAATACCTGCGGGAAAACCAAAAAGATGGTGCAGAAGTGTCGCAATTCCTCCGACTCCTCCGGGTGCAACTTTAAATGGAATTAAAAACCAGGCATAAGAAATCGCAAAAATGATGCATCCGATTATTATTCCGGCGAAATCCTGAAGATTTCTTATTGTTTTTCTTGATTTTATGTTCATAATCAGACTTTTTTGAGATTATTTTTAAATTCTTCAATATCAGGTCCAAATCGAAGGATTAGATGTTCAAAAATACTAAAATTTAACATTTTCAGTAAGATAAAAATTATTCTGAGGAGGTGGGGTAACTTTCAAATTCTTAAATTTGGTATATAATTAAAATAAATTGAATTGAATATAAATTATAGCAATTTTTTATATTAATTTTTTTATTAAATTCCGTTAGCGGGTATTTTTCACCCAATATTAATTTGAATACAAATTCAAATAATGATTTTCATTAAATAATAATAATTAGAAATCTTATTAAACCTTAAAGGAGGTTCAAAATGGCTGAGATACAAGAATACAAAGGAAACAAATTACTTTGCTTAAATCCGGGAGAGCGCTATTTATTTTCATTTGGTTTGAACAAGGCAAAGATGATACTTGAAAATATTGATACTATAAAAAAATTCGTTGAATCTGAGGGTAAAGCTATTGATGTAGAGGAGAAACAGGCAGTAGAGAAATAGTACGATTTTCCGATTTAAATTTTTAATAACTAAGGGATAAGAAAGCCATTTCTTATCCTTTTTTTATATATTAATATTTCTTATCAATTCATATTGTTAAGCAATCTCTTATCGAATTCAAATTTTTCTTTTCTTACTATTTTAATTTTCTTAATATCAGAATGAACCGGGTTTAATAGAAAATTATATTCGGATGGTATAATTACCGACGGGATTTTAAGAACAAGAGTTTCTTTTGATATTAACCATTTATCGCCAACCATTTGAGTTTGCTCGGAAGAAGGATAAATTCTCCAGTTTTCAGGAAGTTCTTTAACGCTAAACTCTTTGATTTTTATTATTATCAGGAATTGTCAAGGTAATTAAGGTTAAGTTTTGTGGTAACAAATTAATAGATGTATGTACGAGCAGTTCCAATACTGCAAGTGCTTTCGAATCTGATAAATAAATGACCGGAGTACCTTTACTATTCCACCTTCCCCCGTATATCCTTGCACCATTTCCGCTTAAATCTTCTGCATATTTACTATCACAAATTCTATATGTTTCAAGCGGCATTTATGATATTACCCCGTGTTCGATTCTGCCCAATTCATCTTTTATTAGTTCTAATCCGATAGTAGTGTCGAGTAAATCTATGGGCTTATTTCCGGACAATGCGGTATTTTGATTACGAATCCAAAGGTTGAATTTATCAATATTTCCAAATACTTTAATTCCTTTTGTATAAAGGTCAGCAATTAAAAGAATCTGGTCAGAAACATCAGGGTTAAATATTTGATTAATTTTATACCTTTGCAATGTTCTTATTGAAATTGGCAGAATTTTGGAAATTTCAACTAAGCTAAATGAAAGATTTTTTGCGAAGATTAATAACTGCTTTTTATTAATTCCTTTTCTTGTCAAACTTATCAGGTCGTATTGATTATTAAGGGGCTCTTTGACCAATTCATTTCCGCCAAGAAATTCTTTTATTGTTTTATATTTTATCTGTTGTGCCATTTGTCGTAAATATAACGACAATTAGCGTAATTTTCAAGCAAAAAATATTTTTCCAAAAGTCTACTAATGTATCTTATTTAAAACCTATTTTTTTAATCAGAAACAAATGGAAAACATCATAAATTGTAATTATCATATTCTATTATTAGATTATAAATATGGAAAAGTCAGTTTATTTAGATACAACGATACCCAGTTACTATTTCGATAGCCGAAAATCAATTAAATTTCAAAGAGATATTACAAAACAATGGTTTAAAGATGAATCTTCAAAATACGATATTTTCTTATCCGAAGCTACTATTTATGAACTTCAACAAGGTAAATATCCAAACAAAAATAAAATTCTTAAATTTATCTCCCAATATGATATTTTGGAAAATGATACTCAAATAAATAAAATTGCAGAAATTTATATAAAAAATTATTTAATGCCGAAAGAATTTCAAGGTGACGCATTACATCTTGCATATGCTTCTTATTTTAAAATTGATTTTCTTTTAACATGGAATTGTAACCATTTAGCAAATGCTAACAAAAGGCAACATATTAAAATAATCAATGCAAGTCTGAATTTGAATATACCCGACATTATTACACCATTAGAATTATTTTCTGAAACAATTTAAACTTATTAGAATGATATCTGACCCAATATTAAAGGAAAAATGGAGAGTTCAAAAAAAACTTTCAAAAAAAGTTGATTACAACATTAATAAGTTAATTGATGAAACTCATAAATCAATAGTAAAAATTATGAAAGAGTATAATGTTAGTTTCAAATATTCAAAAAGAAAAGGTGGATATATCGAAAAAGGACCATATCCTTTATTTGTAAGTGACAAGAAAAAATCAAAGTGAAACTATGAGTTGAAATGATAACTATTAAAAATTTTGGAAAAATATTATAATTATGATTTACAGATAATCCGAAATGTCTTCTTCGTTGATAAGGATTTCCCTGCCTTTGGCACCGTTGTTAGGACCCACAATTCCGGCTCCCTCCATCTGGTCAACTATTCTTGCTGCTCTTGCATAACCTATCTTAAGCCGCCGCTGTAGTGTGGATGTGGAGCATTGTCCGAGTCTGATAACCATTTCTGCAGCTTCTTTGAAAAGTGAGTCTTTATCACCATTTGTTTCATTTAGCTTAAGTCTTCTTTCAACTATGGAGGGTAATAAATAAGGTCGCGTATATCCTTTTTGTTCCCCTATATATTCCACTATTCTTTCACACTCTTCAGTTGAAATATAAGCGTTTTGAATTCTTATTGGCTTCGATGAAGATGCAGACAAATAAAGCATATCTCCATTCCTTAACAATGCATCTGCACCCCCCATATCGAGTATGGTTCTTGAGTCAATTTTTGATGCTACCTGATAAGCAATTCTCACCGGGAAGTTTGCCTTTATAACTCCTGTAATAACATCAACCGATGGTCTCTGTGTAGCAACAATCAGATGAATTCCCACTGCTCTTGCCATCTGTGCTATTCTCGCAATAGGCTCTTCGATGTCCCGTTTTGCAGTTATCATTAAGTCAGCTAATTCATCTATAATAACGACCACATACGGCATTCTCTTATGACGAATAATATCGTGCTTCCGGATTTCACCGAGTTCAAATTTTCTGTTATATGCTTCGATGTTTCTGACACCTGCATTTGCAAGCCTGTCATACCGCTGCTCCATTTCGACTTCAACACTTTTCAAAATTGAAACAGCATTTGCAGGACTGGTAATTATACTTTCATTTACATCAACAGAAGTTGCAAGATAATGTTTTTTCAGTTTGGAATATAAACTAAGTTCAATTTTCTTAGGGTCAATCATTACAAACTTCAGCTCCGATGGATGAAGCTTGAATAAAAGGCTTGCAATCAGTGTATTGATACCAACGCTTTTTCCTGAGCCGGTAGCACCCGCAATCAGGACGTGAGGCATCTTTGCAAGGTCATCAATAAACACTTCGCCGTCAATCATTTTCCCGAATGCAACGCATAATCTTTCCTTTCCTTCGCTAAAGCGCTTTGAGGATAGGATACTTTTAATTCTGACTATCTGTGCTTTTTGATTCGGGATTTCCACTCCGACAGTTCCTTTTCCCGGAATAGGAATTATCATACGGATTCCTTTTGCCTTCATAGCCAGCGCAATATCATCCTGCAGGGATTCAATCTTTGACAGCTTCACATCAGCTGCAGGGACAAGTTCATAAAGTGTAACGACCGGACCCGGAGTAGCATACACTTTTTCAATTTCAATCCCGAATTTTAATAATTTTTCCTGAAGTAATTTTCCGTTACGGTTTAATTCCTCATCAGGAATAACTTCGAATTCTTCTTTTGTAGGATTATCGAGAAGGTCGAGCGAAGGATTAATAAATTCATCGAGAGTTTCCTCGGGAACACCATTCTCAGATTCGTCATAATCATCAAGTTCATTTGAGTTTTCCGGATTCACATCAGTTTCATCCGGAATAATTTTCTTTTCAGGTTTTATCGGTAATATTTCTTCAAGCTTTATTTCCTTAGATTCGGCTTTCTTTGCCCTTTCTTCCGCATCCTGCATTAGTTTTAGTTCTTCTTTTCTTGGACGGTTTATTTCAGTTTCTTTGATGACAGGTATTAAATCTTCTTCTTCCGATTTTCCATATTTTGCTTTATTTATTCTTTCCTGCTCTTTTTTCAAGGCTTCAGATAAAGCGGAATCTTTTTCTTCCCTGGCTTTTTGTTTATCTGCTTTTTTGATTTCCTTTTCTTCTGCTTTGGATATCAGAGTTTCTTTTTCTTTTTTGAAACTGTTTTTTATTTTTTCAAAAATAAGTTTTATTCGAGCAAATGTTTTAATAATGTTCACATCTACCAGAACGAAGATATTTATAGCAAAAAGAATAATCCAGAAAACTGCAGAACCGACACTTCCAAAAATGCTATGGGTAATTGTTGCGAAATAACCTCCGACTGCGCCGCTGAAATAAGGTGAATCCGGAATTGAGACGTATCGTGCAAGAATGCTTGTTGAAGATGATAAAATAATCATAAGCAGCAAGGAATATACACCGAACATCACAGGTTTGAATAGTGATTTCTTCCTAATAATATTAAAACCGAAGAATACAATAATGAGAGATATTATAGCCGAAAAATATCCGCATAATTTGGTAATTAAAAAATCCGCGCTGATAGCTCCTACTATACCAAGCCAGTTTTTCACAGGAATCGAACTCGCTTCCCGTTTAAAAATATTCAGAACGGATTGATTTGATATATTGCCTTCATCGGAAGCTGAATATGAAAATATTGAAAAGAGAAGGAGAACACCAAACAATACGAGAACAAATCCGAGAATTTGTTTTTTTACTTCAATCGAAATAGCAAAATCTTCAGTTTCACGGTTTCTTCTTTTTCCACCGGAAGATTTTGACTGCTTATTTTTATTATCCAGCCGTGATTTCATTTTTTTATTCATTTTTAATTACGGCTTTTTATTCTCGACTGCTTCTTTAAGGTTTACTCTTTTAAAGGTCTTTTTATTGATTTCCTCAGCTTTAATATTTTCCTGCAATTTAATCACACCTTTATTTAACATCGGTATAAACGGGTATGAGTCAATTTCGGAACAAAATTCGAGGTCATTTCCAAAGCCAAGAGATTTCAGGTAATTTCCATGTTCAGAAAAATTCAACATCTCAACAATTTTTTCTTTATTCAGGACTGACGAACTGCACGCGAGTGATTTTGAAATTGTTATTGCCGCTATTTCGGTATCGGATATTTCATAGCGGGCTTTGTTCTTACCCAGTTTAAATAACTTCGATATTAATGCTCCGGCATATACAAAATCTTCAAGACAAAAATTATTTAATTTACCTGAACAAATAATTGTAAAATCAGCGTCAAGAACATTTAGATATTCAGCCACAACTGAAATATTCAGAAATGATGCAAGAACACAGTTACTTGCATACCTTGCTTTGTGCATCGAAACCGTACCATTAGTGGTACTGAAAACCAGAGATTTATTTTCTATAACTTCTTTTGTGTATTCGAAAGGTGAATTCCCCAGGTCAAAACCTTCAATAATTTTTCCCGCCCTTTCACCGCATAATAGACCGCTTTTACCTGTTCCTTTTGCAATTCTTGCTGCGGTATTAACATTTTCAGCAGGAATAATTTCCTTTGCTCCATTAGCAAGGGCAACCAGCATTGTGGATGTTGCTCTTAGAACGTCAACTATTACAATATTTTTATCTTTCAATACCAAATCATCCGTTATAAGCGACTGAGTTGGTATTACAGTGATTTTAGGCATTATTTTTTTTCTTTTAAAACTTTTGTTATAACAGTTATCCCCAATGACTTAAAAAGAAATTGGGGATAATTATCAATTAATTATAAATTCAATCAAGATAAAAATGGCGTTTTAACTATTTTCGCCTTAACTTTTTTATCCCTTATTGCAATTTCTATTTCATTTCCGACTTTATTAAGACCTTCCTCAACATAAGCCAGACCTATATTTTTATTCAGCATTGGTGAAGGACTTCCGCTCGTTACAAATCCTACTTTCTTATTACCTGTGTAAACTTCCTGTCCGTGCCGCGCTACCATTCTGTCTTCGACTATAAAACCAACAAGTTTTCTTTTAAGGCCTTCTGCTTTAACTTTGTGGAGAATATCCGAGCCGTTAAATTCACCTTTATCAAGTTTAGTAATCCATCCAAGACCGGCTTCCAGAACATTTGAATCCTGGTCCATATCATTTCCATATAAACGGAAAGCATATTCGAGACGAAGTGTATCCCGTGCACCAAGACCTATGGGTTTAATATTAAATTCCTTTCCGGCTTCAAATATTGCATTCCATAATTTTTCTGATTTCGAAATATCGGAGTCTATATAGATTTCAAAACAGACTTTTTCACCTGTATATCCCGTATGAGATATTATCGCATCAATACCTGCTATTTTACCGAATTCGAAATTATAATATTCAATTTTCGAAAGGTCCGTATCCGTAAGCTTTTGAAGTGTCTTTAACGAATTCGGTCCCTGTATTGCAAGCTGGGAGATATTATCTGAAATATTTTTCAGTACAACATCTCCAAACACATTATCCTGCATCCATTTGAAATCTTTATCTACATTTGAAGCATTTATTACAAGTAAATAATAATCACCACAATTATAAACAAGAAGGTCATCAACAACGCCGCCTTCTTTATAGCACATCGCAGAATACTGAATCTTACCTTTTGTAAGTTTTGATGCATCATTGGTTGTAATTTTCTGAACAAAAGCGAGTGCATCTTTTCCATGAACCTCAACTTCTCCCATATGGGATACGTCAAATACACCTACAGACTCTCTCACTGCTTTATGCTCGGCGATTATTCCTTCGTACTGAATAGGCATTTCAAAGCCTGCGAATTCAACCAGTTTGCCGCCGTATTTTTTGTGTAACTCATTAAAAGCTGTCTTTTTCATAATGTTTGATTTGAGATTTAATAATTATCCTAATTTTTTCCAGTCAGCGAGGAATTTTTCCAGCCCGATATCCGTGAGAGGATGTTTAACGAGTTGTTCAATTACCTTGAAAGGCATGGTGCAGATATCCGCACCTATCATTGCCGCATCCACGAAATGCAGGGGATGCCTGACGGACGCTACAAGAACCTGGGTATCGTAATCATAATTCTGATAGACATTAACAATCTGAGCAATCAGGTCCATACCGTTCGTTGATATATCATCAAGCCTGCCAACAAAAGGACTAACTATGTAAGCACCTGCTTTAGCCGCAAGTAATGCCTGTGATACGCTGAAACAAAGAGTAACATTGGTTTTAATTCCTTCAGCCGAAAGTATTTTAACAGCTTTTAGTCCTTCTTTTATTAAAGGAACTTTCACGACTATATTTTTATGAATTTTTGCAAGGTCCCTTCCTTCTTTCACAATTGCGTCACAAGTGACAGAAACCACTTCCGCGCTAATGTCACCATCAACCATTTCACAAATTTGCTTTAACATTGATTTAAAATCTTTATGACCTTCTTTTGCTACAAGGGATGGATTAGTAGTTACGCCATCAAGCAATCCCATATCTGCAGCTTCTTTTATTTCCTTAAGATTCGCAGTATCGATGAATATTTTCATATGATTTAATAATTTACTTTAAAAGAAAATTTTATGTCTCTAAAAGTAATGATAATTAAGATTTATTGAAATGGAAAACTTATGACAGGATTAACAGGATAAACAGGAACAGATTAACAGGATAAACTAATAAAGTACAAAGGCAAAAGTATAAAGGCTAAAGGTAAAAGAATCACTGAAAAAACTGATTAAACTGATTAACACAGAGAAATAAACTTAGAAGAAAAAAGATTGCAGAGTAAAAATGATATTAAAATCTAAGAATTGAAAAACTCATCCGATGACTTGAAGTCATCGGATGAGTGAAATAAATTTTTATTTAATAATTATCATTTTCTTTGTGTTCAAATAATCACCGGCTTCCATTCTATAATAGTAAGTTCCGGATGCAAGATTTGAGGCATCCATAATTACTGAATATGAGCCTGCTTTTTGAATTTCATTAACGAGCGATTTCACTTCCCTTCCAAGAATATCATATACTACAATTTTTACATATACGTTTTTGGCTAACTCGTAATTAATTGTTGTTTTCGGATTGAACGGGTTAGGATAATTCTGATGTAAATTGAATTTTCCGGGTACTTCATTCGCGACGACGCCTGTGCCGGTGATAAGCTGATTATTGAATTGAAGTCCCCATCCGAGAAGAATTCCATTATCAGTTGCCGGGTATATATCTGTTATAATTATTTTCCACCAGCCAAGCGCCGGCTGTCCGTTAAACACGCTAAGAGTATTAACAGGCTTTACCCTCGGGCTGAACGGAGCTAATACAGTTCCGCCTATAGTGCTATCTGCCTGGTCATCAAAAATAGTAACCATATTCATTCCAACATTATTAGCATTTCCGGGATATAATATTCTTGTTGTTGTATTCAAAGGATTTATAAGGCTCACGCTTATATCACCGGCATAAGTATGATTTGCAGCAACAAATAAATTGATGTCAGAAAGCGTCAGGACCTGACCCATATATATTGAATCCATTATTGTAGTTGGAGCTGCTCCGAATGTTAATCCTGAATATTTTACACGGAAACCATCAGCAAATTTTCCCGCATCCCATCTATCGAGCGGAGCAGGAAATTCCAGTGAATTGTGATATACATCTGAAAATCTGATGCCGGGTCCCGTAAAGACTCCGCGTGGAGCACCGCTTGTCAAATCCATAAGCGTACCTTCAAAATTAAAGGTAACATTCGTATTGGAAGGGTTAGGTTCGTTATTCAGGTCAATTGAAACAAACATTCCCTTTATTATTTCTGCCGGTGTTTTTACATAATTCGCAATCCTGACCTCATCTATCATTCCATTTAATGATACCTGATTTGGACCTCCGCCGATTGTCAACGCTTCTGAGTTTGCTGCGAGCGGACCAACACTTTGCGTACCGGATAATGTTGGAACTCCGTTCATATAATATGCAAAATCTCCGGTAGTTGAACTATATGTAAACGCAAGATGATACCCACTTGATTAGTAGGAATTAACCCTCCAAAATTTCCTGAACCGATTGCGGTACCTGAATTAAGTATCACTCTGAAAGAATTATTTAAGCTCTTTAGAAATCTGAAAGGGTAACCTGTTGTGGATGAGCCTTTTCCGAAAATGACCTGTACATCTGTATTATTTGTGAATAGCCAGCACTCGAGAGTAATTGCGGTAGTTATATTTAAAACCGCATCATTAGCAATTGAAACACAGGTACCTGTTGCAGCCCCTGTGCATAATAATCCCGTATTAAATGCAAGATGACTATTTGGTTTATCTGAAAGGTTAGTAAAAGTTGCTGTACCTCTGATATATGCATTATTACCATTTATTTCATCTAAACCCGTAGCAACTATAGCTGTATTTGCACGCCAGGCACCTACCAATCCGGTATATTCACCAGTACCCTCCCCTAACGGCATTCTCATTGTCGAAACTATTTCCGCCGCAGTTCTCTCGATGTTCCACACACGAATTTCATCCATCATTCCCGCAAATGGACTATTGAAACCAGCTGCAAATCTCAAAGAATCAGTATCTGCGGCAGGAGCTGCGCTTGCAGTTGTTATTGTACCATCTGCCACCCCATTTACATAAACTGTGAATACATTTGTTGATGAGTTAAAGGTTGAAGCGATGTGAGTCCAGGTTCCGTTGGGAATAACTGTACTGCCTGTTAATCTTGATGTGGAATTTGTTCTGATGACCACTTTTCCTGCACTGAGATACATCGTATAACCTGAAGCAGCGCTTCCTAATCTTTTCTGGATGACAATTTGTGCCGACGGGGACACTACATTAATCGGATTTACCCAGCATTCTAAAGTAAAACTTCCGGTAATGCTTAATTCGGCGCCGGGTTTTGTAACTGCATAATCTCCTGTTGCTCCTGTAAAATTGAATGCACGATTGTAATAATACTGAGCATCTGTAAACATTGGCAAGCAAAATAAAAAGACTAAAGATAGAAGTAATAATTTTTTCATTTTCCCTCCAAATATTTAAATTTTAAAAGAACTTACTAGTTAGTCAAATATAATGATTAATTTAATTTTTAACTATTTATAAAATATTATTATTTCAAGACTTAATTACGAATTAAAATTATTTTCTAATTTTTTACAATTTGAAAAACGGATATGATATATTTTATTAATAATATTCATATTCATATCTGAATTTTGATACAGGTCCTTCGCCATTATCACGTGTTGACCTTATCAACTGATTATTATCATCATATTCAAATGTGGATTTTTCAAGATAATCAAATGTTATTCCCTTTAGAACATCTTCAATTTTATTTCCTTTTGAATCATATTTATAAGTTTCCTTATAAATTAAATCTTTAGGATTATCCGGCATTATAGTAACATAATGATTTTTTTCAACAGGTTTATCACTGTCAGTATAAACATATTCGAAATAATCCGGGGAAACATCCGTTGCATAATCACCTGAATATTTTTCAGATATTAACCTTCCTTTTTCATCGTATTTATTAGCAATGGTATATTCCATAGTTTCTTCATCAAAATCAGACCGCTTCAAATTTACTTTAGTCATCAAACCTTTATTATCATAATCATAATTAATCGTTTCGGTCACCTTCCCATCATCTGAATAGTATGTCTCTTTTATTTTCGTCCCATTCCGGTCATAATCTGTTTTCGTGCTTAAGTACTCTTTCGCAGGGTTCGTTATCTGGTAAGTGAGCTGAGTCATAATCTTTCGCGGTTCCTGTGTTTTTTCTGCGGTTTGTTTCGCCTCCGGTTTTGCTTCGGATTTTGAACTTTTTTCCTTTGTGCAGGCAAGAAAGGAAATTATAATAAAGATGAAGAAAATAAATGTGAATGTTCTTTTCATACTACCATCCTTTGGAATTAATTTATTGTAATTAAAATATAATCAGAAATATGGAGATTAACTATGAAAACTAATTTGAGGTATTATTATTTTTCTTCTTGTTCCAGAAAATATAGAATGGAATTCCGATAAGAACTAGACCTAAGCCGATGCCTGCATCGCGCGGGCTCTGAATGATTGTAACCACTACAAGAACGGCGCAAAAGACTACAAATATTGCAGGTAAAACCGGGTAGCCAAATGCTTTATAAGGACGCGGATTGTCTTTCATTTTTCTTCTTAGTACGAATACTCCGAATGCACCCATACCATAGAAAATAAAAGATGCAAAAATAAGCATATCGGTTAACTGGTCAAAAGAGCCTGATAATACAAGTACAGAAGCCCAAAGTCCCTGCATCAGGAGTGAAATATGAGGGGTTCTGAATTTCGGATGATGCTTGCCTGCTGAGCTGAAAAACAAATCATCACGTGACATTGCAAAATAAATCCGGGAAGAAGCAAGTATGGTTCCGTTTGTCGTACCGAATGTTGAGACCATAATCAGAATTGATAAAAAGAAAGCACCTCCTGAACCGAGAAACTTTCTGAGAACTTCTATTGCGATGATTGAATTACCAGTCTTGGAAACATTAATAATTTCATCAACAGGCATCACATAGAGGAAAACAAAATTGACAGCAAGATATATTATAATCACGATAGCCACTCCGCCGAATAAAGCGAGACGGTATGTTTCTTTTTGGATTTTTAATTTCACCTCCGAGATACCCTATATTATTCCATCCGTCATATGCCCAGAATGCAGCCAGCATTGCGGCGAACATAGCACCGAATAGTCCGAGATTGGAATCATATTGAAATCCGGGCTTTTCGAGTACGGGGGTAATATTATTCAGGCTTCCCCCGCTGATAGAAATACCCAGAAAAATAATTACAAGTATTCCGACAATTTTCAGCGCAGTAAAAAAATTAGTAATATAACCGCCGAATATAACTCCGAGATAATTTGCTGAAGTAAGAAATATTATTGTAATTATAGTGAGTGCTTTTACACCGAAACCTTCGAAGGGATTAAATATTCCGAATAATGTCATTTTCTCCATTGCTTCACTCAAGTGCGGAAGAGGAATGACTGCATTAACAGATTCAGCAAACACATATGCGATAGATGCAATTGATGCAGATTGAATGACGGAAAAGCAGGACCAGCCGTAAAGAAAAGCAAATGCATTTCCGTACATTCTTTTGAAATAAACGTATTGACCTCCGGGTTCAGCAATCAATCCTGCGATTTCCGCATTTGTTGCGGCGCCGATCATTGTAATAATACCCGGAATGAGCCAGCAAAGGAGGATGATGCCCGGTGAACCGAGTTCCGAGGACATAGGTGCAATTTTTTTGAATACACCTGAGCCAATCATAGAGCTGATAACTATCATTAATGCTGTGAACATTCCAAGGCGGGTAAGCAAACCACTGCGATGTGTCTCGAATGTTTTCAAATAATGTAGTTAATTTACAATCCGAGAAAATAAAATTAATAATCGAAAATAACAAATTAAAAATTTAATTCATTTATTTCTCGTTACCAAGGTCCTCCTTTATAATGCATCACCTCTCATACCAAGATCCTATTTTATCACCTCTCGTTACCAAGGTCCTCCTTGGTAATGCATTATTATGAACAAGCAGGAGCTTGAAACTATCTGCATTCCCAAGCGGGAGCTTGTGAACGAGAGTCTGAAATGCATCACCTCTAATACCAAGATCCTATTTTATCACCTCTCGTTACCAAGGTCCTCCTTGGTAATGCATTATTATGAACAAGCAGGAGCTTGAAACTATCTGCATTCCCAAGCGGGAGTTTGGGAACGAGAGTCTGAACGAGAGTCTGAACGAGAATCTGAACGAGAGTCTGATATTCCTCTCGTTAGTTAGTTCTTCATTCACCTCTCGTTACCAAGATCCTCCTTGGTAACGCTATAGCATAGAAGCTCCCGCTTCTATCTATATTCAAAATAATCTAATTTTATTTTCCCTTGTTTACCTGTAATATAGTCTACCGCCGACTAAATAGCCAATGTTCAGGTACATTCAACCAAACCTCTTCTCACTGGATTATAATGTAAATAATCTATTTTTTGATTTAGGACCACCTCATCATTAAATTCTTGAGGATGATATCCTTCTTGCCAAATCTGATGTTTACTTTCAGATTTATGCTTCAATTTGTAATATTCAAATTCGGTTAAGTGTCCAAATTTTATTTTCCCCCTCTAATGTTTTTATAATTTCTTTTGCTGAATAACTTTTTCTACCGGACATAGTTTTTGATAAATTATTACTACAGCAAACCATATGAAAATGATTATCCATTATTACATATGAAATAATTTCTAAATCACCTCTATTTTGATAAAACTTCAACGTATTTAATAGTATGTCACAATATTTATCATTTCGAAAAACAGGTATCCATTCAATAATTGTAGATGTGCAAAGGTAAAATTTCCTTTTACAAGAGGTTTATATCTTGATCTCATAATTTATTGTTTTATTATTTTCTATTATTTATAAACAAGCAGGAGCTTGCCATAATCTGAATTTCCCAAGCGGGAGCTTCGGAACGAGACTTTGTATCCAACCTCTCGTTCCAACCTCTCGTAACCCAGCAGAGTTATTTAAAGAATACCTGGGCGGCTTTGTAGATTTCGAGGTCAACTGTTTTCAGTTTGCTGACTGATTCTTTAATGGTTATATCAGTAATTACATTTCCCTGTATTGCACACATTCTTCCGAATTTTTTTTCTTTCACCATATCCACTGCATATACTCCGAACCGTGTCCCGAGCACCCTGTCAAAAGCAGAAGGAACACCTCCACGCTGAACATATCCCAATATTGTAGTACGCGTCTCGAACTTAGTTCTTTTTTCTATTTCTTCTGCTAGATATCTGCTTATACCTCCTAACCTTACTCTTCCAAATTCATCTAATTTTTTATTTCCAGAAACATTATCCATTTCTTCTTCAAGAAACTGCGCACCTTCTGCGACTACAATAATGGAAAATAATTTACCCCTGGTATAACGGCTTTTTAAAACATCACACACATCGCCAATTTTAATTTTTATCTCCGGAATTATAACAACATCCGCACCGCCTGCGATGCCTGAATAAACAGCAATCCATCCTGCGTGCCTGCCCATAACTTCCAACAGCATAATTCTATGATGTGATTCAGCAGTTGTGTGAAGCCTGTCGATAGCTTCGGTTGCTATTTCGACAGCCGTATCAAATCCAAAAGAATAATCTGTTCCGAAAATATCATTATCAATCGTTTTAGGAACACCGATAACATTAATTCCCAATTCAACCGCCTGTTGTGCTATATGCATTGAACCTTCACCCCCTATCGAAATGATAACATCGAAATTTTCTTTGGATATTTTATGCAATAAAGTTTCAGAACCATTTTTTTCTGTAAATGGATTAAATCTTGATGTTCCAAGTATAGTTCCTCCCCTGTTTACTATTCCGGTTACGGATGAAAGATTTAATTGAATAAAACTTTCATCAAACAATCCTTTCCATCCATTTTTAATTCCAATGGTCTCAAATTTGTAAACGTCTGCTTTTCTTGCAATTGCCCTGATGACTGCATTTAAGCCGGGGCAGTCACCGCCGCTTGTTAATACACCAATTTTCATAGTTGAATAATTATTTCTCTAACAAAAACTTTAAAGAGATTACTTAAACGCAAAGTTCGCCAAGTAGGCGCTAAGAACGCAAAGAAGATACTTAAACGCAAAGATCGCAAAGTAAGCGCGAAGTGCACAAAGTAACATTACGTAGCAAAGCTACAAACAAAAAACCATAAAAAATATTTTTAACACTAAAGCCACTAAGATCGCTAAGTGCGCAAAGACATTATTTCTTTTCAGGTTTCGGCTGCTTAACCGATTTTTGTGTTTCAAACTGTTTATGCTCTTTAACAGGAGGATCATTGATAAGATATTTGAATTTGTCAATGAATTCTTCTGTTTTCATATTTCCAATAAGCGCCAACCTTGCAATGTTTTTAATTTCATCAAAGTCGCTTCTTTCGAGTCTTATCATATATTTTCGTGCAACCTGGTAACTGTCTGAATCAACATCAACTTCTCTTGTATTTATTCTCCCTTTGGAATTAATAATATCACCGAATTTAACAGGTATCAGTTGCCCTTTATCAACAGTTACTATAGCTCCGGAATTGCCATCGAGAAGATACCTGACAGCCGCATATCCTAAATCCTGTGTATATTCACAATCGAAAGGAATCGGTGATGCACATCTCAGTTCATATCCGATATCTTTATTTACAATTGTTACATCTAGCCCTCTTTCGCGAAGTCTTCTTCTTACTTCATCTTTTGTTATTCTGCCGATATCTATTTCCGACAGACGGATATGACCGTGCAGGTCCGTTTCAAGATTAACATAAGGATGAGCCTTAAGTTCTTCTGCATCTATCCTTGTAATGATACCTTCCGCAAGAACGGCAATACCATAGTTGGTTCCTTGTGCCATTCTTTTAATAATAGATACTTCAAGAATATCACAGATAGTTTCAAAACTGATTGTCTTATCCCTGAATTCCTCACCTATTATGGTCAGTGTAGCTCCGGCAGATTTTCCAATACCAAGCGCAAGGTGACCGGCTTTGCGTCCCATCGTTACAACGTAATACCATCGTTTTGTTGTAGCAGCATCCATCATAAGTGATTGCAGAATGTGGAATCCAAAATCGCGTGCAGTTTGATAACCGAACGTCGGCATATTGCCCGGCAGAGGCAGGTCATTATCTATTGTTTTGGGAACGTGTGCTACCTGAATCTGACCTGCAGTAAGCTGGTCAATTTTATAAGCACTGGTTGCAGTATCATCACCACCGATAGTTACAAGATAGTCAACTGATAACTGTGTCAGAGCTTTTACTGTGGCATCCAGCATTTCCTTATTTTGCGCAGGATTAATCCTCGATGTTTGTAAAATACTGCCTCCGGTAAAGTGAATTCTTGAAACATCTTCGATTCTGATTTCAGTATAATGTGTGGAATCTCCTCTGATAAGATGCTCGAATCCGTCGTACAAACCGATTACGTTCATTCCCGAATTTATAGCTTCAATTGTAACTGACCTGATAACGCCATTAATTCCTGGAGCAGGTCCCCCTCCCACAAGTATTGCAAGTGTTTTTTTTCTATAATGATCTTCTGTTTTATTCATCATTTTTATTATGTATTCTGGTTAATTAAAACAAATATAATTTATTTAATCCGTGTTATATTTTAGAGTTTAATAATCAATCGGTTATTGTCTGAAACAAAATATTAAGAACAAAATTTCACTTTTTCAGGAACTTTTAATCAATTTATTCTGCAAATATTTTAAACTTATAAAAATCATTGCAATAAGATAAATCACCGCTCCGAGCAGAAAAACAAATCTGAATCCGAGCATCATAGCAAAAATCATCGCTAAAACCGAACCTATAACCGAAAAGAACCCATTAACTGCCCAGGCAAAAGCCGTATAATGCTTTTCCGAATCATCTATAAAACTCATCCCTACCGGAAAAGGCATCCCCATCAGGAAACCAAGTGGAGCTATTATAAGGACTGAAATAACAATACGATAAATAAGCCCCGAACTCATAAAACCGGAAAAGATAATAGGGTTGAGAATTCCGATTAAACTAGAAAATAGTGCAATTAAAATAAAAATTAAATGCAATCTTAGACGGCTATTTCTTACAATGCTCTGCGAGAATCTGCTTCCTATCCCTGAAAATATCAGCATTGTTGATACAACCGTCAGCAAAGTATAAACCGGCTGCCCCAGAAATAAAGTGAATTTCTGAATGAGTGATATCTGCATCATTATGTAAGCAAGTCCAAGACAGGCAAAATAAATAAGATACGTTTTATTCTGTGTTTTGCTTTCAAGTTTCTTTTTTGCAAATATCAAAGGAAGGAAAAGAAAAGCAAAAGCAATTATTAATGTTTGAACAAGTAATGCGAGCAAAGTCGATTCAGCGACAGGTTTATCTTTTAAGGCAAATATACCTCTTTCATCCTGTGAGAATGTTTCCATAAATCCCCGCCAGGTGAGATTTGCAAATCCGATATTATTATCAAAAAATGGTTTATCATCCGTAGCGGGATTTATGTCAATGGTAGATTTTTTGATTTCCCCTGCTATATCGGAAGTTTCAGCAAGCAGTTTTAAATCTTCATCTGGCGCATAAAGCGGGTCATAAATAACTTCCATTCCCAGACTGATAGTTTCATTTCTCAGTTTTACAATATCATCATCTTTAAGTCCGTCTTTTTTATAAACTACACCTGTCAGAAAACTTTTTCCTCTTTCGATTGCATTTGGAGTTCTGCGGAAAATAAAAAAATTGTTTTTGCTTCTTTCGAAACCTCCGGATGTTTCTTCACGGGCTTTTTTTATTGTTGCTATAAGTTTCGGTATTTGAGTTTCGGGTCTTGAGATATATAGAATTCCATCGGGATTTAAATGATTCAGATATTCCTTAACTGCATCTTTTGTAAGTATGTAATTTTCTACCATGCTCATTGCGCCGCTGGACATTGCAGAGGAGGAAATTGTATGAGCAGAAATAATAACATCATATTTAGTATCGGAACTTCGAATAACCGACCGTGCATCATCTGTTATAATATTGACATTTTTATTTCTTACGAGAGGACCTGTCCAGTAGGATAGTTTATTCTTAATCAGGTCATTCAATATGCCATTAATCTCAACCCCGGTGATATTTCTGGCTGAATGATAAAGACCGGTAAGAATTTCTCCACCGCCTGCAGAGCCGATTATAAAAACTTTATCAGCAGAATCTTTTAGAACGAAAGCAAGATTCGAAGCATCAGCAGGTTTTGTCGGAGGAGGAAGATTTTTCAAGTTCGGGATATTAGTAGTGGCATTTCCCTCATCAATAATTGCATTAAAAACATTGTATCCATCAGGAGATTCATCTACATCTTTGTACACATCTATTTTGGAAATTATATTCCATTGCGACCATACAAGAGCTTCCTCGCGGTTTGAACTGGAAAGTATCACGCTATCCAGAAAATAAGATTTGTTCGGGGAAACATTTATCGGTACGATGCCATCTTTATCAATCAGCAATCCACCCGTAAAACCTGCCAATATAAATGCGATTAAAGCGATATAATTGTGATTGCCATAACTAAAAATTACAGCCGCTATAAATGCAAAAATTGAAATGATAACAATTGCTCCGTTTCCGCCTAACATCGGAATAAATATCACGAAAGCAAAACATGCGATGCCCGCACCAACCAAATCAAAAAAATATAATTTTGCAAATTCAACCTTAAACCTTGTCAGCAGTACAGAAATAATCAATCCGGCAAAGAAAAAAGGAATCATTATCAAAATATAATACAAAGGCAGATATATAAACTGAACAGGCTGTGAAAATAGGCTGAACGGGTCAAATGGAATTTTGTTAATGAGCATAAAAGATAATGTAATGCTCAATGCATAAATTATCGAGAGCACCGAAAGCAGTTTATCTGAACTATATTTTTGAAGTCGTGTATTCAAAAACAAATAAACTCCGCTTATTCCGAATCCGAGAAGAGCGATACTGATAATCATAAAAGCAAAATGATACCACAAGGAAACAGACAGAATACGAATCATAGTAAATTCCAGAAAAAGCGCCGACAGTGAAACGAAAAAAATACCTGCGAAATAGGATTTCCTGAAAGTTTCAGTAGGTAAAGCATTTTTCTTCTGCGATTTTGTCAGTTTTGCCATTCAATCATTAGAAAATTAAAAAACAAAGATTGCAAAATATAAATTAATTATAAATGTAAAAGGAAAAGTAAAAAATGTGTTATGAAAATATTAAGAATCGGGATTGAACGTTGGTAGAAGAAAAGTAAAACCTCAACTCCCTCTTATAGAATAAGAGGGAGAGAGAGTTGAATCTTATTTTGCTTTCAAATCTTTTAATTTGTCCAAGCCGAGATTTCCCATATCCATAAATTCAACATCTTTGGGGACTTCAAAGAAAGAGTCATCAAGTTTTACATCGGGTTCAAATTTTGTTGCTTCCATAACTCCTGTCTTCGATTCCATCTTCAGCATTGCCTGGTCTTTATAAATATAAAATGTGTTTCCTTTTTTATCCTTGTAGATATTACAGGTATAGCCAAGCACATCACCTGTTCCGGCTTTATCAAAATCTTTCAGCTTATCTTTGAAATCATAGATTTGCTTGTCCATATCTTTTTCATCCGTTCCAATATCTTTTGCATCCATTTTCATTCCCATTTTTTTACCTGCCATATTCATAACCATATAAACTGTTTTATTTACAAAGTAACCGGTTGCTATCATATTCGCTCCTTTTTCAGTTGTATTAACTTCGGTTTTCACCTTTATCCCTTTTCGATACATATCCATCGTCATGCCTTTTCCGTCTTTATCCATCTTGTAAGTAACGTGAAATGAAGAATTATCATCGAGAGATACATCTTTACTAGTCTTTGTATCTTCTGTTTTTGCGGTTTCTTTTTTACCGGAATCCGTTCCTGCAGTATCTTTTTTTCCGCAGCCGTTAATCATTAGTGCTGCAATGAGAATGAAGAGTAAAACTGTCAGTTTTTTCATATAGTTTTTCTTTTTAATTTATAAATAATTTAATTTTTTAATGAATGAATTTGTAATAATATTTTTAATAACTCGTCAAGTTTATTCAATGGAAGCATATTAGAGCCGTCACTCAGGGCTTTTGCAGGATTAGGATGCGTCTCTATAAAAAAACCATCTACTCCAACTGCCGCTGCAGCTCTTGAAAGCGGTGCAATAAATTCAGGATTACCACCGCTGACACCTGATTCCTTTGAAGGCATCTGAACTGAATGAGTTGCATCGAAAATTACGGGGTATCCGAATGATTTCATAATCACAATTCCGCGCATATCGACCACGAGATTATTGTATCCGAATGTAGTTCCCCTCTCCGTAAGTAAGATTTTTTTATTTCCCGTAAGAGCTACTTTTTCAGCCGAATATTTAAAATCCTGTGGAGCAAGGAATTGACCTTTTTTGATGTTTACAATTTTCCCTGTTTCGCCTGCTGCTTCCAGTAAATCGGTCTGACGGCAGAGAAATGCAGGTATCTGAATTATATCTGCAACTTCCGACGCGATTTCCGCTTCAATTTCAGAATGAACATCGGTAAGTATAGGAACTTTGAATTCCCTCTTGACATCCGCTAGAATATTAAGTGCCTTATCCATTCCTATTCCTTTGAACGAATGAGCGGAGGTTCTGTTGGCTTTTACATACGAGGATTTAAATACGAAAGGTATTCTGAGCTTTTGAGTGATTTCTTTTATTTTTTCGCAGGTTCTGAATGTTATTGATTTATTTTCAACAACACAAGGACCCGAAATTAATAAAAAATTATTCAGATTTCTTAAGCCAAGTTCTTTTTGGAAATATTTTGGAAGCATTATGAAATAAATTTAAAATTGAAAATTGTAAATTTAAAATTAGCATTTAAATATTTATAATTTAAGTTAGAGATTTTCAGTCACTTTTTCAAATAACTTTCTAATTTTAGTTTCAACTCATTTTTTGTATATGCGGATTTATTATACATACCTTTCAATGTCCTCTGGCGTAAGGCTTCATAAAGACAAACTGCCGCAGAGACAGAAACATTAAGCGACTGTATCATACCATACATTGGAATCAGGAAATTTTTATCCGCAAGTTCCTTTGCTTCCTCTGAAACACCAAGATGCTCATTTCCCAGCACAATAGCAGCTTTTTTAGTCAGGTCAAGGTCATAAAGTGAACAGGATTTTCCCGTTTCGCCCATATGTGTCGAGTAGATTTTATATTTCTCTTTTCGAAGCACCGCATAACATTCCGGAATGGTTGAAAAGCGAACAAGCTCAATCCATTTTTTTGCACTTGCTGAGGAGTTTCTGCCCATTTTTGGAAATTTATTCGTATTATAAACCAGATAGATTTTATCAATTCCGACAGCATCTGCAGTTCTGAGAATGGCACTTGCATTATGCGGGTCATGGATATTTTCCAGTACCAGAGTCAGATACTTTTGCCTGCCGGCGACTACATCGCAGAATTTTTTATATCTTTTTTCAGTCAAATTCTATAAAGTTATATAAATGAGTTTCTGAATTTATAAATACGTAAAAATGTTATAGATTATGATGATAAAATAATTAATCTTTATCTCCACCTCCCCGGAGGTTCTTCGACTTCAAAGGGGAAACGGAGAAAGTAAAAATTAGATAATATATTTTGATAATACAATTAATTAATAGGAACATATTAAAGTTTATAATGTTAAATAGATTAGAATTATAATTCAAATTCATATATGAACAAAATATTTTTGTTATTTTTTGGTATCCTTTTAACTATCCCGGGATTTTCCTTTGCACAAGATTCTGTAAATGTTGAAACTAAAGTTAAAACTAAAGTAGAACCTAAAGTTTCAATTCCGTCGGTACCCAGAAATCATTGGAGCTTGAATTTTGTATATACAGATAATGGTTTTGGTCTGGATGCAAATTTATATAAAAAATTAAATTCTGAAATGGATTTGGTCGCCGGAGTCATGTTTGCAGGAGTTAAAGATAAGAATGAAGTGGAAATTTTCGACATATTTGGGAATTCATATGTAAACGGAAAAATTAACAGGGTATATATTATGCCGGTAACTCTCGGTATACAGAATTATTTATTTTCAAATACACTTGATGAAACATTAAGACCTTTTGTAAGCATAGGAATTTCACCAACCCTTGTTCTCTCAAATCCTTACGATAAAGATTTCTTTAAAGCTTTTGGCTATTTTAATGCTGCATTCGCTTTCGGCGGTTATGCAGGAGTAGGCATGGAATACAGGGAATCAGGAAATGTTTCCTTTAGCGCTAATATCAGATATTCATATTTGCCTGTGATTGTTAACAGAGTCCAGAGCCTGCAGAACAAAGATATTAAAGACGTCGGAGGATTGCAGCTGATGATAGGTGTGGTCTTCCAGAAGTAAAGACAAATTAATAAAACTACAAAAGTTTATAACATACTTCAGATAATATCACAAAAAGCGAAAATTATTATTTCATTATTTTAATAGCTATAGAAAACTTTTGTAGTTTATATTTCGGTTATAAATTATTTAATTAATTCTTCGAATTCTTTTTCATTAAGAACTTTTACTCCCAGGGATTTTGCTTTATCAAGCTTACTGCCCGGCTCTGAGCCTGCGAGAACAAAATCCGTTTTTTTGCTGACCGATGATGTCACCCTGCCGCCGAGAGATTCGATAATTTCAGTCGCTTTGTCCCTTGAATAATTTTCAAGCGTTCCGGTCAGCACAAATATTTTCCCTTTCAGTTTATCACTTCCGGCAGAATTAGCAGATTTTTCAATTTCAAATTTTAGTCCGGCTGATTTTAATTTCCGAATCAGAATTTTACTTTTTTCATCTTTGAAAAAATTAACAACACTTTCTGCGATTGCAGGACCAATTTCATATATGTCGTCAATTTCATCAACAGTTGCTGAAGCGAGCTTTTCAACTGAGCCAAAATGATTTGCAATTAGCTTTGCAGTTCGTTCCCCAATGTGTCTAATCCCAATTGCAAACATTACTTTACCAAATGGTTTTTTCTTTCGATTCTTCAATCGCATTTAGAATATTATTAATACTCTTTTCTCCAAACCGTTCAAGTTTAATAAGTTCATCTTTATGTTCTTTCAGATTATAGATATCTGTATAATCCTTTATATAACCTTTCTTAAGAAAAATTTCGATTATACTTTCACCAAGTCCTTCAATTTCCATACCATCACGGTGAACAAAATGCTCGATTCTTCCCTGAATCTGTGCCGGACAGAAATAGTTCTCACAGTAATAGCTGACTTCCTCTTCGGGTTTAATTAGTTTTGAACCACAAGCAGGACATTTTTTCGGGGGTTTAAATTCAATAGAATCTTTTTTTCTTTTTTCAAGAATTACTTCGGTAACTTTCGGAATTACATCTCCACCTTTTTCAATTTTCACATAATCACCTTCGCGAATATCTTTTCTTTTAATCTCATCGAAATTGTGAAGAGTTGCTCTTGATATTGTTGAGCCCGCAAGCAGTACCGGTTCAAGCTCTGCAACGGGTGTGATAGTTCCAATCCTGCCAACCTGGCAGGTAATTGATTTTATTTTTGTAACTTTCTGCTGGGCTTTGAATTTATATGCTATAGCCCAGCGGGGAGATTTGGCAACGCTCCCTAGAACTTCCTGTTGACGTATTGAATTTACCTTAACAACCACTCCATCAATTTCGTACGGAAGCTTATCACGGATTTTTTCAATATCATCACAATATTTTTTTATACCGTCCAGATCGTTTACTTTTTTAAAGTAAGAATTTACCGGGAAATGCAGTTCTCTTAAAATATTAAGGTTTTCTAACTGAGACTGAAGCTTGACATCATCAGAATAAAGGTAATAAGTATATAAACGGAGTTTACGTTCGGCAACAACCCTGCTATCTTTCATTTTCAGTGTACCTGCGGCAGTATTTCGGGGGTTTGCGAATATTTTTTCCCCCCGTATTTCCTGTTCTTCGTTTATCCTGATAAAATCTTCTTTCTGTATAAACACCTCACCGCGTACTTCGATATTTTTGAATTTACCTGATTTCAGATTCAGAGGAATTGAGCGAATTGTTTTTAAGTTTTGAGTTACATCATCTCCTTTGGTTCCGTCGCCGCGTGTCGCTCCGCGAACAAGTTTTCCATTCTCGTATATAAGTGTAACTGCAAGTCCGTCAAATTTCAAATCACATACATAATCATATTTCTCGCCGCCTAAGAGAGAATTCATCCTTTTATCAAAATCTACAAGGTCATCAAAGTTATATGAATTTGCGAGCGAGAGCATTGGAATTTTATGTTCGACAACTGCAAATTTTTTTGTCGGTACGCCTGAAACGCGCTGTGTGGGTGAGTCGGGTGATTTCAATGACGGGTTTTCGTTCTCGAGCTTTTCGAGCTCCTTCATCATTACATCATATTCATAATCTTCGATATCGGGAGAATCGAGCACATAATATTTATAATCTGCATCGAGAATTTTTTCCCTGAGCGATTCAATCCGCTTTATAATATCGGAAGAAAGTGATTTGGAAGCCACTACTTCTCTGCTGTTTTCTTAGTAATTTTAAAATCTTTAAGTACTTTTTCTTCGAAATTAACTTTTATACCGTCCAGCTTAACATCAAAAGCGCTTATATCATTAGACGAAACAAGAAAATAATTTCTTGCTTTATAATCAAGATATTCCCGGCTTTTAAATGTTTCTTTATCCCCTCTTTTGGATTTTGAAGTATCCGATATGACTATTATTTCACCTTTTTTCTTAGCTTCGACAATGAGAGTAATATAATTTGTATCTTTTAGGGCAAGCGTTACAGAATCCCTGATGTGTTGAGCCAGTGAAATTGAATCTTGAATTTCTTCAGGTGTCCGCTTGCCAAGCATTTTCTTTTCCTGCTCTTTTACAACATCATCAAAATTTGACTGCCGGACAATTTCATTTTTATTCCCGGCAGTTTTTTCCAGGAACATATATTTTACTATAAGGTAAATTCCTATGACTACAAGTGCAACCAGTATAACTGAGCCTGCTGTTTTAAAAATTTTTGGCAGGATGTTTTCATTATCTTTTTCATAAAATGAAGATTTTGGTACAACATAATTACTATTAGATTCATCTTTTTTATCATTCACCTGAACTAATTTTTTATTGTCGAAATTATCTCTGTCACTAATTTTTTCAGGAGCATTTGTTTTTTCTACACGCACTTCGGGAACAGTAGAATTTGTAATATCCTGTTTAGATTCTTCCGGGTAAATTGATTTTGGGTGATATTTTCCCATCTTCGCTAAATCATAATTTCGTAAAACTTCTTCATCATCAAGGTTCAAAACTCTCGCATACTGTCTAAGGAAAGCCCTGATATAAGTCTGCGGCTGAAAATTGAAATCTCCGCTTTCAATTTTTTCGAAATTAGAATGGTGAATTTTTGTCAGAAAATAAATATCATTTAAAGTAATTCCTTTACTTTCCCTGATATTTTTTAAATCATAGGCAAAATTTTTGAGCATAGATTGAACTTAGTATTTGCGTTAAAATATTATAAAAATAGCACAATTTAAAGTAAGATTTTAAAAAAAATAACATAATTTCCGCGAATTAGACCCGGATAATATCAATTTGGATTCATTATCAGCATTTTTGTTAATTCTTTATTGATTGATAATTATTTAAATATACCATATTTTATTATAATACATATGAATTACGAGTATTTACACCAAAATTATAAAGTATTAATTGAAGACATCAGGAGTATTTGCAGCGAATTTGGGAAAGATTTTGATAAAATTACACTAGTTGCAATTAGTAAGACTTTTCCTTCTGTAGAGGCAGCTGAATTATTCAAGGACAATCATTTTGATTTTGGTGAAAATAAGGTGCAGGAATTAATCCAAAAACAAGAGGATTTAAAAGAATTAGCGATAAGATGGCATTTAGTCGGGCATTTACAGACAAATAAGGTGAAATATATTATTGATTTTATACATCTCGTACATTCAGTTGATAGTCTAAAACTTGCAATTGAAATTGATACTTTAGCAAAGAAAAAAAACAAAGTAATTGATGTTCTTGTTCAGGTAAATACGAGCGGTGAAGACCAGAAATCAGGTACTGAACCAGATGACACGAAAAATTTATGTAAAGGAATTTCTGAGCTTGAAAATGTGAGACTTAAAGGACTGATGACAATCGGAATGTTTACAGATAATGAAAATATTATAAGAAAAAATTTCAGAACACTTCGGAATTTATACGATGAATTGAAACCGGTGCATAATAATTTCGAATATCTCTCGATGGGAATGACTTCAGATTACAAAATTGCCATCGAGGAAGGTGCAAATATGCTGAGAATCGGAAGCTCAATTTTCGGAAACAGAATTTACAAATAATTTTATTAAATAAATTATTAAAGCTATGAATATCTCACCAAACGATATTAAGAAAAGGGATTTTAAAAAGGGATTCCGTGGATATGAACCAGCGGAAGTCGATGCATTTCTTGATACAGTAAGTTCGCATTATGATAAACTGCTGATGGAAAATAAAAGCATGAACGACCGCATCAAATCTATGATTTCCGACATTGAGATATACAGAGAAAATGAAGTTAATCTTCAGAAAGCTATAATAAAATCGCAGGACCTGGGCGAAGAAATTGTAATAAATGCAAGAACAAAAGCAGAGCTGATTATTAAAGAAGCCGAACTTACGGCAAACAAACTTCAGCAAAACCTTGACGATGAGATACTCAATAAAAAGCAGGAACTGGAAGAGTTTAAATATAAAAATGATAAACTGATAGACGATATAAAAAACTACCTGCTGGAAAAACTAAATGAACTTGAGGAATTTGCAAAGAATAAAAAGATTATTAAAATGGAACTTGCAAATTACTCGGATATGCATAATGAAGTGATTGATGAAGAGGGTAAAGATAACAGAGAAGAAAAAAAACCTTTTAAAAAAATATCATTAGGGAATTTCAGTGCCAGTACAGACGAGAAGTCATTCGATGATAATTTTGAAGTTAAGAAGTAAATATGCCTGATTATAAAAATGCCACAAAATACATCAGGAAATTCACTAAGAAAAAATACCCTATTGGAATTATATTAGGAACCGGGTTAGGCGGTTTAGTAAAATACATAAAGAAAGATTTTTGTTTAGATTATAGCGAGATTCCGGATTTTCCTGTTTCCACAGTAGAATCACACAACGGTAAATTTATTTTTGGTACTATAGCGGGGAAGCCTGTAGCCGCGATGCAGGGAAGGTTTCACTATTATGAAGGCTATTCACATGAAAGAGTTACATCTCCCATTTATGTACTAAAAGATCTTGGTGTAAAATATTTAATTGTATCCAATGCTTGCGGTGCAATTAATACGAAATTCCGGAAGACAGATTTGATGATTATTACTTCGCATATAAATCTGCACTTTAGTTCTCCGTTAATCGCAGTCTTAAAAAATAATTCAAAAGGTGCCAAGCACTATTATTCAAAGAACTTGATTTTGCTTGCAGAGAAAATAGCTTTAAAAAACGGAATAGAGGTAAGAAAAGGAACATATTCAACTGTACAGGGTCCAACATTAGAGACAATATCGGAATACAGACTGATGAAAAAGATTGGTTCCGATGTAGTAGGTATGTCAACAGTTCCTGAGTCGATAGTTGCCAAAAAACTTGGAATTGAAACTCTCGGGCTGTCCATAATCACCGATGAAGGTTTTCCCGATACTGTGAAAGTAGCCAGACTCGAAGATATCCTGCAGGCAGCATCTGTGGCAGAATCAAAACTCACAATGCTGACACAGAAATTTATCGAGGCATTAAAAATTTAAATCTGAAGTTTTAATTATATTTAAAATAAAATGACGAAGCAAAGCGAAAGAATTTTAATTTCGGTGAATTATCTGAAAGAATATTTTCCGAAAAACTTCAACCCGAAAACAGCAATCATTTCTGAAAAAGATATCGGAATTGAAAGGAATTTTAAAATTATAGGCGGAATAGATTATAAAAAAATTCCGCCGGCGTTTGAGTGCACTAAAATTGTGAATCCCGGCAAAATTTTATTTGCGAAGAACGGAAACAAAGATATTATAATTCTTTGCGGCAGATTTCATTTTTTCGATGGCTTTTCAATGAGAGAAACTGCTCATTTTATTTATGTTCTGAAGTTTCTCGGTGTTCAGGCAATCCTTTCACTTGAAGAAACAGGAATTCTGAACCCAAGATTCAAATGCGGTGAGATTGCTCTTATATATGACCACATAAATTTGATGGGAGATAATCCGTTAATCGGAGAGAATGACTCAAAAATCGGATTGCGATTTCCGGATATGAGTAATGCATATGACAAAAATACATATAACAGGATTTATAGAATACTTCAGGATAGGAAAGTGAAAATCAACGAGGCAGTATATCTCGGAACTATAGGACCGGAGAGTGAAACAGAGGCAGAGGCAGGATTTTACAGGGAAATAGGTTCAGATGTTGTCGGGTATTCCTTCGTACCCGAAGATATTGCAGCGGTACATTCAAATGTTCGATACTGCGCAATCGGGCTGCTTACAAGAGAACTTATAGCGGATAAAATGATGGAAGATACAAGAACAGAAAAGCAAAAAGAGAAAGACAAAAAAGATAATTTAAAAAAATCATGTTTCATTTTAAACAAAATAATTAAAGAAATAGCAGATAAAATATAATATTTAAACTATATGAACTGGAAAAAGATAACAAAGCCAGAAGACCTGGAAGAAATCAAAAACATTTCTCAAAAAGAATTTGCAATTATCTTTAAACATAGCACAGGCTGCGGTGCCAGCAAAATGTCATTAAGCAGATTTGAGAAATCCTGGAAAGACGAGGAAACAAAGAATATTCATCCGTATTTTCTGGACCTTCTTGCTTACAGAGAAATATCCGATAAAATAGCAAAAGATTTTGGTGTAAGACATGAATCACCCCAGTTGTTACTTATAAAATATGGAAAATGCATATACAATGCTTCACATCATATCCTTGATTATGAAGAATTATTAAATCATATTGCTTAATATTTTTAACTATTTATTAAGAGATAACGAGCTACTTGTATAAAATCAGCCCTGATTTTTTCAAAAAAAATATTATTAAATATTTTAAATTATAATAATTAATATAAATCAATCTGAGAGATTTAATAAACATGCAAAATAAAATAAAAATTACCGCAATCCTGACATTCTCAATAATCGTATTTTCTTTTTTAGGAAATATTTCATTGCATGCCCAGGTTGATACAGGACATATTCTTTATAAAACAATCACTATCGAGGGCGGAACCCTGAATGAAGCCGATGCCTCTATAGAGGAACTTATTGTTGAAAAGTTTCCGATTATATCCGGAAAACTTATTGAAAATATAAAAGCTTCACGAACAGTGCAGAAACTCGTTTCTGACACTACAGGGGGATATCAGACAACGGCAGTCAATGCAGACTATAAAGTACCTTATAATTTTCTTCTCGATACCGTCAAACTTCTGTGGGAATTGAATATCCCGGAATTCCGGTCGCACCTATATCAAATATATAATAATGATACAATTTATATTGATACCTGGAATAACGTTGTAGGAATGGGAAAAGATAATAAAACATATACAGGACGTTTCGAAGCATACAAAGTCCGGAACTGGCCGTCATGGAAAGACCCCGAGAAAGGAAAAGAACAACTTCCTGCTACTCCTCCCGGACCAAAAAACCCGCTTGGACTATTTGTAGTACATTATGATGAAAATTCCCTGAGATATTTTCACGGGACGAATAAAAATTATCTGCTTACTCAGCTTCCAAGAAACCTTTCGCACGGCTGTGTAAGAAATGATAATTCGAATATTGCTAAAATGAAAGAGTTTATCATTAAAAGAGTTATTAAATCCGCCGACCTCTCGGGATGGATGGACAGCAAGAGGAGCATGACATTCGAGTTTGCAAATATTGACAGATTCCCTGTGAGAATAATTTATAAGACATTTAATGTGGATAAAGATGACAGCGGAATTTTCATAGAGTTATATAAAGATATATACTATTATAAAAGCCGTGGAACCATAGATACAAAATGGAACGATCCGTCTCTGATTACACTTACCACTGAGGATAACATTATATCGGAATACAAATATAAATTCGGTAATAATATTCCGGAAGAGACTTTAAGAAAGATTGTGAAAGATATTATAGACAAGGGCGGGGAATATGAGAAAAATTATATAAAAGATTTCCAGAATACTGCCGGAAATTAAAACGTTTCGTCACGCCAGGTATAGATTTGCCATTTCGAATCTGCTGTAGGTCTTTTAAAAGTCATATCAACAAATCCGTACAGATGAGTAATATCGCTGGGATTGAAGGTTATAGTGAGATTAAAGCTTCTTTTTACAGAATAAAATAAGCTGTCACCTGTCTGAAAAATTATATTATTCCAAATGACTTCAAGTTTCTGAGTATTTTGAAAAAGACCGCTTGTAGTTTTCATATCTGTCGGTTTATCCCACGATACATCAAACCCGGACGCATAGTCTCTATAAGTAAAAGTAAAATCCGGCATCAGCAAATCACTGTATACGGATGTATCTTTGAAAGTGTATGAATATTTGAAATTCTGAAACACTCCCTCTATGGTTTTCTGGTCTGTAAGTATTGAGGTTGAATTTGTGTTATCAAGTTTCGGAGCAAAAATATTTTCACAGGAAAAGATTCCTGTGGAAAGTAATACGAGAAGCGGAAATAAATAAATAAATTTTGAGTTATAATATTTAAGAACCTTTTTAAGCATTTATTAATTGCTGAAGTTTGCTTTCAGCACGCTCCAGGTTGTATCAGAACTATTTTGTTTATAATCTACCCAGCTATTTATTGACCATAAACTTCTGTTATCAGATGAAAGTACGAAACGCAATTTGCCTTTGACTGTTCTGGCAACAGACGGCTTATTATGGTCAAATCTCAGCAAATAATCATAGTCATAAACAACAGAATCAATTGTAGTGTTTATTATTTCATTGGATAAGAACAAAATCGATGATGCCGAAGGGTCTGTAAGCGAACGAAGATTTGTGAAATATTGATTTTCATAACTCAGGTTCCAGAATCTAAAAATCGGATACTGCAGCTGGGACGAGATGTCGGCGGTATAATAAAACTTTTTAGGTGAAAAACTTGTGTCCGTAAAACATTTCATATAGTTATCAACATTCTTATCGGAAATTGCGTTTATGAAATTGACAAGAACAATTTCAGGTGCTGTCGGTGGTATAAAATTAGACCTAGAGACAATAGGAGGTTCTACATCCCTGGTATTGAATAAACCGCATCCGGAGAGAATAAAACTTATAAAGATTAATATTTTAATTTTTTTGAGCAAATATTATTAATCTTGATGATTTTAAAAAATCATATTTATTACCGAAATAATCGCCAAACACATTCTTTGTTACCAATTTAAATTTTGCTAAAACATTAATCAGCGTATTCAAATCATACAACTTTAACTGTTCTGTAAAAGTTATTTCTTTTTTACCTGTTCTTATTATAATATCCTTAATCACAAAATCATTTTCAATGCGCCTTTTTTGGATTACTAATTTACCTCCCGGAGAGGATTTTGACATCTTTTTTAGATTCCTTTTGAGATATTCGCCATTCAAAAAATCAAAAACAAACCATCCATTTTTTTTGAGAGATAAGGATGCATTTTTAAATATCAGAAAATTTTCTTCATCTTTTTCGAAATAGCCAAAACTTGTGAAGAGATTAACGGCAAGGTCGAAAGAACGTTTGAAATTAAAATACCTCATATCTTTGATAAGAAATTCAGCACTAATATTTTTTTCTTTTGCGCTTTTCAGACGGCTTTTAGCCTCAGTGATTAAAAATTTTGAAAGATCAAATCCTGTAACGTGAAGTCCCCGTTTAGCGAGTTCAATGGAATGCCTTCCTGCCCCGCAGCAAATATCAAGAGCTTTTGAGCCTGTACAAAAATTCGCATTCCTCTGAATCAGGTTTATAAGATTTCGTGCATCTTCATTATCGCGGTGCTGATACAGTTCAAGATATAATTTATTTGAAAACCATATCTTGTACCATTCTTTTTTCAAGTTCTTTTTTAACCTCAATTTCCTTCCTTTATAAAATTCATTCGGTGAATTTCAGACCAGAACTCTACCCTCAATCGCTCTCGCCAGTGTTACAGAATCGGCGAGTTCAAGATCTGCTCCAATCGGGATTCCCCGTGCAATTCTTGTTATTTTAATATCGAACGGTTTAAATAGTTTTGTCAAATATAAAATTGTCGTCTCACCTTCGACATTGGGATTAAGAGCAAGAATCAATTCGTTAACCTGATTTTCATTCGAATCTCCAAGCCTGAAAATCAGTTCCTGAATTCTTATATCATTAGGACCAATTCCATCCAGCGGAGAAATCCGTCCGTGCAAAACATGATACAAACCTTTGTACTCATTGGTCTTTTCCACAGCATATACATCTGCCGGCTCTTCAACAACACAGATAATATTCTTATTTCTTTTGTCGGAGCCGCATATTTTACATACCTCATCTTCTGTCAGGTTACAGCAAATTCTGCAAAACTTTATTTTCGTTTTAACATCAATAAGAGCAGTGGAGAGTTTTTCAACTTCATCCCGAGGCTGCTTGATTATGAACATTGCCAGACGCTGTGCCGTTTTCCTTCCGATCTGAGGGAGTTTAGACAACTGATCTATGAGAGAATTCAATGAATCAGAAATATTAACCATTAAGTTATTTCGTTTTAGTTATCAGAAACCCGGCAGATTAAGTCCGGGAATATTCGGCATCATGCCCGAAGTTGCTTTGGACATTTCATCATTTGCCATCTTCTGAGCTGTTTCATAGGCTTTATTCATAGCTGCAATGATAAGGTCTTCCAGCATTTCAGGTTCATCGGGAATAATAATTTCTTTTTCAATTTCGATTTTTATGACCTGCATTTTTCCATTCATCGTGACTTTTACCATACCACCGCCTGATTCTTCGGTAATTAATTTAGTTTCAAGTTCGCTCTGTATCTGTTCCATTTTTTCCTGCATCTTTTTTACTTGTTTTAACATACCCTGCATTTGATTCATTTTCATTTATTAGCTCCTTTTATTATTAGATATTTTATTATTCAAAATAAGATTTAAATGTTTAAAGTTTCATTCCACTTTTTGAACAGCTCGACTTCTGCATATACGTCACCAATACAATAATCAGCAATTTTCTTAAATTCTTTATTTGCATATAGTTCTGCAACTTGGTCCCCTGAAATACCGTCAGCTTTGGGGCTTTGAATCCCCAATTGCCTGCAATAGAAATCGAGACTAAATTTCCTTCTGGCACCGGAAGGAGAATGCTTGTAAAAAGTTAGTTCTTTTAACATATCTATATGATACTGATTAAAAGTAAAATCACTGCCTTTCATAAGATTGAAAGAAGGTCTTACACCTGTTATGAAAGAACGCAGCATTATGTACGGGCAATCAAATTCCCTGCCGTTAAAAGTTATGAAAAAATCGTAATTTTTACCTTTTATAAGTTTCCAGAATTCTTCGAGAATATTTTTTTCATCTCCAAACCTTGCTATGACGCCTTCGTGAGACAGTGAAACAGAGTCATTAAGTTTTTTATCGGCATTAACCCATACACAGCCCTTATTTTCATACACATCAAGCACTCCGATAGCAGCAACAAAAGATGTGAAAGGATTAAATACAAGATTATTTATGACATTTTCTTTTTCCGCATCGGTTTCCGCATATTTCAACAAATATTCTTTTGTAAGATCATCATAATGAGTTTCAAAATCGTATGCTACTACTTCAATATCAAAAGCCAGTATTTTCTTATCAACAAAATTTATCATATCTTAAAAATATTTTCGGAATCAACTTTCAAGTTTTCATAACAGAAGAATGGTTCACCATACTTTACACCGATTTTGAATCCGAAAAATGCTGCACGATGAGTAAGGTCGTCAAGAAAGAGTTTTGAGCTGATATATGTTTCCGGTTCACCTGTTATTTTTGCTTTATTATTATAAAATTGAGAACGATAGCTCATAATAGCCTTCATTTTCCGGTCGAACACATCACTTATATCGCAAATAAACGAAATAGGAAAATCAAACGCATGGCGGTAATAAAAGACTTTATCAGGTCTGTGAGGTTTAAGATTGTCAACTTCAATTCTCCTCAATCCGGAGAAATAAACTGATTCCCTTATCAGATTGCCGGCATTAATATGGTCAGGATGCCGGTCAGAAGGATATGGAGCAAAGAGAATCCGGGGCTTAAGAGTCCGGATTTCCCTGATTAGTTTTATTCTGTTAGGAAAATTATTCAGAATATTACCATCCTGCAGACCAAGATTATTGCGGTAATGAATTCCCAGAACTTTTGAGGCTGATTTTGTTTCTTTTTTTCTTAATTCAGGATTGCCGCGAGAACTTAATTCACCTTCCGTAAGGTCGATTATTCCGGCTTTTTTCGCTGATTTTACAATATTAATGCAAGTTCCACCGCAGGTTATTTCAATATCATCAGGATGCGAAGCAATAAATAAAGCGTCGAGTTTCAATTCAATTTCATTTTATTAAACAATTGTTAATATAATTATAATCAATCTATAATTAAATTGATTTATTGAAAACACATAAAATAATCGGTTTGAGTATCTGAGGTGAGTAGAATTGCTGGAACTAAATCCCAATATCACATTTAGGCTAAAGCCCATTCTTAGGTCACACCGCAACATTGCCGTAAACGGCAAGGAAATTAAAAAATTGCAGCATCGGATCTGAGTATAAATAGTAAAAAAAGGCGGGAAAATTCCCGCCTTTTTTTAATTTTATAATATAGCCCCTCAAAAAATTGCAGAGGGAATAATTTATTATTTAATCAAGGTCATTTTCTTCACTGCTGTAAAGTCACCTGACTTTAGAGAGTAGAAGTAAATACCGCTTGATAAATTAGTACCATTGAAATCTATTGAATAGTTTCCTGCTGATTTCATTTCGTTTACTAAAGTCATAACTTCTCTTCCGAGAACATCATAAATCTTCAGTGTAACGAGTCCGCTCTTTGGCAATGCATAGTTAATCTTCGTCACCGGATTGAACGGATTCGGATAATTTTGATTGAGAACATATGATTGTGGAGTTTCTGTAGTAATTATATTACCGCCTGTTATTAATCCACCACATCCTGTGACATCAAAAGAATTTATTCCTAAAGCTGAAACATCATATCCACCCGGTTGAAATAATCTAACGGTATCATTGATGCATTTTGCTGTCAAACCATTCATCATGTTTGATACAGGGTGAGGATTATTCAGTATTGGATTATGTGTAGCCCAGGAATTTGTAGTAGCATCAAATATAAAAACTTTAGGATTTTTTACAGCTGTCGTATTTGTATCACCACCTGATAGGAAGAATAAATTACTATATCCGGTTCCTGCCGGACGGCTAAGTGCGACAACATTATCCGGACCAGCAACCCAGGTTATGGATGATGCATCGGAGCCTATTGTTCCTACATATGTCGATTTGAGATAAGCAGTATTAAAACCGCACGACATTACTATTTTATTACCGCATATACCTAATGCAAATGTTCTTCTTCCCTGACCTGCAGGTAATGAATTTACTATAGTACCCCAGCTATTCAAAGCCGGTCTGTAATAGTAAACATTTAAATTTGTAGCTGCACCTGTATATGGACCTCCGACTACAACTATTACACTATCACCCCAGTTTACTGCACCATGACCTGCTACTGCTAATGGAATATTTGCTTTCGCTGTCCATGCACCTGTTGTAGGATTATATTCATAAACCGTGGCTTCAGGAGTAAGAATTGAGCTTGCACCGCCTCCGACATAATATAACTTTCCATTACAAGCTGTCATTGAACCACCAATTTTAGTAACAGGCATAGGTACTCCTGTTGTCCAGGTTCCACCCCAGGTATATCTGTAAATTGTGGAAGCTCCTACACCTGCACTTGTTGGAGCATGAACATAAAGAGTATCACCTATCCATGCCGAGCAATTGAAATATGTGGCAGCCGGAAGAACCGGGTAAGTATTTGCCGGACACCAGTTCCCGGCTACTTTGTTACAAAGTGTCGGTGCAGAAGAACCACCTTCTGCTCTGAATAATAATGAACGACAGAGCTGCAAAGGTTGAGTAAAACGAGAATAGCAGTCCACGGACCTGCTGCAACTGTACAATAACCGGGCCATAATGTTGTTGTAGTACTTTCATCAGAAGCAACAAATATCCCTGTCATTGTAACAGGATTATATTTAATTCCGATAAAGACACTATCTGTTCCGGTTACCGGTGCCCATGTGCTTGGAAGCAGAAAATCGTAAAATGAAACTGCCGGCCAAACCGGAAGTCCTGCTGCAGTTACAGTCACTGTATCCATAAATACTGTATTGAACGGTGCTGTAGGCATTCCATTAACACTTTTCCACATAGTTATGGTAAAAGTAAAGTTTGCAACTCCGGTTGAGAGTCTGGTTAATCCTACGCAAAACTTCGTGAATTTGTATGGATAAGTGGTTGGTATAAATTTCATACACCAACCGCTTGGATTTCCTGCTGAAGCATTCCAGCCGTATCCATTTTCTGCCACACCGTCATCGTGAATCTGTCCACCGGAACATTGGGGACCTACTTCAACTGTCGTTGGAAAAGAAACCGGTGAAACTTTTATAGCTTGTCCGAAAGTTAAATTGACAGCTAATACTAATAAAGCTACGAGAACAATTGAAAAGATTTTTTGCATAAATTTATCTCCTTGTATTTTAGTTTTCAAAATTTAAAACAATCTGCAATTAACTATTCCTGAAAAATAGTAAATTGCAAACCATTTTTTTGATTTTAATTGAACTATTATTAAATTACAATAGAAAAACAATAAATTTTAATTGAGGTTAGAAGCAGGTGTTCGTAACGAAAAAAAAGGTAAAAAAAAGGCGGGAAATTTCCCGCCTTTTTTAATTTTTATAAATAGCCCTCAAATATATTGCAAAGGGAATAATTTATTATTTAATCAAGTCATTTTCTTAACTGACGTAAAGTCACCCGACTTTAAGTGAATAGAAGTAAATACCACTTGATAAATTGGCACCATTGAAATCTACAGCGTAGTTTCCGGCTGATTTCATTTCGTTAACCAAAGTCATGACTTCTCTTCCGAGAATATCAAAAATCTTCAGTGTGACCAGTCCGCTCTTTGGTAAAGCATAGTTAATTCTCGTCTCCGGATTGAAAGGATTCGGATAGTTTTGTGATAATGAATACGCTTCAGGTATTTCTCCATTATTGCCAATAATTCCGGAAACAACACAATTATAACACCTTGCCGCAAATTTCAGAACAGATGTTTGACCTGCAGCGTTATAACCTGCTGCTAAATATATTACGCTGTCTCTGAACGCATATAAACGAGCACCCATATTGCTCTTTGCACTACCTGCTGCAGAAGTCAATGTAGTATAGGTATTACCACAAGGATTGTAAAGGTATGCAGTCCCGTTATAGTTACCTACATCGTCCGCTCCTCCTACTATCAAGACACCTCCATTAACAGATTTTATCGTAGCCGCTGAGGACCTATATGTCTTACCTGTAGTATTGAATGTACCGGGTAATGAAGCAATAGCTGTCCAGGTTATAGATATCGGACTTCCGGGGGTTATAATTCCTCTATAAGCCGTACCTACTGTTATGTTAGCGATTGTATATCCGCCAAATATATAAATAGTATCTCCTACAATCGTGCTTGCCATCATAGCCTGTGCGACCGGTAAAAGTGATGAACCTGAAAGATCAACCCAGGTATTAGTATATACATTATAATATCTAACTGCTGTGGTAGCGGCGCTTGAACTAAATAATCCCGGTCCACCACCGGCACATATAATCAGAGAATCTCTCCAGGGGACTATACACATATCGGCTGTATTGGTTGCTAACGGCATAGAAGCTTTAGTCACCCAACTATCTGTTCGCGGATTATACTTATAAACACCGCTGCTTGTACCTGTTCCAATATAACCTCCGATAACATAAATAGAATCTTTGATGGTTGTTCCATTTGTCGTTGCAAGTGCTATCGGCATTGCTGTTTTTGTTGACCAGGTATTTGTAACTGTATTATAACATCTGTTTATATTGACAGGTGTTCCACCGCCCATAACATAAACATAACCCGTGTCATTAATTATTATACCTGAAGGTATAACACGCGAGCAATTTGTCGCACCGTCAGGAATAACAGCTAAACCTGTAGTCCATAACGATGAAAAATTTGAACATGGAGTCGGTGCAGAAGAACCACCTTCTGCTCTGAATAATAATGAACGATAGGCTGCAAACGACGCGTTAGACTGAATAGTTGTCCACGGACCTGCTGCAACCGTACAATAACCGGGCCATAATGTTGTTGTAGTGCTTTCATCAGACGCAACAAATACTCCCGTCATTGTTACAGGATTATACTTAATTCCGATAAATACACTATCTGTTCCGGTTACCGGTGCCCATGTGCTGGGAAGCGGAAAATCGAAAAATGAAACTGCCGGCCAAACCGGAAGTCCCGCTGCAGTTACAGTCACAGTATCCATAAATACTGTATTGAATGGTACTGTAGGCATTCCATTAACACTTTTCCACATAGTTATTGTAAAAGTAAAGTTTGCAACTCCGGTTGAGAGTCTGGTTAATCCCACACAAAACTTTGTGAATTTGTATGGATAAACAGTTGGAATAAATTTTGAACACCAACCGCTCGGATTTCCTGCCGAAGCATTCCACCCGTATCCATTTTCTGCCACACCGTCATCGTGAATTTGTCCGCCTGAACATTGGGGACCTACGTCAACTGTCGTAGGAAAGGAAACCGGTGAAACTTTTATAGCTTGTCCGAAAGTTAAATTGACAGCTAATACTAATAAAGCTACAAGAACAATTGAAAAGATTTTTTGCATAAATTTATCTCCTTATACTGTTTAGTTTTGAAAATTTAAAATAATTTGCATTTAATTATTGAAAAAAAATAATTTGCTAACCATTTTTATTTTAATTGAACTAATTTTAAATTGCAATAGAAATTATTATCTGTTTATTGCTTTTTAAATATAGTATTCATATTAATATTCCATTTAATATAAATTATTTATAAACTGGATTTAAATAAATATAAATTATGAGTTGTATATTTTGTGAAATTATAAAAGGAAATTCCCCTGCAAGCAGGATTCTCGAGGATGATGACTTGATTGTAATTCTGGACTTGTTTCCGGTGAATAAGGGACATACACTGATTATACCAAAGAAACATTTGGAATTTATCAAAGATGTTGAAAAAGATTTGTCTTCTAAGATGTTCGTTACAGGTATCAGAATAGCTGAGGCAATAAGGAAATCTGAAATCAGACCCGATGGAATTAATTTCCATTTATCTGACGGAAGAGCGGCAGGACAGGAAGTTCCCCATGTGCATTTACACATCATACCCAGATTCCGGGGAGACGGTTCAGGATTCAGGTTTAACAATAAATCACTTGCGGACAGGGAGGAACTAAACCGACTGACAGAGAATATAAAAAATAATCTTCCCTCTCCGATTTAGTGAAGAGCCACCCTGGAGGCGAGAGGAACTTAGGGTGAGGTATAAATTAGCAATTAGTGTTTTGGTGCTGACATAGTAAACTGATATTCAAAATTTTCCACCCCACCCCTACCCCTTGAATTGGGAGGGGACATTTTCTTGAATCTTTTTTCCCCATTTTGAATTTTATTTTATGGAATTTTAGGGGTTCAGCCCAACGCGAAGGATGTGCTCACCGTGTTTTGCTTTTATTTTATCAATAGCATAATAAGGAAGGAAGACTTTATTATTGAAAAGTTCGTAGTTCATCGAGCGATTATCGGTATGCAGATCAAAAACTGATATGCCGACACCCCTCACCTGGTAACTCTTAGACGGCTTGGGAAGCTTGCGGTAGAGTTTAACTGCGCATTCGAAAATATCGCGGTCATCATTAGTATGTGATTTCAGCCTTGTATCCCAGCCGGCGTAACGGAGGTCGTCGTAGCGTATTGAGAGATACATATGACCCGCGACGAGTTCTTTAGCGCGGAGCTTGCGGCAGATATATTCAGCTATTCGCCGTATCTCATTTTTAACCTCAATTTCTTTAAACATATTCGCCGACAGCGTATGATGATGGTTCAGCATTTTTTCATGCTCACTCTTACGGAATATACCCGAAGTATCTTCACCTCTTGCCATTTTTCTGAAGACTACGCCGTTAATTCCGAATTCTTTTTTTGTAATGCCGGGATTTGAATTTGCGAGGTCGCCAATCGTAAATATATTGTAGAGAGAAAGCCGGCGCTCAACCCTTTTACCGATGCCCCAGAGTTTTGTGAGAGGCAGAGAATAAATTGTTTGTTTATCCTTCGGGGTAATAACTGTCAGGCCGTCGGGCTTTTGGAACTTAGTTGCCATTTTTGCATAAGACTTATTATATGAAAGACCGAGTGAGCAGGTCAGGCTTTCGGATTCCCATACACGGCGTTTAATTTCTTTAGCAACCAAATGCGCCTTCTCAAAATTTTTTGCAACGGGAGTTAACTCTGCGAAGCACTCGTCTATGCTGTACTGTTCGATGCAATCCTCCGGCACAATGCTGCGAAGAATTTCCATAAGATTCTGCGTAATCACTTCATACTTTGGTCCATAGCACGGAAGGGAGATAAGTTCGGGACATATTTTTCTTGCCTGCCACACACTCATAGCAGTATCTATTCCCAGTGCACGGGCTTCATAGGAGGCAGTCATAACAATACCTTTCCCGTCAGGCGTGCCGCCGACCGAAACAGGCTTGCCCCGGAGTCCGGGATTATCCCGCTGCTCGACCTGCGCATAGAATGCATCAAAATCAAGATGTATAAAAAACCTGTTCCTGTGCTCCGATACTCTAAAGTCGAACTCCTTGTAATGAGGGAAGGAATACAGCGGCATCATCCTCACCCTTCTGAAGAGGTCCGAGAAGTCAGTTCCCTCCCGGGGAATAAAATATTCAGAGCTTACTCCATTCATACCCTAAATATATATGGAATATTTAATAAAGGCAAATAAAAAATTAGTAATTAACAATTGTAAATGGTATACAATTATTAAAAAATATTCTTTAAATTTCAGCAATGGTGAAAGTGGTTTTAATATCGGGTGGTGACAAGAAATTAAATCAATTTATTTCCGATTCTCTGCATAGATTTAATTTAAGGACAAGCCTGTCTACTACATCTGAAGATACACTGCAAAGACTGAAGACTGAAAAATTCGATTTAATAATTCTGGATAAAATTTCGGATGAGACGGACGGGATTGGGCTGTATGAATCTCTGCGGGAGGATAACAATGTACCCATATTAATTCTTACTGATAAAAAAGAAATTAAAGGTGATTTTTATCTCCGAAAACCTTTTGAACCGCGTAAACTTTTAGCTAAAATCCGAACTATTCTCCAAAAGCACGACCCAGCGTTTAAGTTCAGTGATACACTTCTGTTTGGCAATCTTCTGGTTGATCTTGACAAAAAAACTGCCTTTACAAATGATACTAACCTTAAACTTACTTCCGGTGAATTTGAACTGTTGTTACTATTCGTAAAAAACAGCGGGCAAGCATTATCAAGGGAATACATCATGAAAAGCCTACGCGGAAATTCTCTGAATATAAATGAAAGGTCGGTTGATGTCCTTGTATCAAGGTTAAGAAGCAAATTGCACGGACCTGGTGAGGAGGAATATTTCATTAAAACTATACATTCGATAGGTTATATGTTTTTTGCCAATAATAAAAGATAATCCGAAAATTACACAATAAATAAAGCCGAGGATCTCGAACTAAGATGCCCCGGCTCATTGTATTTCAGCCCCACTTTTGGATTTTTTTATTTTCAAATCCTGATAATATTAACTGCAATACCTGTACCAAAACATAAACATTGTTATTATAATATTTATAAAATCTTGGTTATTAAAATAGTATAATCTCTAAACTATGATTAAAGTGAGGATACTATGGTCTGAAAAAAAAGGGCTATCAGTGATTACCGACAGCCCTTTATTAGACTTCGTGTTTACTAATAAGTATTTAATTCGCCAATTTCATTTTCGACGGCTTCGAGAATTTTTCTTGAACGAACTTCAGCCATCATATTATTATGGTCGGTAAACAATGGCCTGTCTACATCAAGATGCTCTACAACTTTTCTAACCGCGGTATGGGCAGCCTGTGTGCCTTTCCCGAACTTGAAGTTTCTAAAATCGAGTCCCTGAGCAGCAGCTATAAATTCAATTCCGATGACTCCATATGCATTATCTATAATCTGACGGGTTTTTAAAGCGGTATTCATACCCATACTTACAAAGTCTTCCTGGTCAGCCGCTGCAGGAATAGACTGGATGGAAGCCGGAGCTGACAGAATTCTTTGCTCGACAATCAGCATATCTGCCGTATATTGACTAAGCATATGACCTGAGAACATTCCGGCACCCTTCGTAAGGAATGCGGGAAGACCAACACTAAGAGCAGGATTAAGTAATCTGTTCAAACGCCTTTCTGAAATTACACAAACCATGGTGACAACTGTACCAAGCATATCGAGAGGTACACTAATAGGAGAACCCTGAAAATTTGCACCGGTCAGAACAATTCCATCTTTAGGTAAAAATATAGGATTGTCAGCAACGGCATTTAATTCTATTTCAATCTGTTCTCTTGTCCATCTTAGCTGGTCCCGGGCAGCGCCTATCACCTGCGGAGTGGAACGCATGCTATATGCATCCTGAACTTTTACTTTCACTTTTCCGGTAAGTAAATCTGAACCTTCTATCATTTTCTTGATATTATTAGCTGATGAAACAGCCCCTCTGAATCCCCGCAATTTATGAAGACGCTCGTCATATGGTTTCAAATTTGCCATTAGAGCTTCCAGTGTCATCGCGGTTGCTATCTCTGCCTGTTTAAAAAATCTTTCGACTTCATAAATCTGCAAGCAAGCCATTCCTGTCATAAGATTACTTCCATTAATAGCGGCAAGTCCATCGCGTGCCTTAAGACCGGGGATAGGAATTCCTGCTTTGTCCATCGCATCTTTAGTTCTCATTCTTTTCCCCTGATAAAAACATTCCCCTTCTCCCATCAAACTTAAAGCGCACTGACTCATCGGAGAAAGGTCGCCGCAAGCCCCTACACTGCCTTTTGCACACACCACAGGAGTGATACCTTTATTGAGCATATCAACATAAGTCTGTGTGATTTCCAGTCTGCAGCCTGAATGCCCTCTTGAATGGACATTTATTCGGGAAAGCATTGCTGCCCGGACATGCTCAACAGGTGCGGGTTCGCCGATACCGGCAGCATGATTATAAATCAGATATTTTTGAAAATCTTTTACCTGTTCGTCATTCAGAACAATTTCTGAAAACTCTCCGATTCCGGTATTAACACCATACATTATTTCATGCTGTTCAATTTTTTTTTCGATAAAAGCACGGCATTCTAAAATTCGTTTCACGGCATCGGGATGCAATTCAATTTTTTCACTTTCGACGGCAACTTTATAGACATCTTCAATTTTGAGATTAGTTCCGGTAATTACTATAGACATAATATGTATTTAGTGAGGTTTATAAAAATATTTAATCCTTACAAATATAGTAAGATTAGTAAATAAGGGATAGGAAAAAGGAATTAATATTTATTCGTAAATAATGATATAGGAAAAATTAGCATTCACGAATTTTATATAAAATCAATGTAAACTATATATCAATTATCTTTTTTATTCGAAATAAATTGAAACGATTCAAGGGAACGGGCAATATTTTCCTGATAAGTCGAATAACTTTTTTCCAATGAACGCCCCTGCAGGATATATAGTATATTCTCCTTAACTAAATAATAATGAATAACAATGAAATCATTTGTTGAGCCATTAACCGTTGCCGAACATTTGTATTTAACTTTCATAGCAGGATAACCGTCAATCAGAGAATAACTGTTTTCTATAACTTTCGCATCACTGTATTTAGTTTTAAAATACTCAAGCATATCTTCTGCTCTTAAATCATTTCCTGTATATCCGATAAAATTATCATCTTTATTTACTTCTACAAATACACCTGCCCCGCCTGATATCTCAGCACCGAAGGTTGTCGGTTCTGTAACTATTTTCCAGCCGTCAGGAAATATTATCTGGAAATCATATTTATCACTTTTAAAATAATTTACCGACTTAACATCGAGTATATTAAAAGATAAAATATGACCCAGAGTTTGTGTCTCAAATGCATCAAAAAAATCTTTTCTGGCAATAACATTTATCATATAAAATATATCACCTTTTACAAGATAATATGCATCCTGAAGATATTCCTTTCCATCAAAAATATATTCATATTTACAGAACATCGCAGGCACTTCATCTAATACTTTATAATCGGATTCAAGCATATTAGCGTCTTTAAATTGCTGCTGAAATCCCATATACATTGTACCCGGGTCCATATCATTTGCAGTTTTCCCGGCATACGATTTATCAACTCTGGCATAAATCAGAAGCACATTTCCATCGGGATCTCTGAATGTAACAGTTTCTGGGCTATTTTTTGAAGGTTTTTCCTCCTTATCCCATTTATCGGGAACAGTAAGAGAATAATTAAAACGAACGTTTTTGTATGTTGTTATTGACTGCGGGTAAAGATTAGAGATAAAGAATACAAGAATGAAAAGCAGAATAAGTAATTTTATATTTTTCAATTTTTCTAAGATGTAATTTTATATTAAAAGTTTATTAATCTGCATAAATAAATATCATTCATAGTCCCACTTTGTTCAGCTAGCTGACAGAAATCCTGTACACGCTTAACCCATAATAAAATATAGTTATTATCAACCGAAATTTCTATGAAAATTTCAATCGCATTAACCAAACAGCTTTTCAAAAATTATGAATATCTGATTTAACTTTAAATTTGCCTATGCTTTACAAATTATAAAAGTATTTGCTTGAAGTAGGCATAAAAATAAGCATCCCTATAATCACTAATATTTCGACTATAACCATTATGATACCTATTATGATTAATACTTTAAAAATAAAGAAAAAGCGTGATTGCTTTTCCAGTGCTGTTTGCAAGCTATTCTGGTCCTGCATACCGGATTGGGCAAAAGTTATGAATGAATCAGCAGATTGTCTAAGCCGGATACCTGCAAAGATAATCGGAACGCCAACTATCGCACCAATACAGGTTAAACAATTTATCACTCCTACTATGATATTCCAGATTCCGACAAATTTCATATTCTTTATCATTTGGGAAATGATTTGCTGGTTTACTCCCTGATTATGCCCCGGGGTTTGCGAGAACGGGTTGATCCTAACGGTGGAGGAGGAGGCGGTGGTGGTGTATGGGGTGGAATTGGTGTTGACGGTGTATTGAAATCCACCCGGATTGTCCTGCATGTTGTAGCTTTTGTTTTCCATAAGGTTATTTTTTAATTAATTATAAATTAAATATTTTTCTCTTTTTTGTTTAAAATTATTTAAATCGGATTGATATGAATTTATTATTTCATCATATGATTTTCCTGAGTCAATCATTTTTCTTAGTTTATCAGTTCCGGCTAACTTATCGATGAAATTATCATTTCTCCATTTAAATCCGGGGAATAATTTTTTAAGTGATATCAGTAAAGCTACTCCGATTTTAAAAGGTTGAACTAATTTTTTATCAGTTACTTTTATGTATATTCCGCTGCATTCTTCACCAATATATTTCGGAGGGTTAGAATTACTGGAGATACTAACCGGCATGAATGAAATTTTTATAAACTCAACACCGTCGAAATTGTAAGTATCAAGTTCACTCTTAAGTAAATCAGAATTGCAATAAGGTGCACCCACATATTCAAAAGGCATATCGCTTCCCCTGCCTTCTGAAAAATTTGTTCCTTCGAGTAAACAAGTTCCGCTGTACATAACAGCAGTTGTTGGAAAATACATACTTGGAGAAGGTTTTACCCAGTTAAGGGACAAATTTTGATAATCGGAAGCTCGGTAATAATCTTTCATTTCACAAACTTCAAGACTACACTGTCCATTAAAATATTCATCATTTATATATTTTGCTAACTCACCGCAGGTCATTCCGTATGCTACGGGAATATTTAATGAACCGACAAATGATTTAAAATTATTATCAAGCAGAAAGCCATCAACATAATCAAGATAAGGTACTGAAGGTTTGTCGCATATTATAATTTTTTTATTGTTTTCATAAGCAGATTCCATACAATAATACATCGTACTGATATATGTATAAAATCTTGCTCCGACATCCTGAATATCATAAATCAATATATCAATATCTTTTAATTCGCCAGCAGAAGGTTTTCTTTTTGAGCCGTAAAGAGTTATAACAGGTATTCCTGTCAGCTCATCAATGTAATCTCCGGACTCGTCATTTCCCCTAAAACCGTGTTCAGGTGAAAATATTTTTTTAACCTTTACATTTTCTTTTTTTGAGAGAGCATCAACGAAAGGAACACCATCTGACAGGACTCCGCTGTTGTTTGTTATCAGCCCTATATTTTTATTTTCTATTAGCGTAAATTTTTCATTAAGTATGACTTCATTACCAAGCCTGAATTTCGGTCCTGAGCCAATTAGTGAATTTGAATTTGTATTGGAATGATAGGCAAATAGTTCAGAAAGTATAATAATTAAAAATATTTTAAAAAACATTTTCAATTTTTTGGAATTAAAAAATCTTTTACATTATTTACTATAAAATTTTCTGTTTCTTTCATATCCATTTTCAGAACCGTTGCACCTGCTGCATTCTTGTGACCTCCGCCGCCGATTAGTCTGGCAAGTTCATTAATCGGGATATCGCCTTTTGATCTGAGCGACACCTTTACGCAATCCGGGAGTTCAACAAGGACTATTCCTATTACAACTTTTTGAATCGTCATTACAAAAGATGAAAACCCTTCAACATCCTGAACGTGTAACCCGAAATCTTTAAAATCTTTTTGAGTGACAAAACCGATTAACAGTTTATCATCATAGAAAAACTTGAAGCTATCAATAAATCTTGCCAGCAGAAGAATTTTAGACTTAGGAGAATTGCTATAAATAATGTCGAATATATAAACCGGGTCTGCTCCCCTTCTTACAAGGTCAGCAGCAATTAAGAAAGTCCTTTCATCGGTTCTCGGATACCGGAATGAACCTGTGTCGGTCATAATACCGGCATAAAGATTTTCTGCGATAAATTTATTAATCGTAATCCGGATTATCATCAAAAAAGAAATCATACAATATCTGAGATGTTGCGGGATATTCAACATTTGATAAATAAGCATCAAAATCTTTTGTATTCAAATCTGTATGATGGTCTATGCAAACTTTTATTGCCTTTGATTTTTTTAAATAAGGTTCCATGAATCTTGTACGTGAAAACTCATTTGTATCGACGAGAAAAATAACGTCGGTATTCTCAATCAGCGGAATATACGGTTCTTTATTATTTTTAAAGATTCGGATTTCTTTTTTCGAATCAAGAAATTCCAGATAATCCGGAGTCGGAGAATAATTAATCACAAATGTTTTCTTTCCTTTATTTCGAATATATTCTGACAATGCGAGTACGCTTCCGATAGCATCACCATCCGGAAGTAAGTGTGTAGTTATTACGAAATTATCGTATTTATCTATGATATTCCTCACTCTTAAAAAATAGTCTCTCATTCTTTTAAAATAATTGAATTATAAAACTGAAATCTATTATCAGTAACTTTCGGAGTCTGAAGGAAAACTGCCGCTTTTTATATCTTTGATGTATCTTTTGAAGGCATCCTTCATATCCTGTGCGAGATTCATATATCTTCTGACGAATCTCGGTTTGAATTCTTCAATCATTCCGAGCATATCGTGCATAACAAGAACCTGACCATCACATTCAGGTCCGGCACCGATTCCTATAGTCGGAATTTTCAAAGCTTTTGAAACTTTTGAGCCGAGTGCTGCCGGAATTTTCTCGAGTACTATAGAAAAACATCCTGCTTTTTCAAGATTGATAGCATCGCTGAAAATTTGTCCGGCTTCCTCCTGGTCTATTCCACGAGTTTTATAACTTCCGAATTTATTAATAGACTGAGGCGTAAGTCCGAGATGCCCCATCACCGGTATTCCAATCTCAACCAGTTTAGAAACTATTTCGGCAATATAACTTCCACCTTCCATTTTGACAGCATCGCAGCCTGTTTCCTTCATAACCCGGCCGCAATTCATGATTGCATCATTCAGTCCGACCTGATAGCTCATAAATGTCATATCTGCAACTACCATAGCTTTTTTTACACCACGCCTTACCATCTTTGTGTGATAAATCATTTCTTCAAGAGTAACAGGCAATGTAGTTTCATTTCCCTGAATTACATTACTGAGGGAATCCCCTACCAATATAACTTCAATCCCCGCCTGGTCGCAGAACTTTGCAGTTATATAGTCATATGCAGTGAGCATTGCTATCTTCTCACCTTTTTGTTTTAACGCATATAATACCTTAGTGGTTATATTCATTAAATCCTGTGTGTACGATGAAGTAGCCATTTTATTTTTTCTTTAGTTTAGATTTCAATAACAATAAATCCGAATATGACTTGTTAATAAATTTTCTTTTGTTGAGTTCAAAATAATCAATTAGAAACATCATCTGTTTTTTTGCTTTATCAAATGAATTAAAAACTACTTCGAACTCAAGAAATTCGCCAAGATTATTTACTTTATCAAGGTGTATTCGTATATTTTCCAGAAGGAATATTTCACGAACCTTTTCTACTATTACAAGTACGGGAAACAATTTCGAAAGTGTTAAATGAAGGTTACTAAAATCTTTTGTATTCGTAAGAATGTAATTTGATACCCTGAGTTTTTTAGATTCTTTTCTGTTATATAAAATCAGAGTTCCGGATTTATTATTTATGATTCTGAGCTTCAATCTGCCTTGTGGAATGCGGTAATAAATATCTTTCTGAATTTCTTTTTTCCTGATAATTTTATTTTTCCCGGAAAGTTTTAAAACTATATTTTTTGTCGCTGAGTAATTATCGATAATTGTCTTTATTTCGTAATTTTTCTTTTGCGGCATATTTTCTATTTTTTTAGGCGGGAAAATCCGGAAGCACCAGTTTCAAGGAGAAGTTTATTGACCGATAAACTGACCCCTGATTATTCCCCTTTTACTATTTTCAATGAAATCGAGAATAGTTTTTACATATTCATCATGTTGTATATCATCCTTAACTTTTTTCACAGCATCACTCACATTATATTTGGATTTGTAAATAATATTATATACTTCATTAATTTTGGCAATCTGCTCAGATGTAAATCCCCTGCGCTGTAATCCTATTTTATTTACACCTTCAAATCTGAGAGGCATATTCCCGGCAATTATGTATGGTGGAACATCTTTTACAACCTTGAAACCTCCACCTATCATCGAATGCTGACCGATTTTCACAAACTGGTGAACAGCAACCATACCGCCCACAATAACCCAATCTTCAATTTCAACATGTCCGCCCATATTAACCGCATTAGCAAGGACAACATTATCACCAACCCTGCAATCATGAGCAACGTGTACATAAGCCATCAGAAAGCAGTTTTTGCCCACTGATGATTTGTAACTAAATTTTGTTCCACGATTAAGAGTAACAAATTCCCTAATCGTTGTTCCTTCACCGATTTCAAAAAAAGTCTTTTCACCTTTGAATTTTAAATCCTGAGGCAGGACTGAAACTGCGGAACCGTGACAGATTTTTACATTATCTGAGATTCTTGCACCATCATCAATCAATACACTTGATAATATCTCAACATTATTTCCAATTACAACATCATCACGAATGACAGAAAACTCTCCGATTTTTACATTACTGCCAATTGTTGCTTTACTGCTGACTGAATTCATTAAATTCTACAAAGTTTTTTCTACAAATAAATCATCTTCTTCCTGGGGAGAGGAGCGGGTAATCATTTCAGCGAGAAGTCCGGTTGCAAAAAATTGAACACCAACTATAATCAGCAGAATCCCGACGTAAAAAACAGGGGTACTGCTTAATGGAATATATGTGAAGAAAGTTTTTACAATAAACAGCGCTATTGTAATGATAAAGCCTAACATTGATGAAATAATTCCCAGCATTCCAAAAAGATGCAGAGGCTTTTTAATAAATTTTGTGGTGAACACCACTGTTAATAAATCAAAAAATCCGTTAAAGAACCTGTTTGCACCGAACTTAGTGGCACCATATTTCCGCGGCTGATGCTTTACCACTTTTTCAGTTACTTTGAAACCTGCAAGATTTGCAAGCGCAGGAATGTATCTGTGAAGTTCTCCATAAATCTTAACTGATTTAATAACTTCTTTACGATACGCTTTCAATCCACAATTGAAATCGTGAAGCCTTATACCGGCTACTTTAGATGTGAAATAATTAAAAATTTTCGAAGTATGTCTTTTAATAAACGGATCGTAGCGAATTTTTTTCCATCCTGATACAAGGTCATAACCTGAATTGATAATTCTAACGAGTTCAGGAATTTCCTTCGGGTCATCCTGAAGGTCAGAATCCATTGTAATTATAATATCTCCTTTTGCTGCTTTAAAACCTGCAGATAATGCAGCTGATTTTCCGCGGTTACCACGGAATTTGATGTAATGATATCTGCTATTCTTATTATGAATCTCTTTTATTTTTTCAAACGATTTATCAGTACTTCCATCGTCGATTAAAATAACTTCGTAATTGCATCTCATAACATCGAATACCCTTTTTATAGACAAAGATAATTCCATGAGTGATTCTTCTTCGTTAAATACGGGTATAACAATACTAATCATCTGATTGGTATGAACTACTTTTTTAGTCTCAGGGTTTGCGGAAACAACCTGGTTTTTATCATAATTCTGACGATAACTAAAAACCCGTTTTTTGAATTTTTTAGGTTTCGTAGATTTTTCTACGTTCTTATTCCCGTTTTCTGTTTTCTCGTTTTTATTAAGAGAATCTTCGGTTTTCTTAACCATGTCATTAATTTCATCTATTATTGAACCATTTTCTGCCATTAAATAATTTCCAGACTCCTTTGCTAATTATTTGTTTTCTCATTAGTTAGCAAGACTAAAGAGGTTAAAATCAATTCTTAAATTGCTATTATAAAGTAATTTATTTAAAAAGTAAAATCAATTGAAAAGGGTAGTTTTAAAAGCCGAAATCAGTAAATCAAATTGGAAAAAGAGTTATGAGTTATTTCATTAAAGAGATTTTTTAAAGTTTAATTATTTGTATTTGATTCCGGATTAAACAAAATTCACAGAAGATAAATAAAGTATTAATAAGAAATTAATTTAATGAAAAGTTATCAGGAATGCATTTCATTGTAATTGACTTTAATATAAAAATCAATCATTTTTGAATTTATAATTACACATATAATGCTAAAAAATATCATTAAATTTGCTTTAATCTTTTTAACCCTATCTACACTTGCCAGAGCTTTCCCAAATGATGTAAATATTAATAGATGGGAAGTGTTTACTGATATGAAAATTGTGACATCGATTGCAATCTTGGATAATAAATATGCTTTCTGTGCCACTTCGGGAGGATTATATTCAATAGACATAAGTAATGGTTCCATTTTAAGGAAATATACGAATATCGACGGACTGCTTTATAACGACCTTACATCTGTTGAGGTTGATAATCAAAAAAGGTTATGGATAGGTGCATCGGATGGTTCAATCTGTATTTACGATTTTTATAATGAAACCTGGAGATATATTTATGATATTAAGAACTCGAACGAAAATAACAAGAGTATAAATTACTTCAAGCTATATGGTAATTTTATTTTTGCTGCTACAGGGTACGGCATTCAGAAGATTTCGACTACTTTATTCAGTTTTGTGGATGCTCCTTATTACCAATTCGGAACATTAGCTCCTAAGTCAAAGGTAAATATACTTTCAATATATAACAATTTGATTTTTGCAGGAACGGCACAGGGAATAGCCTATGCCAGTTTAATAAATTCAAATCTTAATGACCCGGCATCGTGGACCATTTACAACACACCACCTATGAATGTGAATACACTCGCATTGGAATCCGCGGGAGGTAAGCTCTTTGCCGGTTCGGAAGGCGGTTTTGTTTATTTCGACGGATCTAACTGGAATTCATATCCAAACGTGAACGTTAATACAAGATTTACACGTTCTATAAAATCAATAGGAAATACTTTATATTTCATTTCAAATAGCAATGCAAATTCCGGTTCTATATTTTCTGCTGATTTAAATAATTTGCCTGTTGTTAATCCTTATTTAATTTCAGGGAATTTACTAACACTTGCATCCGACGGTCAGAATCTGATTGTTGGAACAAACGAACAAGGCACTTACATTAAAAAATCGTCAGGTTATGATTATGTTTTTCCCAACTGCCCAAACAGAATATTCTTTAATCAGGTCACATACGATGATTATGGAAATATCTGGGCTGCTGCAGGAACATCCGACGGAGGATTTTATAAGTACGATGGTACTACCTGGTTCACTTATAACACAGATATTTATCCACAACTGGGTCCATCCAACTGGTTTAAAAAAGTAATTCCAAATGGCAATTCCATTTGGGGAATCGGTTATGGTGGGGGTGCTACACTGCTTACAGGTTCGAATTTAATAAATTATAATCATACAAACAGCAACTTGCCGGGTATTTTAAACAACCCTCTGTTTGTAGCACTTTCCAGTGGTGCCGTTGACAGCAGAGGCAGAATCTGGCTCATAAATTATGAGTCAATTTCGGGAGCTTCATTATACGCATATAAAGGAGATTCAGTTTTTCTAAAATATGATAACCCCGGTATTATTTCAGCTGGTGGATTTACCCGATTTACAAATATTTCGATAGATAATTATAATACTAAATGGATTACATGTTTAAATCCTGCAGGGTTATACTTTTTCAATGAAAATGGAACAGATACTATATTTTCCGATGATATTTATGGATTTTATCCTGCGAATGATCTGGCGGTGTCTGAAATCACTGATGTTGTAATCGAAAAAAACGGAGAAGTTTGGTTTTCGAGTGATAATGGTGTTTTCATAATAAATAATCCGCTTGCTGCAATTCAAAATCCTGCTAATAAACCGACACCCGTCAAACTCGGTATAATTTCCGGAAATCTTAGAGTACCATTTACGGAAAACTGCCGATGCATCCATTCGGATATATTAAACGAAAAATGGATTGGGACTCAATCTAATGGAGTTTTTCATTTATCGGAAGATGGTTCAACACTATTAGAAGAATTCAACTCGTCCAATAGTCCTATACTATACAATTTTATAAATTCAGTTACTGTTAGCAGAAAAACAGGCAAAGCTTATTTCGGAACTGATAAAGGATTATTTGTTTATCAGACCAACGCTGTAGAACCGGTAGAAAATTTTGACAAGATTAAATGTATGCCGAATCCTTATTTAATACCATCAACTGTTGATTTAAAAATTGATGGACTTGTAGAAGGTTCAACAGTCAAGATACTTACGCTCAACGGTGAAGTTATAAATGAATTCGATTCACCGGGCGGCAGAATAGCAACCTGGAATGGATTGAATAAAAAAGGTGTACTTGTTTCCAGCGGTATTTATATAATTGTAGCTTATAATAAAGATGCATCCAAAGTCGGTAAAGGTAAGGTAGCAATTATCAGAAAGTAATTTTTTAAATGTTCATTATACCGATAATCGATATTAAAGACGGAAAGTGTGTCCGTCAATTAGAGGGACTTGGAGAAAAATGCAGGTATTACACTGATTCACCTGTCTTACTCGCCAAACTGTTTCGCAAAGAAAACTTCAGAGCAATTCATATTACTGACCTGGACGGCATCAAATATGGAGAAATGCGGAATTATGACCTCATTAAAGAGATAGCAAGATCGGTTGATACTCCAATATTATTAGGTGGTGGTATCAATAATTATGAAACAGCAAAAAAAGTAATAACTGAACTTGGTGTATACAGAGTCGTAATAGGCTCTGTTGCAATTGAAAATCCGGATTTAATAAAAAGAATTATCGATGATTTTTCCAGTTCAAAACTTGCCGTTGCAATCGATGAGAAATTGAATAAAGTTGTAAAAGACGGCTGGATAGAATATGCCGATATTACTCCGCTTGATTTCGCGATAAAAATGGAACTTCTTGGAGTGCAAAGAATAATTTATCAGGATGTAACCAGGGTAGGAAATCTTTGCGGTCCTAACATAAACCGGCTTTTGGAAATCGCATTTAATACAAAGCTTAAAATCACATCTGCGGGTGGAATCCGTGATTACAGGGACCTGAAAGCACTATCAGACCTGAACATATGGAGTATTGATTCAGTCACAATTTCAAGAGCGTTATATGAAAATAAATTTCCATGTATGAAAATATGGAGAGACATCGAAAAAGAAGACCTGTCGCTTGAATTGCCGAATGTCCGATAATAGCTTCGGTAATATTTAACAAGGAAATTCCTGAATTCCTCTAAGTAATTTTTATAACTTCAATTACTCTGAATGATTCGGAATATTTATATTTTTTTGAATCGCCTGCTATATATTCCTTAAAATATCCCGTGAACTCCTTAAAATCCGTAAACTGTGATTTATGCGATGAGAGCACATCGAGCTTGAAATCTATATCCTTCGTAATGTTCAGATAGAAATTTGGTTTATCAGTACCGAAGAAAAATATTTTATCTACTTTATGAAGACCGTATTTACTTGGATAGATATAATCATTCTTAGCGGCAAAACATGCGTCGAATGCTGCCAGAGCAATATTCCTGTGATCACGGTGAAACAAATTCAGATTATCAAATTGTGTATTTGCGGGGTCAAAAGAAAAAACAATTTCAGGTCTCAATTTCTTTATTAATAAAGTCAGTTTCTTTCTCAGGTTATCATCATAATTGAGAAATCCGTCTTTTTCATTCCAGAATATAACTTCTTTCACTCCAAGTTTTCTTGCGGCTGTCAGCTGCTCCTTTTTTCTTAATTCGATTCTTTCTTTCCTTGTTCTGATATTTTTTTTACATCCGTTTTCTCCTGTTGTTGCAATCAGATAATAGGCAGTGTAACCTTCTTTTACCAGTTTTTTTACAATCATTGAACAGCCAAATTCGAGGTCATCAGGGTGAGCTGCTATTGCAAGTAAAATCTTCTTTTGAGTCATTTATACTTATTATCATTAATTATTTATTCACAGATGCTAACAATAAAAAACAAATAAAAATTTATTTTTTATTATTTACTACTATATTTCCTTTTTTGATTACCATTTCGATTTGATTTACCCCAAAGTGATAAAGCAAATCTCTGTAATTTTGAAAATCAAAAATCAGAATATCTGCCTGTTTTCCTTCTTCAATGCTTCCAACCAGTTCCTGAAGATATAAAGCATAAGCCGCATTAATCGTAACGGCATTCAAAATCTCTTCTCCTGTCATTTTCATTTTCACAGAGGCAAGAGACATTATTATCTGCATATTTTCTGTCATACAGCTTCCGGGATTAAAATCAGTCGCAATCGCAACCGGAATATCATTCTCAATAATCTCGCGAGCCGGCGGATACTGCATATCGAGGAAGTATGATGCTCCCGGAAGTAGTGTAGCTATTACAGATTTATACTGCAAGCGCTTGATATCTGATGAGGAGAGAGCTTCAAGATGGTCTACTGAAATTGCTTTTACCTTTAACGCTACTTCAATTCCCCCGCTTGATGTAAACTGGTCTGCGTGCATTTTTGGAATTATTCCGAATTTCGAACCTATTGTCAGAATTTTTTCTGCTTCCTCCGGAGAGTAGTATCCTTTTTCACAAAATACATCTATGAACCGTGCCAGTTTGCTTTGTGCAATCATCGGAATCATTTCGTAGCAAATTTTATTTATAAATTTTTCTTTTGGCATATCTTTAGGAACTGAATGTGCACCTAAAAATGTAGGCACAATATTCATATCATATTTATTTTTCCTGGCAAGTGAATTTATCACTTCAAGCATTTTGATTTCATTATCAGTATCCAGACCATAACCTGACTTTCCTTCCAGAGTTGTGGTCCCGTGTTCGATAAAATTTTTCAATCTCTTTTCGCCTTCATTCCGTAATACTGATTTACTTGATTTTCTTACAGCATTAACTGTAGCTGCAATACCGCCGCCGGCTTTTGCTATATCCTGATACGTGCTTCCCGCAATCCGCATTTCGTATTCGTCCGCCCTTGAGCCTGCAAAAACAAAGTGAGTATGGGAATCTACAAATCCGGGCAAAACAGTTTTATTTTTTCCGTCAATCTCATTGAAATTCTTCTTTTTATTAACTTTCAAAAATGATTTCAGCTCATTTGCATTTCCTACAAATGATATTTTACTTCCCTCTATAAATATGTTTGAATTTTTTAAAAGTCCTATCTGAGTCTGGGAACCCCCGGATTTAGGAATGCCATTCAGGTCACGGCATGTAACAAGTGTTGATATATTTTTAATTAAAGTGGACATATTAATAAGTATTTATTTCAAAATATAAAAAAATATTGAAACCATTATCTTTTCTAATAAGCTTTTTTAACGCATCTTATGCTGAAGCCTGCCGTCTTCAAATAGTCCGGCCAGGTAATTCTTTCCTTACCTTCTTTATCAAGCGAAAAGCAAGTTACTTTTTCATTATCTACTTCAGAAGAAGTCCACATAACAAAATATTCTCCTATTCCGGCATATTCCCCGGAAAAATATCTGCTCCCCGAATAAGGGATATTGAATCCTTCGGGAGGAGTTTTGGTTAGTATATCAGCTCTGGTTGTTGGGTTCCCGAAAAATTCAACGAGTCTTTTCATTTCACTTTCGGTGGGCAGTCTCCAGCCGGGAGGACATGCATCAAATGCCGTTTCCCAAGTGTATAATTTACCGAATTTATTACAGTTAATCATTTTATCATCATAGCAATAGCTGCCTTTCATATCATAACTAAGGTTATCAAGCATATATATAAGATTACCAACTTTTACTGTCGCATAAACATGACCATCACGCGTGTCTGTAAACGAAGAATCATTTGATTTATATGAGGCACAGCCGGATATGAAAACGAGGACAATTATTAAACTGAAAAATGAAAGTTTTATTTTCATTACTTTACGATTTAATTGGATAAATAATTATTTATATTATTAAAATTCTGCTTTCATTTCTCTTTCCACATTAACCGGAATTGTCACACTTATGCCATCAAGTTCTACTTTGACATCCCCATCAACCCGATATTTAATTAATTGTCCGCTGATGACTGATTTAACTATCTCCACAACCCCTGAAGGCAAATCTGAATAGTTAATACTGAGAGGTAAATCGAGATAGGAAAGACCATTATTTTTAATAGTCTGTGCATTTTCGGTAGTTCCCTTCGCTAAAAATGAATTGTTAAGATAGATATTATATGTAGAATTCAAAACCTGAGCGCTGTAATTATTATCATTATTAACTTCAAGAGTGACAAGAACATCAACTCCGCTAAACGATATTCCTGATAATTTCACTTTATTAATGCCGGTGATTTCCGGACGATTTCCGGTTAGGGCGGAGAAAATTGAACAGCCTGAAATACTAATGGAAAACAAAATCAAGATTAATAAGAAACGAAACCTGAATCGAACCATATCGATATTTTAGATTATATTTTAATATATAAATTTCGAAAAATTAAACATATGATAAAAAAATTAAAATTTAAAAATGAAAACTGAAAATTTCCTCCCTCTTCAAAACTCCTGTTTTGAAGAGATGAAAACATGATTTGTCATTCTGAGCGTAGCGAAGAATCTCAAAACAGAATTTAAACGAGATCCTTCGTACTTCGTTCCTCAGGATGACAGTTTTCACACATTTTCTCCGCGTTGTAACTTCAATTATTAATTACTAATTATTAATTATTAATTGTTTTTAAATGCAACTTAATTAAGAATTATAAGTTATAGAATTTAGAGTCAATTAAAATTTTACATTTTTAATTATCAGATAATTTGTTATTCTTTATTAATTTAAATTTTACAATACTTCTATAGCATAGAATTTCTACATTTTTTGAAACTTAATAATTAAAAGGAAATTCTATGACTGACACAAAAATTCAGGACAACAACTATATGAAAAACAAAATATTATGGATAGATGATGAAATCGACCTTCTGAAATCCAATATAATGTTTCTTAAACAGAAGGGATACGATGTTTTCGAAGCAAATAACGGCGGCGACGGAATAACACTTATTAAGGAACAGGATTTTGACCTGGTATTTCTCGATGAAATGATGCCCGGAATGGGCGGACTGCAGACACTTCTTGAAATAAAAGACAGTAATCCTTTATTGCCGGTTGTTATGGTTACTAAAAATGAAACCGAAAGCCTGATGGAAGAGGCAATCGGGAAAAAGATTTCTGATTATCTTCTGAAACCCGTTAATCCTAACCAGCTTCTTCTGGTATGTAAAAAAATCCTGGAGTCGAAAAGGATAAAAAGTGATTATGTCTCGAGAGACTATATTCAGGAATTCAGTCAGATTTCAATGCAGATGAACGAAGCAGGAAACTGGGAAGACTGGGTGAACATACATCTGAAAATGACTAACTGGGAAATGGAACTGGATGAACATCCCGAACTCGGTTTAAAACAAACTGCACAGGATCAACGCAGGGAGTGTAACAGTGAATTTTCAAAATTCATTGAAAAAAATTATGTTAAATGGGTGAATGGCTCCGATAATAAACCTGTATTATCAAACGAAATAGTAGAGAAATACGTAATTCCCGAACTTCCGAATTACAACTCCGTCTTCCTTTTCATAGTGGACTGTATGAGGTTAGACCAATGGCTTGTAATGGAAAAATATCTTGATAACTTTTTCAAAATGTCAAAAGATTATTATTATTCAATTCTTCCGACTGCAACTCCCTATTCAAGAAATGCAATCTTTGCAGGATTATTTCCTTCTGATCTCGAAAAGCATTATCCTGAATTGTGGCTTCAGAACGATGAAGAAGACAGCAAGAATAACTACGAAAAAGAATTTTTGATGAAACTGTTAGAGAGAAAAAAAGTTAAACTGAGAAGCGATATAAGATATACGAAAATAATGGATTCTGATTTCAGTCGTGGAATTGAGAGTAAAATTCTTTCTTTTACAAATAATCATCTTAATGCTGTAGTTATTAATTTTGTCGATATGATTGCCCACTCCAGAAGTGATAATGCAATACTGAAAGAAATCGCTCCTGATGAATCAGCATACAGGTCTTTAACTTCTTCCTGGTTCGAGCACTCCTCATTTTTCGGTATGCTAAGACAGCTTGCAACAAGGAAAGACGTTAAGATAATCATAACTACGGACCACGGCAGCATAAGATGCCTCCACGGGGTAAAGGCTTACGGCGATAAAGAGACTGCAACAAACCTCAGATATAAATACGGCAGAAATGTAAAAGCTGAGGCAAGAAATGCTCTGTTTATCACACGCCCGATTGATTACAAAATGCCAAAAAGGAACGGAATGGTAAATTATATAATCGCTAAAGAGGATTTTTATTTTGTATATCCGACAGATTATCACAAATACCTTCATCATTATAATGATACATTCCAGCATGGAGGAATATCCATCGAAGAAATGATATTGCCTGTGATAACACTTGACACGAAACTTTAATATATGATTTATAAGAGCAAAAGTCCGGAAGATACAAGCACCCTTGGAAAAGAATTTGCCGGGAACATCAAAGCCGGAGATATCATAGGACTTGACGGAGAACTTGGCAGCGGAAAAACACAATTTGTTAAGGGGATTGGCGCATACTTCGATGTCAAAGATATAATTAACAGTCCCACATTTATTTTGGTTAATGAATACACCGGAATTAATCCTGATACCGGAAAGACTTTGAAAATAAATCATTTCGATTTATACCGGATTTCGAATCCCCGGGAATTATCTGTAATAGGTTTTGAAGATTATTTAAATGATGATTCCATAACTGTTATCGAGTGGTGCCGGCTCGCTGAGGAATATCTGAGAATGGAAATAACAAAAGTAAAGTTTAACTACGGCAAAAATGAAAACGAAAGAGAAATAGAATTTTTTGCTAACGTAAATCTTAGTAAATAAAATAATGACCTCCCCGGAGAGAAATCAAGTTTCCTTATGATAATTATTAATTATCGAAGATCCTAATTGGGAGGAACTAATTATTAATTATTAATTGATTTTATGAAAACACTATTAATAGAAACCTCATCAAAAATAATCGAATTCGGATATGCCGAAGACAATGAACTGATAATAGACATCAGCCTATCGGAAGAAGAAAATGCCGATACTCTCGTCTATTTCATCAAAAAAGAATTCGATGAAAGAAAAATTGATATTAAAGAAATAAATGTTGTAAGCCTTTCAAACGGACCCGGTTCATTTACGGGATTGAGAATCGGCTCGGCAATCGCTAAAGGAATATGTTTTGTGAACAGTTCGAAATTAATCGAAGTACCCACACTTGATGTAATTGCGAACAAATATAGAATTATTAATAAGATTCAGAATTCAGAAAAGAAAATCACAAGTCTTGTATTTTCAAATTTGAGAACACGGGAATTTTATCTCGCAGATTACGAAATCTCTAACGGAAAACTTACCCGGACATCAGAATTTCTGATTCAGTCTGTAAAAGAAATGAATACAGAAAACAGGATTTTCGTAATTAATGATATTATTCCGGATGATGTGAAATTCGAATTTGAAATCATATCATTAAAAGACAAAAGCAATATACCATCCTTATTTGACCTTACAAAAAAGATGATACAAGAAGAAAAATTCGTGGATTATCTGACATCTGAACCATTCTATCTAAAAGAATTCGTCCCATTGAGGAAAAAACCAGAATAGATTCCCCCTTGTAGAGTCGAGAGCTCCGGAGTGGGGAACAAAAGGGGGTTGTCTCTTTCTCCCCTCTTTTTTGTTTATTTATAGTGTGGGCTCGCAGTCTCCGTCTTAGCGGACATCTTTTATTAGAAGAGCCGCAAGGGCAGGGTAGCGATAGCCCACTAATTTATATTTTCATTAGGTAAATTCTAAATACTCTTATACTATTTTTTTATACTACCGATAATTGATATTCCTTTTGATTTATTAGAACAAATCTGATTCTGTTTACTAATTTCCTAGCTATCTTTATTATTGCCTTTGTTTTTTTATGCTTCTTGATATAATCTTTATAAGATAAAATTAAAGAGGGATCTTTTCTCACCGCTATCCAACTACTCTCAATAATAATATGTTTTAATGCTTTATTTCCCCGATGCAGCATTCCGCCTTTATTTTCTCTTTCCCCGCTTGAATGCTCTCCAGGTATTAAGCCTATATATCCGTTAAATTTATCTAATGTATTAAAATTCCTTATATCTCCAATTTCTGTTAAAATAGTCATTGCTGATAGCATACTTATTCCGGGAATACTTTGTAACAATCTTACCTTTTCTTGGTATCTTTCTGTGCGAGACAATAATCTTATTTGCTTTGTTATCTCCAAAATATTACTCCGCAAATCCTTTAATTCTTTAAGTAATGAGTTAAAGGCTATTGTTGCACTGCCCTTTTGTTTTGTACTAAGTTCTATCCATTCAATGTAATTCCTTGACCAATAGGATTGTATCTTGTCTTCTTCTATAAAAATACCATAAAAAGCCAGAAGGCTTTTTATCTGATTCTTGCATTGAGTTTGTTTCTTTACCATTGTATATCGCATTCTTACCAAAGCCCGGTCCTGTTGTTGTTCTTTATCCCTGATATAGATTGTTTCTAATTCCCCGTTTCTCAAACAACGTGCTAATTTCCTGCAATCTACTTTGTCGGTTTTCATTCTTTTTTCTTTATCCTTTGTTGGTATATCCAATGGGTTTACTATCAGATTCTTTATCCCATGACCTTCCAACTCTTCATGTATCCAGTATCCGCAATAGCCAGCTTCATATACACTGTAATAATTTCCTTCGGGAAAATTTTTCCTTAAGTAATTTGACAATGCTCTCGCTGATGGAGGAAAATCAGCTAACTTATGCTCAAATTCATCTGTAAGTATACAAACTTTCCAGCTTTTTAAATGGACGTCTATACCAACATAAATTGCGATATTTTTAAAACTAATTTTTATATTTTCCATTTGGTAAGTCTCCTTTGTTTTATTTTAAATTGTAGGAAATTTAAATTTACAAAATAAATTCGAGGCTTACCATTTTAAACATAAGGTCTCCATCTTGTTGGGAGGGTCATTCCAAACTTGATATGCTTGCCCTCCGTCTTTTTTGGAGGGGAATCCAGTATTTTTCTACGTGCCCCTCCGTGCAATTCTTTTTATTCTTTTATCCTGTTAATTTTCCTGTTTATCCTGTCAATCCTGTCTAATGTTTTACTTAACAAACTATATAAACTTATTCGGCTTTTAAATTGTTATTTTTGACGGAGACCGGAAACCACTTTAAAAACGGGGCGATTCCGAAAAGCCATACGAGTAGGAAAATTTTAATTAAAAATAAAATGAAAAAAATTGTTGCTCAATTTAATGTTGTTGGATTTACTGCTGAACAATACAACCAGGTAATTAAAGACCTTGAAGCTGCAGGAAAAGAAAAGTCATCAGGTCGCCTTAATCATGTAGCGGCTCAACAAACTGATGGTTTGTTAATAATAGATGTGTGGGAATCAGAAGAAGCATTAAATAAATTTTCTGAAACACTTATACCCGTTCTAATAAAGAACGGTGTTAAGCCGGCACAACCTACTTTGCTTCCACTGCACAATATTATTGCGTAAGTATTTGAAAGGTCTTATATCAATAGGACGAAATGTGCTATAGGCCATTCGTTCGCTTGTTTTACTCTTAATTTGGGTGTTTCTGTTCCCAGTCTCTCCTAGGGCTCCCTCGTGGGAACGTAAATCCCGTTATCCCATTCTTTCTGCTTTACTTACGAACTTTAAACTTTTATCATCCTTAACCTCATTAATAATTATTTTTCCTATTTATCCCGTTAATCCTGACCACTTTTCTTTACTCTCTTCCGCCTACTTAGCGTTCTTCGCGTTTAATTCTTTCCTTGCTGATTCTCCTTAAAAACAGTCAATTTAAATTAGTATCTTTATAGTTCTTATTATTGTTTATATTCGTTAAAAAACTGTAAATTATTAACTAAATTTTACTGATATGCCCTGGTTTAAACGAAATAAAGAAAATATTCAGACCGATTCACCAAAAAAGGATGTGCCTGATGGTATGTGGGTGAAATGTGATGAATGCGGTGAGATAATTCACAAAAAACAATGGGAAGCTAATAGCTATACTTGCATAAAATGCGAATACCATTTCAGAATAGGAAGCGAAGAGTATTTTAACCTTTTGTTCGATGAAGGCACATTCAAAGAACTGGACAGGAAAATTCATTCTATTGACCCATTGGGATTTACAGATTCAAGACCTTATAAAAAGAGAATAGAAGAAACGATGAAAAAAACCGGTCTGTATGATGCAATTAGAACAGGTACAGGAAAAATTAACGGAATCGAAACAGTAGTTTGCGCCATGGATTTCGCATTTATAGGCGGCAGTATGGGAAGCGTTCTAGGGGAAAAGATTGCCAGGGCAACTGAAAGATGTTTGAAAACAAAAGCTCCTTTTATAATTATATCATCCAGCGGCGGTGCAAGAATGATGGAAGGTGGTATATCACTGATGCAGCTTGCAAAAACAAGCGCAAGACTTGCAAAACTGGCTGAAGAAAAAATACCTTATATTTCAATAATCACAAATCCTACTACCGGTGGTGCGAGTGCATCTTTTGCAATGCTCGGCGATTTTAATATTGCTGAACCGAATGCACTTATTGGTTTTGCAGGTCCGAGAGTAATAAAGCAGGCGACGGGAAAAGACCTCCCAAAGGGTTTCCAGAGGTCAGAATTTGTTCTTGATAAGGGTTTCCTTGACCTGATTGTTCACAGAAAAGATTTGAAAACACGGGTTACACAATTACTAAAACATTTACTGCCGTAATCGAAACAATATGAAGGTTATAAAAGAACCAAAAGCAATTCAGGATATTGTTAATTATTATAAAACCTCGGGGAAAAGTGTTGGTTTTGTTCCAACTATGGGTTTCCTGCATCACGGGCATACTTCTTTAATAGATAAAGCAAGAACCGATTGCGATATTGTTGTTGTGAGCATTTTTGTAAACCCGACACAGTTTTCACCGACAGAGGATTTCAATAAATATCCAAGGGATTTTTTAAGAGATTATGAAATTTGCAACCGTTCAGGAACGGATTATATTTTTAATCCTGAACCTTTTTCTATGTATCCGGAAAATTTCTGTACGGAGGTATCACTAAAAGGAATTTCTGAAAAACTTGAAGGTGAATACAGACCGGGACACTTCAGCGGAGTGGCGACGGTGGTTTTGAAACTGATAAATATTGCTAAACCGAATAAAATATATTTCGGGCAGAAAGATTCACAGCAAGCAGTAGTTATCAGAAGAATGATAAAAGACCTGAATCTTGATACCGAAATGATATTATGCGAAACTATGAGAGAACTAAACGGACTGGCAAGGAGTTCAAGGAATATATATCTTTCCGCGGAAGAGAAAGAAGAGGCTTCGGTACTGTATAAGGCACTTGTTAAAGGAAAAAGCATGATACTCAATAAAGAAGTAAAGACAGGGGATGAACTGGAAGCGAAATTATCAAAATTTATAGAAACGAATTCTCCAAATTCAAGGTTACAGTATATAGCGGTGACGGATAATGAAGAACTTGAACCGATTGGAAATTTTGAAGAATTTAAAGATGATGTCCTGATATCGCTGGCTTGTTTTTACAGAAAAACACGATTGATTGATAATATAGTTGTAAGAATGTAAATTAATTTTTATTTTTAAACTGAATTAAAAGAAATAAAGGGAAATACAGAGATGCTTCGCACAATTTGCAAATCAAAAATCCACAGGGTTACAGTTACCCAGGCAGAGTTATACTACGAAGGCAGTTTGACTCTCGACCGGACTTTAATGGACGCTGCGGATATAAGGGAGTATGAAAAAGTTCAGGTAGTGAATATTAATAACGGGAACAGGTTTGATACATACATAATTGAAGGACCAAGAGACAGCGGTGTTGTCTGCCTGAATGGAGCTGCAGCAAGGCTTGCGTCTGTGGGAGACGAAATTATTTTAATAACGTACGGTGAATTTTCAGAGGAGGAGCTGGTGAACTTCAAACCGATAAAAATTTTCGTTGATAAAAGAAATAAAATCACGAAAGAGAAACATAGTCCCAAGATTTACGAAATCTAATTAATGACATTTAAAATTTACTTTTAAAAATATAATCCCGTTTATTGACGGGATTTTTTTTGAATACTATGAACAAAAATTTAGCAACAGTAATAATGGCAGCCGGAAAAGGCAAAAGGATGAAGAATCCGGAAAAATCGAAAGTTATGTATGAACTTGACGGTAAACCAATGATAGAATACGTTGTAGAACTGGCGCAGATGATACACTCAGAAATAATTATTGTGATAGTCGGTCATCAGAAGCAAGCAGTGATTGATTTTCTGACACAAAAATTCAAAAGCGATAAAATTAAATTTGCACACCAGGATGAGCAATTAGGAACCGGGCATGCATTGATGCAGACAAAGGAAGAGCTTGAGAATTTTGACGGCGATGTATTAATTTTATCAGGCGATGTTCCGCTTTTAAGTTTTGAGACAGTGGATAGATTTTTAGAATTCCATACCAAGGGCGGCTTTTCGGCTAGCCTGATATCGGCTTATTTCGATAATCCGGCCGGGTACGGTAGAATAATAAGGGCTGATAAAGGGAACTTTATAGATATAAAAGAAGAGAAAGATTCGACCGAAGAACAGAAAAAAATAAAAGAAATAAATTCCGGCATTTACCTTGTTGATAACCGTAAATTATTTGAAGGACTTCAAACTCTTAGCAGAGACAATGCCCAGGGAGAATATTATCTGACCGATATATTCAAAGATTTTATAACAAAGAAATATAAAATCGGCGCAATGCCTACAAAAAATAATATTGAGATAACAGGAATAAATACAATCGAACAATTAACAGAAATGGAAACCTTAATTAAAAAATAACGAATGTCAGAAATAATAGTATCAGTTTCCGGAGTAAGGGGAATAATCGGAGACTCTTTAACGCCCTTCAGCATTTTCAAATATACTTCAGCCTTTGCTGAGCATTGCAGAAAACATAATAAGTCCAAAAGAATTGTTGTAGGACGCGACGGAAGACTGCACGGGGAAATAGTTTCAGGAATGGTAATATCAAATCTTACATTCCTTGGCTTTCAGGTTTTGAATATCGGAATTGTGCCAACGCCTACGGTACAAATTGCAACTGAAGAAACCCGCTCTGCCGGAGGGATTGCAATTACCGCATCGCACAATCCGCAGATGTGGAACGGCTTGAAGTTTCTCAATTCAAACGGAACATTCCTTGACGGAAAGCAAATTGAAGAACTGAAAGAACTGGCAGAGGAAGGAAAATTTAAATTTGAAGCTGAAAGAAAACTGAGACCTGTTATAAGAGACCTGACCTGGATTAAGAAACATGTAGATGAAGTACTGGCGCTGAGAACCGTGAATTTAAGAAAAATCAGGGAAAGAAATTTCAAGATAGTAGTTGATGCCGTTAATTCAGCCGGTTCTGTAATCATTCCGATGCTGCTAAGAAGGCTTGGATGCAGAGTGATTGAGATGTTCTGCAATAGCTCGGGGATTTTTCCGCACACACCGGAGCCGATACCCGAAAACCTCGGTGCATTATCACGAATGGTTGTAAAACGAAATGCAGATTTCGGAATTGCGATAGACCCTGACAGCGACAGGATGGTGATTATAGATGAAAAAGGAGAACCATTCGGAGAAGAAAATACAATTGTTACTGTTGTTAGATATATACTGCGGAACACAAAAGGTAAGAATAAAAATGTAACTGTGAATTTATCTACAACACGTGCAGTTGAAAAAAATGCATCACTGTTCGGAGGAAAAGTTTACAGAAGTCCTGTCGGGGAAATAAACGTTGTAAAAGAAATGAAGAGGAACGGCTCCATCATCGGAGGAGAAGGAAGCGGCGGCGTTATATATCCGAAAGTGCATTATGGAAGGGATGCAATTGCAGGTGTTGCACTTGTTCTGCAGGAATTTGCTTCATTTGACGGTGAAGTGAGTGAGTACAAGAAAGAGATATCGAATTTCTTCATATCCAAGGCGAAAATAAATAACGTAAAAAATCCCGATTCGGTTTTAAATACGATAGTAAGAAAATATAAGAATAAAGACTGCAAAATTACCACTAAAGACGGTGTAAAGCTGGATTTTGAAAATTACTGGATTCACATAAGGAAATCAAATACAGAGCCGATTCTGAGAGTTATTACTGAAGCCGAAGGCAAAAAGGCAACGGAAAAAATTCAGAATGAATTTCTGAGAGAAGTGAAGAAGCTGATATAAAAATTAATGTCATCACTTTTAAATGTAAATAACCTCAAAACATATTTCCATACAGGTGCAGGATTATATAAAGCAGTTGACGGAGTAAGTTTTGAAATTGAAAAAGGAAAGACATTAGGCTTAGTAGGTGAATCAGGATGTGGAAAGAGTGTGACGGCGCTTTCCATTATGAAATTAATAGAAGAACCCGGGAGAATCGAAGGAGGAGAAATACTATTCAATGGTCAGGACCTGACAAAATTCTCTGATAAAGAAATGCAGAAAATACGGGGAGACAGAATCAGTATGATTTTTCAGGAGCCTATGACTTCACTGAATCCCGTTTACCGGTGCGGGTACCAGATAAGCGAAGCAATTCTTGCACACAGAAAAGTTACGAAAGACGAAGCAAAAAAAAGAGCAATTGAATTAATGAATTATGCCGGGATTCCTTCTGCAGAGCAAAGGTACAGCGAATACCCGCATCAGTTATCAGGCGGACTGCGGCAAAGGGTAATGATTGCGATGGCGCTTGCCTGTGACCCGGATATTTTAATTGCCGATGAACCGACAACCGCTCTGGATGTGACAACACAGGTACAGATTATTGACCTGCTGAAGAAACTTCAGCAAGAGCTTGGAATGGCGATACTTATAATAACACACGATTTCGGAGTGATATCAGATATTGCACAAAAAGTTGCGGTGATGTATGCTTCAAAGATAGTCGAGGTGGCGGATGCAGACGAGATATTTAAAAATCCAAAACACCCTTACACAATAGGATTATTAAAATCACTTCCGCAATTTGGAAAACGGAAAGAAAAACTACCCGTGATTAAAGGTTCTGTACCAAGTCCTCTGGAGTATCCCGTGGGATGTCACTTCTGCACACGCTGTGAACTTGCAGATGAAAAATGCGTAACAGATGAACCGCCATTGATAGAAATTTCATCGGAGCATAAAGCTGCCTGCTGGAAGATATAAGAAAGTAGAAAGGTTGAAAAGTTGAAAGGTTGAAAAGTTGAAAGGTAGAACAGACATTCTTGTCTGTTGTCCTTCTCATCTGGTTACAACGCTCTGCGTTGTAATTCTTCCATCTGGTTACAATGCTCTGCGTTGTAACTCTTCCATCTGATTCCTCTCATTCCCAATCCCCCGATTGGGAATGATTAAAGAATAAAGAACAAAACCCCACAAGACACACCCTTAATCCCACCTCCCAGGAGGCTCTACAACTCTTAAGAGGGGAAGACCCCCTCCCGGCTCCCCCTTGTAAAGGGGGAGAGAATTATATTTTATGACCTATCATTAGTGATGTTTCGAGGGTGGTCTTTTTAAATTTAATTTTTTTAAAGCCGGCGGAAGTGAGCCAATTTTTGATTTCTTTTTGAGTATAGGTATCACCTTTTTCTGTTCCGACAAGCATATTGATTGAGAAAAAAGCACCTGTTCCGGGTGAAGTCCGTGTTTCATCCATTACATAATCCAGAATAATAATTTGTCCGCCGGAATTTAAAGAGTCATAACATTTTTTAAACAGCAATTGATTTTCAGAGGGAGAATTGCTGTGTATAACAGCGGAAAGAAATGCCATATCATATTCACTTCCCAATTCATCTGTAAGATAATTGCCCGGGATAGTGGCGACTGAATTATTCAAACCTTCCTTAAAAATATACTTTTCAGTAAGCGGGACAACATTTGGTAAATCGTAAATAACTCCTTTTAGTTCTTTATACTTTTTAATGAATTCAAACAGGAATGCACCTGAACCGCCGCCGATATCTATTATAGTTTTTACTTTATTGAAGTTTATAAGCGAAAGAATTTCCCTGGCATGATTTCCACCGCGGGAATGCATTGCAGCTATGAATGCCTCAATCCAATCTTCTCCCCGCTCATTAATTGCTCCCCTGTTAAAAATTGATGTCCCTGCTTTTACCGCATTTGTCAATGTATCCCACGAATCCCAGAGATTTACAATGTGAGAAATGCCGCTCATATATGTCGGGCTTGATTTCACAAGAAACTTAAATGCTAAAGGCGAATTGGAAAATTTGTTTCCGCTTTTTTTTATTAATCCGATAACAACCAGTGCATTTAACAGCCTGTCAGTAGCTCTTTCATCTGTGCGTAACATTCCCGATATTTCCACGGAGGTTTTTTTTCCCTTCCCTATTATGCTGAAAAAATCCAGTTCATAAGCAGTAAGAATTATTCTGCTTGTACGAAATAAATTCACAACTTCGTATAAATCAGCGGGTGTAGATATTTTATTATTCATTTCGATTATTTTTTTATAATTGTAATTTCGACTCTTCTATTAAGATTTCTGCCCTGTTCAGTATCGTTACCTGCAACCGGTCTTCTGGCTCCCGTAACCTTTTGCATTAATGATATTATTAGTAAGATTTCTTGAAATAATATATTCTTTTACAGCCTTAGCCCTGATTTCCGATACTTTAATATTTGCATCTTCCTTTCCGCCGGTATTATCCGAATGTCCGGAAATTTCAATTTCGGCATCAGGATGCTCTTTAAGGTAACTGAAAACCTGTTCAAGGTCGAGATAATTCTGAACTGTCAAATAAATCTGGTTCAATTCAAAATGTGTAGTACAAATTATCTCAGGCAAAGATTCATTATTCTGATTCACATTATTTTCCGGAATTACATTTTTTTCTTCCGGCACTTTGGCTTCTTCCGGTACTTTTGCTTCTTCAGGCACATTTATTTCTTCAGGTACTTTTGTTTCTTCAGGCACTTTTGTTTCTTCAGTTACTTTATTTTCAGTTATAACCGGTTCTGAAGTTTGGTTTGAGACAAAATTTTCATCGAGAATAGTAAATTCCACTCTTCTGTTCAGTGCCCAGTTTTCCGGAGATGTATTCCATACAACCGGTCTGGTGCTGCCGTAGCCTCTGAATGTGACACGGTCTGCAGGTATGTCTTTTGAAACAATATATTCCATAACGTGTTTGGCGCGATTTTCAGAAAGAGTATCATTAATAATTTTAGTACCTGTAGAGTCAGTATGACCCCCGATTTCAATTTTTATTTTCTGATTATTTTTCAGGAACGCAATTACATTATCGAGAGACTGATAGGATTCCGTTTTGAGCTGAGAAGAGCTCAATTCGAAATAAATATTCTCAAGCTTTATCACCTGCCCTTCTTCTATCGGATCAAGTTCAATAACTTTTTCAACTTCAGTATATTCTTTATTTTTTCTTGCGTCATAGGTATCCCATTTGAAAACGAAACCCTTCGCTTCAACACGGAAACCATAATTGTGTCCAATGGGAAGAGTAAGCTTGAATTCACCGGATTCGGGATTTGTTTTCAAAGAGCCAAGTATTCCTCCATCAGGCGGAAGTTCATAAACGATACTTGCATCAACCGGTTGTTTAGTTTTAGAATTAATTACTTTTCCTGAAACGAGTATGACCGGATTAGGCTTAACTATTCCTGGAAGCTGGACTTTGAAAATATCTTCGGCACCATAACTATTATCAGTTGAAACAAAATAAACATAATCTCCCGATGCGGGAATGACATAGTATGCATCAGCACCGGATGTATTAATTGAGGAACCAAGATTTTCAGGCTCAGACCAGTTTTTCCAGGAGTCATCTAGCCGTCTGGAGACGAAAACATCAGCATCGCCGTAGCCACCGTGACCCTTACTGGAAAAATACAAAGACACACCGTCGGCGGCGAGAAAAGGTGCATACTCTTTGAGATTTGTGTTTATTTTATCACCGAGATTCAGCGGAGAAGACCAGTCACCGTTATCTTCCAGAAAACTTACATAAATATCAAGGTCACCAAGCGATTCCAGATTTTCAATAGCCATCAAGAGCACTTTTCCGTCATTACTAAGGAAGAAATCGGCATATTCATTTTTATTATAAAAATTATTAATCGTTTGTTTTTTGGGGAGACTCCAGCCGGTTTTAGTTTTTTCGGATGTATAGAGATAAAGTTCATCGGATTTCTTTTTGCAATCTGTTTTATCAAAAATTCCCTGCAGGAGCATTTTCATACCATCTGGTGAAACAGAGCAGACGGAGGAGAAGCAATTGTTATTCAGGGGGTAGCCCATATTTTTGGCGGGAGTCCATTTTCCGGTTCCATCAAGAGTGGAGATCCAGATATCATCATCAAAATCAGGTTTACCGTATCCCATATTTTCGGAATGACCGCGCCGAGTGAAATATATTGTTTTACCATCGGCTGAGATGACGGGATTAAGCTCTGCTGCTTTTGAATTTATACTCGGACCGAGGTTGATTTTTTTATACGAGTCATCCTGAGAGAATAGAAACTGGGAGCAAAATAAATCAAGAATAATTAAAACCGAAATAATAATTTTCATTATTCAATGAATTGAGTTATAAAATTTTCAGTTTGTAAATTTAATATTATCTGACGCATTTTTACAAATTGTATAAATATAATTTAATTATTATGAAGATATGATTGAAATATTAATACTATATAAAACCGGTTTCACGGAGAAACACAGAGCATTAACACAGAGTGACGCTGAGAAAAGGAAAAGAACTAAGCGCAAGGGAGCAGATGGTGTGCAATCGACTTTCATGGGAAGAAGCAGGAACTTCAATGATTTTGCGTTACGAAGGAGGACTTTCATACCGGGGAAAAGAAAAAGAAATCATGTTTGTATATGCGAAAGTTTCTACAACAATTAAACTACACGATGATATAAAAGATTTTATTTAGTTAAAGCAATATGCAACGGATGTGATTCTCTGGTTATTGTAACATTATTCTTTTTTGCAAATTCTGCAGGTTCTTTTATTAATTCACTGCTCCAGTATGCTTTCACAGCATCTTCATTTTCCCAGATTATGATAGTATGTCCTTGTCCCATTTTATGGATGTTGTAACTATAAACTGATAAAACACCCGGAAATTTTTTTAAACGCGGAAGAAAATCATTTAGAAACTCTTCGATTTCCGCTGTTTGTTGTGGAGTACCATCAACGCTTGTGATTGTTAAATGCATAATAATTATGTTTTAATTTATTAATTACCGTACAAATAGAACATTAATAAAATTAATAAAGTTAAAAGTATCGGGGAAGAAAAATAGTTTAACAGCAAAGAAAGAAACAATTAATAATTAGTAATGAATAATTAAAACCAAAGGAAAAAACTCAGTAGGAGTGAAATGAAATATTAACCACAAAAAGGACAAAAGAATGCAAAGAATCACCACTTACCCATCGCCAGACACATATAAAGCACTTCTGGATATTACTAACCAAATGACTGTTGTCATTTGATTAGTAACATCTTCATTGTTGAAATAAATTCGCCAGATTGCATTCTATAAAAGTAAACGCCGCTTGAGTAATTTGAGGCATTCCAATTTATCCGGTGTATGCCTGCCGGAAGCGGTTCGTTTATAAGCACTTCCAGTTCTTTTCCTAAGATATCATAAACTGTAATTTTCACATTTGATGATTTAGGAATTGCAAATTTTATGTTTGTTGTTGCATTAAAAGGATTAGGATAGTTTTGCGAAAGTTTAAAATTAACCGGAATAATATTTTCTTCTATGCCGACATTGGATTTTGTTTCAATTTGCAAACACCAGTTTGTTAAAGTTCCTGTATTTCCCGATGCAATATCATATATCCTTAAAATCCAGTAACCGGTAACAGGTTTATCATTAAAAAAGCTCAGTATGGATTGCGGTCTGTATGTTCCGGTGAAAGGAGGAATGCCCTGGGTAATCGACAATGCAGCAGTATCGTCAAACGTGGTATTAATATAGTTTTGACCTCCGCTGCCATTTCTTTGACTGAGGTTAATCAATCCACCAGGTCCAATTAATTGTATTATTAAGTCCCCATCATTTGTGTGATTCAATGAAAGATTGACTCTTACTTTATTCGCATATCCAGGACTACTAATGTAAACTGAGTCCTGAGTAAATTGTAAATCATTAATAGGTCTTGGTAACGTGTTCGAACATACATTTAAATTATTATAAACATTATATATAAAAGTATTTGCCGGAGGAGTGCTTCCGGGGGGATTTATTCCATTGCCTCCAATAGGATATGTGCATATAAAACTTCCTATGGAATCCTGAGCAGCAAAATAATATTTTACACCCGAGCCTTTTGAAACTCCCGGGATTGTAAACTTAAAAGTATCCCGGTTGTTGTAATATGCCGTTGTATAGTTGTACGGCAATGAATTTATTTTGTAATACAATCTCGGAGAGTTATTCATTATGGGTAATTTGTCCGGAAATTTTATGATTGCCCATAGATTTCTGCTTGTTGTATCGGATGTAGAAAATAAAGGATAATGTTCAAAGAAAGCAATTTTATTTCCGGCAAGCAGCATTAACATTCCAAATATTGGTTTAACTAAATCTCTGCAATAAGTCATATTTGCATTTGCAAAATTATCGGTGATTTTATGATAATTAGGATTTGCTGATATCGCATATTCAGATAAACAAAATGTTCTGAAATTCCTGTTAAGAAAAGAATAATTATCACTTCCAAAATTGTAAACTGTCTGGGTTCTATAAACATACTGTGGTATATACGTTGTTTTCAGTGCATTGAATAAATGATTATAAAAAATAGAATTTGAATCTGCTCCGGCATAAAAGTTATTTATATTTAAATAATTAAAAGCTATCATATCTATATTAAGATATGTTCTTATCGAATCGCCCTGATAATAGGCAGAATCTGCATAAAACCGGCTTCCATAGAGACCAATCTCTTCATTATCCCATGCCGCAAATTCTATCGTATAGTCGAATGTCATACCTGCTGAAAGGCGAGCCATTTCAAGGAGTGCTATAATTCCTGAGCCGTCATCATCAGCCCCATGAACCGTATCAAGAGGTCCGGGTAAAACAGGCCAGATGATATTATCATAGTGCGCACCTATAACAATTTTCTGGTTTGGGTATTTTGTGCCTGTCTTTCGGGCGATGATGTTTACTGAATTGGTATCGCCAACCTGATAACGGACATTCAGACCGAAACTCTGAAATTTTTCATAAATATATTGTGCGGCTTTGTGGTTTGCCGGAGATAAACTATATCTTGAATAAATTAAATAAGGCATACCGCCAATCGTAGTAACAGTGTCACCAGTTAGTTCTTTCATAAATTTGCTAAGAGAAGAAATTGAAACAAGGTTGACAACGGAATCTATTTTGGTGTCATTGATGTACTGGCTGTGTAGTGATGTAGTAATAATTAAAACAACTAAAAAAGTGATGATGAGTTTTTTCATGTGACTATAATTTTTATTTTAGTCAATAACTTTTTAAATTAATTAATCGCGGCTGAGTAAAAAAGTTAAATAATTTTCCGGAAATATATCAAGCGTAAAGAAGTCAAAGAAGGCGCTAAAAAGGCAAAGAAAAAATGACGGACAGGAATGTCTGCCCTAATATTTCAACCTCACTCTAATAAAGACAGGAAAAAGATGAGAGAGATCAGATTCGATTCAGGGTGACAACATTTTCAATATGATATGTTTGGGGGAACATATCAACGGGCTGAACTTTATCAATTTCGAAAAGATTTTTGCTGCAGATTATTTTCAAATCACGTGACTGCGTTCCAGGATTACAGCTAACATAAGTTATCCTTTCGAAATGCGAACCTGAGAGAATTTCACAAATATCGGGATGCAGACCGGAACGAGGCGGATCGAGAATTACTTTATTGTATTCGAGACACTTGTTTTGCGTAAGAAAATCTTTAATATCACCTGTCACGAACGAGACATTTTTAATATTATTTAAGTCCAGGTTTTCGTTTGCATTTGCGATTGCTTCCGGAATCAATTCCACACCGGTAATTTTATTTACTTTATCCGAAATATAAATTGCGATTGTACCCGCGCCGCAATACAGGTCAAGGATATTATCTTCTTTTCTCAAATCCGAGAATTCAGCGGCAAGAGAATATAATTTTGCAATTTGTTCCGTATTTGTCTGAAAAAAAGAGTTCGGAGAGATTTTAAAGACAGGATTAAATCCTGTGAAATCTTCGGGAAATAATTTTTCTGATATGAATCCGCTTCCCGTTAGAAGTATGGGTTTCCTGTCCGAACGCAACCTGAGCTTTTGATGTTGTAGTGGAATTTACTATAGTTGTAATTTGCGGAAATTTATCAGAAAGGAGTTTAGCATATTTTTCGATTAAATCTCTGTCGAAGGCATAGGTCATAATATTCACCATCAAATCTTTAACATTCCTGCTTTGCCTGATAATAAGGAACCTCAGAAAACCTGAATGAATACTTGTTGAATAAATGCTAATACTTTTAGATTTGAAATAATCACGAGTGAAGTTCAGAATGTCATTTGAAATTTCCGATTGAAGATGGCATTTTTTTATATCAACTATTTTAGAATGGAATTTCGGAACGTGAAGACCGAGAGCGAATTTCTCCTTTGCCCTGTCTATATCAGCAGATTCAAGCCATTTATCATCAGAAAACGAAAATTCCATTTTATTCCTGTAAAAAAACGGGTTGCTGCATTTCAAAGCCGGCTGAATATTTATATTTTCAAATCCGCCAATTCTGATAATCGCATTTTTCACATTATCTGATTTCAATTCAACCTGTTTATCATAATCGAGGTTTTGAAGTTTACACCCACCGCAGACACCAAAATGCTCACAGACAGGAGTAATTCTCCATTGAGAAGGATTTTGCAATTCGATTAATCTTTGCTTCTGCATATCCTGATTTCTTTCGGGTAATACGTGCGAGCACTTTATCACCGGGGAGTGCCTGTTCAACGAAAATAACGAAATTATTTTCTGTTTTAGCGATACCTTTGCCTTCAGAGCTAAGTGCTGTTATTTCAAGCGTGTGTTCAGTGTTTTTCTTATACAATAATTAACCTACTTTCTTAAAACGGAATAAATTGGATTTAGATTTTATAAATTGTAATGTAATATTAAAATGCATAAATTTTAACTTTAATAGTAAATAATTAATGGATAAAGAAATAAAAAACGGAAAAAGTGTTGTCAGCCGTGAAAGGCGAGAAATACAGAGACTGGAAAAGCGATTTGATGATGCCGGATTCAGAAAAAATTTTAATACTGCAATTGATACTATTTACAATTGTAAAGGAAAAGTGATTGTAACAGGAATGGGAAAGTCCGGTATCATAGGACAGAAAATTGCGGCTACATTTAATTCAACCGGGACATATTCAATGTTCCTGCACTCGGGTGACAGCATTCACGGAGACCTTGGGATAGTCAGAGAAAATGATGTGGTACTTCTGTTATCAAAAAGCGGGGGAACAGATGAGGTGAAAAAACTGATTCCGCTTTTTAAAGAATATAATCTTAAAATTATCCTGATAACAGCAAATGTAAATTCACCGCTTGCAAAAATTTCAGATATAATACTTGATGCTACAATTGAAGTTGAAGCTTGCCCTCATAACCTTACGCCAACATCATCATCCACTGCAGCGCTTGTGCTCGGTGATGCACTTGCAATGGCTGCTTCTGCAAAAAAGAGGATTCACAAAAGAAGAATTTGCTGCATTTCATCCCGGAGGAATGCCTCGGTAAGAAACTTCTTCTGAGGCTGAAAGATATTATGACGAGAGGAAAAGACATTCCGATAGTGAATATAAATGCAAAACTGAAAGATATTATTTATATGATATCCTCTAAGCGACTCGGCTCGACGGTTGTGATGAATAAAGATAAGATTGCCGGAATTATAACCGACGGTGATATACGGAGGCTTCTGGAAAAGACACTTGAGCTTGAAGACCTGAAGGCAAAGGATATAATGAATACAAAACCAAAATTAATAAACTCTGAAACACTTGCGAACGCGGCACTGGAAATAATGGAGAATAATAAAGTCACACAATTAATAGTGACGGATAAGAACAAAAAGCTTGAAGGAATGATACATATTCATACGCTGGTGGAATTGGGTATATGAAAATATTTTTTTTGAAAATACTTTGTACCGGTTTTATTATGCTCAATTTTTTTATGCTCGTGCGCAGATAAATTTGAGCCGCCTAAAACAAATTTTAAATCGGGAGAAATTCCAAACCAGGAAAGCTGGAATTCCAAGGTGATATTTTCAGATTCCGGAAATGTAAAAGCTATACTCTATGCAAATCATATTTCCGTATATAACGATAAGGGATATACGCTGATTGACAGCGGTGCAACAGTTGATTTCTACAAAAACGGGCAGAAAGTATCAACATTAACAGGGAAAAGAGGAAAAGTGATTGATGCAACAAAGGATATGGAAATTTATGACAATGTGAAGGTTGAAAACAAAGAAGGAAACATTCTCACAACCGAAAGACTTTATCTGGAACAATAAACTGCAGAAAGTTTCATCCGATGTATTTGTCAGAATAAAAACACCAAAGGAAAATATAGAAGGAATTGGATTTGAATCTGATGAGAATCTGAAAAATTATAAGATATTTAAAGTGACGGGTACATTCTGATAATTGAAATACTGAAAAATCAAAATATTATTCTTTATACTTCTGTCTGCATCAATAATCTATTCGCAGGAAAAAGTTGAACTTAAAAATGCAGATCAACTTGAAGGTAAAACCATAAACGGGCAAAATGTACGGGAAGCGACAGGAAATGTAAACTTCGAACAAGGAAATATAAAAGTATTCTGCAACTCCGCCACTCAATATTTTGATGCAAATAAACTTGAACTTCACGGAAACGTGAAGATATACCAGGATACAATGACGCTATTTACATCGAATGCAATTTATTTTGGGAACGATAAAACAGCAGTATGTTCAGGAGGTGTAATATTGAAAGACCCGAAAGCAACTCTGACAGCAAACGGCGGAATATATTATTTTAATCTTGCAAAAGCACTTTTTAAAGGAAATGTAAAGATTGTAAATCCTGAATATGTAATTACTTCAAATGAACTGACCTGGTACAGAAACACTGAGGATTCTTTTGCTAAAGGAGATGTTGTTGTCACAACGGATTCTGCAGTAATATATGCAGATAATATTGATTTTTACAAAACCCTGGGAAAGACCGTCGGAATTTCAAGAGTGAAGATTGTAAGTGATTCAACTACAATAACTTCAGATACATTAACAAATTTTTCATTCGAAAAAAAATCAATTGCAAAAAGTAACGTAAAAATTGACAACCCGAATGACAATATTCAGATAACAGGAAATTATCTTGAGAATTACGAAACTAGAGAATTATTCATTATAAAAGGAAATGTAAAACTGCTTCAGATTGGGAAAGAGAGTGATACACTTTTCATATACAGCGACCAAATGGAAGCATTCAGAGTGAAGCCGGAGTATTATATTGCCAAAGGAAATGTGGAAATTATAAGGGATAAATTTTTATCGAAGAGCGGACATGCATTATACTCAAAAACGAATACACGAGGGAAACGAAAATATTTCGTTAATGATAGACCCTGTTGTATGGCAGGACAATATGCAGATGACGGGGGACTCTATACATGCTTCACTGAAAGAACGAAAAATTGAAACAATATATGACAGAAAACTTGACTCGCTGAAAAACACAAAAAAATCACTTGTAATTATACAGAATCTTGAGGTGCCGGATTTCAATGACAGGTATGACCAGATAAGCGGTAATGACATTACGATGTATTTTAAAGACGGAAAAATATCATTGACGACGTTAAGACAAATTCCAACAGCATTTATTTCCTTTATGAAAATAAAAAAGCGAATGGAGTGAATATCTCCGAAGGTGAAAATATGTTTATATATTTTGATTCCGATGAGAAAGTTGAAACGATGAAAATTGACAAAGATCCCAAAGGACAATTTGTTCCGGAAACACTTGTGAAATCTGTTAGCACAAGACTACCGGATTTTATTTTGAGAGAAGATAAGCCGGTTAGAAGGAACAATTAAGAATTTATAATTAGTCAAATTAATAATAAAAAAATCGAGCTACCACATCATCAGAAACGGATATTTTACGATAAAATTATTTTATGAATGAATTCAATGGACCGTTTGGATTTATAACTCCTTTCAATTCTGAATATGGTATCAAAACTGTTTGCGGACCTGCTGCATAGCATGCAACCTGATATGAATTAAAAATAACAAGAAGACCGTCAGGTTCAATTGAAATACTTTTATAATTTTCCGTATCGGGTTTTGTTCCTTCTTTCAGCCACTCATCATCAGTGCAAATATCCTCTGTGTCGTTTCTTTTTTTAAGTTCCTTAAAACAATAATCCGATAATTTATTAAGACCTGTATTTTCATCTTTGAACATAAGTTTAAAATCCATCTCTTTTGCTCTTACGAGATCCATATTCAAACAGTATGCATACGAAAACGGATGAGCCGCACCTGCATAGTATGTATATATTTCAAATGCAACACTGAAGATATTATCCTGAGCATAAGGAATAGTAAAACTACAATCAAACTCACTACTGAAATCTGCGGGTATCTCTGAGACATCCCACTCATCCAATTCGCTTTACAAAATCATCTGAGATTTCATTTATTTCTGTTTTTATGAATGAATTTATTTTATTCTGCACACCTATTATCTTTAAAATTGACAACCTGAGGATAATTTACAGAGATGCTATATCTTTTAGCGATACTACTATCTTTGTAACTTTTTGTTTCATAATTAATTTTTTGAGAAAATGAAATAAGGTAAAGAAAAAATGAAAATGAATATGTAAGAAAGTAATTTTGAATTCATAATAAACTCTTGTTTAATTTTATGTTATAATGGAAATTAAATTGGGAATAATTCAATGTGAAAAAAATTTGTTAGAAATATTTTTAAATTTGGTTTACAAAGACAATTCGGAACAGAATTATTTTTCCATTCCGATAACTGCATCATTCAAAAATTTTATAAGCGGCTGCATAGCTTTAAAACCGGTCAGGATATATTGAAGAAGTTCTTTTTTGAAAATCAGGTTTTCAGGTAAAAAGTGAGAAACGGTGAAACTTTTAAGTCTGATATATTCAGCGGCAGGATTATTTTCATTATATCCCCTGGGAACTTTTTTTAATTGTTCTTCCCTATCGAGTCCATCGGGAAAAAATTTTATAAAAGATTTATTTTTCAATAATTTTTTCAAATTCATGAAAGTTCGTACTTATTCTATCCCGGATAAGTTTTAAATCCTTTGATTCCGGCATCCATACTCCACCTGCTATGAATACGTTTTTATTTTGAAGATGAAAATAATACCCTGCATTATGAACCTTTTTACCACCTACATTGAATGAAGCCCCCATATTTATTTTATAAGGAGATTTATCTTTTGAGAATCTCACATCCCTGTAAATGCGGAACATACAGTTTTTTGTATTGAGATTTGAATTTGCGATTTCCGCATCCTGTTCGGAAAGTCCTTTAATTAGCTGCCAGGTAAGATTCTCCATATCACTTTTGGCTTCGAGATATCTTGATTTATTAATCTCAAACCATTCGCGGTTATTGTTCTTTTTAAGGTCCTGTAAGAATTTTATAGTGGATTTTTCAATCATATTGATTTTTAATAAAATTTATGGATTTTAAAATGATTAATCAATTAAGATTTTTAAATCGTTCTCATCTCAAATTGAATACATTGTTAATTTAATATTTAGTAAATTTCTTTTTTTCACTAAAATTCACAGCAAAATTGGCAAAAGGAAATCAGAAAACAGATATAATGGAGAAAATCGTATCCCTTTCAAAGAGACGGGGATTTATATTTCAATCATCCGAAATATATGGAGGTCTGAACGGATGCTATGATTACGGTCCGCTTGGTGTTGAACTTCTGAGAAACATTAAAGAAGCTTGGTGGCGTGAAATGACATTCCGCGAAGATATTGAAGGCATTGATGCTTCAATATTGATGCATCCGAGGACGTGGGAAGCATCCGGACACGTTGAGAATTTCACTGATCCGATGGTTGACTGCAAAGAATGCAAAGGGAGATTCAGAGCAGACCAGCTTGATGACGTCGAATGCGGAAACAAAGCCTATAAAGGACGAAAAGCAATCAAATGCCATCAGGAAGGTAAATTCACAGAGGCAAGAAATTTCAATATGATGTTCAAGACTTTTATTGGTCCAATGGAAGATTCTACAGCTGCTGTTTACCTGAGACCGGAAACAGCACAGGGGATATATGTGAATTTCCTTAACGTGAAAGAATCATCAAGGCAGAAACTTCCCTTCGGAATTGCGCAGATAGGAAAAGCTTTCCGGAATGAGATAAATACGAAAAATTTCCTTTTCAGGACACGCGAATTCGAGCAAATGGAAATGCAGTTTTTTGTTAAACCGGGTGAAGATGAAAAATGGTTTGAGTACTGGAAAGAAGTAAGATTCGACTGGTTCGTAAAATACGGAATGAAAAAAGATAAAATGCGATTCCTGATTCCTGATAAACTTGCACATTATGCAAAAGCAGCTGCTGATATAGAATACGAATTTCCGTTTGGCTGGGGAGAAATAGAAGGGATACACAACAGAACGGACTATGATCTGGGAAGGCACACGGAATATTCAGGGAAACGGATGGAATATTTTGATGAACAGTCAAAAGAAAAATTTATTCCATATGTGATAGAAACATCAGCGGGAGCTTCTCGAAGTCTAATGGCTTTTCTTGTTGATGCATACGAAGAAGAAGAACTGAAAAAAGAAAATTCAGACGGAAGCATTACATCCGAAGTGAGGACTGTGATGCATTTCCATCCTGCATTTGCTCCGGTTAAAGCTGCGGTATTCCCGCTTGTAAACAGGGATGGAATGCCGGAACTTGCTCACGGAATTACTGAAGATTTAAGAAAATATTTCAGAGTATTTTACGATGACTCAGGTGCGGTGGGCAGAAGATACAGAAGGCAGGATGAATGCGGGACACCCTTCTGTATAACGGTTGATTCCCAGACACTTGAAGACGGAACAGTTACGGTACGCGACAGGGATTCTATGGAACAGATAAGAATAAACAAAGATGCTGCTTCCACATATGTGCTGGAGAGGGTGAAGTGAGAAGTTGTTTAAAAGTTTAGGCTAAAGCCGAATCTTTTGTGAACTATACCCCGTCGTAAACGACGGGGAAAACGGAAAAGATAGAACATTTTTTAAAACTTCGCTTTAAACGTCGTGAAGAATAACAAATGTGAATAGGGTTTTAGTTACCCCGTCGTTTACGACGGGGTTGAAATACCATCACTAACGCGGCTTTAGCCAAAATAATAATCGAGTTTTATGTCTATTATCAAACATGTACAATAGGGAAAGTGGAAAAAATAGAAAATATTTATTTTTATCTTGCTTTAAATACTGAAGGTAACAGAAAATATGGAAAAAGTTTTTAGTTACCCCGTCGTTTACGACGGGGTTGAAATACCATCACTAACGCGGCTTTAGCCAAAATAATAATCGAGTTTTATGTCTATTATCAAACATGTACAATAGGGAAAGTGGAAAAAATAGAAAATATTTATTATTATCTTGCTTTAAATACTGAAGGATTACAGAAAATATGGAAAAAGTTTTTAGTTACCCCGTCGTTTACGACGGGGTTGAAATACCATCACTAACGCGGCTTTAGCCAAAATAATAAACTAGTTTTATGTCTTTCATCAAAATCTGGGTACATTGCGTTTGGAATACTAAAGATAAAATGCCTGTTCTGACAACAGAAATTCGTCAACAATTATTCGCTCATATTAAAGAATATTCCATGAATAATAGAATATTCATCGAAAGGATTAATGGTTCTGTTGAACATGTTCACTGCTTAATTTCTTTAGGAAACGATCAGAATATATCCAAGATAATGAACCTTATTAAAGGTGAATCATCCCACTGGATAAATTCACAAAAGCTGCTTAATAGAAAATTTGAATGGCAAAATGACTATTATGCTATTTCTGTGAGTGAATCCTTAGTTAATATTGTTAGAAAATATATTGATAATCAAGAAGAGCATCACAAGAAAAAATCATTTGAAGAAGAACTTAGAGATATTACAAAAGCTTTAGGAATTGGAGATTAGGCTAAAGCCGGAGTTGTTTGTGTAATATAACCCGTCGTAAACGACGGGGAAAATGGAAAACCGAAACAAACTGTATACTTGTTTTTAGGCTAAAGCCGGATTAGTTGTGAAATTATACCCCGTCGTAAACGACGGGGAAAGTGGAAAAAGAAAAATAGTAACACAAATTTAATAAATTAGTGGAAGATAATCTGATATTAATATTGGGTCTTGTAGCTGCGGGGTTTACGACATTTTCATTTTTGCCCCAGTCAATAAAAGCTATACGAACAAAGCATACAAAGGATTTATCAATTCAGACATTGCTTATGCTGTTAACGGGAATTGGATTATGGCTTATTTACGGAATACTCATTTTGAATACACCTCTAATTGCTGCTAACGGCATATCATTCATTATTATGTGCATGATGTTATTTCTGAAAATCAAGTACGGATGAATATTCAAATGAAAAATTTTTTAGTTTATCAGTCATCAGCAGGATCAGGCAAAACATATACTTTAGTAAAAGAATATCTTAAAATAGTTCTACGCAATCCATCGGATTTCTCACACATCCTAGCAGTAACGTTTACTATTAAAGCCACCGATGAAATGGCATTAAGGATTATTGATTCTTTAAGAAACTTAGCTGAGGGAGGTGAAGAAAAATTACGAAACGACCTGGAAACCGAAACGCACATTAAAGATATCCCCGGACAATCCAAAGAAGTTCTGAAGAAAATTCTTCACGGGTATTCTGATTTTTCAGTATCCACAATAGACAGCTTTTTTACAAGGATATTAAGAAGTTTTGCCCGGGAGGTGAAACTGCAAATAGGCTATGACATTGAACTGAAGCAGGATGACATTCTTGAAAAAATGGTTGACGACATGCTGGATGAAATAGGTACAAACACAGAACTTACTACTTACTTAACAGATTTAGTTTATAACAACATTGATGAAGGCAAAGGATGGAAAATAGATAAGCACATTAAAGAACTTGCAAAGGAAATATTCAAGGAAAGATACAGAGAAAGGAAAAACATACTTGAGGAAATAGATTTTGCAGATTCAAAAGAAAGTGTGAATGATTTAACGAAGGATATGAAGAACATAAGATATAGTTTCGAAAACTTCATGGAGGAGATGAGCAAAAATGCTGAAGAGATAATGAATAACAACGGTCTGTCAGTTGAAGACTTCTGTTATGGTAAATCAGGTGTAATGGGATATATTCTTAGAAAAATCAGAACAGACAAGGATTACGCACCCGGCAAACGCACTTTAGATGCCTATCACGACAGAACCAAATGGTGGAGCAAAGCATCCAAAAGAATTTCCGATATAAATGCTGCACTTAATGATGGACTCGAAGAAATTCTAAACGATGTAATTTTACATTTTGAAAATAATAAAAAAGAATATTACTCAGCTCGTGCTGTTCTGAATACAATATATATTATAGGAATATTCGAAGACCTTGCAAGGAAACTGCGCGATTACAGGAAAGATAACAAGCTCCTTTTTATTTCCGATATTAATTTTATGCTTGAGAGCATAATATCAGGTGATAACTGTCCGTTCATTTATGAAAGAACCGGAAATAAGATAAAAAACTTTTTAATAGATGAATTTCAGGATACATCTAATTACCAGTGGAAAAATTTCCTGCCACTTATAATCAATTCATTGAGCGAGAATAATTTTTCAATGGTAGTTGGAGATGTTAAGCAGGCAATTTACAGGTGGCGAAATGGAAATATGAGGCTGATGCTGGAGCAGATATACAACGACCTTGAAAATTTCAAAGAAGGAATGGAGAACAAATTATTAGACACAAATTACAGAAGCTATGATGAGGTTGTAAAATTCAACAATGATTTCTTTGAAAGCGCAAAAACAAAATATCTTTTAAAAAGTGATGAACCGGGAGCAGATAGTAAATATTCAGAACTGATAGAAAAAACATACAGTTCAGTGGAACAAACTCCGGATAAAGATAAAAATGGTGGGTATGTAAATTTCACATTTTACAAATCAGATGATGAAGAGCGAAGAAAAAATGACAAAGCAAAAGACAGAATGATAGAGCAGGTGCGGGAATGCATAAATGACGGATTTGAATATAAAGATATTACTATCATCACCCGAATGAATAGCGAAGGAGCCGAAGCTGCAAACTATCTCGCGGAAGCAGGATTGAAAGTTGTTTCGACAGATTCGTTGCTGCTATACAGTTCACAGAAAATTAATTTCCTGATAAAAACACTTAAATTCATTTCTAACCATAAAGATTTTCTTTCCCGGACAGAAATGCTTTATAACTTCCTTGTCTATATTAATGGTGAAGAGCGGGAGCCGGACAGCATATTTAATAAACACAGCAAAGACTTTGATAAACTATTTTTAACTTCATTACCAGACGGCTTTTTCAGAAGTGATGATAATACTAAAATCAAAGCTTCGCTTAGCAGTCTGACGGTTTATGAATTAATCGAAACGCTTATACAAATATTTTCATTAAATAAAGAGCCTGATGCATACATAGTCAAATTTCAGGATTTGATTTTAGAATATTCGAAAAAAAACAATACAGACCTGATAAGTTTTCTCGATTGGTGGGAAGAAAATAAAGAGGACCAGTCAATCTCACTCCCCGAAGAACTTGATGCAATAAGAGTAATGACGGTACATAAAGCAAAAGGATTGCAGAACAAAGTTATAATAATTCCATTTGCCAACTGGGACCTTGATATAAAAAGCGGAAAAGAACTGATTGTAGTATCGTCAAACAAACCACCATTTAATAAGTCGTCAGCATTTTTTGTTAAAGCTTCAAAGGATTTGATGGATACTTATTTTGATAATGATTTCTTAAATGAATACTATCTCACTAAAATTGATAACCTGAATTTACTTTATGTTGCGTTTACACGTGCCATAGAAAGATTATATGTAATTGCTCCTTCTAAAGGTTCGAAGGATGGAGTCAGAAAAGTGATTGAAGCAGTATTAATGGAAAAAACAAATAAGAAAGAAGAATTTACAGACGGTGAAGTTTATGAAACAGGCAAGAAAGAAAAGAAAAAGTCCGGAAAGAAAAAAGACCGATATACTTCAATTGTAATGACTGATTATATTTCTACAGAATGGTACAAGAAAATCATTATCAAACCGAAATATAAAAAATTGGAAGTAAGAAAAGATGAAAAACTTGAAATCAAAAACTCAGTGGGGAGTGCTGCTTCACGATTTACTTTCTTTAGTCGTTACTCCCGGGGATATAGACAGGGCGATTTTAGAGATGCAGAATGAAGGTGTAATAACAGATGAAGTGAAAAAAGAACTTAAACATAAAGCATTATCGGTCTTGAATAATAAGAAAGCTTCTGAATGGTTTTCGAAAGACTGGCAGGTGAAAACTGAATCAGAAATTCTTCTTCCCGATGGTAACTTCCTGAGACCTGACCGGGTAATAATGAAAAATGATACTGCCTGCGTAATAGATTATAAGACAGGGAAGGAAAAAGAAGATGATAAAAAACAGGTGATGAGATACGCTAAGATTTTAGAAGAAATGAAATTTAAAAAAGTAGAAAAATATCTGATGTATATAAATGATGAGTATGAAGATATGATAAAGATTGTTGAATTAAATTAGTTATGTAAAAAAACCAAGTGGTGAGAATAATTTACACCTCACCCCTGCCCCTCTCCTTGAACTGAGAGGGGGATGTTAAATGTAAAAATATTTTTAAATTATTAATATATGGTTTCATTTTTGGAAAAAATAGCTGACGAGGTTTTGAAGAATGGGAAAGAAAATCTTTCCGGAGTGTGTGTTGTATTTCCATCCAGGCGTGCAGGGATATATTTCAGGGATATTCTTTCCAAAAAACTAAAATCCCCTATCTGGTCACCTACTATTCTAAGCATAGAAGATTTCCTGAAGAAGTATTCTAAATACACGATTGCAGACAGACTCTTTTTAATTTTTGAACTTCATAAATTATTCAACCAGCAAGAAAGTTTTGACAGATTTTATTCCTGGGGAGATATGGTTCTGAAGGATTTTGATGATACTGATAAATATCTTGCAGATGCCGGACTTCTGTTTAAAAAAATAATAGATTATAAAGAAATCGAAGAAGCTTTTCCTGTCGAAATGCAGGAAGAATTTAAAAAATTCTGGAGCACAATATTAGACGGCAATACTACCGACCTGAAAAATGACTTTGTTAAAATATGGGAAATGATGGGTAATGTTTATACCAGATTCAGAGAATCACTGAAAGAGCAGGGCATCGCATACGAAGGAATGGCTCACAGGGATATATGTGAACGATTTAAAAATAATGAAATTAAAGATTGACTGGAACAGAATTTACTTTGCAGGCTTCAATTCGCTTAATAAATGTGAGGAAGAAATAATTAATAAATTAGTTAAAGACGGGATAGCAGAAATTTTCTGGGACTGCGATAACTATTATATTGAGGATGAAATGCAGGAGGCAGGATATTTCCTGAGAAAGAATTTTAAATCTTTTAAAATTGATAACCCACATTGGATTGATAACAATTTGCAATCAGAAAAGAAAATTCTGAATGTTACGGGTATTCCATTGAAAGTCGGAGAGGCAAAACTAGCCGGGAGCATTATTAAAAAACTTTCCGAAGAAAAAGATTTCATACCGGAAAAGACAGCTATTGTAATAGTTGAAGAGAATATGATACTTCCCGTTCTGTATTCACTGCCTGATTCTATCCCTGCACTAAACGTTACGATGGGATTCAGGTTTAAGAGCACTCCGTTATATAATCTTCTTCAGCTCCTTAAATCTTTGCAAAATAATTTGAAAAGTGCAGGCGGGAGAGCAAAGTTTTATCACAAAGATGTCTCCGGAATTTTACTCCATCCTTATATTAAGATTTTTAATCCTGATTACAATTATATTCTCTATCGAAGAATTTCAGATGAAAATTTTGTATATCCCGGTAAAAGTGATTTAATAAAAGAAGATACACCGGAAATATTAAAAGCGATATTCAGGGAAGCGGGAAATATAGGCGGAATATTCAATTATATCCGAGTGATAATTGAAATGATTTCGGATAAATTTGAAAAAGAGCAGACTGCATATGAGAAATTCCAGCTTGAATATATTTACACATTGATACTTCAACTGAACCGCTTTGAAGATATTCTGAATAAATATAAAACTTCAATAACTGAAGAGACTTTCTGGAAAATACTCGTTGATATTCTTGGCAATGTTTCGATTCCCTTAACAGGAGAGCCTCTGAAGGGTTTGCAGATTATGGGTTTACTTGAAACGAGAGCAATTGACTTTGATAATGTAATAATTCTTTCGATGAATGAAGGGGTTATTCCTGCGGGGAAAGTTCAGAACAGCTTTATTCCCTACCCGCTCAGAAAAGCATTCAGGATGCCTGTCTATCAGGATAATGACGCTATAACGGCATATTATATTTTAAGGCTTATGCAGAGAGCTAAAAATATTAACCTGATATATAATACAGAAGCAGATGAAAGTTCAGGAGAAATCAGCAGATATTTATTGCAGATTGAATATGAGCTGGCAAAATTTAATAATAATATTACTTTTTCACATTCCAGCGCATCCACAGAAGCAGTATTTATTAAAAAGAAGAAAATAAATATTAAAAAATCGGATGATATTTTAAAACAGCTTCAAAACATTAAAGGATTCTCTGCTACCGCAATATCTGATTACCTGAACTGTAAATTGCAGTTTTACCTGAAGAGAATTGCGCGATTAAAAGAGGAGGAAGATGTCCTCGAGGTTCTGGATTCCGCTTCGCTCGGCAGCGTTCTTCACAAAGTAATGGAAATATTATATACGCCGTATCTAAATAAATTGATTACGAACAAAGAACTCGAATTAATTTCAAAAAGATTAGATATAGAATATGATTCAATTTTTATTGAAGGATTGAAATCTCTCAAAAAAGAAAATATTGACATTAATATACAGGGAAGAAATATACTTATAAAAAGTATTATAAGAAAACTTGCTGAAAGAATAATCAAAAAGGATATTGAATATGCGCCGTTTACAATTGCAGGTCTGGAGCTCACCTTAAAAGGAATGAAGAAAGTTAATGACGATACAATGATTACACTTACGGGTAAAATAGACAGGCTTGAAAAGAAAGATGATGTTTACAGAATAATTGATTATAAAACCTCGGCGAGTGAAATCAGAAAGTTAAATATAGATAATTCAGTTGAATTTTTTGAAAAACTTATTACTAATAGTAAATATAAAGAAACTTTCCAGATACTCTTTTACAGTTATTTATTTTTAGAAGAAAATCCAGGTGCGAAGGTCAACCCCGGGTTATATCTAATAAGAGATTCTAAAAGATTCCTACAATTTGTAAAAGATAATTCTTTAGATACGGAGGAAATTAAAAAATTCGAAATCACATTAAATTTAGTTTTGGAAGAATTGTTCAATCCGGAAATCGAATTTACTCAAACCGAGGATGAGAGCCGTTGTGTTTACTGTGATTTTAAAAGCATATGCTACCGCGAATAATTAATAATTAATAATTAATAATTAGTAATTATTAATTGACATTTATAATAACAGCAAAAAACTTTCACAGAGTGTCTCGGAGACTTATCACAGAGTAACGCAGAGGAAAATATTGCTCTGTGTTTTTCTGTGTTCAACTCTGTGTATCTCTGTGAAATAATTTTTAAGGAGTAAGAGGCTTTTTATTATATTCAGAGGAATAAATTCGCAAATATTCTTTTTTTGATAAAAAAATGTATTTTGAAAATGATTTGAAGAATACGTTTGAAATGAATCCCGCATAAAGAGACCGAATTGATTAACTCTTAAAACTCTTACTGACTAAGTCTTACGTAATAATCCGTTAGAAACCTTGCTCTGAGGTTATAAATCGTTAAATAGGAAATTTTTTATGAACTTACTGGCAAAGCTTTTTTATTTTTACAGAAAGTATGCGAAAGCCATAAAGCTGTATCTGATTATTTCAGGTCCGGGTGTTATAGTCATGCTTGCCGATAATGATGCAGGGGGGATTACGACTTATGCTGCCACAGGTTCAAAATTCGGTTATCATTTAATCTGGTTCTTGGTAATTCTGCTTCCTGTCGCTTACTATATTCAGGAAATGACAGTTCGGCTCGGTGCAGTTACAAAGCGCGGACACGCAGAAGCAATATTCGATTCCTTCGGTCCGTTCTGGGGATGGTTTTCATTAGTTGATTTAATACTCGTTGACTGGCTTACGCTGATAACCGAATTTATCGGTATGACGGCAGCGATGAGTATATTCGGAATTCCTCCCGTTATAACAATAATTCTGGTTTGTTTGATATTTGCAGTGATGGTGATAAAGGGCAAATACTGGACGTGGGAAAAAATCGCACTTGTGTTTGCAGCATTGAACCTCATCTATATTCCCTGTGCATTTATGGTTCAGCCTTCTGTTTCGGAAATATTAAGAGTCGGTATTGTTCCGAATTTTCCGGGGGGCTTCAATAACGAAATTTTCTTTTTCCTGATGGCAAATATCGGAACGACCATCGCACCGTGGATGGTTTTTTTCCAGCAGAGTTCAGTAGTCGATAAAGGTTTGCACGAAAAAGATATTATATTCGGAAAAGCAGATACATTAATTGGTTCTTTGTTTACTGTAATAGTAGCAATTTTTATAGTAATCGTTACCGGAACAGTTTTAAATGGGGTACCGATTGAAAGTGCCGCACAGGCATCTGAAATGCTGATGGGAATGAACAAATATTTAGGCACATTTCTTGCAATCGGACTTTTTGATGCAGGGTTCCTTGGTGCAATCTGCATATCGCTTGCAAGTTCATGGGCATTCGGAGAAATTTTCGGGTGGGCACACTCACTTAACAATAAAATAAAAGAAGCTCCATGGTTTTACGCAAGTTATTTTATTACACTTATAACGGCAGGAGCAGTTGTTCTGATTCCGGGAGCACCTCTGGTTTTAATTACTTTATTCGTTCAGGTGATTTCGGTTACATTGCTGCCCGCTATCCTTGTATTTTTAATTTTACTGCTGAATGATAAAGAGGTAATGGGTAAATATAAAAACACAACGGCACAGAATGTTATCAGTTTAACAATAGCTATAGCAATTATCATACTTTCGACTTTGTATGCCTTGAGTGCATTGTTCCCAGAATGGTTTGCATAAATTTTATAACCAAAGATTATGAAAGAAAGAATAAAGAGATTTTTCGATAACAGGTTTGTCAGAATAAAAGAAATAAACGAAAAGTTTTCCGTTCCTCGTGTAAAAATGACTCCGGTTGTGAGATATGCTCTGGTTTTCCTGAGATTTTATCTTCTTTTTCTTGTTGGTATCCTGATATATAAATTCATAACGATTATTAAATAAGAGTTTTGGTTTTAAAAACAAAAAGTATTGAGTAAATTTTAAATAGAAAATACATGAGTGAGCTAATAAAAAAACCAGCTGAGAAAGATTGCTTCCTTACGGAAATTCTGGATTCAAAAATAATCCGGAATGAAAAAAAAATCGGAAAGCTTGCAGATTTACTCATAGTTGAGACCGGGAAAATTCCGGAAGTAACTCACCTTGTAGTGACAAGGTCATTCGGTGATAAATCACTTCTCATTCCATATGAAAAAGTTATAAATATAGATAAGAAAAAAGTATTTGTTGATTTAGAAAATATTGAAAAATATGAAGGGGAGCCGGGAGATAATGAGTTGCTCCTGAGAGACCATATACTAGATAAAAAAGTTCTTGATATAGAAGATAACGAACTGGAAGTGGTATATGACGTAAAGATGGCTTTTTCCGGAAAAAAACTTTTTGTGGTTGCTGCTGACTTTAGTAAATACGGAATGATGAGGAGAATGGGATTAAGAAGGCTTGCACACTATATATATAAACTTGCATTTATCTCAAGCGCTAAAAGCATGTACAAAGGTAAAATGAACAAGCGTTCAAAATTTTTAACTGACCTGGCTAATAAGATTAAGGAAAAGCCCTTGCCCTGGGTTTACATTCAACCGCTTCACCCTAATTTCAGCAGATTCAAGGGGACAGTGAAACTAAATATACTGAAAGAGACTCTCGAAGATATACCGCCGGTTGACCTTGCCGATATGCTGGAAGAACTTGATAGTGAAGAAAGACTCACACTATTCGAACACTTAGATACAGAGCTTGCATCCGATACACTTGAGGAAATCGACCCCAACGTTCAGAGAGAACTTGTATCATCGCTCAAGAAAGAAAAAGTTGCCCTGCTGATAAATGAAATGACTCCCGCACAGGCGGCGGATGTTTTAGGAGTTTTGCCTGTAGATACAGCTCGTTCTATAATGGAACTGCTGGATAAAGAAGATGTTGAAAAAATTCAATCTATTCTCGATAAGCAGGAAGAAAAAATACTTGACTATACAACGGAAGATATTATAAAAATTTCTCCGAATGAGACTGTCGGGCATATACAAGATAACTTCCCTTCGATTGCAAAAGATAAAGATGTGATAATGTATCTGTATGTTGTCGATAAGCACGACAAACTTCTTGGCGTGATTGATTTAAAAGAAATACTGAAAGAAAATGATGATTCACTTATAAAAGATGTAATGAATGATAATGTAATATCACTTGAACCAGACAGTACACTTAAGGAGGCTTCGGCAATGTTTGCCAGGTATGGATACAGGGCAATTCCGATTATGGATGAAAATGAAAAACTCCTTGGCGTTGTTCCGAGCAGGGATATAATGAACCTGAAGCACAGGTTCGTGGAGTAGAAAAAAATTTAAATTTGAAATTGGAAATTTAAAATTTATTCCTATCACTTCTTAACAATGAGTATGCTTCAAAATTTGAAGTTACTTGATAAGAACCATTCTTTTTGTTTGTATAAAATCTCCTGATTTTAACTGATAAAAATAAATACCACTAGCCAAATTGCTTCCATAAAATGTAACTTCATATACTCCCGGTTGTAATTGTTCATTCACAAGTGTTTGGATTTCACGACCTGTGATGTCGAACACCATCAACCTAATGTATGGATTCCCGCCAGGAGAATGCGTGAATGACAATGAAGCCGGAACTTCAAAACGAATCTTTGTTACCGGATTAAAAGGGTTTGGATAATTCTGGTATAAAAAATATTTATCACGGAATTAATGTTGATATCTCTTTAACTGTGACAGTGGGTGCGTAAATAAATTCAAGACTCCAGTTCAATAATGTACCTGTATTTCCTGTTCCTTTATCTATTATTCTTAAAATCCAGTTACCTGATAGTTCACTTCCATTAATAACAGAAAGCGGGGTTTGCGGTTTATATCTTCCCGTAAATGGAGGATTTCCCTGAGTTATAGATATTGCTGCACTATCGTCAAATATAGTATTTGTGAAATTTTGTCCGCCAATTCCATTATATTTACTTAAATCGGAAATATTGCTTTTGAAAAGACTTATCCATAAATCCCCGTCATTTGTATGATTCAGATTAAGAGTTACATTTATATCAACTACACTACCGGGAGTCTGAATATGAATAGTATCCTGTGTCAGGAATCCTGTTATTGGTTTCGGGACAGTATTTGAATTTACAATTTTATTTGTCCAGACATAATATGTAAATTGCTGCTGTGGCGGTGTTGTACCGGGTGGATTTATCCCTCCTCCTCCGGCTGGAAGAGTAAACACAAAAGTCCCTGCTGAATCCTGCGATGCTATATAATATGATATCTTTGAACCCCTTGGGAATCCGGGAATAAGAAATTTATAATTATTCTGATAAACGCTTGACGGATTTACATAATTATATGAACCATTCCATAGTCTATAATATAATCTCGGTGCATTTGTTCCACCTCCTAATGCCGTCGGATAATTAATATATACATCCGCAATTCTGCTTGTTGTATCATAGAACGACGGAAGAGGAGTATGGTCTATACGTGCAAAATATCTGCCCGCCCAAGCTGAAAACAAACCGACGGTTGTTTTTACCATATTTTATGAAAAAGGTAAATTGAATGTACTGACTTTATCAGTTTTAGAATGAAGATTTGGATTTATTAGCTGTCGTGATAATCTTCAATGAGAATAATTGACTTTATATTTCTCTGGCCAAAATGTAAAATCATCACCTGGTCACCAAAACTCATACCATAATACTTTTAAGTATGGCATTCAATCTGATAAGTTTGTAATTACTTGCTCCAATTGTTGAGCTAATAATATTGAATTTAATCTGTATAAACATCGACATTTAATTATTACCATTTTCCATCCTAGGCATTCCATATCAAGTTTAAACTCCTTTAATTGTATCTCCTCTTGCAGAAATTGAATCAACAAAAGCTCTACTTCCCATGCAGACCTACTTCTTCTTTGTCAAATACAACAAATTTAATGAATAATGAAGAATTAAAACTTGACTCAGCAATCTTGCGGATTCAAGTACCGCACAAACCCCCGAAGCATTATCATCTGCACCGGGTACTGTATCATAAGGAGTTGGCAAAATAGTGGATAAGTATATCGTCATAATGCGCTCAAATAATAAAATATTGATTAGGATATTTTGTAACCGATTTTAGTGGCTATGACATTTGTACAACTTGAAATCATTAATCTGATACTGCAGATTTAATCCATAACTCTGAAATTTTTCATAATATATATTGTCGCGGCTTTTAATTTAGATGGAGATAAATAATATCTTGAATATATGCGATAAGGTAAACCACCAATCATATGTAATTGTATCCCCGCTTAACTCTTTTGCATATTTAGTTATACCCGGAAGCGAAACAAGATTTATTATAGAATCAACTTTGGGGCTATAGATTATCTGAGAATAAGATTTGCTGGCTGAAAAGAAGTAAAATTAAACAGAAGTAAAATAATTTTTTCATTTTATTACCTCCAAATAAAATTTCTATATCCTATTTTAATTTTTATTAATTAAAAAATCAACATATTTTTGATTCATTAAAATACTGAAGTCCGGACCGGGCAGTTAAATATTATATCATTTTCTTCGCTGTCAGGTATATTTTCAGAAAATTAATCAGCAGTTTTGTATTATCTTTTAGTTTCAGGACTTCGTAGTCTTTCCAGATTTTATTTCTGTAATCATAATTAACTGCTTTTTTGAAAAGACATTCAAATTCCTTTAATTCAATTTCTTTCAGACGGTTTTCATTTTCATCTGTAATCTCGAATTTAAAATAATCTATATTTTCAGGTTTGTTATTGAGATAATTTTTCCTCTTATGATAAAAGCAATAATCGAAAGGATTTTTTCCTGTGAATGCCCAGCCGATAAGTTTATGGACATTAAATGAAATCTTTTCCTTATTCCTTATAATATTAACGGAAAGATATTTAGAACCCGGCCGGATATATGCGGTAAGTTCTCTGAAGCGTGGTGTTGAATTTATCCGCATCTCCTTTATTCTGCTTTACAGAATATATTTTACCATTTGATGCTGCGAAGTAATCCGGGAAATCCGGAATGGGATTATATATTATAGTGCATTTTTTAGGCATAAGTTATTGATTTTATTCATATAGTTACTAATACGGAACAGATGCTGCAAACAAGTATTCAGCATCTTGACAAATTATTTGATAATCTTTATTAATTTATTTTTGGGAGTATTGCATTTATAATCTATTTGTATTATTTTAAAGATAAGGTTTAACCTAATATACAAATATAAACTATATGTTTAATATTGTCAATATGAAGTAAAACAGTTAATTTATAAGTGCAATTAAAACAAATACTAAAATGGATAAAAAAATTTTCAGCGCCCGGCTCACACAATTCGCAAGTGCAGTTGCTTCCACGAAAGCGGAATTTGCAGAGATGATAGAAATGTCCCCGCAAATGCTGCATAAATACATAAGCGGAGAAAGACTTCCCCTTCCGCAAATACTAAATAAGATTCATAAGGTTGGATGCAATCTTAACTGGCTGCTTAACGGCGAAGGAGAAATGATGACAATAAAAAAGGAAAGCACTAAGAAAACAAAGAAGATTCCTGTTCTGGTGGAGGTGGAATGCGGTGTTCCCGTTTATAACCAGCTGAACAATGAGTCATTGAGATATGTTGAACTTACTGATGTGAGCCATTATCTCAATCCTTTCATTGCAATTGCAAGGGGAGATTCGATGAGACCTTATATAAATCCCGGAGATTTGCTCTTATGCATAGAGGATAAGGAAAAGATAAAAGACGGCAGAGCTGTTGTTGTCAATTTTAAAACGATTCCTGAAACATATATGAGCAATGCGAAACTAATAAGGTTTCTTGACGATGAAAGAATAATGCTTTATTCCATCAACACAAAATATCCTCCGACGATTCACAAGAAATCTGACATTTATAAAATTTATAAAGTAATACGAATAATTAGAGAAGTGAAAGTAAGCAATGATTAATAAAATTAGTTGAATGGGAAATTTAAAATTGAAAAATAATTTGTATTCGGAAAAATTAATAATTACTAATTACTAATATTAATTATTAAGACAAGAGTCAGTGCCCAGGTTTTGAATTCGGTGTCTATATCGGATATATTTTTGTTTAATATTTCCTCAAGGAATTTCTTGCCTGTATTATCTTCTTTGAATCTGTCACGGAAAGTTTTATAGAATTTAACAAGCAAACCTTTATCCTGAAGAAGCATACATAAATAGCGGGCTTGTGAATAATAAAATCCGCTGTTCTTTCCATAGAATTCTTCATCATCCGTATTCACCAGATTATTCGAGACTTGTATAAGTTTTCCCTTTGATGGATTCCTGCAAGCGGGGCAGCCGCCAGTTCACGTGACCTTTAATTTCCTTATTTATCATTGAACTGCGTTCATACAGCGAGCCGAGACCTTCATTAAACCAGGAAGGAATATCAGAAAAATCGTATCTAACAAATGCGTGAGTGAGTTCGTGTACAAGAGTTCCAAGCCCTGTGGATATATTCATCAGCATTGCTTTTTGGGAAGATTTGTAATATCCGTATGGGGAAAGGTCTTCATCATCATTATACAACCTTTTTGCCCAGAGCCGATATGATTTATCATCATTGAATAAAAATATTTTTATGATTTCATCAGGTTTCTTTTCGAAATAATTATTATAAAAACATTCCTCTGCGGAGATAATCGTATTATCTATAATATTCTGTAATTTATTTTCAGAAACATTCCCCGCTATAACAAAACAGGAATTTGTTTTTATAATAAAATCATTGCTTAGCAAACTTTTCATTTCGTTAACAACTGAATCATAATTTAATTTTAGCGAATCAGTATATTTGCGGGGTTCAATCAGGGATTTATTTTTATCTGGATATGGAATATCCCCTTTGCAGTTTACAAAAAGGAATAAAGTTATAAATAATAATTTGTTTAACATAACCTTTCACAGATTAAATTGCATACAAATGCTCTATCAATATTCTAACACCAATGATAATCAAAATCAATCCACCAATGATTTCCATTTTTTTCCCGAACTTCATCCCAAGCTTAATCCCGAGACGAATTCCGAGAATTGACATCAGACCGGTCACAATTCCTATTAATATAGCAGGATACCAAATGCTGACATTCAGCATCGCGAGACTAAGTCCGATTGCAAGTGCATCAATGCTTGTCGCAAGACTCAGCATAATTAAGTTGAATACCTTTCGAAGGATTTACACCGATATCGGATTCATCTTTTTCAAATCCGGATTTTATCATTCGTATTCCCACGAAAGAGAGAAGAAACAAAGCAATCCAATGGTCATAGGCAACGATATATTCCAGAATCCTGAAACCGAGATACCAGCCGATTACCGGCATTATGAACTGAAATAAACCAAAGTGAAATGATAAACGAAATACAGGTCTTACTCCGCGGACGGATTTTTTTGTTCCTGAACAAATTGAAACTGCAAAAGCATCCATTGCAAGGCTTAGAGAAATGATCAGGATTTCGATGAGGGTCACAGTTACGACTTAATATTTTCTTTCAATAAAACCATAACCTCCGAATAAGCCAATTCCAAAAATAACATTTGCTTTTGTATACCATGCTTTTACCACCAGTCCTGCTATATTCCTGTAAAACTTTAACCGAAAATCAGCGCCTGCTTTAAATAAGAATTTTTTTAACAAGCTCACACTCTCCGGACCTGAATTGAGGTGAAATGCCATACCGGAATAAACATCTACACGAAAAGCTTTTTTTTCCATTTTCCCGAACAGCATCAGGTTAAAGTCCTGATAGGGAGAACCTATCTCATAATTATCTCCTTTTTTAACAGTAAAAATATCAACACCAATTCTTGAACCCACATAGAATTCTTCTTTCCTGTTCAGTCCTACGCGGAAAATATTCATATCAAAGGAAGGACTAAAAGAGAGCATATGTATATTAGTTATCAAATCAAGCTGAACCATGCCCGGTTTGAATTTATATTCGAAACCCGGTTTAATAGTTACTGTATCCTCGGGATCATACGGCGGTTTGGCGGGTCTGATTTGCCTGATTTGCGAAAACCCGCTGCTGGCGTTAAAATCAGAAATAATGAAAGAAATAAAACGCGGGTGTACATACTACAGCTACGGGTATTAGCATTAGAATTCCTCATTACAGTAAATTACATATTTTTAATAATATAATCTATGTTCAAACAAGGAACCCAAGTGATAGGATAATGAATGAGGTTAGCATAAAAATTTATTTCAAATTTTATTATAGCTTAGAGATGCTTAAATAAACCGATAATCTCAACTCAATGTCCCCCCTTTGATAAAGGGGGGATGGGGGGTTCTGAGATGTAACAGAGTATCAGGAATTTTGTTTGTTGACCAGATTATTTTCCAACAGGAACATCTTCTGGAATTCACGTTTCTTCCTGTTTTTCCAGTTTCCTTTATGATAGGCGTAGCCTGCAATCAGAGGCAGTGCTATAGTTGCCTCGGCATAAACCATTTGTTCATAGGTTGTATCAACTTTTCCCCAGCTGCTTGCTTCTTTAAGAGTTGAACCTGAAAGCGCACCATCCCTTTCATCTGCAACTGTAATCTGGATTGCATACTTATGCATAGGAACTTCCCGCTCAAGAACTTCCGCGGCTACGACAGTATCCTGAGTGAAATTTTTCGGAACGCCTCCGCCAACCATAAATATTCCTGTTTCGAAAGCTTCCAGCTTTATTTTTGTAAGTTCGAGAAAATCCTTTGCGGAATCGATTGAAACATTGTTCACGGGGTTATGCCACTGATGATGAACAAACCCGAAACCTGCCGAGCAATCCGAAAATGCAGGAACGAAAATCGGAACATTATTTTCATATGCGGAGAGTACAACAGAATCTTTATTCTTTCCATTTTCGGAAAGGTACTTTCCCATATGCCAGATAAACTCACGCGAAGAATAGGGTCTTCTTTCAAGAGTTTCGCAGATATTTGCAATCGTCATATCGCATTCACGAAGTTCATCTTCATCTATAAATGTATCATAAATCCGGTCGATGTGCAAATCCCTTAACTCGTTATCATCTACGAAAGGAGTTCCGATATAATGCTTGAAACCGAGTCCTTCAAAGAAATCCTGGTCAACCATAATTGCACCTGTAGAAACTATAGCATCGACCATTTTATTTCTTACCATATCAACGACAACATTTTTCAATCCTGCGGAAAAAAGTGAACCGGCAAGACATAAAATCACGGAGCATTTTTCATCTGCAAGCATCATATCATAATATTTGGATGCACGGTATAAATTCCTTGCCTGGAATGCCATATCCTTAAATGAATCAACAAGCGGAACCACGTTATGCGATTTAATATCGAAATGCTGAATTGTTTCCTTCAAAAAGTCTTTCTTAGTCTTCATAAATATATGTTTTAATAGATATTATTTAATTTATTGTTATTAAGGAATATTATATTAAAAATCAAAATTTAAAAGTCAAAAGTCAAAATTTAATTTAAAATTCAAAAGTGCAGAAATGTCAGGAGGATACTTACTTCTCTGCGAATCTTCGACTTAACTGGAATAGAGGTGATATTTGCTGTCAAAAAATTGTCTCACTATTTTATTTTAATATCATTATAATAATTTATTAAACAAATGGTGTTAGCGAGATTAATAGTTTAATCATTAAAATATTAAATTTTATATGATGCTCAAAACTTTATCGAATATTCTTATCTTCGTCTTAACTGTGTTTGTTCTCGTTCATTATTCTAATAACTATACTTATTCCCAAACCAAAGAAGAGAAAGAAAAAGCTCGGAAACTAATCGAAAGAGGAATGGATTTCATGTCTCAGGAAGATGTAGTGACCGCTCTCCACTGTTTTAACGAAGCAGTTGACCTTGACCCTGACGTTACAGATTATAATTATAAGCTTGCTATGGCTTATTTCGAATATGGTAGTATTCTTAAAGCATATGATATCGTGGAAGAATTGCTTGATAAAAAAGACTCTAAAGATATCTACTATGAGCTCGCAGGGAATTGCCAGAACCTGCTTGGATACCGCAAGGATGCAGATAAATTATATAAAGCGGGTTTGAAAAAATTTCCAAATTCGGGTTGTTTATATCTCGAGCTTGGAATAAGTGAATTCGGAAACGAAAAATATGAAGAAGCGCTGAAATATTTGGAAAAAGGAATCGAAGCTGAGCCGAATTTTCCCTCAAATTATTACTGGACATGTTTGGCTTTTTTTAATACTAATAATGAATTGTGGTGTATTCTTTACGGTGAAGCGTTTATGAATCTCGAGAAGAATTCTAAAAAGTCTCAACTTATCAGCGAAATTTTGTATAGAGCTTACAGACATTGCATTTTCCCACTGCCTGATTCCACACACGGAATATATTTTTCGAGCAAGAAAAAAAATGATAATTTTACGTTTGGCTCGTTGTTTGAGCAGACAATTTCCATCACAGAAGTGAAATTAGAGGATAGTCTCGATGTAAAAGAAATGTGTGCTCTAAGAACAGATTTTATTAAGAAATGGTACGCTGCAGGATTTGATAAAAAATACCCGAATGTTATTTTTGATTTTCATAAGGAACTGATTTCGAAAGGTTATTTTGAATGCTATAATTACTGGCTGATGAGGAAGGGTGAACCGGTTACTTTTCAGGACTGGCTGCCTACCTATCGATCAAAATTTTATGAATTTACAAATTGGTTTCTTGATAATTCATTAACCTTTGAAAACGGAAAAAGTTTATTAAGGAAAAATTATCTGGAATAAGAATGTTTCTGTAATAAGAATTCTGCTTTATAATAATGTACCGCTTAGGAATAATATTGCAACGCCGAAATAAATAACCAATCCGGTAACATCAACTAAAGTAGCTACAAAAGGTGCTGATGACTTAGCGGGGTCGAATCTTAATTTTCTTAAAATCATCGGCAGCATCGAACCGGATAGTGTACCCCACATTACAACTAAGACAAGTGAAAAGCCGACTGTTAAAGCGATTAACAACCAATGGTCTCCATACATATTTGAAAACATTGCCCATACAGAAATTCTGATAAATCCAATCGAACCGAGAATTGTTCCGAGCAATAATCCCGAGAGCACTTCCCTTTTCATAATCCTCCACCAATCGGTAAGTTTTATTTCCCTCAATGCCATTGCCCTGATGATTAAAGAAGTTGCCTGAGAGCCTGAATTTCCACCGCTGGAAATAATTAACGGAATAAAAAGAGCCAGCACAACTGCCTTAGCTATTTCATCTTCAAAAATCCCCATTGCAGTTGCGGTTAGCATTTCACCAACAAAAAGTATAACAAGCCAAACTGCACGCTTCTTAACCATTTGAAGCAAAGGGGTTGCCATATAGGATTCATCGAGTGCTTCCGAACCACCAAGACTTTGAATATCGCGTGTATTTTCTCTCTGAGCTACGCTAAGAATATCATCTATTGTTACTATGCCAATTAATAAACCCGAATCATCAATTACAGGCAAAGCAGTTCTTGCGTTTTTTCTGAAAATTTCAATCGCTTCTTCTATATCCTGATTGGTTTTCAGAAAAATAAATTTACTATCCATAATATCACTAACCCTCTTTTCAAGGGGAGTCAGCAGCAATTCCCTGGTCCTGATATCGTCTGTTAAAATACCGTTATCATCGGTTACATAAACAACATTCAATGTTTCACTGTCATTACCATTTGCCCTGATGTAATCAAGAACTTCTTCAATGATCATATTTTTATTAACAGCGATGTAGTTCGGGGTCATTAATCTGCCTACGGAATTTTTGGGATAGCCAAGCAGAGACAAAGTAACTTTTCTCTCTTCATCATTTAATATACTCAACAATTCTTTAACAACTGTATTTGGCAGATATTCTAAAAGGGCAGTTCTGTCATCGGGCGCCATGTTATTTAAAATATGTGCGATAAGGTCATTGTTAATATTATTCAGTAAATTTTTCTGGTTTGTGAAATCAAGAAACGCAAAAGTCTTAGTTGCAAGATTCAGGGGAATAGTTTCGAGCAAGACAATTTGTTGAGCCGGGGAAAAATGCCTTATAATATCAGCAAGTTCAGGCGGCTGTAGTACCTGTAAGAATTCTTTAAGCTCTGCAAAATCCTTATTTTCAATGTAAGAACTTATTTCGGGGAATTGAATATTTGAGTCCATAATTATAAAATATTAAAATTCAGGAAAGAAATTAAATATATTTATGGTAAAATGTTATGCTTTTAGAATAGTTACGTTACATTCAGGAGGAGTCTTTGCAATGCACCGGAATCTTCGACCTGACAATACAGAAATGTTATACAGAGTCCCAAACAATCCCGACAGGTCGGGACTAAAAAAGCAAAATTTTATTTACATATTCAAACAGCTTTGGAATGTGATTCTCAATTATTTGCCAGACCTCCTCGATATCAACCCCGAAATAATCGTGAACTGCAATATTTCTAAATCCTTTTATACTTTTCCAGTCAATTTCATTGAATATATCTTTGAATTCATCTGATAATTTTGATACGGATTCACCAATAACTACTAAATTCATTAATACTGCATCTACTGTTCGTATATCGCTGCTTAGTTTTTCAAAAGAATTAATATCTTTTACATAAAATTGTATCTTTTCAATTGATTCAATAATATTTAATAGATTATTTTTATCTTTGTCAGACATAATAAGCACTTTTTAAAATCGAATCTTTGAATATATTTTTTATATATTTTTCTCTGCAGATATCAACTTTAATATTCAAGTTATTTTGAATATACTCCCTGATATTTTGTTTTAACTCATATAGATTTTCCGTTCCGTCTAAAAATTCAACGATAACATCCAAATCACTCTTTCCGTTTTGTTTTCCGGTAGCAAAAGAACCGAATATACCTACTTTTGTAACATTAAAATTGTTCAATAAATATTTTTTATTCGCTTCTAGAAATAATATAATTTGATTTTTTGATAACATTGTAATAATATTATTAAATTAAAAATACTTAACACAAATTAATAATACAAGATTTATAATTTTATAAAGATTATATGATTATTCTCTTCCTCATCTCCTTAATCGCACCCTCTTCAAGTCTTTTATTTCTTTCTTGTATAAAAAAGAGAGGACTAAAGAATTTTCAACGTCTTCGACCAGACAACAGAAATTTAAAGCAAAGTCCCAAAGAATCCCGACTGGTTGGGACTAAAAAAGCAAAATCATCTCGACAGACAAGAATGTCTGTCCTACTGAAAAGAGTACTTTTTTGGGTAAGCATGTTGTCTCACTAAGAAGTTTGAGTTATTAAAATAATCATTTAGAATTATTATTTAACCGGAAATTATTTATTTTGATTTAATTATTAATTTATCAGAATAGGATTCAGATATGAAAATAAATGCAAAGATACATGAAATATATCCAACGAAAATGATTAAGGATTCGTTCAGGAAAAGAGAGTTTATTGCTTTTTATGCGGATAAACCGGAATTCCCTCAATATATAAAGTTCGAACTAATTCAGGATAACTGTGATTACCTGGATGAATTCAAACAAGGCGAACAAGTTGAAATTAATTTTGACCTGAGAGGAAGAGAATGGATAAATCCGAAAGGCGAAAAGGTGTATTTCAATAGTCTTATTGTATGGAAAATTGCAAAAGCCGGAGAAACCCCATCAACAAATGCTCCGGAGCCTGTCGGTGATGATGACTTTCCTTTTTAATCAATACAGATAAAAGATTTAAGCTAGTAAAGGTTTTCAAGAAAATCAATTCTTACTTTTTTTATTTTTATCTTTCTGTTTATATTAAATTTAATAATTAAAATAATTAATTTTTCTGTCTTCAGCTTTATCATTTAAGGGAATAATCTTTACTGCATAAAGCTTAACACTTTTCTTTTTTTATCAATTAAAAAATTTTTCCCTGTTCAAATTAGGATTTGATTGTTATCTTAATTCATGCCGGAATTTATTCATTTACATAACCACTCGCATTACAGTTTACTTGATGCGATAAGCACAACATACGGACTTGTGGATGAAGCAGTAAAGAACAAGATGCCTGCGGTTGCACTCACAGACCACGGTGTGATGTATGGTGCAATGGAGTTTTACAAATACGCAAAGAAGCGGGGAGTAAAACCGATAATAGGAGTTGAAACATACGTGGCTCAAACCGGCTCCAGACACGACCGCGGAGATAAACTAACAGGAAGAAGAGAATATGTTGACGAAGATTCTTTTACTGAATCATCCGATACACTTGCCGCCCCGATAAATTATGCGCACCTGATTCTGCTCGCCAAGAATGAAACGGGATATAAGAATTTATTAAAACTTGTATCAATAGGTCATACTGAAGGTTTCTATTACAAACCAAGAATTGACCTCGAAGTATTGAATCAATATAAAGAAGGCATTGTAGCACTTTCTGCCTGTGCAGGAGGTGTGATATCCTGTTATATAGTGCGGAATGATTTAAAAACCGCAAGAAAAATGACAGGAATTTATAAGGATATATTCGGAGAAGATTTTTATCTGGAAATTCAGAATCACATTACTCTTGACTCTGAAAAGAAAGTAATGAAAGAGATGCCTGCAATTGCAAAGGAATTCGGATTAAAACTAATTGCAACGAATGACGTCCATTATATTAAACACGAGCACGCGATAGCGCATAACATTTACCTCCATATAAGCGCCAAACAAAACAAAAATTTTGATTCTTCAGAAATCACAAGGGTGCTGAGATACGGCACTGACCAGATTTATTTCAAAACTGCAAAAGAAATGTGCGATCTCTTTGCTGAATTCCCTGAAGCAATAAATTCCACACTCGAAGTAAATGAGAAATGCAATCTGGAAATTGATTTGAATACGAAACATATGCCTTATTTTCCTATTCCGGCAAGTTCGAATGCAGAGACACTGAACGATTACCTTAAAATCCTGACTATTGAAGGGATGCATAAGCGCTTAAAAGAAATTACACCTGAAATAGAACAGCGGTTAGAGCACGAACTTGAAATAATCAAAAAGATGAATTTTCCGGGATACTTTTTGATAGTATCTGATTTTATAAATTCAGCAAGGGAGAAAGGAATTCTTGTTGGTCCGGGTAGAGGAAGCGCTGCGGGGAGTCTAGTCTGCTACTGCCTGGGGATTACGAATGTGAATCCGCTGGATTATAACCTGCTGTTCGAAAGATTTTTAAATCCCGAAAGAATATCAATGCCTGATATAGATATTGATTTTCAGGATGACAGGCGTGATGAAGTGATTCAATATGCAAAACAGAAATATGGCGAGAACTCAGTTGCCCAGATTGTGACATTTAACAAACTAGCTCCGCGGGGTGTTTTAAAGGATGTTGGAAGGGTGCTTAGTTTTCCATTTAAGGAAATCAACGACCTTACAAAAGTGATTCCGATTGTCTTCGGAAAAGTGAAGCCGCTGAAAGAGTGCATAAAGGAAGTTCCGGATTTTGCGAAATATTTTGACTCCGGAAAACCTGATGAAAAGATAGAGAGAAAAAATCTGCTGGAATATGCTTCTGTTCTGGAAAACCTAAATAAGAACTCCTCGATTCACGCTTCAGGCATTGTGGTTGCTCCATCGGACGTAACAGATTATGTTCCGCTTTCAAAAGTAGTCGGGGAAGATAATGTTTTCTGCACACAATATGATATGAATCAGCTCGAAGATGCAGGACTTATCAAAATTGATTTTCTCGGACTCAAAGAATTAAAAGTTATTTCCAAAGCACTTGTGCTTATCAACAAAAAGCATAACATAAATCTTACGGTTGATGATATTCCGCTTAATGATGAAAAGACATATGAGATGTTCTCATCAGGTTCGACGATAGGCATTTTCCAGTTTTCGAAAAGCAAGATGAGGGAATATCTTTCTAAATTAAAACCGAAGAATATAAATGACCTAGCGGCTATGAATGCATTGTACAGACCGGGACCGATGAGCCTGATACCGGAATTTATCGATAAAAGATTCGGAAGGAAACCACAAAATTACCTGCATCCGAAAATGGAGATACCTTTAAAAGAAACGTACGGCATTATTGTTTACCAGGAGCAGGTAATGCAGATCGCACGTGAGGTAGCAGGTTTCACAATGGCACAGGCTGATAATATGAGGAAGGCGATGGGTAAGAAGATTAAAGAAAAGATGAAGCAGATAAAAAATGAGTTTATGAAAGGTGCAGAGAAAAACGGAGTTTCCCAAAAAGTAGCCAATGAGATTTTTGAATTGATGTTCAAATTTGCAGACTACGGATTCAACAAATCGCACGCAGTTGCATATTCCATACTTGCATTTTACACTGCATATCTTAAAACTCATTATCCGCTTGAGTATCTTGCAGTTTCAATGGAGTCAAGAAAAGACGATGAAACAGAAGTTCAATTATTAGCAGAAGAATGCAGAAAAATGAATATCATTCTCCGCCAGCCGGATGTGAATTCAAGTTACCTTGATTTTAAAACCGATTATGAAATAGGAGGAAGCGAAATCGGAAGTATAACATACGGGTTGAGTGCAATAAAAAATGTCGGGGAGAAAGCCGCAGAGAATATAGTAAAAGAGCGGGAAGAAAACGGGAATTTCGAAAGCTTTATTGATTTTCTTACGAAGGTTGATTTAAGAATTGTGAATAAAAAAGCTGTAGAAAGCCTGATATTTGCAGGTGCTTTTGATACACTGGAGCCCGTCCGCAGAAAACTCTTTTGCAACCTTGAGAGAACAACTTTATATGCACAAAGATATAAGGACACACCTGAAGCAAAGGGACAGGAAGCATTATTTTTCACTGATTCGACATTACCAAAGAAACATGACCTTGTAATGATAGACTTCGAAGAGTTTCCGGAAACCGAGAAATTCAATCTTGAAAAATCCGTATTAGGTTTTTATTTATCAGGACATCCCCTGGAGAAATACAGAAACATGATAAAGCATTTTGTGACTCTGCATTTCGGAGATGATATAAGTGAAATAGATTTTACAAAACAAGGGAATGCGAAAATGTGCGGAGTGATAAGCAACCTCCAGGTGAAAAGTTCAAAAGCAGGAAACAAATTCGTCGTATTTGACATCATTGATTTCTACGGAACGGGTGAGTGTGTAGCATTCAGCAGGCTATATGAATCAAAGCAAAGCTTATTCAAAAACGATAATCTTGTATTCGTTGAAGGCAAAGCCGAAGAAAACGGGGACAAGATAAAACTCTTAGTAGAGAATATTCATTCCATAGAAAACTTTCACTTAAACTATGCAAATAACATAACCTTGGATATAAATCACAGTATGGTAAATGATGAATTAATTTCCAGATTAAAGGCACTATTTTCATTGAATCCCGGAACCTGCCATGTTTATATAAATGTTCTTGATAATGGAAAATCCAAAGTTTACCGCTCAAATGAATTCAGGGTGAAACCAACAAATGAATTAATTTCCAACTTGAAAAATTTGATAGGGGAAAATAACTTGAATATAAATTAACAACTATAAATATTATTATATAACTTAAATAACCGAAAGGAATAATTATTACGATGCATCCAATTGAAATCACAGATTCGAACTTTGAACTGGAAGTTGAGAAATCCGACATTCCGGTACTGCTTGATTTCTGGGCAGTCTGGTGCGGACCTTGTAAAATGATAGCCCCCATAGTTGAAGAATTAGCCGGTGAATACCAGGGGAAAATAAAAATCGGCAAAGTTGATGTTGACAACAATCCCAATGTCGCAATGAAATACGGAATCAGAAGTATTCCAACTCTTTTGATTTTCAAAGGCGGAAAGAAAGTTGATGAAATAGTAGGTGCGGTACCAAAACCAATGATAACAAATAAGTTAAACGCACAGTTAAACTAATTTTTCAGAATCATCAGTTTTAAAATCCTTTCTGCTCAATGTAGAAAGGATTTTTTTTCAATTATTATCAGGTGTAAAAGTATAATAATAAATGCGCTATAAAAGACATTTAGCCATACTTATTATAGTATCGTTTACCATCAGATGCTTCATCTCTGCTTTTATTGAATTTGGCAATGATGAGGTAAATTACTGGACATATGCGCTATATCCTGATTTGAGCCACTTCGACCACCCACCCATGGTAGGTTATTTCATACAATTATTTACATTAAATCTAACTTTTCAAAGTGAATTTTTTGTACGGCTTGCTTCCATTGTGACCGGAACAATAAACACCTGCCTGATATATCTGATTGCTAAAAAAATCAGGGATGAGAGAGCAGGTTTATTTGCTGCAATGCTCTACACAGCTTCATTCTATTGCTCTGTAATTTGCGGAATTTTTATAATGCCCGATACACCTCTATCAATTTTCTGGATTGGCGGGATTTATTTCCTGATTGAGCCGTTGACGGATGATGAATTTTCAAAAAGCAACAGAACAAAAATTATATTAGCCGGAATTTGCATCGGATTAGGATTGCTTTCAAAATACACCGCTGTTTTTCTTTGGGGTGGAGCTTTTATATATTTAATATTATATAATAGAAAGATATTTAAAACAAAAGAGATATATCTTTCGGTAATAATTTCATTAGTATTTCTGATTCCCGTATTTATCTGGAATTACCAGAACGATTTCATCAGTTTCAAATTTCAGGGAGAAAGAGCAGATATATTCAGTTCAGGATTAAGGTTTGACTTTTTTGCCACAGAGTCAGCTGGACAGATTTTTTACAACAACCCTGTAAATATTTTTATTGTTTTAACTTCTTTATTCCTTTTGAGGAAAAGAGATATTTTTCCCGAAAGGAAAAAAGCAAGGCTTCTTCTTCTTTGGAGTTTGCCTGTATTTGTATTCCTGATAATTTCTTTATTCAACAAAACCCTTCCCCACTGGGCAAGCCCGGGATATTTCAGTTTGTTTATTTTATCAGGAATTGTACTGGCAGATAAATTTAAATTGGAAAAAATCGAATATCTTTATCCGAGAGGAATAGTTATTTCGCTGTTCGTTGCTTTTTTAGTTTTTACCATCGGATACTTAGAAATTAATTTTGGAATTATACCCTTAAAAGATAACGATATAACATTAGATATGTACGGATGGAAAAAATTAAATGACGGATTTGGTGAAATTGTAAAAAATGATAAACAAAACGGAATAATGAACGGTAATGCACCAATAATTACATTCCGCTGGTTTCCTGCCGGACACCTAGACTATTACGTTGCGAGAAATTACGGAAAATACGTGATTGCAACCGGGGAAATGAAAGATATACGGAATTATTATTTCATAAATAAAAAAAGGAACGGATTAAAGCAGGGTGAAGATGCCTATTTTATAGTCTCAAACAGGGATTTCAAAAACCCGGAGGAATTATACGGAAAAAATTTTACCGAAATACTTAAACCAGATACAATCAGAATTCAGCGAAGCGGTAAAAATGTCATAGAGTATTATATATACAGATTAAAAAATTTAAAAAAATCGCTTACGGGTTTATAACAAATTATTTAGCTGTGAATTTTTTTCTTCGCACGTAAATAAAAATTACCGTAAAACAGATTGCAAAAACTATGAAGGTTCTGTAGATAAGTGTTTTCCAGAAATCTATTTCAGCTTTCTTATATACCAGACTTCCATCAAATCTGAAAAATGGATTAAAGTAAAATCTTAAGTTTTCAAAAGTAACTTCTAACCTGATATATGTATCTTCAGGTTTAAAATCGTATTCAGCATAGGAAGTATCAGCAACCAATTTTTTAACAATTCCATTTTGTCCTATGATTTTAATCTCATGAGCAGGAGTGCCGAGGTTCAAGGATATCTTTGAACCGTTAAGCAATATATTTTTAACGACAGGAAAAGTTTTAGCATCAGCAATTTTTGATTCGAAACTTGGATAATCGGAGAGAGTCTTTACACCGAAAAACTTCCCGCTTTTAACAGCAGAAAAAATACTTCCGGCAGATAATGAGTCACAGTTTATAATATCATAGCACTGCCCGACTTCACGGGGATTATTGATATCATGCATATCATCATCGGCGAGTAAAAATGCTATGTGTCCTGTTGATAAGGCAGAGTCAAGATATTCAGGCATTACCCTGTCGAACCTCAATATTTCAATGAGATCATAACCCGTTAGATACCTGAAATCCCCCGGATTAAATGCCCCCCGCATACTCGGATGTGCTACAGCATAAATATTTTCATCGTCCTTTAGCTGATTTATCAAAAATTGTTTGTTGTGAATATTCTGATTGAATAACATATCTAACCAATTAACTTTTTTAGCATTTAAGATGAGAGCGTGGTTTTTTATCAAACCAATACCGTGTTCATACACCGGTACAAATGATTTCTCATTTAAATACATATAATCCGAAATTCCTATGATATCGAAACCGAGTTTTTTATATGTTTCAATAATATTTTCTGTTGTGCTTTTTCTTCCGTCTGTAAGCCCGAAGAGCATCCTTGAATGCGCATGAAAATTTGCCTTCCTCCAATGGGTGGAATCTAAATCTTGATATGGATTATAGATTTTCTCACCTTTGAAAACAGAAGCATCAGGGAATTTATAAATGGGGCTTAGCAAATAAGGCATTCCGATGAGCAAAATCAGAACAAAGAAAAAATATTTTAAAATATTCCTGAGGACTCTCAAAGTTTCATTCACCGATAATTTTTACAAGCACTCTTTTTTTTCTTTTGCCATCAAATTCACCATAGAATATTTGTTCCCACGGACCAAAATCCAATTCACCTTGTGTGACAGCGACGACAACTTCCCTTCCCATTACGGTTCTTTTCAGATGAGCATCTGCATTATCTTCAAATCCATTATGCTCATACATAGAATAAGGCTTTTCGGGGGCAAGCTTTTCCAGCCATTTTTCAAAGTCATTATGAAGTCCGCTCTCGTCATCATTGATAAATACACTTGCAGTAATATGCATTGCATTACACAGCATTAAACCTTCTTTGATACCACTTTCTTTTAGACACTCTGAAACCTGAGGGGTGATATTTATCAGCTCCCTTCTCTTTTTTATATCAAACCATAGTTCTTTTTTATAAGATTTCATGGGCTGTCATTACTTCTTTATTTAAAGCTATAATTATTTAACTAAATTGATAAAATTGAAATTCAAATATATGAATTATTGTTGATTATTTAGAGATACTAATTAATAATATGAAGAAAAATTTAGTGATATTGGGAACGGGATTCGCTGCGTTCAGATTTCTTAAGAAAGTTAACCGACGTCTGTATAATATTACAATAGTCAGCCCGAGAAATCATTTCCTGTTCACACCTCTTTTGCCGAGTACTACTGTAGGAACCATAGAATTCCGGAGCATAATTGAACCAATAAGGAATCTGGACAATACGACATACCATCAGGCATTTTGCAAAAATATTGACACGGAAAATTCGAAACTAATCTGTGAAGACGAAGATACAAAAAGAAGTTTTGAATTAGATTTTGATATCCTGATAATAGCCGTAGGGGAAGTAACAAACACTTATAATATCGAAGGTGTAAAGGAATATGCTCTTTTTCTGAAAGAACTTACAGATGCGAGGAGAATCCGTGTTAAGGTTATAGATTTATTCGAGAATGCCTCTTTACCGGGGATTGATGAAGCCGAAAGAAAAAGATTGCTTAGATTTATTATATGCGGCGGAGGTCCTACCGGTGTTGAGTTCTCTGCAGAGCTTCACGATTTCATTGAAGATGACGTAAAAAAAATATATAAGGACCTGAAAGACGATTTTGAAATAATTTTAATTGAAGCAAGCGACAAAATTTTAAATTCGTTTGATTCGAAATTAAGTGAATACACAATGAAAATTTTCAAACGGAATAAAATTATTCTGAAAACTCATTCAACAGTAAAAAAAGTGACTGAAGATAAAATTTATATGAATGATGGTTCCGGGATTGAATACGGACTCTTAGTCTGGTCAACAGGAAACACTGCTTCTTCTTTTGTAAAAGATTCATCATTGCCAAAAAATAATAAAGGAAAAATAATTACCGATGGATATTTAAGAATTAAAGGATTCAGAAACATATATTCTTTAGGCGACTGTGCAGAGATTGAAAACCGACCATTGCCTGTGACAGCACAGGTAGCAGAACAGGAAGGATTATATCTTGCAAAAGCATTCAACAATGAAAGCAAGAATGTGAAAGAATTCAGTTTTAGAAACTTAGGCATGCTTGCATACATCGGAAGCAGGAAAGCACTAGCAGACCTGCCTCAATATAAAGGAAGTGGTTTTGCCACTTTTCTATTCTGGCGCAGTGCATACCTTACAAAACTCGTAAGCCTTAAAAATAAAATTCTTGTTATATTTGACTGGTTTAAAGCGTTTGTATTCGGAAGAGATGTGAGTAACTTTTAATCACTGATTAAAATGATTAATCTAGATTAAAATGATTTTCAATTTATTGTTAACAGTTAAGGACAGTTTCAGATGTGACATCGTTAAATCAAAATTTTAAATGAGGATTATTATCCAATTGTTTCTTTAGATTTAGTTTAAGTTCGGGAAGGTCTTTTGTGACAATTTGCCAGATTATTGAAACATCAATATTAAAATATTCATGAACAATTCTGTTTCTTATTCCGGATAGTGCTTTCCAAGGGATATCAGGAATCTTATCCTTAATACTGACAGGAATTTGTTTTGCAATTTCTCCAATTATTTCTATATTCCTTACTACAGCGTCGATAATCATTTGATTAGAGAAAAAATCATTATCTGAAAGACCTTTGATGTATGATTCAATTTTTTCTATTGAGGAGTGTAAATCTTCAAATAAAATAATCCAATTTCTTTTAGACATATATTAATTCTTCATTCACATATGGAATCAGTTTGGGCTGAATAGCATTTAGGGAGACTAAATCAACTCTGGTCTTTAGCAAATGTTCTAATTCGTCTGCAAAAATTACGAATTCAAGTCCGATAGGGTTATCAAAATCAACCAATATATCTATATCACTATCTGCATTAGCTTCATTCCTTGCGTATGATCCAAATATTCCTATTTTGGAAACAGAATATTTGTCTTCAAAATACTTTTTATTCTCTCCGAGTTTATTTTTTATCTCACTTAATGACAACATTTAATATCTATTTTAATAAAGATAACAAATAAAGATTCTTAAAACAATTATTAAGTTTTTTAATATATACATTAAATCCCTTCTATATCAAGAAAGGATTTTCAAGAGCGTCACATACCCACCGGAGGAATCTTGCACCGTCTGCACCATCTATTATCCTGTGATCATATGTAAGTGAAACCGGTAATATTAATCTTGGTTCGAACTTATCTTCTACCCAAACTGCTTCGATACCGGATCTTGATACTCCGAGAATTGCAACTTGCGGAGGGTAGACAATCGGGGAAAATGAAGTACCCCCAATGCCCCCGAGATTTGATATTGTAAAATTTCCACCTTCCATTTCATCGGGTGTAATTTTTTTATTCCGGGCTTTTGATGACAGTTCAGCTAGCTCTGTAGAAAGTTCAATAACATTTTTTTTGTCAACATTACGGACAACGGGAACCAGCAGACCTCTGTCAGTATCAACTGCCACCCCTATATTGCAATAATTTTTATAAATAATTTCTTCAGTTGCCATATCTATGCTTGCATTAAACTGCGGGAATTGCCTTAGAGCCGAGGAGATAACTCGTAACAATATAGATGTAACAGTAACTTTAACATCAGACTTAGATTTTGATGTTTGTTTTGTACGGAATTCTTCTAGTTCTGAAATGTCGGCTTTATCATATTGTGTGACCTGTGGAATCGATAAAGAAATAATCATACTTTTAGCAGTTATGGAACGGACTTTACTCATAGGCTCTCTTCTAATCTCTCCCCATCTTGAAAAATCAGGAAGCTGAATCGCAGGAGATTTTGTTGCTCCGGATTCGAAAACTGTTTTCACATAATTCTTCACTTCTTTTTCTGTTATTCTGCCGTCATTATCCGTTTCGGGAACATCTTTCAAATCTACGCCCAGTTCTCTGGTAAATTTCCTTACTCCCGGTGATGCATTTACCAAATCCTCACTATTTGGCTCTTTTGCTTCCGCTGCTATTGAAATAATTTCCGGTTTAATTTTTTCTTTTGGTAAATCTTTTACTTTTTCTTTTTTCGGTGAAGTAACAGGTGAAATATTTTCGGCTTCAACAGGTTTAGAAACCGGTGAAGGAATTTCCGGGGCAGGTTTAACTGATATCTCGTCTGATTCCACTTTTATTATGGTCTGCCCTACTTCAATACTATCACCTTCTTTTATAAGTATATCAGTTATAGTACCTTTTTCAGTCGAGGGCACTTCAAACATTGCTTTTTCTGTTTCAAGTTCTATTATCGGCTGGTCCTCATCTATTTTATCACCCACTGATACAAGCACTTTAACAACCGAACCGGCATGAATTGTTTCCGATATTTCAGGTAACCTGATTTCTTTTATCATAAACTTATTTTTATATTATTTTCTTTAACACCAAAACTTTTTGAGGATACCCAATTTACGAAATTACCGGATTTGGTTTTTCAGTATCAATTCCTAAATCTTTCGCAGCTTGCTTTACGAATGATGTTTTAATTTTACCATGCTTTGACATCAGATATAAAGCTGAGATAGTAATGTATTTTGCATCCACCTCAAAGAAATTTCTTAATTGCGCTCTTCCATCACTCCTTCCGAAACCGTCAGTTCCGAGTGAAATGATATCTCCCGGAATCCATTTACTAATCGATTCAGGAAGAATTTTCATATAATCCGATGCAGCAACAAAAAATCCTTCTTCATTTTCAAGCGCTTTCTTTATATATGGAATTTTTGGTTCCGAATCAGGGTGCAGCATATTCCATCTTTCGCAATCCTGAGCATCCCGAAGAAGTTCTTTATAACTTGTAACGCTCCATACATCAGCGGGAATTCCGTATTTGTCAGCTAATATATGCTGTGCTTTTATCACTTCATTCAGAATAGTACCACTGCCAAACAGATGGAGTTTTTGCTTCGCGGGAATTTCTGATTCTTTAAATTTATAAATACCTTTCAATATTCCCTCTTCACAACCTTTTGGCATAGGAGGCATTTTATAGAATTCATTCATTACAGTAATATAATAAAAAATATTCTCCTGTTTTTCAAACATTCTGTATATACCATCTTTAACGATAACTGCAATTTCGTATGCAAAAGCCGGGTCATACGCCTTCAGATTAGGAACAGGTAAAGCAAGTACGTGACTGTGTCCATCCTGATGCTGAAGTCCTTCACCGGCAAGAGTCGTCTTGCCGGATGTACCCCCTACAAGAAAACCTTTTGTCCGCATATCAGCAGCAGCCCATATAAGGTCTCCAATCCTCTGAAATCCGAACATCGAATAAAATATGAAGAATGGTATCATACTTACACCATGGGTCGCATATGAAGTACCTGCAGCAATGAATGAACTCATCGAGCCGGCTTCGCTGATTCCTTCTTCAAGAATTGCACCGGTTTTTTCTTCTTTATAATAAAGTAAACTTTCCCTATCAACCGGTTCATAAAGCTGCCCAATGTGAGAATAAATTCCAACCTGCCTGAACAGGGATTCCATTCCGAATGTTCTCGCTTCATCAGGAACTATAGGAACTACATATTTTCCAATATCTTTATCTTTTAGGAGTTTTGAAAGAAGATGAACAAAACTCATTGTTGTGGCAATTTCTCTTTCACCTGAACCCTGATAAAATTCGTTAAATACAGAGTCAGGAGGGGTATTCAAGGTATTAGTTTTATTAATCCGTTGTGGAACAAAACCTCCCAATTTTTCTCTTCTTTCTTTCAGATATTTTATTTCAGGAGAATTTTCGGATGGCTTGTAAAAAGGAACGCCCGATACTTCATCATCTGAGACAGGAATTCCGAATCTGCTTCTGAATTCTCTAAGTTCTTCTTCGTTTAGTTTTTTTTGCTGATGAGTGATATTTCTTCCTTCCCCTGCTTCACCAAGACCGTATCCTTTGATAGTCTGTGCAAGAATAACAGTTGGCGAACCTTTGTGTTCAACTGCCGCTTTGTATGCAGCATAAACTTTTTCAGGGTCATGTCCGCCTCTTCGGTAATTTACGAAGCTGTTCATCGGATAAATTCTTAACTAATACAGCAACTTCCGGATATTTTTCGAAGAAGTCTTTTCTGATATAAGAACCGTCTGAAACAGTATATTTCTGGTATTGTCCATCGACGACTTCCTGCATTCGCCTCATCAGCAATCCGCTTTCATCTTTTTCAAGCAGAGGATCCCAGTCTTCTCCCCAGATGACTTTTATTACATTCCATCCTGCACCTCTGAATGCGGCTTCAAGTTCCTGAATAATTTTTCCGTTTCCTCTGACAGGTCCATCAAGCCTTTGCAGGTTGCAATTAATTACAAATATGAGGTTATCAAGCTTTTCGCGTGACGCGAGTGTGATTGCACCGAGAGATTCCGGTTCATCTGTCTCTCCATCACCAAGAAATGTCCAAATTTTTTGATTCGATAGTATCTGCTAAGCCCCGGTCCAGAAGATATTTATTAAATCTTGCCTGATAAATTGACATAATCGGACCTAATCCCATCGATACAGTTGGAAATTCCCAGAAATCCGGCATAAGCCAGGGATGCGGATAAGAAGAAAGACCCTTCAAATCTTTCGACAATTCCCTTCTGAAAGCGATTAAATCCTTTTCGGATAATCTGCCTTCAAGAAAAGCACGTGAATAGATTCCTGGTGATGCATGTCCCTGAAAGTAAATTATATCGCCCCCGCTTTTGTCATTCTTTCCTTTAAAAAAATGATTAAATCCTACTTCGTACAGAGTAGCCGAGGAGGCAAAAGTCGATATGTGTCCTCCAATCCCGCTTAATTCCCTATTAGCACGAACTACAATCGCCATAGCATTCCATCTTATAATACTTTTTATACGACGTTCAATTTCCCTATTGCCCGGGAAGACAGGTTGTTCAGATTTAGGAATAGTATTAATATAAGGCGTATTTGCAGTATAATCGGTTTTTATTCCATATCTTTTTGCCTGCGATTCAAGCAAATCTATGAGTTCTTTTACCCGTTCGGGTCCTTCATTTTTATAAATTGCTTCGAATGATTCTATCCACTCCTGATTCTCTAAAATTTTTTCATTATCGTTTCCGGAAATATTTTTAGTATCCATTTTAATATTATAATTTTCAGACACGTATTATGATATAAGTTATTAAAAAAATATAAACTTCTCAATATTATATAACATAAATCTGAATAAAATAATTTAATAATTTACGTAATTTAATCGTGAAAAATTGATTTTAAATCAACTTATCGATTTGCGAAATAACTTCAATAAAATCTTCAAAATTAAATATTTATGAAAAACTGCTGTATAAAAGATAAGCCCTGATTTTACGGGAATCAGGGCTTGAAGTCGAAGGGGTAAGGATTGTTATGCGTTATATGTTGCGTCTTAAGAAATCGATTAAAATTTTCCTTACATTGCGAAAGATCTTGGATTATATTAATCCTTATTAACCAGATTTTACATTCAGTGGATTAAAAGACTAAGATTTTAAACCCCTCAAAATAGGGATTCTATTAAGAACCCCTATTCTATACTCAGGGTATATCATTTATTATCACAGCCACAGAATGAAAATCTGAAACTCTTTTTTTATATTCTTAAAGAACATTTTATACTTTTAAAAATCTTTTAAAGCTAACTAAGCTGCATCAGATTTTACCAATGCTTGCTTTATATAATCATCCAGTTCAAAAATGTTTATTGGTTTTTCTATATAAGCCGTTATTCTAAGACTACTTGATTCTGCATCTTTAAAATCATAAGACGAAATAAAAATTATAGGTTTGTTGAATTTCATTCCTTTGAGTACAAAATACAACTCAACTCCGTTCAATTTTGGCATCCTGATATCTGAAATTATAAGGTCCGGATCAAACTTCTTTACCATTTCTAACCCTTCAATTCCGTTAGCTGCTGTTGCCACATCATAACCTATTTCACGTAAATAAGAACTTATTGATTCTGTGGTGGAAGAGTCATCATCTATTATTAGTATTCTTTTCATTCTTTTTTTAAATTCAAAATTCCTTCTGATTTTTTCTTTTTATTTTATAATAAACCCGAGAAATAAAACAACTATAAGACAAGCAATAATAACCATAGAACTAATCTCAAATTTGGATTTATGTGTTATCTTTTCGTCTAAATGTAACATTTTGTTCCCTTTCTTTTTTTAGTTAATTTTCGGGTATTTTTAAGCAATAAAACCAACAAATAAGACTACAATAAGACAAGCAATAATTACTATTGAGCTTATTTCAAATTTTGATGATTTTGTTATTTCTGCATTAGAGTGAATCATTTTCAATTACCTTTCGTTTTAAATTTTACTTTCAGTATTGTTAATAGCAATCTGAATGCCAAATAAAATGTTCGTTTTTATGAAGAAAATCCACATTATAAAGGTTTTCCATCTCAAATTGAGATGATAAAATTCTCAAATTGAGATGACAAATAAGAAGATTTTCCTAATTCGCTTTATGGGAAATTATTAAGTAAACTATATGTTTTTACAATATTTCGACTATATTTGGTTTTCTAAACTGCGTTAATAACCTCTGAAATTGGGTAAATAAATTGAATAACCAGAATGGGAATTTTATTAACAAATTAGAATAAATGAGAAAAGCTCAGTTTAATAAAGAAAAGGTGTACAAAATCTAATAGTTCTTGAAAATTGGATATTTCAAAAATTTTGATTACTTATACAGGTCAAGTTTACGATAGAGAGTTGCACGGCTTATTCCCAGTATTTCAGAGGCAGCCCGAATATCTCCTTCAGTTTTTTTGAGAATTATTTCGATATGTTTTCTTTCAAGTGCTTCAAGTTTAATGTTAGAGCCAACAAGCCCATCATTGCTTTCCTCTTTTTGAATATCGCTCAACAATAGATTTTCTCTTTCCAGAACATCTCCTTTAGAAAGCACGATTGCCTGCATTAAAGTATTCTCAAGCTCTCTTACATTTCCTTTCCAGTCGTGGTTTTTCAGAATTTCCAGGACATCATCTGGAATTTTCCTTACATTTTTGTGAAGCATCGTGTTAATTTTTATAAGGAAATGTCGAACGAGCAATTCAATGTCTTCTTTTCTGGACCGTAAATTTGGAGGATATATTGTAAAAACATTAAGCCTGTAAAAAAGGTCTTCCCGAAATTTATTTTCTTTCACAAGTTCCATCAAATCCTTATTAGTAGCAGCAATTATTCTTGCTTTCATCGTAAGCTGAGTTTCTCCGCCGACCCTTTCGAAAACGTGCTCCTGCAACACCCGCAGAAGTTTAGCCTGGAGATTAAAAGACATTTCTGATATTTCATCTAAAAAAATAGTTCCTTCACCGGCTAATTCAAATTTTCCGCGTTTATCTTTTATGGCATCGGTAAAAGAACCTTTCATGTGACCGAATAATTCACTTTCCAGCAGGGATTCCGGAAGTGCTGTACAATTAATTGCGATAAAAGGTTCTACTTTTGTAATTCCTGAATTATGTATTATTCTGGCAACCAGTTCTTTCCCTGTTCCGCTTTCGCCCTGAATCAGAACTGTAACGCGGGTTGCAGATGCCTGGCCTATCTTTTTGTATATTTCCCTCATTTGGGGAGACTTACCTATCAGTGTTTGAGTAATCTCAGCACTTTCGTCAACCTCTGGTGCATATGATTCAAGTTTCTGGCTTAACTGCCTGTTCTCAAGCGCTCTTTTAATCGAAAGTTTTAGCCTTAAAATATCAATCGGCTTTTCTATATAATCATAAGCCCCCTGCTGCATAGCCGTAATAGTTGAATTCATATCATCGAATGCAGTTATTACAATCACCTGAATCAGGTTATCGAATTCTTTAATTTTTGTTAGAACCTCAATCCCGTTCATACCCGGCATATTAATATCGGTTATAACGAGGTCGGGATTTTTCATTTTCACCAGCTCCATTCCTTTAAAGCCATCTTCAGCTGAGTAAGACTCAAAATCCAAATCCTTTAAATAAGAAGAAATTGATTCTCTGGATGATTCATCATCATCAATTACAATTATTCTGTGCGGCATTTTAAAATGACTTAGTTTTCAAACTCTTAATTATCTCAATTTTTTACAGGCAAAGAAACGCAGAAAATTGTTTCCCCCTGTTTTGTAGATATTAGCTTCAATGTACCGTTATGCTGTTCAATAATATTTTGTGATATTGCGAGTCCGAGTCCCGTCCCCATATTTTTTGTTGTATAAAAAGGATCAAATATTTTCTCAGGATTTATAATTCCTGTACCATTATCCCTTATTATTATATCTACGAATTTTTTGTTTTTACATTCTGTTTTTATTTCAATTTCACCTGAATCCGGGATTGCATCAAATGAATTTAATATCATATTCAGGAAAACCTGTTTTAATTTTTCTTTATCCGCATTAATAATCATGTTTTCCGTATTATTTTGAAGTTTAACATTTCTCTGATCTAACTGCGGTTTCAATTGATGGACAATGTTTTCGAAAAGGCTATTTACGCTGAAATCAGAAACTATCAGATCTGATTGCCTGGCAAAAAGAAGCACTCCTTTAACGAGGCCGTCTAGCCGTGTGACTTCCTTTTGTATTATTTGCATTCGTCTTTTATTTGACTCGTTAAAATCAAGAGTTCCATTCAGAATATCAACATTAATTTTAATTGAGTTTAAAGGATTTCTGATTTCATGAGCAAGAACGGCACTCATCTTCCCGATTGTAGCAAGCCGGTCTGCTCTGTTCAACTCTTCTTCAGCCTGAATTCTCTGTTTCATTTCCACTTTAAGCTCTTCATTTGTTTTCCGTAGTTCGATAGTTCTTTCCTGCACTCTCTTTTCAAGCTGGTCATTTGCCTTTCTAAGTGTATCAACAATTTTTTTATTATGAGTATGCTGTTTCTGAAGAGTAAGTTCTACATTTGTAATTAAAGTTTTTTCATCGACAGGTTTTAGCAGATATCCGAAAGGCTCTGTGATTTTCGCCCGTTGAATTGTTTCATCACTGGAATCTGATGTAAGATAAATGATTGGAATGTCATATTTGTCCCTGATTTTCTGCGCCGCAGTAATACCATCCACATCGTCTTTAAGGAAAATATCCATTAAAATAAGATCCGGCTGAGTAATATTTACAAAATCTATAGCTTCATAAGAGGTACCTACAATTTTTGAAACTTTATAGTTTCTCTTATAGAGCATTTTTTTAATGATCGTAGCGGCGAGAATGTCGTCCTCGACTATTAAAATCTCATCATTTTTCATTTATATATCTTTTATGATATTAAATATATGTTTTTGTTAAGGAAATTTCAATTTTAATCAGAGTATATAAAATAATATGAATTCGGCTATAATAGAATTTCTATTTGCAATCGGTTTAGTTATTTTTTATGATAATTTAGTCCAATAAATCGATGATTCAGAGTAAAATTACTAAGCCGGATTTACCTGTGAGAAAAAATATCCCCTGGTTTATTGTATATCTCTTAAGCGTTTTAGCAGTAATACTTGGAATTACAGGTTACCTGTATTATAAAAGACAAATATCCGAATCTGAGGAGCAAACAAGAGAAATTGTAAAATCGATAGCGGAATTAAAAACCGGCCAAATATCCGATTGGGAAAAGGATAAGCTGGAAGAAGCTGCAAATATAATGAATAACCGGTTTAATTTCAGGGAATTAGATTTTTTAATAAAGAAACCTGATTCCAAAGAAAACCGTAACTCGATAAATTACTTGTCAAAATCTCTGGTCGAAAACAGTGACTATCAGAGCATTCATATTATTGACCTGAAAGGCAATGAAGTTTACTCATATCCTGAAAATTCAACAATTTCAAATGTAAATCCTGACACGATAAAATCACTTAAACAAAAAATTCCTGCCCCTTCGATAACTGATTTATACATAGATAATTCGGATGGGAAGATTTATCTGAACCTGCTAATTCCGTTATTAAATTTCGATAGTTCTGATTCATTATTGCCTTCCATAGGTTTAATGGTAATAAAACTAAATCCTGAAATACATTTATATCCCCTGATACAATTTTCCAATTCAATCTATAAAACATCGGAAATAGAAATAATTAAAAATGAGAATGATTCAGTATTATTTTTAAATGACCTCAAATATGTAAAAAATTCTGCGCTCAAATTTAAATTAGATTTTAAACAGGATGAAATAATTGCAGTACAGGCATTAAAAGAAATAGATGGAAATGCAGAAGGGAAAGATTATAGGGGAGTCGAAGTATTTGCATACATCAGCGAAATCCCTATAACGAACTGGCATCTTATTGCAAAGATAGACAAGGATGAAATCCTGGCTCCTGTAAAAACTAAGTTCACATATATATCGTTATTAATAATACTTATAATTTTTTCTACCGGTGCGGTTCTGTTCATTGGGTGGAAAAATCAGCAAACTAAGTTTTATAAAAGAGAATACGAAACCGAATTAGAAAAGAAAGCCCTGAATATTCATTATGAATATCTGAATAAATATGCCAATGACATTATAATTCTGATGAATTCGGAATTCGATGTAATAGATATAAACGACAAAGCTCTCGCTTTATACGGTTATTCAAAGGAAGAATTACTAAAACTGAATGTCCGTGAACTGAGAGCTCCTGATACCATCAGACAGCTCGAAGAAGTTATAGAAACTATAAAAGTCGAAGGCGGAATGATTTTTGAAACGCGGCATATGAAAAAAGACAGGACTACTTTTCCTGTTGAAATTAGTTCAAGGATTATCAGAATTGAAGGAATATTATTTTATCAAAGCATTGTAAGAGATATCACTGAAAGAAAAAAAGCTGAACATGAATTAAAAAATATCAACAGGTTGTACAATCTTCTCAGCAACATAAATGAAGAAATTGTAAGGGTCGGAGATGAAAAGAAATTGATTGAAAATTTATTAAACATATCAACGAAAACCGGCGAATTCAAGACTTCGATGATTGGAATATTGGACGATAAGAATCAAAATATGAGATTATTCCGGTCGGGTATTAATCCGGATTTCAAAGCAGATATTATCGCATTAAAAGATTACAAGGGATTCAACTATCCTATATTCGAAACTATTAAAAACCAAACAAGTGTTTTTAATAATGATTTACAAGATGAACAGGCAAGTACAGAACAAAAGAATAAACCGGCTGAGTTTGGATTCGGATCATCTGCTGCTTTTCCGCTTAAGATTGATGAAGAAATGATTGGCGTCTTTGCAGTATATTCAGAAACAAAAGGATTTTTTAATGAGACTGAGTTGTCATTACTGCAGAGGATATCAGAAAACATAGCCTTTGCAATAGAAAATTTAAGAAACGAAGAGAAAAGGAAAGAAGCTGAATATTTATTGCGAGCTTCTGAAAGCAGGCTGAGAGCGGTATTTGAAGGTGCAAATGATGCAATGCTTATTCTGGACGGAGATATATTCGTAGAATTTAATAAAGCTGCTGAAAGTATCTTCGGGCTTGACAGAGAAACTCTTATGAACAAAAAGCCCTGGGAACTATCACCCCCAAATCAGGAAGATGGAACACCATCAAAATCAAAAGCTATTGAATATATAAATTCAGCACTATCAGGTAAAACTGAAAAATTCATCTGGATACATTTGAAAAATCTGGCTGAACCATTTTACGGAGAAATAATACTAAATGCTTTTTACATCGAGGATAAAAAATACCTGATGACAATAATACGGGATGTAACAGAAGATTTGAACAATGAGAAAGAACTGCAAAAAAACCGCGAGCAGATTGATTACATGAAACAATTTTATGAAAATATTCTCGAATCAATAATTGACGGTGTATGGGTTACAGATCAAGCAGATAATATAATATATGTAAATTCTGCAATGGTTAAGATCGCAAATTCGAATATTTACAAAGTTCTTGAAGCAAATGTTTTTGATGATAAACTGAGGGAATCTCTTTTGTACTTTAAAGCTTATTACCTGAAAGCAAAAAAATCTCTTACTCCTGTTTATTATGACTCCGTTCCCATTAAAGAACCGACCGGTAAGAAGACTTTTCAGTCCGGCTGGTTAATACCGGTAATTGAAAAAGGGAAATATAACGGAATGATATGCTCATCGCAGGAAGTTTCCGATAAAATTGCATCACTTGATGAAATAAGAAAACTTTCGAGAGCTCTTGAACAAAGCCCGGCACTAATAGTGATAACGAATCTGAATGGTGAAATTGAGTTTGTAAATTCAAAATTTACTGAAACGACAGGCTATGAATTTGAGGAAGTTAAAGGTAAGAAATTTGATGTACTAAAATCAGGATATAAATCGGACGAAAATTATGATATTCTCTGGGATAATTTAAAATCGGGGGAAGAGTTCAGAGGTGAATTTCTGTGCAAGAAAAAAAACGGAGAACTCTTCTGGGTTGACTCAATATATTCTCCGATAAGGGATGAAAAAGGTATCACTTCAAATTATCTTGCCGTAAAGGAAGATATTACTGAAGGCAAAAAAATAGAAGTGGAACTTATTGTTGCTAAAGATAAAGCAGAAGAAATGAACAGGTTAAAGTCCAGTTTCCTTGCTAATATGAGCCATGAACTGAGAACACCGATGAGTGCAATTCTTGGTTTTGCTGAATTGCTAAGTGAAAGACTGACCGACCCTGAATTGAAGGAGATGTCAAAAATTATTCTACAAGGCGGGACAAGGCTTACCAATACACTGAACTCAATACTGGACCTTTCGAGAATTGAAGCAAATAAATTTGATATTAGTCTCACCCCATTAAATATAATTCCACCAATTAATGAAACTATGAAACTGTTCGAAGCAGTTGCAGAAAGTAAAGGAATAAAGATGGAATTAATTTCACAATGGGAAAAATGTATTGCTGAAGTTGATGATAAGCTTTTGAGACAAGTGTTTAACAATCTTTTAAACAATGCACTCAAATTTACAGAAGTCGGCAAGATTTCAGTTTTATTCGATGCCGTAGTCAAAGATGATTTCACACAAATTATCATTAATGTAAAAGACACAGGAATCGGTATAAGACCCGAGAAACTTAATATCATATTTGAACCGTTTCGCCAGGTAAGTGAAGGATTAAGCAGAGTTTATGAAGGCACCGGACTTGGATTAACACTAACAAAGAAGTTCGTTGAAGCAATGAACGGTGAAATATCGGTTGAAAGTGAAGTCGGTGTAGGGACGACTTTTACTCTCAAATTTAAAATGTATGACAGAATACAGATGGCGAACTGAACCGTTATCAAAAAAATCATTTATTAAATCTGAGGAAAAAAGCAGGAAGAAATCCGATATACTTATAAAGGTCGCATCAGATTTACCGAATGTTCTGATAGTTGAAGATGACTTGATAAATTTAAAAGCAATGAAAATTTTCCTGAAGAATTTGTGTAATACTGATGATACTGAAAACGGTTTCGAAGCTATTGAACTTGCCAGGAAAAACAAATACGATTTAATTCTGATGGATATCGGGTTGAAGGGACTGGATGGACTGGAAGCTGCAAAAGAAATCAAGAAAATACCCGGATATGAAAATACTCCTATTGTTGCCGTCACCGCATTTGCTATGGCAGGAGATAAAGAAAAGATACTTCAATATTCCTGCTCTCATTATATTTCAAAACCGTTTGAAAAAGAAGAATTAGTAACTCTTGTTAAACAACTTTTGAATCTCAAATAAAACTGATTTCTTTTTTTTCCAATATAATAAATAATTCCTTTCCGGATCGCGGCTTTATCGAGTTATAGCATTTATCAAAGACCCTGAATGTGAATAACTGCGAAAAATAAGATTTGTATTCATCCTCGTTTCCTCCGAACGGAGGCTCATCTCCTTCAAAATCACAGTTGAATAATAATCCTGATAGTTTTCCTTTCTCAGTTAAAAGTTCGTAAATTTTTTCCGCATATTTTTTTCGTTCGGAAGGATTAATTGCACAAAAAAATGTTTGCTCTATAATTAAATCATATTTATTTTTGTGCAAGAAAAAATTCTCGCAAATCAGATTTTTTTCCGGAAAATATGGGTTTCTTTTGGAAAAGTTTTCCAATGCTAATTTTGACCAGTCGAGTAAAAATACATTCCTGAAACCCTTTTCAAACAAATATTCAGCTTCATAACTATTTCCGCTTCCGGGAATCAGTATTCTGATATCTTTGTTTTCAAGCTGGTCGAAATATTCTTTTAAAGGAGTTGAAATACTTCCCACATCCCAGCCTGTATATCCATTTTCATATCTTTTATTCCAATATTCTGCATTATAATCCATATCCTATATTGTAAAGCAATAGTAAGTGTTGAAAAGTTCCTGAAAATACAAATCGGATATTTTATTAATACAGTTTCTTTGCAAAAGCAGAGAAACTGATAATTTTAATTATAAACAGAGATTCTCTGACGCCTGCCTGCCGTGGCAGGAATTAATTCGCCAGAGAACTCTGTATTAGATATGGAGTCGATTAAATGCTTAATTAATAAGTTACTTCAAAATTTCTTATCGGTTCTGTTAAACCCTTTCTTCCATGATAATTCAATTTCCCATTTCCTGACCTTAAGGTAAAGATAAAGGTACTTCCTATACCTTCTTCACTCTCCACACTGGATTTTTCCCCCGTTTTTTTTGATAAAATCATGACAAAGCAGTAATCCAAGTCCGGTGCTCGGTTCGTTATCAGTTCCTGTTCTATTAGTTTGTTTTTCTAAAATGAAAAGATTTTCAAGTATTTCTTTGCTCATACCAATTCCGGTATCCTTCACAGAAATTTCTATGGTATTATTCGCTGCGATTGCGAAGAGTTCTTTGTTGAATGAATTCTGTTCTTTTGCTTTTATAATAATTTTTCCACCGTGCTTAGTAAACTTAAGAGCGTTGGATATTAGATTTCTGATTATTGTTTCAAGCATTGGACGGTCAGCCAGGACAGAAATATTTTCAGGAATTATTGTTTGAATCTCGATTTCTTTTTGTATGATAGTATCTTCAAATATCTCAAGATTGCTGCTAAAAAGGTCGGCCAGGTTTATTGTCTCCGGATTGAACTGAGTTAACCCCTCCTTGTATCTTTGACCATTCAAGTAAATTTGTAAGTAAACCATATAATTTATTCGCAGAATTTCGTAAACTATGTGCAATTTTTTGAAGCTGATCAATCGTCATAATATTCATTTCTTCAACCAGTAATTCAGTAAAACCAAGAAACGAATTGAAAGGGCTTCGCAGGTCGTGTGCTATGATTGAGAAGAATTTGTCTTTTTGCGCGTTAATTTTTACTAATTGCTGATTTTTAAATTTAACATCTTCTTCCGCTTGTTTTCGCACGGAGATTTCACTTTTCAGCTTATTATTTTTCGATATAATTATCATGAAAAAGACTAATACAATCAGAAACAGCACAATCAACACGCTTGATTCGATTACTTCGTATGCAATAAAATTGTTCCATTGCTTTGCGTCAAAATCAATTCCAAATACTGCAACAATTTTCCCGTTTGCTGAATCTTTTATAGGGATTAGCGGACTTACCCATGTTCCCCACCTATCAGTATCCTCCTGTGTAACTATTTCTTTTCCGTCCTTAAAAATCTGTTTATCATCCGGATTAGCTTCTGTATATTCCTGCCCGGGAGGCGAATAGTCTTTTGAATCTTCCGGTTCAGAATCTGCCATAAAAAAAATTTTGCCATCAATTTCAGTGTATAAGTACGCAAATTTCGCTTCACTATTGACAATCATTACCTTCATTAAGATATTCTTAAGATTACGATAATGCGGGTTTTCAATATCTGTAGGTGATACATCAAGCGCTTTAATATCATCCATCGATAATGAAGCTGCAACGGACTTCGCAATTAGCAATACTTTTTCACTCTCCTCTTCTTTGAAACGAATCCAGGTATAACGGATATACACGACTCCGATAAAAGCGATTACAATGAATAATAAAGTGTATACAAATATTTTTTTAAGCAATTTAGTATTTTTCATACAGAACGAACACTTTTATTTTGATTAAATCCATTGCAGAGTGAATGTAACTAAGTTTAATATTATCAATTTTCAAATACCACGGCAGTCTGATCTGCCATTGGTTTTTTTATGTTAAAAGTTTTATAAATTTTATTTTACCAAAAGCATCTTTTTTGTACTTACATAATCGTTACCGTTTGCATTTGCATACACCCTGTAAAAATATATTCCACTTGCGAAGTTTAATACAATTATTGTGCCGAAGTAATACTCTATTTTTGCTTTGTTTTAAGCATATTAATTAAAATAAGTCTCATTTTGAGAACATTTTATCGTTTTTTGAGAATCCGTACACGGCAGAATAAAATATTATACTAGGCTAATATTGTCTCAATTTGAGATAGTACTGAATTCAATTTTTCCCCCCTTTCCTTTAACTCTTTATTAATATTATTATTTAATACAAGAATTCAATCTGCATATAGATAAAAAATGTTATATGCAAACATTTTTATTTTAGTAAAAATATATTAACTTGCAGATAAATTAATTTTAACATGAATAAAGTTGTAAAAAATTCGCTCGAAGCGATTGAAGGAATTCGCGATAATATGACCGTTATGTTCGGAGGATTCGGACTTTGCGGTATTCCTGAGAATACAATCCGGGAATTATCAAAAACTTCCATAAAAGGACTAATCTGCATTTCAAATAATTGCGGTGTTGATGATTTCGGACTGGGTTTTCTCCTGAACAATCACCAGATAAAGAAAATGGTATCTTCTTATGTCGGTGAAAATGCTGAATTTGAAAGGCAGATGATGAGCGGAGAACTTGAAGTGGAACTTCTTCCCCAGGGTTCGCTTGCAGAAAAAATAAGAGCCGGCGGTGCAGGAATCCCGGCATTCTATGTCCCTGCTGGTTACGGTACAGAAGTCGGGCAAGGTAAAGGAATCCCGTGAATTCAACGGGAAGATGCATCTTATGGAATATGCACTGACTGCTGATTTTGCCGTTGTGAAAGCGTGGAAAGGCGATACTGCAGGAAATCTTATTTACAGATATACTGCAAATAATTTTAATAATATGATGGCAATGGCAGGGAAAATTACAATTGCTGAAGTTGAAGAACTTGTTCCTGAAGGAAATTTGGATCCTAACTTTATTCATACTCCGGGAATTTTTGTTCAAAGGATATTTCAGGGTGTGAATTATGAAAAAAGAATTGAACAACTAACCTTATCAAAATAAATTTTATGGCATTAGATAAAAATCAGATAGCACATCGTATCGCACGTGAATTGAAAGACGGTTACTATGTTAACCTCGGAATCGGCATTCCCACACTTGTCGCTAATTTCATACCCGAAAATATTCACGTAACTCTGCAATCCGAAAACGGAATGCTCGGGATGGGACCATTTCCGACAATGGAGACAGTCGAAGCCGACCTCATTAATGCAGGAAAACAAACGATTACATATCTTCCGGGGTCTTCTTTTTTTGATTCCGCAACGAGCTTTGCAATGATAAGGGGAGGTCATATTGATATTACAATACTCGGAGCATTTGAGGTATCCGAAAAAGGAGATATCGCAAGCTGGAAGGTTCCCGGGAAACTTATAAAAGGAATGGGAGGGGCGATGGACCTGGTTGCATCAGCTAAAAATATTATTGTTGCAATGCAGCATACAAATAAAGAAGGTCAGTCAAAACTTCTGAAAAAATGCACTCTTCCTCTTACCGGGGTTAATTGTGTTAAAAGAATAGTTTCCGATCTTGCGGTGATGGATGTAACCGAAAAAGGGTTCAAGCTGCTCGAAAGAGCACCTGGTGTTTCGGTAGAAAAAATAAAAGCCGCAACAGAAGGCACACTTATAGTCGAAGGTGAAATTCCGGAAATAATATTTTGATCTCTTATTCTCGAATACGTTTAGCGGGAATAAATTAATTGTACATTTATAATTGAAAATTTATAATTGAATATGAATTATCCTAAAAAAGTCACTATTGGCGATATTACAGTCAGAGACGGTTTCCAGCACGAGGAAAAATATATTCCGCTCGAAGCAAAGCTATGGGTTGCAGAACAACTGATTCTTTCCGGATTCAAACATATAGAGGTTACCAATCTTGGAAATCCAACCGGAATGCCTCAGTTCAAGGATGCCGATGAACTGATGAAAAAGATACGGAACAGTAAAAAGATTTCACATTTACTGGAAAGCGTATCACTTACCTGTGTTACAATTCGCGAGAAGGCTATCGAAAGAGCAATTAAAAACAAGGAAGACGGGTTCGGTCCTGACAGAATTTTACTGATGGTATCGACAAGTGAATCACATCATATTAAAAATTCAGGACTCTCACTTGCTGACTACTGGAAAATGGCGGAAAAATATATTAAGAAAGCCAACGATGCAGGCATTAAAGTTAACGGTACCGTAAGTACAATCTGGGGATGCCCTATTGAGGGACCCACAGATATGAAGAAGGCAGTGGACTTCACAAAAAGATGGTTTGATATAGGTGTGAAAGATGTAGAGCATGCAGACCACGACGGCTCGGCTTCTCCCGACAGGATTTATAAATATTTTTCAATGCTGATGGATGAGTTTCAGAAACCGAATAAACACATTGTACATTTGCACACAACCCGGGGATGGGGGCTTGCAAATATTCTTGCTGCTCTGCAGGCAGGAATGACCAACTTTGAATCCACTATGGGAGGTCTCGGCGGACAACCTGCAAATTTTGTCAGCGGAGTTCCTGTAAGCGGAACAGGAGATTATTATTATTCTGACCCGGGAATTGTCGGACTTGTTTCCACCGAAGATATGGTGGTAATGATGGATGAAATGGGTATAGAAACAAATCTTGATATTGATAATATATTGCAAATTGGAAAAATGGTCGAAAAAATTATAGGCAGGAGACTCCGCTCTGAATGCATCAAAACCGGTCGAATTCCAAAATCAATGACGGGAAGATGATATCAATTATTAATTATTAATTATTAATTATTAATTTGTCTTCCTACTTTTTTTTCTTGATTATCTTTTTAACCAGTTCTTTCAGTGCTCTTGTCGTATATGGTTTTGATAAATAATAATCACAGCCGTTCGCAAGAAACTCCTGCATATCCCCTCTCATCGTGAATGCCGTAAGAGCAATAACCGGAGTGTTTTTATTCAATGCAGATTTTTTGATTTCCCTGATGACATCGATTCCCGTCATACCATACCCAAGATTTATATCCATCAATATTATATCATATTTATTAATATTACTCAGTTCAATGGCTTTATCTGCAGTTAAAACAAAATCCAGTTTATAATTTTCTCCGAGAATTAATCCAACAAGACTGTTATTTGTCTCGTCATCATCAACACATAAAATTTTGTAATTACCTGATGGCAGTATAATTTGCTTACTCTCATCATCCAATAATTTGATATTGACTGCATCAGGACTGGGTCTATTATTTGTCGGAAATTTTACCGTGAATACAGTACCTGAACCAAGTTTACTTTCTACGGAAATGTTTCCATTCATTATTTCCACAAAATTCTTTGTGATAGTAAGTCCAAGCCCTGTTCCTTCAAAGGACCTGCTGTAACCTTCACTTACTTGACGGAATTCTTCGAAAATAATATCTGTTTTATCTTCCGGTATTCCCATACCTGTATCTTTAACTTTTATAACAGCCCATTCTTTTCCGGATTTAATTTCCTTTGTGATTTCTATAATTACACTCCCGGATTTGGTAAATTTAATTCCATTGTTGAGAAGATTGCTGAATACCTGATATAACAATTTGCCATCAAGATTTACAAAATAATTTTCAAACAGACAGTTAATTGCAAGTATCAAATTTTTCTTCTGAGCAGAAGCCTGAAATAAATTCAATACATCTTCGGCAACATTTACTATGTCAGTTCTTTTAACATTTACATTAATTTTCCCCTGTTCTATAATAGATAAATCAAGTATCAGGTTCAGTGTTTCCATAAGTCTCTTTCCGCTTGTATATATGGCATCCGCCATCTCTTTCAATTCTGACTCTTCAAGGTTTTCCTTCATCAGCTCCGTATAACCAAGAATTCCAACCATCGGTGTTCTTAATTCGTGACTCATATTTGCAAGGAAATTTGCTTTAATTCGTTCAGACTCTTCCGCTTTCTCTTTAGCCAGAAGAATTTCTTTTTCGTATGTTTTACTTTCTGTTATATCCCTGAATATTCCGAATGCACCGGTTAATTGGTTTTTATCATCGTATCTCGGTGTAGTTGTTATATGTAAAATTCTTTTTTCACCGTCCGGTCTGGTTATATCTAACTCATATATACTTTTTTTATTCTCTCTTTTTTCCTCAGTGTACATTTTAATTTTTTCAAAACTATCTCTGCTTATGAAATCAGCTAAGTGTTTTCCAACCAGCGACCCTTCGGGAACTCCGAATATTTCGTGAGCCGCAGGATTAGCAAAGATAAATGTCTCATTCAAATCAGCAATTCCTATTCCTTCGCCCTGATTTTCAATCAGTGTTCTGAATTGTTCTTCGCTTTTACGCAGTGTTACTTCTGCTTTTTTTCTCTCGGTGATGTCTTCATAAGAGCCTAAAATACCAATCGCATTTCCCTGCATATCTGTAAGAGGTACTTTACTTGTATTTATCCAGATTGTGTTTCCTTCCGGAGTTGTTTGAGGTTCTTCAAAGTTTAGTTTTGTTATTCCTGATTTTATGACCTTTTCATCGTCAGCCCTATAAATTTTAGCCTGCTCTTTCCAGCCCATCTGGAAGTCATCCTTGCCAATCAGGTCTTCAGTACTTTTCTTACCTGCATCTTTAGCAAATATCTCGTTACAGCCAAGATATCTTAAATTATTATCTTTCCAGAATATCCTTATTGGAAGCAAATCAATAATTCTCTGTAACAACTTTTTAGAATTAATAATGTTTTCTTCTGCCTGTTTACGACGGGAGATGTCAATAATTACACCTTTCAGTTTAACAATTTTTTCATTTTCAATTACAGGAACAACATTAGCCTGGAGCCATTTAACTGTGGCGTTAGGAAGAATTATTCTTATTTCAAAAATAGCAGGTATTTTATTTTTATTTGTGTTAGCTTGTGCTAAATCAAGAAAATGAATATCATCCGGGTGAATTCTATTTCTGAAAAATTCGAAGCTTGGTTCTACCTCGCCGGGTTTTAATCCAAGAATAGCAAAATAATTGTCTGACCAATTGGTTTTTTGTGTAGCAACATCCCATTCCCAGCTTCCCATTTCTGCTATTTGCTGAGCATACCGTAATGAAAACTCATTTTCTCTCAGCAACTCTTCTGCTTGCTTCTGCTCGGTGACGTCAATGTCTACTCCTCTGTAACCTGTCAGATTACCTGCACTGTCAAGAATTGGTACACCGCTTGTAGAAAGAATGATTTCTCTTCCGTCTTTGTGTAGATTTCGGTTGACTAAATCTCTGAAACTTTCTTTTCGTGTAAATAGCTCCAAAGACTAATTGCTTTAATTTCTCTCTTTCGCCCGAAATAATAAGCTCATAAAAATATTTTTTATTTACAATTTCATCAGGTTCATATCCTAATATATCTTTGACTATCGGGCTGGCATATGTATATAAACCATTTATGTCCACTTCCCATATCCATTCACAAGCATTTTCTGACACTTGTTTAAACCGTAATTCACTTTTTTGCAATGCCTCTTCTGCCTGCTTACGTTCGGTTATATCCCTGACAACCCCAATAGCATGTCTTTTTTCGTTTACTTCAATCGAATTCAAAGAAATTTCTACGGGGAATATAGTTCCGTCTTTTTTGACCGCAGTTATTTCCGTTATCTTTCCAATGACGTTTCCTTTTCCTGTTTTAATAAATTCAGGGAAATTTTTATCGAATGTATCCTGATGTTTTTTCTGAACAAATATAGTATGAAATTTTTTCCCGATGGCTTCTTTCATAGTCCATCCGAAAATTCTTTCTGCCGATTGATTCCAGAAAGTGATTTTACCGGAATCATCAATTATAATAACGGCATCAAGTGCTGATGAATTAACTTTTCTGAACAGCTCTTCACTTAATTTTAACTCATCTCTTAACTTTATTTCCTCCGAAATATCATCAATAACTCCATCAATTCTGCAAATTTCCCCTGATTTATCGTAAGTTGCTTTTGCGGACAGATTAATCCAGACAGGTTTACCATTTTTCTTTTTTACTTTCAATTCTTTGTTGTGAATCATTCCCTCAGCCAATAAAACTTTTATTACTTTGTTACGTTCATCCTGGTCATAATAAATATCAGTCAATAAGAATTTTGATGAATCATTTATAGAATCATATCCTAACATATCATATGTTTTCTTATTAGCTTTGATGATAACTCCGTCTAAAGTACTGCTGTACACACCTACATTTACATTTTCAACCAGATTTCTATAGTTTTCCTCGCTTTGGGTTAATAATTCTTCTACCCTTTTTCTCTCTGTGATATCGAGTCCCTGAGCTATTGTGGCGATAATAGTTTTAGCGTCATTTTCGTAAATGTTTGCCGAATTCCACAATATTATCTTTACATCCCCGTTTGAGCACCGGATAGGTATTTCAACTGATTCCCATTTATCACCTCCAAGTGTTTTACCAATTTCTTCAAATGATTTGTTCTTGGTCTCTTCCGGGAAAAGAAATTTAAATTCCTCACCAATCATATCTGAACTTTTAAAACCCGTAACGTTTTCAAAAGCATTATTGAACCTTGTAATTTTAAATTCGGAGTCCCAGACAATAATCGGAGCATTTGCGTTGTTAATTAAATTTTCAAGATAGTTTTTCGTTTCAATTAATTTTTGTTCTTCCTGCTTTTGCTCTGTGATATCTTTAACAAATACTGAAACACCTTCTATGCTCGGATATGCACTAATTTCGTGAACATTATACTCATTTCCCGGATAACTTACTGTTAAATACTGAGGTTTTTTAGATTCAATAACCTGAAGATAAAAGTCTTTTAATTGTTGACGTGATTTATTGTCCGGAAATATTTCCATAAGAGTTTTTCCTATTGCTTTTTCTGCCGAAACTCCCGTTAGTTTTTCGCTTGCTTTATTCCAGTATGTATATCTGAGATCTTTATCCATTGAGAAGAATACATCGGAGATGCTATCTGTAAGTTCCTGATATTTTATCCTTTTCTGAGCCAGTAACTCCTCAGCTTGCTTTCGCTCTGTGAAATCTTCAACAGTACCGTCATAATAAATTATTTTTCCTTTAGAATCTTTAATTACGCTGGCGCTTTCACGTACAAAAATTATTTTTCCATCTTTTCGTCTCCAGGAAGACTCTAATCCTCTTACCACTCCTTCCTTTTCCATACGGTTGACAAAAAGTGAACGCGGATACAAAGGTGCGAATCCTTCTTTCGTAAGATCTTTGGTTCTGAGTTCTTCGAAAGATGAATAGCCAAGCATACTTACTAAAGTTGGATTAGCAAGCAGTACTTTTCCATCGGGAGTTGTTCTATAGAGACCAATTGTGGAATTCTCGTAGAGTGAGCGGATGCGTTCTTCGCTTTCCCGAAGTTTTTCTTCCGCTTGCTTTTTCTCTTTTCTGTTCCTGGCATCTTCAATTTCTCTTTCAATTGAAGGTAAAAGCCTTGTCAGATTATTTTTCATAATATAATCTCTTACACCGCTCTTCATCATTCCGACGGCAAATTCCTCGCCTATCTTACCGGACACTATAATAAACGGCGTATCAATTCCTGTTTCATTGAACATCGTTAAAGCTTCATAGCCGTTAAATTTCGGTAAAGAGTAATCTGAGATTATAACATCCCACTCTTCGTCTAAAGCATTTCCAAACGCTTTAGCATCCATAACCACTTTATATTCATATTTCGTATGAATCTTTCTCAAGTTCACGAAGCATTAATTTAAGGTCATCTTCAGAATCTTCAATAATTAATGCCTTAATTTTTTTTGTTTTCATAATTTTTTTGAAATATTTGCCGGTTCATTCAAAAGAAGCCAGTACAATCCCAATGTTTCTACTGCTACAAAAAACTTTTCGAAATCAACCGGTTTTCTAATATAACTGTTTGCTCCAAGGCTGTAACTATTTACTATATCCTGTTCTTCCTTAGAAGAAGTTAAAATTGTAACCGGCAAAAACTTTGTTGATTCATTTTTTCGAATCGCTTTTAAAACTTCAAATCCGTCAACTTTTGGAAGTTTCAAGTCGAGTAAAACCAAAGACGGTAATTCATCAGGCTTTCTCTCTGCAAATTTTCCTTTGCAAAACAGGTAATCGAGAGCCTCTTCTCCGTCTTCAACAACTATAACATTATTTTTTATTTTATGTTTCCCAAATGCTCTTAAAGTTAATGCAACATCATCCTGATTATCTTCAACGAGTAATATAGTTTTTTCTTTCATTTGCTTTTTCTTTTAATATTATTTTTATAACGTAAAATAAAATGTTGTATCTTCACCCTCGTTACTCATCTCCTGATGAGTAACGTGCTCGCTCCTCGTTACTGATGATGTTACCCATCAGGAGATGGGTAACAAGAAGAACAGATTCTTCTTTGCGGTCTCTGCGTGAAACTTTGCGGTCTCTGCGTGAAAAATAATATTCTCTCAAAATCATAATGTAAAATAGAATGTTGTACCTTCGTTTAATGTGCTTTCACCACGAATGTCACCGTTATGCCTCCTTATAATTCTTTGGACGGTTGCGAGTCCTATTCCCGTTCCGGGATATTCTTTTTCCGGATGCAATCGCTGAAAAGCACTGAAAAGCTTATTCGAATATTTCATATCAAATCCGACACCGTTATCCCTGATAAAATATACAATTTTTGAATTTTCTTTAATAGCACCAAATTCGATTATAGTTTTATCCTTTTTTGATGTAAATTTCCAGGCATTGTTTAGAAGATTTTCAAAAACAATTTTTAATAAGTTCGAATCACCTTTAACAGTCAAATTTTCTTCTATAATAAACTCTGCTTTTCTTGTTTTATCAGCACTTTTTAAATCTTCGGAAATTTCTTTTACCATCAGGGATAAATCAACTTTGTCAAAATTCATTTCAGAACGGGAAATTCTTGAAAGATTTAATAAACTATCAATCAAAACATCCATTTTTTTTGTTCCCCTTCTGATTCTTTTGATGTAATCTTTTGCAGTATCGTCTAGATTATTCTGATAATCTTCAAATAAAGCCAGGCTGAATCCATCTATTCCCCGCAAAGGAGCACGAAGGTCATGAGAAACAGAATAACTAAATGCTTCAAGCTCTTTATTTGCCAATTCAAGCTGTGAAGTACGTTCAATTACACGCCGTTCAAGTTCTGCATTTAGTTTGCGAATTTCTTCCTCCGCCTGCTTGCGTTCGGTGATATCGCGAATGTTGCATTGAATTACCTTCTGGTTGTCCACGAAATACAAATAACTGACAAACTCTACATTTATTTTTGACCGTTACTGGTTTCCAGCGGTAAACCTTCATATTTGATGTATTCTTTCTGCTGTAATTCTAAAAAATTGTCTTTATTAGCTATTATATCTTTGAATGACCCAATATCCCATATTGCTTTTCCAAGGAAAGCTTCGTGTGAGTATCCAAGCATTTTAATCAAAAAAGGATTAACATCAACAATCATTCCTGTTTCGGCATCGAGAATAATAATACCGTCTCTTGCCGCTTCGAACAACCTTAGATATCTGGTTTCGGAGGTTATTAATTCATCTGCACGTTTTTCTTTCTCTACGTTTTGATAATCAAGTTCTTTGTCGGCAATAATTAATTCAGCGGCTCGTTTATTTTTCTCCTGGTTTTGATAAACAAGTTCTCTACTGGCAATAGCTAATTCTGCTGCACGTTTTTCTTTCTCTTCGTTTTGAAAGACAAGTTCTTTGTTTGCAATGATTAACTCTGCTGCACGTTTTTCTTTCTCTTCATTTTGAAAGACAAGTTCTTTGTTAGCAATGACTAACTCCGCTGCACGTTTTTCTTTCTCTTCATTTTGAAAGACAAGTTCTTTGTTTGCAATGACTAACTCAGCTGCACGTTTTTCTTTCTCTTCATTTTGAAAGACAAGTTCTTTGTTTGCAATGATTAACTCTGCTGCTCGTTTTTCTTTCTCTTCATTTTGAAAGGCAAGTTCTTTGTTTGCAATGACTAACTCCGCTGCCCGTTTTTCTTTCTCTTCATTTTGAAAAGCAAGTTCTTTGTTTGCAATGACCAGCTCTTCTGCCTGTTTTTCTTATAGTATCGTATTTTTTCATATTAAAAAAATTAAATGAAAAAAATTACGAATCGAATCCTGTCATTTCATTCTATTATTGTGAGTTACCTCTCATGACATATTAGGGGAGAGTTTCCGATTGATACCATCGAAAACATCAAATAATGTCAGTCACTATAATATATCATTAACGTTTCAACCAAATGTAAGTATTTTCAATGGATTAATTAATAGTGCAAAGGGATGAAAAAGGAACTAATCCGAATGGATTAGTTCCACTATCGTTAAACATCCCCCTTTGAGTGATGGTGGAAGTTAACCACTGAGTAATGAGTAACAATAGGAAGCCCAATAAGATTTAAAAAATTCAAATGTAATAGTAAATAGTCTTATTTTGATACTGTATATTTTACTATTTTTTAATAACTTATAGAAAAATTTAATGTTTTAGATCCGTTTCTCATAAAATATCATGAATAGTATAATCATTTAGCTAACCTTAAATGTCTCATTTTGATACAAGCTTTCGCAAAAATATAAATTTTCTAAAAAAAACTTTTAATAGTTAACTAAATTAACAGTTTTTTTTTGGCATGTGATTTGCAAATGTTTTAATCAAATTATAAAATGAAAAAATGATAATAATACAAAATAATGATTGCTGGATTGAAAGAATAAGATAAGAGAACTGTATTTAAAAGAAATCCCCGGTGAGTATTAAGGGTTGTTTGTCTTCCCCTTCAACCTGAAATCTTCCGGGGATTTTTTATATTCAATAATAGTAGATAACTTTCCAATCCTTACTGATGATGTTACCCATCAGGAGATGGGTAACAAGAAGTCCAACGAATCTTGCTCCTCCCTCGTTACTCATCTCCTGATGAGTAATGTGCTCCCTATCTCGTTACTCATCTCCCGATGAGTAACGTTCCATTATATCAAAGTTCGATCAATTTCAATTAATCCTTTTTTATCTGATAGATAGTCAATCGCCGAACTATATTTCCAATCAATAGCATTATTCACGAATCCTTTTCTCACCGGATTCAGATGTATATACTCAATTTTTTGTCGCAATATTTCAATCGATGCAATTTCCTTTGGATAAAAACTATCCTGCCAGACTTTATGATAATTCTTGTCCTGATACATTCTTCTTTCTTTTTCAAATATTTTTAAGATTTCAATTTTCCCTTCGTCCTGTAAATTATTTATTATCATTTTAGCCGAATATTTTTAAAGATTGCATTATCAAACTTAAATCTTTGTGAGAAACAATCAAGTGAAAGTGATTATCTAATATTACATACGAATAAATTTTTAAGTCTTTATTTCTCTTATAAAAATTCAGTGCGTCAATAATTATTGAATAATACTTGTCTGATGAAAAAACTGGAATCCAATTAATGATTGTAGAGGTGACAAAATAGATTCCATCATCAGTTAATATTTTTAATCTACTTCTCATATATTTTATATTTTGATACCCCAACTACTCGTTACTCATCTCCCGATGAGTAACGTGCATCTCTCTCGCTACTCATGTTCCGATTTCATGTGGGTTCTTTGAATGTTACCCATCAGGAGATGGGTAACAAGAATCGGAATTATAGAAATAAATTCTTAAATGGCAGCGTAAAATAAAACCTGGTTCCTTCTTCAGGATAACTCTCGACGTTTAAATCTGAACTTATTAAATGAAGCATATCCTTGCACAGGATTAACCCCATTCCTGTTCCTTTTTCTTTATTCGTACCTTCACTCATAAACCTGTTCTCTATATGAAATAACCTTGAAATATCTTCTTTGTTCATACCTACACCGGTATCCGCTACACTGATTTCTATAAAATTTTCCTCTTTAAGCCTGGCACTCAAAGTTATTTTTCCCGCCTTCTTCAGTAAATTTAATTGCATTATCAATCAAATTTCTCATAACAGTATCAAGAACGTTTTTGTCTGCAAATACATTTAATTCATCTAAAATATTATTTTCAATTAATACACCTTTTCTGATTCCATTCACTTTCTGGAGCTCGACAACGTGACGAACAACTTCGGATATATTTACTTTTTCTTTCTGAATTTTCATCTTTCCGGTTTGCAATCGTGACCAGGTAAGAATTCCTTCGATTAATTTATTCATAGATTCGGAAGAAGCTTTAATATAGGATATGTATTCCTTTTTTTCTTTATCGCTGAGTATATCAAATTCGGAACTCATAAAACTTGCAAATCCCAGAATTCCATGCAGGGGATTTTTCAAATCGTGAGAGATAATTGAAAGAAATTTATCTTTTGCTATGTTGGATTGCGTAAGCTTCTCTTTCTGATCAGAGATTAATTCATTTTTTTTAGCCAGTTCGTAATTCAACAGCAGCTGGTTCCTGTGCCTGAAATAAGCCACAAATCCGGCGGCTATAAATATTAACGACAATGACACACCGAATATAATACGGGTTAATGTACTTGCTTTTTTATCCTGAATTTTAAGAGCGGCTTCATAATTTTTCTGGAGTGTATTTATTTCAGCAGTTTTTCTTTCATCAAAAAGATTGAAATATACATCATTCGCTTCCGTAAGATATTTGAATGCACTTTCGAAATCTCCTAATTTATAATAAGCATCTGATAAGCTTCTTGCAGATTCGAGAATATATATTTTTATTCCAAATTTTTCAGCGATATGGTGGCTTTCCAAAGCATATTCTATGGATGTTTTGTAATCATTCAGACTTTTATAGACGTATGCAATATTGTTTAAAATATTAGCTCTGTCAGTATTAGTGCTATCGCCATCACACTCGCTTAAAGCTAAATTGAAATAATCGAGAGAAGCATTGTAATTTCCCGTAAATGTGGTTGCTGCTCCCATTATATTTAAAGTGCTTATTTTCAAATCCCTGTCATTAATTTCGTTTGCAATTGCCGATGATTTTTGAGCATAGTCCATTGTTTTCTGCGTAAGCGGATGAATCTGTTCGTTTGTAAGTTATATCGTCATAAACAGCAGCCAAGCGGTCATATACAAATGCTCTGACTTTTTTATCATCATTTTTATCCAGAAGCAAAAGGGATTTCTGTAAGTACTCGATTGCAAGATTATAATTGAATACTGAACGATAAGATTCACCTATTAACGCATCTGCATATGCTATAGATGAATTCCTCCAATCGGGATTATTTTCTCTCAATTCGAGTTCATAAAAAAAACAATTCAATGCCTTCGGGTATTCACCTAATTTCAGTAAAGATTTTCCGAGCAGGTTTTGGGCATCTGCAGTCCCCTGTTCATAATTAAGTTTTTTAGCAAGACTAAGTGCATCTTCAGACAATTTTCGGATATCCTGCAGAGATTTTCCTTTAACCTTTGCAGAATCAAGCAATGCATTCACGCTGCTATTATTTTCCTGTGCAAATAATGAAAGGGAATAGCTGAGAATAAAAATCAGAAATATAAAGATAACAGATAATCGGGATAGATTTATCTTTGTATTTTTTCCTATGCTGATTACACCAAAAGTAAACCGTCCAAACATCATCAAAAATTGATTAACTTTATGTAAAAAACAGAAAATAAACGTTATAAAAAAGGTAAATTTGAAGACAAAAAATAGTGAAGGGAAAATAATTTATTATAAAAATATTCTTGTTCCACTGTTCAGGCAGTGAAACAAGAATTCAATTTATTTTACCAAGGTCATCTTTTTTACATCTATGAAATCACCTGCCGTAATTTTATAGAAATAAATTCCGGATGAAAACTTTGAACCATCAAAATTAACTTCATAAAATCCCGGATTTTTAAATTCATTTACCAAAGTCAGGATTTCTCTGCCGAGCATATCAAATATTTTAATGCTGACATTTGCATCTTTTGCAATTTGATATTTAATATTAGTTACAGGATTAAATGGGTTCGGAAAATTCTGAGCAAGGTCAAACTTAAACGGAATTTTAGTTTCATTTCCGGTACCTGTGGGAGATAAAAGCCTGACACCCCAGCCGCTTACATAACCTATATCGAGCAGGTCAATATCCTGAAATATCATTTTCCACCAACCGTGTCTTGCTGTGCCAATGAAAGGAGTAAAAGGATTTGCAGGTTTAATTTTTGGACTGAAAGGAGGTAAAGCATAATTATAATAATTAATAGTTGAATCTGCATATGTATTAAATATTGTCATAATATCATTGAGGCTGTTACCTACACTTGACGGAGTAAGCAATACCGATACTCCGGTCGGTCCCACTAAAGTTAAACGCACATCTCCTATAAAGGTATGATTAATCAAAACAAATGCCATAAAATCTGTCAATACTCCCTGTCCGCTAAAAAATACTGAATCTGTTATGCTTCCGCCGTCAGGTATAAAAAATCTTTTTGTACTGACTGTATAATCACTTGTGCTGTAAAAGCCCAGTTCATTTGCGGCAAGCATAGGTGATGTTAGTTCTGCATCAAGATTTCTATGCTCTGAAGTAATGCGCGCAGAGCCGTTAAATCTCAAAGGTGAAGCGACATTCCAGCCGCCACTCGGTCCAAATGGAATATTTGTATATGTATCAAAAGTAATTTCACAACTTCCGTTAGTTCCTTCCTGAATTCTGCTTCTGTACATATCAGCTTTTATTTGTGCCTGAGTTCTTGCCACGTCCTTCCAAATTCTCACACCATCAATCTGTCCTTTGAATTTCATATAAGCATTTGTTGTAAGAGATATTCCGCCAATGCACAGACTATCGGGATTATTGAAAATTGCAACATTTCCCGGAACTATTGTTCCCGCAACTGAATCTCCATTGATATAAAGTTTCATCAAGCCAGTCGCCTGACTGTACGTTGCCGCCAGGTGATACCACCTTGCAAGCGGAACCGATGATACCGGAGAAGTAACATAATATGAATCATTATTCATAGAAAGGACAACGTTATTAGTAAACGTAAGAATAGCTAATCCAAAATCCCATCTTGCTGCTCCGCTTTTATTAACAATATGCTGGGCAACAGCAGCACTTCCCGTGGTATCCCTTTTAATCCACGCCTCCAGGGTTATTCCTGTAGTTGCATTATAATCCGAAGTATTTACTCCGGCTATATATGCCGTGGTTCCATCCAGTATCAATGTATTATTGTAATCACAATATACAGAAGGCTTTTGAGAAAAATCAGTATAAGTAATATTTCTTTCAAAACCATTATTAGTCACTGCACCTGACCAATCCAAGGCATTACCATCAAACAAATAACTTGCACTTAGCCCTGTATATAACCCCGACGGTAAACGCATCGTCAAAGGTATATACATATCTCTTTGAATATCTGCCTGTGTCCTGGCAATATTCCATACACGGAGATTATCTATCATACCGGTAAATAAATTAAAATATGAACCGGCAAACTTATTGCATCCGATGGTAGCAGAATCAGTGTTAATACCAATCGGTCCCGTTATTGCCGTTGTACTTGTATCAAAAACACCATTGATATAAATTGATGTTAATCCTGAAGTATAAGTGGCTGCGATATGCGTCCATTGATTTAAAGGTATAATCCCTTTACCTACAAAATTTGATGAGGCGCTTTTTGGGCGAAAACCTACTTTATAAGTAGGACTCACGACATATAGTGTAGTAGATGATAAATAATCATTACTATAAATTGCGGGTTCGTTAGATAAAAAGGTTGGATATATCCATGCTTCTACTGTTATTGCAGTAGTTGGGTTTATCTCGGCATTACTCGGAACCGCAATGAAACTGGTCGATCCGTTAAATGTAGCGGCTTTATTATACACCATCTGAGAAAATCCGTTTTGTATAATAATAAAAAATACAAAACAAAAAACAAACGAAAGAAGTAGCTTTTTCTTCATAAATACCTCCTAAGTTATATTATACTGTTTATGAAAATTCGATTGATTTAACATTAACCGTTCTTAATGTCAATATATATATTCATACTCATTGAAAGAATAAATTGAGATTTTGAATTTATTACTGATAATTGAGTAATTTATATGTTTTTAAATTATTATTTTTATAAGATTGCTGGAGGAAGAATTAAAAATCGTGGAGGGAAAGAAATGAAAATAGAATTCGAATCAGAAATCACATGTCCCAACTGCGGGCATAAGAAAAAGGAGAAAATGCCGACAGACGCGTGTGTTCATTTTTATGAATGCGAAAATTGCAGAACACTTCTAAAACCATTGAAAGGTGACTGCTGTGTTTTTTGCAGTTATGGAACAGTAAAGTGCCCTCCGGTTCAATCCGGAAAATGCAATTCACGTCCTGATACGTGCCAGGGAAATGTTATTTAAAAATTTTTTAGAGAATAAGTACAGAGCAGTAAATAAAAACAGCTAATTATTAAGTTTGAGAAATTAAATTAATTTAAGTAATATAAAATAAAAAAAATGAAAATAGTAAAGCTAATTCTTCTTTCGTTTATAATAGTAATATCATTCAATATTAATTTATTCAGCCAGGTATCATACGAAGCGGCAATATCAAATATAAAGATAGTAACCGCAGACCCGGATTATGGTAACTGCGTTTACTTTGACATATATTTAAGACAAAACGGAGGTCCCGGACCATTATATCTGGGAGATGCAGATTTCAAGTTTATCTTCAATGCGGCTAATTTCACGAATCCGGCAATCAAATTCGTTCAGGGTTCATCACAGTTGTATAATTCGCCCGGGGAAATAACAACAAATTACGATGCATCGATTGTGACACAATTTTTATCTCCGAACGAATTACTTATTAGTGTTATCCCACCTGGATTTTCAACGCAATCGGAGTTTGATACAAGAGTTGCAAAAATAGACGGAACACCTGATAAACACAGGCTTGGAACGTTTGTAGTCTATACATTTGCAAACATTTCCGGATTATCAGGTTCAACCTGGAAGACCGGAAAAGGCGGAACGGTAGTGACATCGTTTGCTACGAATTCTCCGTGGGTATCTTCCCCGGCAATAGGTACGCTGAAATAAAATTTAAATACGGAAGAGAATATAAATTAAGATTTCAAGTATTTTAAAATTAATTTTTTTATCCTGAAAGAATTAGATGAATCAGGAATTAGTAACTCTTTTAATTACTGCCGCTTCAATAGGATTTTTTCATACGCTGTTTGGACCTGACCACTATTTACCATTTATTGTGATGGCGCAGGCAAGGAAGTGGTCCCTGATAAAAACCACGTGGATTACATTTTTATGCGGAATCGGTCATGTGGGAAGTTCGGTTGTATTGGGTATAATAGGAATTGCTTTCGGAACGGCAATTGCGAAAGCTTGAGATAATAGAATCTTTCCGTGGTGACCTTGCCGCATGGGTTCTTACCGCTTTTGGTCTTGTGTATTTTATCTGGGGTATGCGCCGTGCTGTCAGAAATAGAACGCACACACATTTTCATTCACACGGAGATAGAGAAGAGCATTCACACTCCCACGGTCACAACAAAGAACACATTCACGTTCATGACAAAGAAGTAAAAGCAAATATAACTCCCTGGATTCTTTTTACGGTATTTGTCCTTGGTCCTTGTGAGCCGCTGATTCCCATACTGATGTATCCTGCCGCCCAAAGCAGTCTTTACGGTTTGAGTAATGGTAACAGTAGTATTCAGTGTCGTGACAATTGCGACTATGATAAGCATTGTGATAATATCATCTTTAGGTGTAAATATGCTTCCTGTTAAAAAGCTGGAAAGATATACACATGCTTTAGCAGGTGCTGCAATATTTCTATGCGGAATAGCGATTCAGTTTCTCGGTTTATGATATTTTATAAATTGGAATGAAAAGGTTTGAAATCGATAAGCACATTTTACTTGAGCATTCTTATTCCTACACTGCTTTTTTTTCTTGAATGTGAATATATTGCATAACGCATTGCATCCATTGCGTGGTCAATATACTTGACAGGTTCATCCAGAAAATTTCCGTTCTTGTCTTTTTTATAGCAGTAAATTTCCAGTTCTGAATTAAAATTTGCATTTGAAGCGTTTGTAAATATACGGCAGGATTTTATAAAATCAATACCGTCATTCACGGACTTATCTGCTGGTTTTATATTAAATCCCTGCCTGTAAATCTCCTCAATCCTTGCCGGTTCTGAGTTATCCGCATAAATAAAATTCCTTTTTTCATTTTGAGAAAGCAGAGTTTTCATTCGTGTTATCAGTTCGCTGTTTGTAAGTTTCGTTTCGTATAACACTTCAGTGATATAATAATTGTTATCCTTAATTCCGATTTTAAGAAGACAAACAGGATTATTGAATCCGAAATCAAGTCCGTAAATAACTTCATCATAATTTCCGGGAAAATCAGACAGGTTATTGATATTATTGTAAATTTTTCCTTCTACGTTTGCATATTCGCCGAGAGCAAATACTTTATAAAGTTTTTCATTTTGATTTTTCAGGCTTTCTATGATATTTATATATTCATCACTAATCATCGGATTATCTTTGTATGTCGATTTAATAAGTGTTACATCGCTGAAATATCTTACTTTCTTATTTATATATGACTGTTCCTGCTTTGGGTTGTACGTGAGGTATATCTGGTTTATTTCATTTCCTGTTGTCTTACCTGAGAGCCGTGTTTTCAGTATTATGAAATCATCAAAAGTAAATTCTTCGGCTTCCTCCATCCAGATGTAATTGAATTCGGTGGATTGGATTTTAGTCGGATCATCAATCGATATGAAGAGAACAAAGTTGCTGTTATATTCATAGCTTTTTATGGTTTTGTTATGACAACTTTCATCGTAGAATCCATATTGTTTCATCAAATCCACAAATAGCTTATAAGCGGTTATCCGTAATGAGGGCATTGTCTTTCGTGTGATTAATATGTTTTTGTTTCTTTCGGTAATAAGTTTATAAATAAGGAGCTGGCAAATGGAATAGCTCTTTGAACTCCTTGCCCCGCCTTCGTTCAGGACGATGGTTGTTCTTGCTTCGTAGTTTTTTTTGAAAACTGTTGTAATGTATTTTTCATTCAGCTTTTTCATCATCATCAAACATATTTATCTGGTCTTTATTTTTTTCTTTTTTAGATTTTTTCTTTTCCTCTTTTGATTCTTTTAAGACTAATTTAATTGACGGTGCAGTTTTCTCTTCATTTTCATCAGTGAATCTGTCACGCCATCCCGCAGTGTTCTTAAGCATGAAAATCAGCAAAATTTGAACGTAATTCATTTTTCAATCCCTTCTGAACTAATTTCCCTTCCTGTATATCTTTCGCAAGTGCATGTTTTCCCGCAAAGTATTTATTCCTCTTAGCGTATAAAGAAATGTAAGAAGCAGGAAATCCTTTCTGCACCGCAAAATTTTTCAAGATAAATATTATTTTCTTCTTTGAACCAATCAATCATCTCATCTGCAAGTTCTTTAAAATCTTTATCATTTTTAGGTGGATACATTTTTTTATTTAATTAATTTAATTCCTAAACTTACACCGGCATTCAGCGTTTTAGAATTTAAATCATAGCTTGCCAATGCTTTAAGATATAATCTTTCCCGCCAATTGATTCCTGTAGTGATATTTAAATTAAACTTCTTCTCTTTGTAAAAAGAATAACCAAGACCAATTTCTATCCCATCGAAATAATAGTTCTTAGATTTTAGAAAGACATTATCATTTTGGGATACCAGGGTAAAATCTCTGACGGCATCATCGAATCGGTATTCTTTTATCTTTTCATCTTTTTGGTTCAGTGCTTTTATAATCAACTCATCGTTTTTCTTATCAATTTTAAAAATCAGGTCTTTTGCTTTTAAATCTTCAATTATATTACTGTCGGATTTCTGGTAATGGATTTCTGCAGGTGTATTTCGTAAATATTTTATTTTTTCGAACCATTTAATAATAGTATCACGCTTTACCTCTTTTTCATAACGTGTGATTATTGCAGTATCGTGAATGATTAATGTCTTGGAACTGTTTTTTTCTGAATCATTAGACAGGATTAACAGGATAGTTATAATGATTAACAGAATAATCAGCAGTATATTTTTTAAGATATTTGTATTCATTTTTTTTTAGTTTATTTCACAGAGAAACGTAGAGTTACACAAAGAAAAATATTTTTAATTACTAATTATTAATTACTAATTATTAATTACTAATTATTAATTGTATCGCATTTATTATGCAATCGCAAAAAGTTTCTTTAAATTCTTCACTTTCCAGAATTTCCACATCTTCTTTATTATCCTGAAAAAGGACTTCAAGAAGTATTGCAGGTATTCTGCACAAAAGTACTGCAAAATTACTTTCGAAATCCGGGTCACCGTCTCTGAAGTCACTTCTCAAGGGTATATCAGGGAAAGATTTATCAAATTCATTATAGATGATTTCAGCATATTCATCTGCTTTTGTTTTTCCGCGTGAAGTCCAGATGCTGAATCCCCTGGCATCCATCCATTTTATTCCGTTTCCGGAAGCATTGCAATGAATGCTTATGAAAATCGCATCATCATTTACTTCCGAAGATAATTTGTTGGTTTTCCGCACTCTTTCTTTCAAGCCGGGTTCGTAGTCCTCCTCTACAGTAATTGCACAGTCTATATTTTTCTCTTTTAATTTTGAACTTATACGGGAAACGATTTCACGGCTCCATTTATACTCGCGGAAGAGTCCGTCGGGAGAACGCTTGCCGGGTGTTTCAATTCCGTGTGCCGGGTCAAGTATTATTTTCATAGATTTAATTTATTTGTTTTTAAAAAATAGTTGTTTTGACACAAATGAGATTTTTTTGTGGAGATAAAAACCGTTAAAACGGTTTAATACCTATCATAACATCCCCCCACGGTTAAAACCGTGGGCTGCTTCAACAACATAGATTCATTGACATTATTCATTAATCATTATTCATTAATCATTATTCATTATTCATTGTTTTTTTTCTGTTATTTTCTGAATCACTTTGCCGCCGAAACCAAAACCAAGAATGCCAAAACACAGATAAATTAATTCACCGCTGATATTTACAGCCGAATCTCCGCTTGCAATTCCAAATATTGTGACTGCTATAGCAATGCATAATCCGGTGATGACACTAATGAATGAAAGCAAACGCATCATTGAGCTTTGATTATTGTTTTCTGAAAAAAATTCTCTCATAGTAATATTGATTTAATAATTTAGTTATTTTAAAATTTTCATTAATATTTCCTGATAATTAATTCCGAGCAGGAGCATTATAGCAAGAATCATAAGGAAATAAATTCTGTATTTCTTGAATATTGAATGAACTTTATTCAAATCCCTTATCACCTCAACATCATAATAGATATCTTTCACGATTTCAGATAGGTGGACTTTTCTTTCTTTACCATTGATGAGTGTAATCATCTCAAATTTTGAAACCTTCTCTTTGAGTTCATTAAGGGTTTTCATTATCTCATTGTGAGCGGAGCAAAACATATTTTCATTATTCATATTACAGGTCTCCTGTATCTTTTTAAAACTTCATTGTGATTTATTTCTTTATTACTGAATCGGGTAACCTGGTCTGAGATTTCATAACTTTCAATTCCCAGGCGCTGGAAATTTCCAAATGCGGAATTGAAGAATTTCAATGCTGTTTTTTCATAACACACTCGTTTCAGATCATCCGGCAGAGTATTAATATCAAATCCGCTTTTATAATTTATCTGTATATTTTTAATACCCTGTGGAAATTTATAATTTTTCAAAAGCCTAATTTTTCCATATTCAAGAACCAGAAGGCAATTGTCAACAGTGTCCGGAGGTTTAATTATTTCCTCCCATTCTTTATCTTCCTTAAGGTATTTCAATTCAAGCATCAGCCCCGGCTCAAGTTCAACTATAGGATAATTTCTTGTATAAATAATATTCGTATCATATCCATCGTAGTATTCTGTTTTAGCTGTTATAATGATTGACATATCGTGGCTGGGATTCATTTCAACGAGTCTCCTGTTCGTGAAGGTATTCATTTCATCCACAGAAGCAAGTATGCAGTCTTTTATAAAGTTTTCCATATCCAGATTTATTGGGACAGGAATATTCATATATTTTGTAAATTCAGAAACAGTAATCATTTATTTTCAATTAGTAATTAATAATTAGTAATTTAAAACGTAAAAGGTAAAACGTAAAAAATAAGAGCAATGAGTAATGAGCCCTTCGACTATTCGTAATTTTTGTTTTATTTTTTTGTTTTTGATTATTTATTTTTAATTTTTAAATCTTAATTTTTAATTTTGAATGCGGTGAGTAGTCCCGGAGTGCTATATATCACTCCGGGACAAGAATAGTATTATTCAGTAGTCTTTATCACACACATTGCATCCGGAAAAGTGCATTTCATATCGAACGAAACCCCGAAGTTCAAACCAACAAGACCATTCTGCCAGAGGCTGATAGTATTGCTGCCGTCATCTACCGTTGCTTCTTTGCTGAAATCAATTGTTAAGCCTTTTCTTTCACCGATAAGCAAATATTTTAAATCACCAAAGAGCAGAATAGCTTTATCTCTTCCTGTTTCGCCCATCGAAAAACATCCTTCGGTAAGCTCGACAGGATAACCTTCGAGTGTGAGATTTCTTCTGTCTTCCGGTTCTACAATATATTCTCCCACACCGGCACCGTATTTAAGTTTCTTAAGGAATCCCCATATGCTTCTGCTCATATACCATTTTGCATTTGAGAGATTATGTGATGGAATTGCAACAGTGGCATCAACTATATCATCATAAGTGAGAGAATCAAAAGTCCCTCCGTTTGTAACAATTGATGAAAGTCCTGTTTCCGGCTGCAGTAATCCTGTGATAGGGCTCAGACCCCTGAAAGCCGCATCATCCATATTCTTCATAATAATTTTTGCAGCAAGGTCGGTAACATAATTCATGATATCAAAGTCCTCATCTTCGATAAGCTGTTTACTGAAAATTGTAATAAATCCGCCGTCGTGCCTTGTTAGCTTCAGTTGAGAAAATGAGGGAATACTGAGAGGTTTTGAAGCACCTTCGTTAACAAAAGTGAAACCGGGAAGTGCTGTCAGTTTAGGAATGAGGAGGTCCTTCCTGCTCATTTTTATAACCGTAGCATTATTCCTGGCAACACCGAATTTTCCGACATTGTCATAAATCTTCTTTTCCCATTCTTCAGGAACAAGATAACCTCCATCAGAACCTGTGGTTTCGTTCATAAAACTTCCTGCTTTCAGGCGCTCGGGAATCAATTCAGGTCTGCGGTACATCACACCCTTCAGAAACATCCTGAAATCTTTTATATCAGGATTGAATTTGTTTTCCGCACTTTTGTATTTCTCAAACGGGTCTTGTTTTGATTTAACATCAATTTTTTCTTCGAGGTCATCGAGTGTTTTTAAATCTTCTGACATTTTTGTTTGTCCTTTCGTTTTTAAAAGTTTGTTAAGTTTGTATAAGTTTATTAAGTTTGTTGAGTTATTATTATTTCATTTTGAGACGGAGAAGTGTTTTCACCAATCTGTCTTCAAAATATTTTAATTCATATCTTATTAATTCTTCACTATCTTTTTTTAATTCTTTAAATTTATCTGTGAAAATCTGCTCAATCTGTTTAGTTATCTGTGAGTGCTTAAATTATTTGTTTCAAGAATGATATCCCGAACTTTTTCATTCTTTACTTCTTTCAGCATAAGATTCACTGCATCAGGGTTTGCAGGTATCGGAACGCTTGAATATTCGAGCAATTCCCATTCTTCAACACACAGGTAATCCTGTTCTTTATCATTTACATTTAGTCTTTGGCTTTTCATTTTCTTTGGTACAAAACCGATAGACCAGCTGTTAAGGAATCCTTCTGCATTTAACCTGAATATTTCTTTTGCGAAATCCGAGGTATCGAATTTCGTAACTGCAAGAACTCCCGATTCATCAATGACAATTTTTTCATTCTTTGCGATTGGCAAATCACGCGAGCGGTGTCCGAAAAAAACAACAGGATTTTTTCTGTATCCGGAAAAATCACAACCATCCGGCTTCATAATTTCACCATACCTGTCCGGTGTGGATGTAGATATGTAATGTGTGATGGTCAATGCATCATTATCAATTTCTTTCGTTACCATTTTCTCCTGAATATCTTTATATTTAATTGTTTCCATAATTTATTTTATTATTTTTTAATTAAAATATTTGTTTAATCTTTTATTCCACTGTTAAGACCCTGAAACAAGTTCAGGGTGACAAGAACGTCGTTCAATTATTCAATTATTAATTGCTAAATCCTTCCAGTTCCCGGATTTCCTGTACACTGGCAATATCATATTTCCTGTAAATCTCATATGCTTTTAGCTGTAGTTCCCTGTCATTTTCAAAATCATATTCCATAGTCATTGATAAGTCGCCGGGATAATTTTCTTTAAGAAAGTTATTAAACTTGCTTTCGATACAGAGCTTTGCAAAAGGTCTGATTGTATAGTCATTGAATATCCTGATAGCTTCCCTGCTTCCTGCATAATTGACATCTTCGAGAATACCAAGTATGATTTTCGGGACCCGCATAATTGCAAGAATCTCATCGCGAATCATTTTCCTTGCAGGGAGCATTTCAACATCTTTCACGGACGGCTTATATGAACTCGCCTTCAATCCTCCTTCGAGTATTAATGGCTTTCCGGAATTATCGACACCTGTGTACTTCTGATTTATTTTAGTTTCCAGCCTTTCAAATTGCTCATCATTCAGGTTCTCCGGGCACTCAAGTATCAAGCCAATAGATGCATTATTCATATAAAACATTTTCTGGAAAAGATTCTGATAATAATCTATATCAAGTGTGTAATTAAATGCACTGACAAGGGATTTACCGGTAATATTACTGGAGGGTGACGGAATAAGAAAATGTATAACATCCGATGCAGGAATGTTAAATGTTCTACTGCCTTCCCTGTATTCATATCCTGAAATTTTTCTGTTCTCTTTATCAAGCAATACCTTTGTATTCTGAAACGGCATGAAATAGAACGAGGACGGAACACTGCCGTTTCTTTCTATCAATAAATAAGCATTGCCAAACAAATCAAGACTGGAGGATATTAGATAGAGTAAATTTTCAAAACTCTGATTAAATTTATTGGGCTTGCGTAATAAATCCAGAAAGGGATGCCTTCGGAGTTCACTTTTTCCTGGAGTATAAGAATTTTTATGAAGGCAAATGGAAGCTTTGGAAATATTTTCTGCCCTGCAGGTTATGCAGGCATAAACATAACTGCTGAATGTATCCTTATATTTTGTACTATATCCATCGAGCAAACTAACCCAGCCTCCCGAATAATCTTTCTTTTCTTTTATCCTGAATATTTTCTTTAGAATTGAGTTCATATTTTGTTTGTTAAGTTCGTAATTAAAACCTCATACAAAATTATGGTATTTATTCCGGACATTTTTCTACAAAGTTTTCCCGATATTTTTTCTTTATTTGATAGGCATTGAGGGTCTGCGTAATAAAAATTATAGAGAATTTTCAGGTTTGAAAATTCAAATCAAGAGTGACGAAATTAGAAATATACTATTATAGAGTGAGAAATTAAAAAAATAAGAGTGTTTAAAATATTTACATAATTGTATAGTTAATATACACTTTTGATAATATTGTGTCTTAAATTAATACAAATTTGACTTCAGTCTATTGACATTTAGAAAGAAATGTAATAAATTGGACATAACAATTTTTTGAGTTGATGTTTATTGACTCATATTCGGGTGAAAGAAAATAACATCCGGTGTAAATTGTTAGGAAAATGAGGAAAAGCCCAAATATGCAATCGATCATCTCAATTAGAGAAATTCTTATAATTTTCATATAAAAGAATAGTTAGTAACTAGTATATTTTAAAAGGAAAAAGGGTAGCTATAAAAAGCTCCTCTAAAATATATTTCATAAACTTAAAAATAAAACTATGAAAAAAACGTTGGGAACAACGGTCTTTCTCGTGACCGCATTTATGCTATTAGTTTTTGTATTTAGTACAGAGCTTTCAGCATATCCTTCGGGCAGAACAGGAGCTACATTAAAATCCGGGACAGCAGGTTGCAGCTGCCATAATCCAAGCACTGTAATCTCCGGGGCGATAACAGGTCCTTTGACTGTAGTCGCCGGGCAGACTTACACTTACACATTAACTATCACAATGCCATCCGGCAGCGGGGGTGAAGGTTGTGATATTGCGGCAAAAAACGGTACACTTGCAGTAATAGCAGGTTCCGGATTAAAACTTTCAAACGGTGAACTTACACACAGTTCGGCTCTCACTTACGCAAATCCGAAAGTGATACAGTTCAGCTATACAGCACCAAGTACTTCCGGAACGGATACTTTATACTCAACTGTTGACAGAGGATACAGCGGTGCATGGCGTTTTTCTCCAAATCTCGGTATTACAGTTCAGCTGGCTTCCGGAATTATAGGCAATGAAATTCCTGTAAGCTTTAATTTAAAACAGAATTCACCGAATCCTTTTAATCCGACGACTCAAATCACATACAGCATTGAGAAAAGTGGTCAGGTGATATTAAAAGTATACGATGTTTCAGGCAAAGAAATAGCCGATTTAGTGAATGAAGCACAGGCACAAGGAACATATTCTGTTTCATTCTCCGGGGAAAATTTCCCGAGCGGAGTATATTTTTACAAACTTCAGTCAGGGGAAAAATCTGAAGTTAAAAAAATGACGCTAATCAAGTAGGCAGGTTTTAAGAGAAGGAAGGAATTTTTAAAAGATTATCTTTTGGATTAAATCTTTTAAAATAATACAAATTTTTTCTCAATCCATTAAGTGAGTTGAGAAAAAAATGAGGAATAATAAAAAAGGCAGACTTATGGGTCTGCCTTTTTTATTAAATACATTGTTTGCGATTCACTGCCTGAAATGTAAATTCAGCATAACACTAAATTATTTTGTGTTTTATTAATAAATTATTCTCTATATTATAATAATAGGTAAATAAATCGAATTTCTATCTAGGGGGAATAAGGTTATGCGTTTTAAAATAAGATTAAAGCAAGTACAGTCAAATCAATCAATTCCGTTCAATTATCAATTTCCTATTTATAATTTTATAAATTACAACCTTAAGAAATACGGGGGAAATTATTTAAGCTGGCTGGAAAAAAACGGATTCGACAAAGTAAAAAATTACCTGGATTATTTCACTTTTTCATATTTACACATTCCGCAGCTGGAAAGAGAAAATGAAACATTAAAATTGATGTCGGATGATCTGGATTTTACAATCGGAATTCTAAGTGAGAAGATGTATGAAGATTCGATTATAAATATCTTCAGAAACAAAAAACTAAGAATTGATTCGAACGAACAATGTGCGAAATTTAAAATCGATAACATTCTCAAAGAAGAGCCGATGGAATTTTCGGGAAAAATTAATTTAAAAACTATATCTCCAATAGTCATTTCCAAGAAAGTGATTTTTAACGGGTACGAATCAAACTACTTTATGAAGCCTGAGGATCCTGATTATCAGGAACAATTCATTAATGTTTTAATCAAAAAATATCTCCGGTATATAAAGTATTCCGGAAAATCCAAGATGGCACAAAAAATTCATCCGCATATATCTATAAAGAATTTCGAAATTACCGGACCTGTAAAATCGAGGCTTATTACGATTGAAAAGAAAGGAAAGGTTGTAACAAAAGTGAGGGGATTCCAATTCAATTTTGAAATATCAGGAGATAAAAACTTGCTTAAGTTTGCATTTGAAACAGGGTTTGGAAATTATTGCGGCTGGGGACTGGGATGCGTTTCAACTTCCAACAATAATGTGCCAAAGCAAATTTCATCTGATGATATTGTTCAGGAAAATCCGTTCGATTACAATTCGTTATACAAAAGTTAATATTAAACAACTATAGTGAATCTTATCCGTGAGCTTTAATACACAATTTTTTATGGCTCCCTGTTTTTATTTAATCACACCTTCAAGTTTAAGAAGCTTTATCTTAATGTCATCTCCCCCGGTGAATCCTGCAATATTTCCGTTTGAATGAATTACACGATGACAGGGAATAACAATCGGAAGCGGATTCTTTCCAACGGCACTACCCACCGCACGGTATGCATTCGGCTTTTTTATTTTTTTCGAAATATCCTTATATGAGGATGTCTTTCCGATTGGAATCTCAAGAATTTGCATCCAGACCTTTTGCTGCATATCTGTTCCTTTAATAAAAAGAGGCAAATCAAAAAATTCCCTGTTTCCGGTAAAGTATTCTTTCAGTTGTTTAACTGCGGAAGCAAGAACTTTGGATTTTTTTAAGTCGTTGCGGGATGGTTTCTGTTTATTCTTCAGGAAATTTATTCTTTTTACGGCAAGTTCATTTGCAATAATTTCAATATTACCTATTGGTGATGAAATGCTTGTTCTGAATTCTTTTTCGAGTCTCATAATTATTAATTTGAAATTTTAATCCTCAAGATTAAACCAGTCAACTACTTTGATAGTTTCGTCTTCGGGAGAATTTATATTTTTGAATTCATTAGTGTGTTTATCATATATATAATCTTTACTCCATTCTAAATGGTTATCCCCTATCAGCTTTATCGCATTTATAATATATTTGAGCTCTTTTTCAGTCATAGTAGGATGAAGCGAAATCCTGACCCATCCGGGTTTTCGGGACAGGTCCCCCAGGTCAATCAGGTCTGTAATCTCTTTTGATTTTGCATAACTGACATTCAGTAAATAATGTCCGTAAGTGCCGGCGCAAGCACATCCCCCTCTGACCTGTATGCCAAATTTATCGCTCAGGAGCTTTACTATCAGGTTATAGTGAACATTTTCCATGTAGAAAGAAAATATTCCGAGACGCTCTTCCACATTATCTGCGAGCAAATGCAGACGGGGAATTTTCCTGAATTCTTCAAAAGCAATTTTTACTAGATGGTTTTCTTTAGTCCTGATGTTTTCTACGCCCATTTTTTCCTTAAGGATTATGCAAAGTGCTGCACGCATTGCCTGGAGGAACCCCGGAGTGCCGCCATCTTCCCGCACTTCTATATCATCTATATACCTGAATTCTCCCCAGGGATTTGTCCAATACACCGTTCCGCCTCCCGGGTGGTCGGGAGTATAATTGTGATAAAGCTCTGAATCAAAAATAAGTACACCGGAAGTACCCGGTCCGCCAAGAAATTTATGAGGCGAAAAAAATATCGCATCAAGTTTTTCCAGAGGGTCTTTGGGGTGCATATCGATTTTCACATAAGGTGCTGATGCTGCAAAATCCACAAAGCAATATCCGCCGTATTTATGCATCAGCTTTGCCATTTTATGATACGGGGTTTCGATTCCCGTGACATTACTGCATGCAGTGAACGAACCATATTTAATTTTTCTATCTTTATATTTATTTAACTGCGATTCGAGTTCTTCAAGATTAATCATAAGATTTTCATCCGGCTGGAGCTGTACAATATCCGCTGTTGTTTCAAACCAGGAAGTGTGATTTGAATGATGCTCCATATGAGTCAGGAAAACAACCGGTCTTTCAGCTTCCGGAATTTGCGTTTTATATGTAATCCTGTCAGTATGCTTAAGCCCGAGCATTCTCTGGAATTTATTGACGACAGTTGTCATCCCGAAACCTGCCATAATGATTACATCATTTTTCCCTGCATTCACGTGGTCTTTGATTTTTTTCTGTGCAAAATGATAAGCCTTTGTCATCAAAGTTCCTGTTTCGCTAGCTTCGGTATGTGTATTTGCAACATAGGGAGCAATCTTTTCCCTCATAATTTTTTCAATCGGTGCATACAATCTTCCGCTTGCCACCCAGTCAGCGTATAATATTTTTTGCTCTCCGTAGGGAGACATATAAGGGTAATAATGACCAATTATGCCGTCCCTGATTTCCTCGAAATATTTGTCAATACTTGTTATCATTCGATTAAATTTTCAATGTAAAATTAACAAAGATATACAACATAAAAAATGAATTAAAAGTGAAGAAATGATGAAATAATTCAAAAATCAAAAGTGGAAGTTATTACAAATAAAATCCCCTCTCCGTTCCTGGAGAGGGGCAGGGGTGAGGTGGTGAACTAACAATTATTGAGATAATCCATTAACCTTAAAAGAAAATTATCCGTATTTTTTCCTTGTTCCCAAATTATATTTGGGAACACAATTGGAATTCAAACTGCGTTTGAATTAGTTAAACAAAGTTTAAGATGCAAGAACGTTCCCAAATTCAATTTGGGAACGGAGAAAACTTGGAATTCAAACTGCGTTTAAACTATACACCAACAGCGATTGTCTAATTTTATTTATCCTGTGTAATATTATCAAAATCAATTAATGGGATTATCAGTCCAACAATACCAAGTGTTATAACCTGTTCATTAGATTTAAATCTTATTTTACCTAATGAAAATATTAAATAATTATCAGTTGTTACCATTCTTTCGACTAATATTATTCCAAGAGATTTCCCGGGTTCACTAAAAGTATTAAGTCCATTTTCGGGATTTTTCTGTTCTACACTTTCAATCATTCTATTGCTAATATATTTTTTGTGTTTTTCTTCGGGCGGGTTAGTCGTAAATAAAGCAAGTATAACTACCAGAAGTATCATAATTGTAACTACTAATTTTGAATTTTTCATCTTTTATTATCTTATCTTTTCACACAATCGAAAACGGCAAATGGAACCGTAAGTTTCAATTCTCCTTTTTCGGAGGCTATTTTATTCAATTCAAGTTCAATTTCACTGAATATATCAGATTGCTTTTCCGGAGCAATAATTTGCTTCCAGGATTTTAAAAAGCCGAGTCTTATTAGAAAATGGTTGAACATTGCAGTACCATCAGCAAAGCGGAATGAAAATTCATCATATTCAATTCCTGAAATTGCAAATTTATATCTGTCCAGAATATTTTTCATAAATTCAACCGGTTTTCTTTTTTCATAAATATGCGTTCTGATATTTTCGGCTTCTAGGTTCATATTATGCTTCAGCAGAACCTTTTTATATACCTCGTAAAACTCATTCATAGTTTCTTCCAGATTCATTGAGAATAATAATTGCCCGTTCTTTTTCAAAACCCGGAAACATTCACTAAACACTTTCTCTAAATCATCCACATTATTTAGTCCGTTATTTGAAACAATAACGTCGAATGATTCATTTTCAAAAGGAAGATTTTCTGCTGAAGCATTTATTATTTCCGCATTCCTGATATTGCAGAATTTTATTTTTTGATTTGCTCTTTCAACTGCAACTTTCCAGTTATCAATTCCATAAACCTTTGAATCCTTGTCAAGTCTCTGTGCTATTTCGAGTGCAGGAAATCCTGCTCCGCATCCTATATCCAGTACTTTCATTTTCTTTCTTATCTTTATCATATCAAGTATTTTCAATCCGAAAGGTGCAGACCAGAGAGGAAGGTCATCTATTATGGAAACAAGCTCGGGATTATTTAAATCGAAATCTTCGGAAATGTAATTAACAGACATAAAATTATAAAAGAATTATGATAATAAATTAATAATAAGCATAATATTCAGATAAGTAACAATTAAACCAACAGTCCATAAGAGTATTTTTCCAATAGTGGTGTTTCTATAATCCCCCATAATTTTTCGGGAGGAAGTAAGATAAATCAGTACAAAAATTGTCCAGGGAAGCTGAAGGCTTAATATAACCTGGCTCCAAATCAAACCGGTAAAGGGATTTCCAAGAAAAAAAATAGCAATAAGAGCTCCGGTAATCGTTATAAAGACACCGATTCTTGAATGGCTGTCTTTCAAGTCGAGAGGTTCTTTGAATATTCCTGCAAAAATACTTGCTCCTGCCATTGAAGCGGTGATTGAAGATGATATACCCGCAAATAATAACGCTATGGCAAAAACAAATGCGGCTGAGTTTCCAAGCAGAGGTCTTAATGTTTCCTGTGCCTGTTGTAGTTCTGTCACTTCAATTTTACCTGAGAAAAATACTGCCGCGGCAACAATAATCATTGCACTGTTAATTGCCCATCCGGCTATCATTGCGATTAGCGTATCGAAGAATTCAAATTTTAATCTTTTCTTTATTACGCCTTCACCTTCATTTTGCCACTGCCTGCTTTGAATAACTTCAGAATGAAGAAAAATATTATGAGGCATTACAACTGCTCCGAGGACACTCATTATTATCACAATTGAATCACTGGGAAAAGAAGGTGTAATCAGAGATATCCCGGTTGCTGTCCAGTTCACATTAGATAGAAAAAGTTCATACAAAAATGATAACCCGATAACAGTCACAAAACCTATGATATATTTTTCGACTAACCTGTATGTATTTGTATATCAATACAATGATAACAGTTACTGATGTAATGAGTGCTCCGGCGAAAATGGGAATATGAAACAGCATATTTATTCCGATTGCGGCACCAAGTATTTCTGCCAATGCTGTTGAAATAGAAGCAAACACCGCACTTCCAAGAAAAATTCTGCTTACCGGTTTTTTAAGATGCTCGGTTGAAGCTTCAGAGAGGCAGAGACCGGTAACAATTCCAAGGTGAGCTGCATTATGCTGTAAAAATATCAGCATTGCAGTCGATAAGGTTACAATCCATAAAAGGTCATACCCGAACTGCGAACCTGCTGCAATATTTGAAGCCCAGTTACCCGGGTCAATAAATCCTATTGTAACTATAAATCCGGGACCTATATATTTTAAAATCTCAAGACCACCGAATTTAGGCTTATGTCCCTGAAAGAATTTTTTAATCACCGTTAAATTATAAGTTATTTAAGATAAATATTCTATCAGTAACTTAAAATTTATTTTTTTGGAATGGGAATGCTAATATATAAAAATTCACCCCCGATGAAGACATTGGGGGTGATAGATAAAAATCTAATTATATTTAATAAAAAGATAAATTATATTCCGATTACTATTTGACTTTAAAAATCCAGAAGTTGCCGCCTGAACCTTTTCCTGTCATGGTTGAATGCCTCCACTCACCATAATACGATGTACTGGTTTTATATAAATTAACAAAAACATTATTATCGCTTATTTTCGGATTCATATTCAGGAACACCTTAGTGCCCGAATCACTAAAATAACCGGAAAAATTTCCTTTCATCGTATTGAATCCGGGAAAGTTTTCATTGTAAACTTTTGAAAAAATATAATTACCTGAAATAGTTGAATCCTTGATATCTGTTATGGTCAATGTTCCTTCTGCAAGTTTTACCATAGCATTATCTTCCATTTTAAAAGTATATTCATCAGGTTTATTGAAATTTATATCTGCATATTCAACCTTACCCGAATTACAGCCAAGCTGCAGAAATAAAATTATCAAAAAAACAGGTAACTTCAGTCTTTTCATTTTTTGTAATATTTATTTTGTTAATATCATCTTCTTAACCTGAGTGAACAGATTGCTTTGAGGATTTGAAGCATCAAATGCTACTAACTTGTAAAAATACACACCGCTGGCAAGTGAATAATCAGATGCGCTGAAACTGACATTATAAACGCCGGCAGAATAAAAACGATGATTAACCAATGATGCAATTTCTCTTCCGGTTATATCATAAATCTTAAGTGATATATAGGCATCTTTAGGGACAGCATATCCGATTTTGGTAACGGGATTAAATGGGTTTGGAAAATTCTGCATTAGTTCGAATGTATTTGGCAATTCGGAAGAATGAACATACGAAAGTAAACAGCTTGCTAAACTGTATGTATATCTTATCGTATCACCGGGTAATGGACCAAAACCAAGAGCGAAATTTATAGCGCCGTTTAAATGGCAATAGCTCATTATTGTTCCTTGATAATTCTGCTGAGTTTGTGAAAAACAATTTCCTTCGGCATAATAACAGGAATCTATCGCACCTATTACACCCGGAGCGGTGGGCCAGACGCATGCATGAGTATGCTTCGAACCTATGTTATGTCCCATTTCGTGTGTCATCACTTCTACATTCCAGGTATAACTCGGATATCCATAAAGGAGAGTATCAATATTAGCAAAAGAAAACCTTCCTGATGAATCCTGAGGATTATACGGCAGGCATAAAACATTAATCCATGCTATTCCACCCAAAACCTGATCATGCCCTACTGAAACAAGCTGTGCGATATTTCCATAAAAATTATCTCTGTTATTTGCTCCGAATTCTAAAAGTATAGAATAAGAATCATTAAAAAACATATATGGATCAAATGAAGTCCAGACACCTACTTCACTCAATTCAGTGGGAATCTGTTCATTTTGATAAAGCGCATTAATAAAATTGAATTCCGCAGATAAAACATCAAATACTTGTCTCGGGTAGAGATTATACTTTTGATACATTGAATAATCTGCTTCGAAATATACTTTAATCGGAACCGTTGAATTTACATAATCCGGATTATTTTCTTTGACCTTTGCTAAATTTTGAATAGCTTTTTGTGTTGTTTTTGCGATTTTCTCATCGTAATCATTTACTTTACACACAAATTTATTTTTTATTTTAAGGTCGGATTCCTTATAAAATACATAATCTTCACTTGCACCATTTGGTTTGTTATCAACTTTTCCAAGTGTGTAATTTCCGCCTCTGTCCGAAATGATTCCTATAACATTGTTCTCAAAAATACTTATTGCGGCAAGAGAATTATTATCACCTTTTATTATCCCTTTATAATAAATTCCCGGTATATAATCATAAGTTGATTTGCCGGAAGATGATATAGTTGAAAATTTTGCATCACCTGAGAAGACTTTAGTACGGGTCAATTCCAGCTCAACATAACCGGTTCCTGAAACAGGTATTTTGAATACAATATTTTCTTTAGGGAATGATAAAATATTTCTGAGTGCTTCTTTATTTATTGTTAGGTTGGAAGCTTTTTTCAAAACCTCGGCTTGCTGTTTTGAGTTTCCCGGATTCGTTTTAAATTTGAATATACTTACATCTTCAAAATTCTTAAAAAGCTTGATGGAATTAATCTCTTCCGATATTTTTTTAATATTATTAATTATCTTTCCGGGAATGAACGGTTTATTCTCCTGATTTTCATCAAGTGAAGAACCTATGGCAAATACTGCTAAAATTACAACAGCAATCAATAATAAGGATTGTAATAAATTTTTCATTATCTCTTCAATTCAATTTTTTTGATTTATTTTTTAATAAATTCCGAAGAATTTAATGATGCACCATTTTTAGTCGAGCCAATGTCTGGATTTAAATTTGCAGGCAATTTTTGATAAAATAAATTCCTGTTCACGTTTATTCCATATAAGTTTAAACACTTCCCTCCGGCACTATCTTTTAAAGTATACCTGTAAGAAACCTGAGTGGCAGTATAAGTAAGTATCTTTTGATTTAAATCTATTAGGTATGCTCTCTGTAGAGTATCTGTATATGGAGGGCACGTAAGACCTGCATAATTATCGCTCCCATACTTAACCCTTTCACCCGGACATATATCTATTAACTGCCCTGTTTGTCTTTGCAAAGCCCATGTAGCATAAAAATCATTTTGTGTTAGAGTTTCTCCATTAATAAACTGACTACATTGAGTACCAAGGAATGGAAAAGACGCAATTACTGCAATTATGATAAGTAAAGGGAAGAATTTCAGGACAAATTTTTGTAATAGTTTTTTATTCATAATAGAATTTTTTTTATTCGAGTATAAATTTTTATCCAGTTTAATATACATATAGAAAAATAATATTTCAATGTTTATTAATTCACAAAAAAATCCAAATCCCGCAATTAAAGGTTTTTTTGGAAGAATAGCGGTCGTTAATTTTTGCAGCTAATGCGTTTTAATAAAACGGAAAGTAATTTATTTAATGTTTTTTGAGTATTTACTGATTTCTTTTTCCTAGAATAATTCTGTCGGCAAAAAAGAAAATAAGGATAACGAATGATATCAGAACAATATACAATAGTGAATCAGCTGTTCCCTGTATGCCAATCATCGAAAATAAATGTGAAGAAGCATTGGATAAGAAATTATAAATATTCTGAACAAAACTATCTGTTTCAGCAGCGGTATCCTCACCTGAGCTGACTCCTATCAGAGTGCTTATAGAAGCAGCAAAAATGAACATTACAGCCACAACCGACGCACTTATTATTCCCGCAAATTTAAAGGTTTTTTTATCTTCCTTTTCGAATTCCAAATTCAGAAAAATCCTTTTCATCACTTCGTCAGGAAACATTTCGGAAGTCTCAGTATTAAGAGAATTCTTTATCCTCTGGTCCAATAAACTTTCTATATTATTTTCTTTGCTCATTTCGGCTCCGTTTAAGAAATTAAAAATTAATTCAAACATAATCCAGTAATTCTTCAGCGGTTATTCGTTTTAAAAGTAATTCTTTCAGTTTGTCTTTTGCTCTGAATATTCTGTTTTTTATCGTACCCAGCGGAAGATTCAGGATTTTCGAAATTTCTTCATAGGACAGCTCATTTATATAAAACATATTCAGTATCACGGAATAATGTTCCGGAATATTTTTCAGATATTCCGAAATTATAGTTGAAATTTCTTTCTGAGTCAATTTCTGGTCAGGATTATATTCACTGCCTGAAGAATATAATTCTTTTTCAACAAGACTATCGTTAAAATTCACCGTCAGCTCGTCCCCTATCTTATAATTCGAATCATTAACATCAATCGAAACTATGTTAAATGTTTTCTTTTTATTCTTTTTATAATAGTCTATAGTAGTATTATAAACGATGCTGTAAATATATGTGGAAAATTTTGATTTTTCCTCAAAGCTCCCTGACATTATCGAATTAAATATTTTTATAAAAACCTCCTGAAGGCAGTCTTCGGATTCGTTCCTGTTTTTCAGTATTTTCATAATTAAAGAGAAGGACTTGTCCTTATATCTAAGGACAAGTTCCTTGAATAAATTGATTTCACCGGACTTAATTTTATATATGATTTCGATATCTGTCAATTCAGTCACTTAATAATTATTGTTTCTGTATTTTTATGCTTCCGTTTACAGTGCTAACTTTAATTTCCGAATCTGAATTCCCGAGTTTAGCTTTAAAAGACCGTTTTTCTTTATAAACATTCTGAAAATTAAAATCATCATATTTTAAGCTTCCGTTTACCCAATCTAAATCAAACTTACCCGATACTGCGGGTGATAATTTCAGATTAATACTGCCATTCACTGTCTCAATATTAAAACCTTTTGTTGAATCAATCACCGCAGTAATTTTTCCGTTTGTTGTTTCAAGCTTTAACAAACCGCTTGTCTTTTCAATATTTATATTTCCATTAACCGTTTCCCCGGTTAAATCATTTGAGACATTAGAAGCCGTAAATTTACCGTTAACGTTTGATATGTTAGCTTCAATTTTCGGAGGTAAATATACCGTATAGTCTACTGTGTTGCTTTTTCTGTGACCAAAATCAACGAAATCCCTTTCGAAAACACTCGATTTTGTGGATATTCTGATTTCGCTTGATATAGTGTCCAATAAAAATTCAAACCTGTTAATATTTTCATTTAACTCTTTTTTAGTGAGATATGAAGTGGTTTCAGCAATTACAAGTATAGTGCTGTCAGAAGAACTTCTTTTTATAGAGATATCACCGTTCTTATTGTCAATCACCAATTTTGTCTTGCCAGATGCGGATATCTGGAATTCCTTTTTTTCGGTTTTTTCATATCGCTTCTGGAATAAACTACACCCCGAAATTGATAATGATAATAATGTAACAAAAATAATTAGTATTAATGATTTTCCTTTTGAACCTATTTTGATATTTTTCATATTCGTAATATTAATTTTTTTCGGAAATTTTTTCGGCAGCAGCTAAATTTTTCGTTGCTCTGGACACAATTGCATAATAAACAAGAAATCCTGCACCAATAAATAATATTACTAATCCAAAAAGGACTCCATCTCCGAAATTATAAATTTCACTCAGAAGATTAGCCAGAAAGATTCCTAAACCCAGGAATAATAGAATAATTCCGAATTTTAGTGAGGAAAAATTGTTCCGGTATCTGATTGGAGTTACATTAAAGTATTTTTTTGCATCTTCAGGTGTGACACCTTTTTCAATTAATCTCATTCTTTCTCTGTGCTTTGTATATATAGCCCAGAAGATTATTAAACCGGGAATACCAAATGTAAATACTATAGCGAATATTGGGATCAAATTCTCTAAGAATGACATGATTTTCTCCTTTTATATTTTTTAGTTTTAAAATTGTTTCTACTTGTTATGACTGTTAATTCCTGAAAAGGTTTCACTTCATATGAAAAAACTGTTTCCTCCCCTATTATAATAAAAAACTGCCCGGAAAACACGTTTCCCGGGCAGTTCTATTAGTTAAACATTCTATATATAACTGTAACTTTGAATTTAATCCGGACTATTTATTACAGGTAATTCCAGATTTCTGATAAATTCTTCCTGTGTATGCTGCTTGATTCTTTGTTTCTGTCTGCGCATAAAAGTCCTGCCGTCTGCAATATCCGCATCTTCCCTTACATCGGGATATTCAAACAGGTCATATTTGTAATTTCGAACGATGATTTTTTCTTCATCGCGGGCAATCACATAATTCGGAAGCATTGGAATTTTTCCGCCGCCGCCGGGTGCATCGATAACAAATTGAGGTACGGCAAGCCCGGAAATATGTCCTCTGAGTTTATCCATAATTTCAAGACCGACACTTATCGGGGTTCTGAAATGATTTGCTCCTTTCGTCAAATCAGCCTGATATAAATAGTATGGTCTGACCCTGATGGATAATAATTTCTTGAACAGTTCCCGCATTGTATCAGCATTATCATTCACACCTTTCATCAGAACCGTCTGATTTCCGATTGGAATTCCTGCGTCGGCAAGTAATGCCGTAGCTTTTTTGCTTTCTTCAGTTACTTCCCACGGGTGATTAAAGTGCGTGTTGATAAATAGCGGGTGATATTTCTTCAGCATATTGCATAGTTTCGGAGTTATTCTGTGCGGAAGCACACAAGGCATCTTTGTGCCAAGCCTGATAATCTGAATGTGCTTTATCTCTCTTAAACGCTGTAATATTTTTTCCAGCATATCATCTGTAAGCATAAGCGGATCGCCGCCTGACATTATAACATCTGTAATTTCTTCGTGCTGAGCCAGGTAATTAAAAGCGGATTCGAGAGTTTTCATCGATATCTTTTTTGAATTTCCGACTTTCCTTTTCCGCGTGCAGAATCTGCAATAGAGTCCGCACTGGGAAGTTACAAGGAATAAAGCTCTGTCAGGATATCTGTGCGTGATATTCGGAACAGGACTCATATCATCTTCGTGAAGCGGGTCTTCCGGAGCATCAATATCTTCCAGTTCAACCTGGTCCGGAACACATTGCCTCCAGATTGGATCTCCCGGATATCGAATTAGTGATAAATAGTATGGGTTTATTCTTGCCTGGAAAAATACTATCCAGTTTTTTTGCTACTTCCCTGTCGAGTCCGAACTTCTCGACAAGCTGATCCACCGAATGCACGCTCTGTCTCACCATTTCCTGCCAAAGTTCCATTACGAGTTCTCCTTAGTTTTTTTGTAATTATTTTTTAAAATCATTGCAGATACTTCCCGTAAATCACTAATGAATCTGCTTCGCGGTAAAAATCTTTTATCTCTACTAATTTTGTATACTGATTTTTTTCGTAAAACTTTCTTTCTTTTTCATATGAAGGTTTTCCGCTGGTTTCAATCAGGACTAACCTTCCGTTTTTATTTATTATGTGGTCTTCAATATGTTTGACTAATTTTGAACCTACACCACGGGATTGAATCGATGGATTCACTGCTATCCAGTACAGGTCGTATGTTCCTTCTGTCAAAGGTCTCGGACCAATACAAACATAACCATTAATAAGATTTTCATCTTCTTCGTTTCTGTCGACAAATATTTCATAATCTTCCTGGTCTTCAACATTTATATAGACATTAATAAGTTCCATCGCAATTTCTATTTCATCTTCATTAAAATTATTTGTGTCAACCAATATTTTAAAAATTTTTTCTCTGTCATCTTTTATCAAAGGAGTTATCATTTTATTTTTACTCCCCATCTTTCACTTGCAAAACCAATAATGTTTTGAATTAATTCCTCATAAGTCCATCCATATGCTTTTCCGCTTCTTGTAAAACCCGTATCACTGTCAACATCTGATGCAATATCCGGATTAGGATTTAGTTCGAGAACGTAAGGCGTATCACCTTTCACTCTGAAATCAACTCTTGCATAATCAGAAGCACCGACAATTTTGTAAACCTGCTTTGCGTAAAATTGAATTTTCTTTCTCAAGCTCAGGAGAAATATTTTTTGCGGGACAAACAGCTTTTGTAAATTCAAATTCAACAGTCTTATACATCCACTTGCTGTTATAGCTGACTATCTTAGGATATTCTTCCGGCAATCCCGTGAAATCAATTTCCGAAATCGGAAAAACAATTAAATCATCATCACTGTTTTTATAATTTCCTACTACGCTTACGTTTATTTCTCTTCCCTCTACAAATTCTTCCACCAATGCGGGCTGCTTGTGCTCTTCAAGAATATATTCAATTCTTTTTTTCAGTTGAACTTCATCTCTCACAACTGAATCATTATCAATACCTATGCTTGCATCTTCTCTTGATGGTTTCACAATCAAAGGAAATTTACCTTTAACTTTTTTAAAACCATCTTCTTTGTATTTATTTGCATTTGAACAAATATAATGAGCAGCGGTGGGAATATTATAATAATTTAAAATCTCTTTCACTCTCGATTTATTCAGAGCTATTCCTAAAGTAAGAGACCTTGAACCGGTATAAGGAACTTTCAGAATTTCAAATAAAGCTGCTATATTCATTTCCTGAGTCGGGTCTCCGTCGACAGATTCACAAAGATTAAATATCATGTCAGGCGGATTATTTTTCAGATGGTCAATCAATTTTAATATGTCAATTGCAACAGGAACAATATTCACATCATGTCCGCTTGGTTTTAAAGCTCTCTGAACTGCTTTCATTTCATCGATAACACCATACTCGCTCATATCAATCGGTTCTGTAACTTTCTCGATATCAGTCTTACCGTCATCATAAATTTTTCCGGTCGCGTATTGCAGAGGATCGTTATATATTATATCTATTTTCATTTATTAATTATTATATCTTTTAATTGCTTCCCCTAGAACTGCATTCAGCATTGCATTATAATCCATTCCGACTTCGCGCGCTGCTTTCGGGTAACAGGAATTATCCTGCGGGTCGGGAAGAATTCCCGGCAGAGGGTTTATTTCAATAACATTAGGAATATTGTTTGCGTCAAGCCTGATATCAATTCTTGCCCAGTCTCTTATTCTTAATACTTTAAAAGTATCTTTACATACTTTTTCAATTTGCGAATATAATTTCTTTTGATACACTTGCAGGGCAGTAGAATATATCAAGCTGATTTTCGCGTGTATCAAAAAACCATTTCACTTCGTAAGAATATATTTTATTGAAATCAGACGGAACAAGGTCAAGATTTATTTCTACTATAGGTAATACTCTCACGTCATCCCCGTTACCAAGCATAGCAACAGTAAATTCTTTTCCACTCAGAAAATCTTCAACCAATGAATACTGATTATAAGATTCTTTTATTCTTACTATTTCACTATTCAGTTCTTTTATGCTGTGCACAACAGATGAATTATAAATTCCTTTTGATGAACCTTCATGAAGAGGTTTGACAAATTTCGGAAATGAAAGTTTAATGGAATTTTTAATTTCTTTATCGGTAATAAAAAAATCCGGATTAGGAACTTTGTAGTAAGACAATATTTCTTTGCATCTTGATTTATCGTGACAAATTCCTGTCGTGATTGAATCACTTCCGGTGAACGGAATATTCAGCATTTCAAGTATTGAAGGAATTTGTGATTCCCGCGATGCGCCATAGAATCCTTCAGCAACATTAAAAACAAATTCAGGTTTGTTCTCTTTTAATTTTTCATATGCATTTTCATCTGCTTCGATTAATGTTACTTCATGTCCTTTCGAAATAAATGCATCACGTACTGCATGAATTGTTTCATATGAATCCCATTCTGCAAATGTATCATCAATACGTTCAGGATAATTTTCAACTAAGTTTTTATTAATATATTTACTTATACTGTTGTTTTTAGAGGACACTTCTTGTAAAGCCCCTGCTGGTAAGGTTTCCGGTGTTTCTATTTCTTTCTTAACGTTGTATGTTAAAGCTAACTTCAAAATAATTAGTACTTAACTCATTTATGTTATGAGTAATATAACATTTTAACTATCATTGTCAACAATTCATTTGAAAAATATTTTTTTAGAAAAATTTTCCTGAACAAAATTTCTCTAAAAAGTTTCAATGTATAAAAAAATTTTCAAAAAATAATAATATTTTATCTTTTAATTAATTTTTATTAACTTTTGACCTTATTTATTAATCCGATTTATTTAATTTTATACTAATTACCCGATATGGTAATTTATTTCTGGTGGAAATAATTCCGGTGCAACTTGTTAGTTTTTTTTCCGTCAAATATATTGTATAGTTAATTTAATAATGAATCCTTGAGAAATAAATATTTACTTTTTTGTTTTTTTATTTTAATTCCTTTCCTGAGCATCCACGGACAATCAGATTCCGTTATTGTTAAAAAGGATTCATCATCTTTAACTACAAAAGACAGCCTTCTTAATAAAAATAATTTCACTCCGAATAAAAATCTGGATATAGAAATATTCGAAGATGATAATTCCGGAATAAAAATTGACGGAGAACTGAGTGAACCCGTTTGGATAAAATGTAAAATGTACGGTAACTTTTCTGAGGTTGATCCCGGAAACAACACCAAGCCTTCTTCAGAAACCGAAGTTCAAATGTTTTATGATAAAGATAATCTATATGTAGGTTTTACCTGTTATGATACCGCTATGAATAAAATAAGAGCTACTATGACCGACAGAGATAAAATGTTCAATGATGATTTTGTTGATATATTATTTAGATGCATATGGTGAGGGTAAACAGGCTTATGAACTTGTTGTAAACCCTTATGGAATCCAGGGAGATCTGGTCTGGACAGTTGATAACGGAGGTAGTGAGGATGCATCGCTTGATATCATCTGGTATTCAGAGGCAAAAATTTATAACGGACAAATGGACTGTTGAAATGGCAATTCCTTTTAAAAGCATCAGGTTTCCCGATAAGAATGTTCAGGAGTGGAGTATTCATTTGATTACGAAATTGACCGCGTGAAAATTACAGAGAACAATATTCTTTCGTTCCGATTAACAGAGATGCACCGTACACTTTTCACAGATCATGCAAAACTGAAAGGAATAAAAAACGTAAAAAGCGGAAATAACCTTGAAGTTCTGCCATATGTTCTCGGCTCGCAATCCGGAAATATTTCTGATATGAATAACGCTGACTCTGAATTCAAAAATGAAAAAATAAAAGGACAATTCGGATTCAATGTGAAATACGGAATCACATCGAATCTTACAACAGATTTGACTTATAATCCTGATTTTTCGCAGGTGGAATCTGATGCAGACCAGATTAATGTCAATACAACTTTTGCTTTGTTCTATCCTGAGAAAAGACCATTCTTTCTTGAAGGCAGCAGTATTTTCGATTCTCCGATAAGCGTGGTCTATACCCGTTCAATTAATAAACCTATTTTTGCCGCAAAGACCTCGGGGAGAGTCGGAACATTTGATATAGGTTATGTTCTCGCTTACGACGAAAATACTCCTTTCATTGTTCCCTTTGAAGAAAAAAGCAATTTCATTTCCACTAATAAAAAATCTTATTCTAATATTTTCCGAATTAAGAAAAATTTTAAAGATGAATCTTATTTAGGATTCATTTTAACTGACAGGGAGGTGAGGAAAGATAATAACAACTTATTTGATATTGACGGATTCAACCGGGTCTTCGGATTTGACGGAAGATTGATGATGATGAAATATTATTCTCTTACATTTCAACTGCTCGGTTTTCAAACGAGAGAGTTAAATGATTCATCGGTTTATTATGACCCGGAAAGATTCGATAACGGAAAATATACCGGGACGTTCGATGGTGAATACTTTACCGGCTTTGGAGCTTATGCGGACTTCAGACGCAGTGCCCAGTATTGGAACTTTGATATTAGCTATAATAGTGCGTCCCCTTCTGAGAGAAGAGACCTGGGGTTTAATGATAACAATAATTTCCATACGTTTTCAACTTCGCAATCTTTTACATTTTATCCGGACGGAAAATTTATAACCAGAATTCAACCTCAGATCTATGGTATGTTTAGACATAATTACGAAGGCAAACTAAAAGAAGAATTTGTTCAGCCGAGCATCTGGATACAGTTCACGAAGCAGGTACAATTGAATGGCGGATTTTTCCTTGTAAATAATGAAGATTTTGGCGGTGTGTTCAACAAAGAAGCAAGAAGATATTTTTTCAATCTGAGTTCAAATACTTTAAATTATTTATCAGGAAGTTTGTATTTTGAATTCGGCAAATATATTGTTCGTCAGGAAAATCCGTATATAGGCTATGGATTTCGCATCGAGCATTCCAATACAATCAAACCTTTTAATGGTTTGACTCTTGAAAACAGTTATGATTACTTTGAAATTGCAAAAAGTTACAGGGGAGAAAAACTATTTGCAGGATATGTGTTCAGGAATAAGTCCACATTTCAGTTTAATAAAAATATTTTCCTTCGCTTAATATTCCAATATGATTCATTCAATAAGACATTCGAAATTGACCCGCTGTTCAGTTACAAATTAAATCCTTTTACAATTTTTTATATCGGTTCTACTCATAACTTTTCAAATTTGCAAAATCTGATCGGAATGACAAAATATGTAGAAACAGGAAGACAGATATTTTTAAAATTGCAGTACTTGTGGAGAATGTAAAAATCAATTAATAATTAGTAATTATTAATTACTAATTGTATGCTGCATTTTCATTTTAGGACTTAAGTACGGTATCCCGAGATTTAATCCCCGGAAAATAAAAATAATCGCAAGAACAATTGCAAAGATTGGAATCAATCTGTTAATTCTCTGTTTGAGTTTTTGACTAATAATATTCGCTGCGAAAGAAACTCCCAGCATTGCCGGCATTGTACCTAATCCGAATAACATCATAAAAAGCATACCCTTCAAAGCATCCCCAAGAGCAAGCGATGCAAATATCCCCATATATACAAATCCACAGGGAAGCAAACCATTTATAAGACCGATTAAGAAATGAGATGACCTTGATTTTTTTTGTATGATTTTCCCAAATAGTTTTTTAAAATAATTTGTTGCATTCGCAAATACAGAAATATTCAGAATTGATTTTTTGAATTTTACGGGAAGGAAAATATAGATTAATATCAGCGTTCCGAGAATTATAGAAACCCATCTTTGTATACCCCATAAAGCAAATCCTTTTCCAATAAAACCAAAAAGCAATCCGAGCAAAGAATAAGTTACAACGCGTCCCGAGTTATAAATAATTTTCCCAAATATATAATTCTTATCCCTCAAAGACCCTGAGGGAAGAGCAAGCACTATAGGTCCGCACATCCCGATGCAATGAAGACTTCCTAAGAAACCAATTATAAAACCTGAAAATAATTCCAATTCTGATAATTTATTTAAATGAGATTTTTCTATTCGTACCCTTTTATATAATTAACATTATATTTCTCAATTTCAGAAAGCACATTGGTAACATCATTATACTGAGCGTCATACCAGGTCTGTCTGCTGAAATGCTTTCGCAAATCGGATGACTGGAAAATATATCCGTGTCTTGCAAATATCTCATTACGCATAACCCTTAACTGCCATTTTGTTTTACCGTAAATATCATCGTAATTCAGATATCTTTTTGAACCTTCAGGATAACTGCCGGGAACTCCGGCATAATCAGTTTTCCGCTGACTGTCGGGCGGTTGGTTTTTTTGTTTTTGTTCTTTTTCTTCTAACTGTTTTTCTTTATCTGAAAGCTGCTTTTCCTTTTCGGCTATTTCTTTATCTTTCTGTAGCTGTTTTTCTTTTATATCAAGTTCTTTTTCTTTTAACTCCAGTTCTTTTTTCTTAGTATCATCCTGAGTGGATGTTTCCGGTTTTTTCTCAGGGGTATTATCTTTACAGGAAAACAGAAAGAATGATAAAAACAAAAGTAATAATATTTTCTTCATAACCTTATTTGTTTAGTTTCCAATAGAATTTTTAAAAAGCCATCTAAACTTTTTCAACTTCCTTTTTTCCGAACAAGCCGGTCGGCTTAACAAGAAGAATAAAAATCAATATCGCAAATGCTATTGCATCACGGAATGTAGATGATACATATCCTGATACGAATGTTTCAATGATTCCGAGTATCAGTCCTCCTAAAGCCGCACCGAGTATATTTCCAATCCCTCCCAGAACTGCTGCCACAAAAGCTTTTAAACCGTACAGTATTCCTATCAGCGGGTCAATCTTTGGATAATTCAAACCGAATAAAATACCCGCAACCGCTGCAAGTGAAGAACCTATTATGAATGTAAAACTGATTATACGGCTCAGATTAATTCCCATAAGGCTTGCGGCAGTCATATTATGTGAAACAGCACGCATTGCAGTTCCCATTTTTGTTTTCATTACAATAATGCGAAGTACAAACATGCATATAAGCGATACAACTATCACAACAATAGAATTGGAATATATTACTGCACTGCCAATGGTCAAAGCAGGAGTATTTTCAACGAGTGTCGGAAATGATTTCGGGTCAGCTCCGAAAACCAGCTGACCTGTATATTCAAGAAAAAGCGAAACACCTATTGCCGTTATCAGTATTGTCAGCTTTGGAGAATTACGCAATGGTTTATATGCAAGCTTTTCAATTGTAAATCCGAGCAATGCACAAATTACCATTGCACCGGTAAGTATTGCAAATGAAATCAATAAAGATGTACCGCCTGTTGCAGTTGAAAAACTGAAAAGCATTGCAAGGTAATATCCTGCATATGCACCTATCATAAATACATCACCGTGCGCAAAATTGATGAAGCGTAGAATACCATATATCATTGTATATCCAAGCGCAATCAGTGCATAGATGCTTCCGAGCGACAGACCGTTAAATAACTGCTGAACAAATTCCGTCATGGTGCGATAGTTTCTTTATATTTAAATTTTCCGCCTTTAATTTCGAGTACGATTGCCGGTTTGATTGCATTTCGCTGTTCGTTAATTGTAATGTTACCCGTAACTCCCGGAAAATCTTTTGTTTTTGCAAGTTGATTTTTTATTGCTTCGCCGTTAGTTGAGTTTGCTCTTTTAATAGCATCGAATAACAGCATACCTGCATCGTAAGAAAGGAACGACATTGCATCCGGTTCCATTTTATATTTCTCACGGTATTTCTTTATGAATTCCTGAACCTTCGGATTGGGGTCTTCTGCAGATACGTGAGTGGAAAAGAAACAACCTTCGAGAGCATCTTTTGCCTTACCTTCAGTAAGCTTATCGGATTCCCATCCGTCACCTCCGAATAGAGGAACTGTTAATCCTATTTCCCTTGCCTGTATTGCAATTAAGCCTACATCTGTATAATATCCGGGAATAAATACTGCATCAGGATTAGTTGATTTCAGTGCTGTGAGCTGTCCTTTAAAATCTTTATCACCTGCCTGGTATTTCTGTTCGCCTACTATTTCACCGCCCATTTCTTTGAATACTTTCTTAAAGTTATCTGCGAGTCCGGTGGAATATGCATTTTTCTGGTCAATCAGGAGAGCAACTTTTTTCACCTTCATTGTATTCAAAGCAAACTTGCTCATTACTGATGCCTGGAAAGGGTCAATAAAACAAACTCTGAATATATAATCCCCTATTAAAGTTACTTCCGGATTAGTCGAAGCAGGTGATATCATCGGAATTTTATTTGTCTGGCATATTGGTGCGGCTGCTTTGCTTCTTGCGGATGCAACTTCGCCGATTAATGCAACGACTTTATCCCTGTTGATAAGTTTTTCCACAACGGTCTGTGTTTCCGCAGGTAATCCCCTGTTATCATACGTAATTAATTCAATTTGTTTTCCGATTACTCCGCCTGTTTTATTTGTTTCTTCAACAGCCAGCTTTAAGCCGTTATCCGAAGAAATACCGAATGTAGCTTCACTGCCGGTTAAAGAAGTAAACTGACCTATCACTATTTTAGTATCGTCAGTTTTTGGTTTGCAGGAGAATAAGGAAACGGTTATGAGTAAAATAAATAAAGACTTTAATACAGTAAGTAACTTTTTCATAAGCCTGTTTTAATTTTTAAAACCTTCAAAAAATAATCTAATTAGTTTTTAAAAACAATTTAGTTATTATACAATGAAAGGTAAATATATCTAGAACTTGAATGTTCGTAAAATAAGTCTTCAGCCCACGGTTTCAACCGTGGTATTGGGATACGTTAACGGTTTCTTAACCATCTTAACGTCTGTTGAGATACAAAAGGTCTGTGAAATTTTATCTTAGTTTCCAATCTGCGTACATCTGATAAAAGCTAAATCTTTTCCATTTCACATAGTCCTGTAATTTGATAAATTTGAATATGGCAAAAATTAATGTTACAATAATAGACGCAACGGGAAATAAAGAACAGCAGGCAACACTGCCGGATGATGCTGCCATAAAAAGAATTATGGAAGCTCTGCTGCCAAAAATGAAAATGCCTTTAACCGGACCAGACGGCGAACCGCTGTCATATAAATTCCACCATAAAGCATCCGGTAAACAGTTATCTGAAGACCAGACTCTTGCACAAGCAGGGGTTAAAGACGGAGACGTATTAAGGCTCTATCCTGAAATAACTGCAGGTTAATTAAATAATTATGATTAATCTTTCCGATATCAATAATAACAGGTATTCACGTTTTGATATTATTCCCTGGTGGGACCAGAAAATATTATCAAAAGCGAAAGTCCTTGTTATAGGATGCGGAGCACTTGGAAATGAAATTGTAAAAAATCTCACAATGACAGGTGTCGGGCATATTTATGCAGTGGATATGGATAATGTAGAACTCAGCAACCTCACACGCAGCGTGCTTTTCCGGAAAGAAGATATAAACAAACCGAAATCTGAGACTGTATGTAAAAGAGCAAAAGAAATTAATGATGAAGTTGAATTAAAATATTTTACGGGAAATGTTTTCGAGCTTGGTCTCGGAATATTTAAAGAAATGGATATTGTTATATGCGGGCTTGATAACCGCGAAGCTCGTTTGTTTGTAAATCAATCCTGCAGAAAAGTCAGCACTCCCTGGATAGACGGCGCTATTGAAGTTCTCGGAGGTGTGGCAAGAGGATTCTTTTCTGCTGAAAATGCCTGCTATGAATGTACATTCAGTGAAGCCGATTATAAATCCCTTAACAGGAGAAAATCCTGCTTACTGCTTGGGGTTAAATGATATTCAGCAGGGAAAAATTCCGACAACACCTACGATATCATCTGTCATTGCAGGTATACAGGTTCAGGAAGCAATCAAATATCTGCATAATAGGTCAGAGCTGATATTGCTCGATGGAAAAGGTTTTGTTTTCAACGGAGTAAATAACGATTCTTATATTGTCGAATATCAAATAAAAGAGGATTGCCCGTCTCATTATACTTTTGAAAATATTTTGAAACTAAATAAAGATTTCGGGAATGTAACAATTCAGGATGTATTTGATTTCGGGAAAAAATATTTTAAGAATTCCGATTTCATTATTGAATTCAATAACGAAATCGTTTATGAACTCCAGAGTCCGGAAGGAAAAAAGGAAGAGTATTTCGGAAATATGAATCTTATTTCTGCAAAAGACCTGAAACGGGAAAATGTGATGTTTACTCCCGCTTCATTCCATTTGCTGACATCAAATTCAGATATATTTAAATCGGTTAGAAATAAAAAACTGCAGGAATTGAAAATTCCTTATAACGATATTATAATATTAAGAGATAAAAATTCTCAAAAAGAAATTCAGATTGAATTCGATTCAGACAATATTTTTAAAGAGCCATAATAATTGACAGTCACAACGGGAGAATATAAACTAAGCAATAAAAAGACCTGCCCTTACTGCCAGTCAGCCATCAAGCAGGAATCCGATACTATATATTGCAGTGACTGCGGTACACCTCATCACATAGATTGCTGGGAAGAAAATCGCGGATGTACAACATACGGTTGTTCAAAAAATCCTGTGACCGAAATTAAAACCGAAACGGGCACGGATATCGGCAACAGAACAGTAGAAGAAATCGAAAAAATATTTCAGGAAGAAAAGAAAGCAGAACCTGAAGAAACCGATTGTAAATACTGCGGAAAAAGAATCGATGTAAATTCAAAATACTGCAAGCACTGTGGAAATAAACAATCCGAAGACCAAATCCCCTCTCCATTCGAAGAAGAATACAAAAAACGATACCGTGATAATATTACACTGAAAAGAAATAGCAATGTTCTCGCAATATCCAGTATCATAGTATTCTCTATCGTGGTTTTAATGGCTTTATATGTCACTTATAAAGAGGTAAATGATAATCTCACCGGTGAAAAATACAGAATAAAACAGATTTCAAATACCTGGAACGATGCTTATCAAAAAAGAGATATTGAAAAAATAAAACCAATGCTTGATAAAGACTATCTTTATTATGATAAAAACAATAAAACGATTGATGCATCTCAAAGACTGAAGATGCTTTCGGGATTTTTCAGAACTGCGAAATATAAGAATTGTGTTTTATTGAATTTAAAAACCGAACCGGACTCAACCTCTTCAAGTTATATTTTCCTTTCTTTCGACCAGGTTTTCTCATACGATAATGAAACCAAAACAGAAAAAAGAAGTTTCAAGCTTTTTCGCGAAGAAGAAACTAAAAGCAAATGGAAAATCTTCCGCGAATATGTAATAACGAGTGAATAGAGTGTATGGAGTTTCAATAAACTACAAAAGTTTTTAATTTTTACCCCGATTATAAAATTAATTAAAATATTTTTTCGAATTTTTCATTCCAGGGAAATAAACTTTTGTAGTTTTAAAATCTTTTCTCCGCATTACTCTGTGTTCAACTCAGAGTCACTCTGTGAAATTTCTTAGAATATAATTGGGGGAATTGCTTCGTGTTTTTGCAAACTTAATCCCGTTCCCGTTTTGCTATTATTATATTACTAATTACTAATTAATTAATTGTTTTTAATGTATTATATATCTCGCAATCAGTAACCCAATCATTAGAGTAACGCCAAACTGTGTATTCAGTTGGGCTGTCATTATATTATGTTTAGTGCCGTACTCGAAAGCAGGCATAGTTTCAGATGGCACGTGATTCAGCATCTTTAATCAGTTTCCAGGCTGTCGGGAATGAAATGAAATTCAATAATGCAAACCACGGCAATAAGCCAAATGCCACAAAAAATATTATTGACGCATAAGCACCAAGCACAAAGAAATAATATAAATATTTTGCATTCTTCTCGCCAACAAGTATCGGCAATGTTTTCACTCCAAATGTTCCGTCAAACTTCATATCCCTTATATTGTTTGAATGCAAAATTGCGATAATTAACAATCCGAATGGTATAGCCAATATTACCGGAACCCAGTCGAATGCTCTTGTCTGGACTACGTATGAACCGAGAGTCATTCCAACTCCGAAATTTAAAAAAACCTGAATATCACCCAACGCTTTATATTTCATAGATAAAGGTGTTGCGGTATAGAATATTGCTGAAAATAATCCGAATATACTTAAGTATAAAATCGGTGTTCCTATCTGCAGATAAAGATATACAGCTATTATTGATGCAATAAATAAAGAAATAAAAGCACCAACTTTCATTTCGGATGGAGACATTAGTCCTTTCGATAATACCAGTGAACCACCGTGCGGTATTCCAATCTCTTCGTCTGCCTTATCAATGCCTTTTTTAAAATCGAAAATGTCATTAACAAGATTTGCTCCGATATGAACAAGCACACATCCTATCATAGTAATAAAAAAAAGTAGAATATTGAATTTCAAACCGGGATTAAGAACCACAGACAAGAGTGAACCATACATTACCGGCATAATTGATGCAGGGAATGCAAATGGTCTTACTGCCATCCACCAGATTTTCACTTTACCGGGAGTTTTTTGTAAATTATCAGTCATAAATACTAATTAATTTTGAGATAAAAATACTAACTATTAACAGCAAATTAAAGTTCTAATTTAGTGGCAGTATAATGAATATCAGTGGATCCCAAATCATATGTGATATCATCGGTGCTACTATATTATTACCTCTCCAGATAAACATTAATCCCCAAAATATTCCTACAAGAAATGCAGCAAGTATAAGTACCGGATTTAAAGTCGGAAAATGAACGGCAGTATAAAAGAATGTTGTAAGCAAAAAAGCTTTAATATTTCCGTGTTTATTAGACATTAATCTTTGCAGAAGACCGCGCCAGAAAATTTCTTCACCGAAACCAACCGGAAAAAACAGAAACATTGCAATCAGCCATTTCGGAACAACTCCTGGACGTGCATATACATTTGATATTCCCTGCTGATGGTCCGGAATGATTTTCAAGACATCAAGTAAATGCCTTCCGGCATAAAATACGACATATAATATTACTGCACTTAATATACCAATTGAAATTTCTTTAAAGTTAAAATTACTTAATCTTAACTGGTCTTTGAAGGTTAACAATGAAATAACCGATAATAAAGTAGTTGCAATAACCATCATAATCCAGAAATTATCAATCGGTTTCACAACGAACATCAAAAACCACAGAACAAAAGCTAAGGCAACATATAAATAATATTTTATCATTAGATTTTATTTAAAATGAACAACAAAATAATGAAAATAGATGTCCTCTTCAATTTAAAAGATTAGATGAGGAAAAGGATATTTATTAATCAATTTTGAATAATTTAAGCGTTTTTTTCCCTTTTCAATTGATTTACTCAGGAACATTTATATATTACAGATGTTGAATATATAGAATTGCAAATGGATATAATATTAACCAGGGCCCGGCTAATTTTTAATGAGTTTGAAAGAAAATTAAGTGCAGTAAATAAAAAAGAGCTTAATTTCATCCTCATTAAAAATATTTTGCAAACCGCAATAATCTTTTTTGCGGTTGGTTATCTTTTTATTATTTCCGAATCTGTTTTCCTGTTCGGTTCAAAAGTGAGAACCGTAATGTACTGGTCTTTCGTGCTGACTCTTGCCGCAACTATCACATATATTTTAGTCAATTACTTCTTTAAAATAACAGGAATTTTTAAGCCGTTCGATGTAGTTGATTATTCCAGAAAAATCGGTTATAAAATCGGAGATATAAAGGATACCTTGAGCAATTCCCTTTCATTGTTTAAAAAATCCTCTAAACAAGTTAACACTTTATATTCCAATGAGCTCATATCCGCGAGTATCGAGGACACCGAAATAAGAACAAGAGGAATAAGTTTTACATCTTTTATTCCTTATGAAATATTAAAAAGATTTACACTTTTTATCTCGGGAATTGCAATGATTTATGTAATCAGTTTTTCAGTTTTTCCCTCTTCACTTTTTTCTTCTCTGAACCGGCTTCTGAATTATAATTTCGCCTTTATAGATGGTGAATATGGGATTGATTTTGATGTTCAGCCGGGGAATGTAGAGTCATTCAAAGGGGACAAGGTTATTGTAAAAATAAGAGTAATCCCGAATAAACCTGGACTGAAAATTGATGAACTCAATTTCACTACAAAAAATGTAATGAAAGATGGAACGAATATTATTAATTCACAGAAAACTCTTAAAGCTGATGAAAACGGAATTTTCACAACGCAAATTGAAAATATAAACAGTTCATTGGTATATTTTGCCGAGTTCAGAGGTATTACATCCCGCGAATATTTAATCACATTAGCAGAAAATCCTGTAATTAAAAGTTTTAAAATAAAAATAATTCCGCCTTCGTTCACGGGAATTCCCGAAAAGGAACTCGACGAAAATCACGGCGACATATATTGCTACGAAGGAAGCAAAATAATATTTGATTTAACCTCTAATGTTGAACTTTCTTCTGCCGGAATTATTATCAACGGAAATTATAATAATTTCATCGTTAAAGGAGAAAATGCAAGCGGAGAAATCACTGCAAAAGATAATGGTAATTACACTTTCTCAATTAAAGACAAAGCAGGTCTGGAGAACAGAAATAAAAACTATTATGAAATAAAAATTCTTGCAGATGAACCGCCTAAGATTACTATAATTCAGCCGCAGGAATCCAATTATTCTCTCAAAGGCGAAAAAGAAATTGTTTTGAGAGCTTTGATAACCGATGATTTTGGATTTTCAAGACTGACACTTTCTTCCAAAAAGAATCTCAGTAATACATCTGCTTCAGACTATTATTCTGTTGTTGCAATCCCTATAAAAAATCCCGAGGCAACATCGCTCGAAGTGCCTTATGTTTGGAATTTATCTGCGTTGAACCTGCACAGCGGGGATAAAATTGAATACTTTATGGAAGTAACTGATAACACAGGGCATACAACGCGTTCGGATATCAGAACTCTCACCTTTGAATCATTAAGCGATATTCTGAAAAAAAATCAGCAGACGAATAAAGAAATTCAGACCAATCTTAAATCAATAAAAGAATACATCGAAGATATTCAGAAAGAAATTCAGAACGCAAAAAACGATTCTAAAAATACGGAGGAACTGGGACTGAATGACCCCGCAAAGAAACAGGAACTTCAGAATAAGATTGAAGACCTTCAGAAATCTTTGAGTAACACACAGAATAAAATTGACCAGACATTGAATGACCTTCAGCAGAAAAATATGCTTAATGAAAAAACGCTTGAGCAATTTATGAAACTTCAGGAACTGTTCAATAAAATTAACAGTCCTGAATTTCTTGAAAAACTGAGAAAACTTCAGGAAGCATTGAGGAAAAATAATCCGGATAAGATTCGCGATGAAATGAGAAATATGAACTTCGATGAAGAGGCATTTAAAAAGCAGATGGAACAGATTATGGATTTGCTGAAGAAAATTGAGAACCTCCAGAAACTCGCAGAACTGACACAGAAGATGGATGAAATAACAAAAGAACAGGAACAATTGAAAAACGAAACAGAGAAGACTGAAAAAAATGACCGTAGTAAGTTAGATGCACTATCACAAAAGCAATATAACCTTCAGGATAAACTAAGCGATTTCAAAAAAGATTTACAAAATCTCTCGAACCAGATAAAGGATTCAAAAGACGATATTGATTCAAAAGGTCTGGATAAAGTTAAGAACAAACTTGATTCAAAGAATACCGAAGGAAAAATGAATAAATCTTCAAAACAGCTTGAATCAGGTGAAAAAGAAAATTCAGAAAAAACGCAGGAAGATATTATGAAGGATTTAAACGAAATGAATGAAGATATGCAGAATGAATTTGATAATGCAATGGATAAAAATGCTGACGATAAGGCGATGAATAAGTTAAAAGATATTAAGAAAAACCTTGAACAGCTTAGCAAAGAGCAGGGAGACCTGAGAGATAAAACTGAAGATACGGATAAAAAGAACGGTGAAGAAATGAAAAAGCAATCACAGGAGCAAAAAGGCATTCAGGACAAACTTACGAATAGCATTAACGATGTAATGCAGATGTCACAGGAAGGAATGCAGGTAACTCCTGAACTCGGGAAAGAACTCGGGAACGCTTTTAACAGCATGGACAAAGCCGGGAATGATTTGAAAAAAGGCGATAAAAATAATGCAACAGATAACGAGACAAAAGCAAAGAACTCGCTCGATAACTCCGCTAAAATGCTCGGCGATATGATAGGCGAAATGGAAAAAAACGGTATGAAAATGAAAGGTAAAGGAAAAGAAGGGCGAATGGGACAGCTTATGCAAATGTTATCACAGCTAACCGGAAGACAGCAGGGTGTAAAAGGTGAGATGCAGCAAATGGGCGAAAACGGTAAAACCGGGAATAACGGCAGGGGCGGTCAGGAACAGCTGACAAACGAGCAAAAAATGAGAATTGATAAACTGAAAATGGAACAGGAATCAATTGCTAAATCACTTGAAGAACTGAACGAAGAATTTGAAAAAGAAAAACAGAAAAACCAGGAAAAATTTCTCGGTAACCTGGATGAGGTAGTAAAAGAAATGAAGGAAGTTGCAAAAGATATGGGAGAATATAATATAGATGACAAAACTATGGAGAAACAGAACAGAATTGTCTCACGAATGCTCGACTACCAGCTATCCCAGCGTGAAAAAGATTTCGAACAGAAAAGGGAATCAAAACCCGGAGAAAATATGGTGAGAAATTCTCCACCCGAAGTAATACTCAGCGGACCAAAATCATTTAATGCATTTAAAGAAGATTTTCTGAAACTTCAAAAACAAGGCTACACTGAAGAATACGAAGCATTGATCACAAAATACCTGATGAGCATCAAATCAATTAATAATTAGTTCTCCCAGGAGGATCTTCGCTTCGCTGCGATAATTATTAATTAATAATTGAAAATTCAAAAGTCAAAATTCAAAAGTTAATTTAAAATTCAAAAATCAGAATAGGTAGGTTACTTATATTTATAAGTTACCTCAACAATTTAGAAATTATAGACCGAAATTATTAAAGATAACCCCCTCCCAATTCAAGGGGAGGGGTTTGGGGTGGGGTGGAAAATATTAAAAAATCAATACGAATCCATTTCACATCTCTGGGGTAACGAAGCCCCAGCTTCGTTACTTATAGAAAATTAAAATAGGTAAGTTAATAACAAGTCACTTCAAGAAATTTTCAGTATCGCATTTAGGGCAGAAGAAATATTTCCTGTCTATCTCATCCTGCTCCAGGATTAACTTTCTGTCGCATTTAATACACTTCGACTCTTTAGTATCTTTATGGAACACAGAGTAATTCACTTCCTCTTCAATTCGATTTATCGCTCCGCATTCCGAGCAGAGAAAATATTTTACGAGAATCTCTTCCGGCTCAAGTTCCAGTTCAACCTTGCAATTTTCACACTGCACCATATTCTCATTGTAAACCCGTGAAGTGAATCTTGTTTCTATTACAAGTTCATTCTCCATTCTGCACTCGTTGCACCGGAATGATTTTGCTATAATTTCATTCTGGCTTAATTCTTTTGTGGTTCCGCAATGGACGCAGTCTGCATAAGAATCATTTTCCAGTAATGCTTTTACTTCTTTTTTCTCAGTCTGTGAATTAACAATTTTATTTTTCTCGCCGCACTCGGGACAGGTATATTCCCCCGATTCAATTTCCTGCGGTTCCAGGTCTAACAATGCTCCGCATTTTATGCAGGCTGTCTGATTGTCTTTTAATGAATCCGATAAATCCATAATAATTATTTTTCAAATTGAATTTAAAATTCTGATAAATTAAATATAATACATATCAAAATCATTATAAAACCCCCCATCCCCCCTTTAATTAAAGGGGGGTATTGAACTATATCATACATCTTAATCAAAATACGATGTTCGTGATTAATAGACTTCATAAGGAAATATGAACTGAATACTTTTCTCACTCCCCCCTTTTTCCAAAGGGGGGCTAGGGGGGTTAAAATAAAATAATGATTTGTAAAATTTTCACTGAATCGAAAATGTCACACTCACCACCGCAGTAATTTTCTTCTCAAGTGAAGAAACGTCATTTACACCGTAATCAGACACCTCCGTCGAATTTTTTGAATTTATCTGCATCACACCTGTTTTGGAAGAACGTACCTCACCAACTTTGTTCCCGGTGCTTTTTGCAATTTGGTCTGCACGTAATTTCGCATCCTCTGATGCAAGACCTATCATTTCTATTTTCAGGTCGCTTAATTTCGTATAATAAAATTGCGGACTCTCGGAGGTTATTCCCACTCCCTGCATAATCAGTTCGGTCACTTGCCTGGAAAGCAAATCAATCTTATCTACATCTGACGATTCAAGATTTACTTCCTGAGATAAAACATAACCCACTTTCTTTTTGGTCGATTTTCCGAGATATCCGCCATCATCACCTTCGTATGCATCTGAAGTATTTACTGAAGAAAATTTTATGCTTTCTCCCGGAAATCCTTTTGATACCAGATAGTCTTTCACTTTTTTCACAGATTCCTGAAGCTTGGTGTAGCCCTCCACCATTTCCTTCGCCTCCACTGATACATGACCGTTCCAGACAGCGAGGTCAGATTTTATTTCCTTCGATGCAGAACCGGTTACGGCAATCGTGACATTGTTTCTTGATACCCCTTTCCAGGTGCTTGCGATTATCAATGCTGCAATGATAGGACCTAAAACAAGAATAATAGGAATAAACAAATAATACTTTTTGTTTAATTCATTCATATAATGTTCATTTAAAATTTAAAAATATTTTATTGAATTGCTTATAGATTATACCAAAAGAATATAAGTAAGTTCCGTAATTAAATATACTTATTATCTGCTCCTTATTTTTAAATTAAATTTTCCCCCCTTTTTCCAAAGTCGAAGAGCCTCCTGGGAGGTGGGGGCTAGGGGGTTAGAGATTTAACAACTTCAATTTGTATACTAATTTAAACTCTATAGATTACTTGTCATACATCTTTTTCAATTGTTTCGAAAAGTTCAAATAGATAACTTGAAAACCAGTACAATTTTAGCATTTATGAACATTTTTAGTGAATTAAAGGAAATATGAACCCTGTAATATTTTTCAACACACTCACAAGAAAAAAGGAAGAATTTAAACCCCTGATACCTGGTAAAGCCGGAGTTTACTGCTGCGGACCTACTGTATATAACTTTGCTCATATTGGAAATCTCCGCTCGTATTTTTTTGAAGATATAATGAAAAGAGTTCTGCTTTATAACGGGTACGATGTAAAACATATTATGAATATAACCGATGTGGGACATCTTGTCTCAGATGCTGATGAAGGTGAAGACAAAATGGAAAAAGGTGCTATGCGTGAAGGCAAGACCGTATGGGATATTGCTGAATTTTATACTCAGGAATTTAAAAATGATATAGAGAAACTGAACATTCTTCCTCCTTCGATTTGGTGCAAGGCAACTGACCATATCACAGAACAAATTGAATTGGTGAAGTGCCTTGAAGCAAAAGGTTATACATATATTACCGAAGACGGAGTTTATTTTGATACGAGTAAATTCCCTGATTATGGCAAAATGGCACTGCTCGATATTGATGGACTTGAAGAAGGAAAAAGAATAAAATTTTCCGATGAGAAAAAAAATAAAACCGACTTTGCATTATGGAAATTCTCTCCCAGAGACCAGAAGCGTCAGATGGAATGGGAATCTCCGTGGGGAAAAGGATTTCCCGGCTGGCATTTAGAATGCTCGGCAATGAGCAGTCATTATCTCGGAAACACATTTGATATACATTGCGGAGGAGTTGACCATATCCAGATACATCATACAAATGAAATCGCTCAGTCAGAAGCCTGCACCGGTCAGAAATTCGTTGACTACTGGCTTCACGGAGAATTCCTCATCGAAGAAAAAGGTAAGATGTCAAAATCCGCAGGCGGATTTTTAAAACTGCAAACACTTATTGATAAAGGATACTCCCCTCTCGATTACAGATATTTCCTGCTTATGACTCATTACAGAAAAAAAATAAAATTTTCTTTTGATAATCTTGATGCTGCAAGGAACGGATATGTAAATCTGAAGAACAGAATCAGCATTCTCAAATCCGAAAACCAAATTGTCATTGATAAAACGAATGAAAAATTTTTGGAATATCAGAAAAAGTTTCTGGATGAAATAAATGATGATTTAAATGTAACAGGTGCAATGGCGGTGTCTATGGGATATGCTGAAAGATGAAACTCTGAATGCTTCGATGAAATTATTTCTTGCAAATGATTTTGACAAAATATTCGGTTTAGACCTCGAGAAAGTTGAAGCAGAAAAATCCGGAGCAGATATTCCGCCTGAAATAATCGAACTTGCAGAAAAAAGAAAACAAGCAAAAATGAACAGAGACTTCAAATCCGCCGATGACTTCCGAAACCTGATAAAAGAAAAAGGTTACGAAATAGTAGACACAAAAGACGGCTATGAAATCTCCGAAATAAAATAAATATCTCAAGCGTTTTTGAATATTTATTTTTGACTTTAAATCATATTTAAGACGAATTAAACTTATTCACATCTTAAAATTACGGTTTTTTGTTGAAGATGCGAAAATTATTTACTTTAATTAAAGCATTAAACAAATGGGAAACGAATTTAAAAAAACTGTTCTGAGTATTTCTTTCATATTTTTATTTCTTATACTTTTTTCATCATCTTCATTCTCACAGCAAACTGGGTTTGCAATGGGTTATAACGGAACACTGTTGCGTACCACAAATTCAGGTGCTAACTGGATTTCACAATCTATTGGAACAAATCAGACATTTTGGGACTCCTGGTTTGTCTCAGCTATGACAGGCTGGGTTGTTGGAGGGACTTATGGTACAACAAGTATTATTTTAAAAACTACTAACGGGGGAATTAATTGGGTTCAGCAACCCGTGAACGTTAACCACTGGCTTACTTGTATATATTTTATTAATCCACAAACAGGATGGATAGCAGGTGCAAGCCGTACTATTTTAAAAACAACAAATGCCGGAATCAACTGGACAATATTGACAACAGAAGTAACTAATTTACTTATAGAATCTATCTCGTTCGCTGATGCGAATACAGGCTGGGTGACCGGATGGCAGGGCACTATTCTTAAGACAACTGACGGAGGTAATAACTGGTTCTCATTAAATTCAGGTACAACTTCAAATTTATATACATCAAAGTTTTTTTCTCATTCGCTTGGTTATACGGCTGGGAGTAATGGTAAAATTTTGAAAACAACTGATGGAGGTTATAACTGGATGAATATTGTTAGCGGAACCAGCGGAGGAATATTTTCATTAAAATTTATTGACAGGACTACTGCTTACGCTGCCGGTGATGGCGGATTAATAATTAAAACAACGAACTTTGGTATTAACTGGGTTCAGCAAATCAGCGGAACTAATGTAAGACTTGAATGCATTAATTTTATAAACCCTTCAACCGGCTGGATAGTCGGTGGTTTTGGCGGTAACGTGATTTTAAAAACTACTAATGCAGGAGCGAATTGGATTCCGCAAATTCAGCGGTTCCACACAGCAACTATTTTCGGTTATTTTTCTTCCAAATCCCGTCGGAATAGAACCGGTCAGCAATGCATTACCTGAAAAATTCAACTTGTTTCAAAATTATCCTAATCCATTCAATCCGACAACAAAGATACAATTTGAAATACCATCTTTTATTCCCCCCTTTAACAAAGGGGGGCAGGGGGGTTATATTACTCTCAAAGTTTTCGATATTCTCGGAAAAGAAGTAGTAACACTCGTGAATGAACAACTGGAGCCGGGAACGTATGAAACAAATTGGAATGCTTCTGCATTCTCATCCGGAATTTACTTTTGCAGAATTGAAATCACAGACGCAAACTTGCAGTCCCCTCAATTTTCGAAAGTAATGCGAATGATTCTGTCAAAATAAAAACATCCATTCTTCTAAAAAACTGTACAAACTACAATAGTTTTAAAAACTATTGTAGTTTATTCTCCCCTCATTCCACGGTACCACCTGGGTCTGCTCCTGTTTGGGAACGCAAAATCCCGAAATCCTGCAAATCCTGATTCAGAAATCAACTTCTACTTTCCCCGATTTGCTTTCATAATGTAATGCCGGACTGCCGGTTGTGAAGTATACTGTTCAATGTTCTTAAAGTTTGGATTGACATACTCATCTACATATCTAAAACCACCGATTGTATTTACCGTCATTGTTATCCTTGAATTAGGTGCAAACGTTCCCAATCCCATTTTACTGATTGACCATAAAGAAGTAGAGGGAAAATTGGTATAAATATGAAAAGTTTTTATCGAATCAGTAAAAACAACATGATAAATTTGCGTGCCAAAATTATCAAGATAACTAAAGAGAGTAGTCGTATCTACTAAAGATAGTTCAGTGGGACTCATAATTTGAGGGATTGTAGGAATCTTAATATTTAAACCAGTCCCACCGGTTTTTGGCAACAAGTAATTAACATAACTTGTATATGCTCCTACAGAGCTGCTGTCGGATACAAGGATTTTTAGAAGAGGATAAAAATCTACAGGTAAATTTGAAGGAATATAAAAATTAAAAGCTGTTCCATTAAGAAAAAAAATATGTGATGGCTCAAGATAATTATAAGATCTTCTCGGACTCATAGAAATAAAAAAGTGCGAATATCCCGTACTCATATGCGGAGGCAATCCGGTTATTGTTCCCGTAATTAATGATTTGGAAGGAACATAATTTAATATCGAATCCGTGAAAACTAGATTTGTATTACCATTAGGCGAAATAGTTACATTATCCATATATCCAAATTTATCATAACTTGTAACTGCACCGTTATTATCCTTCGTATAAAGTAAAACACATACTTTACCCGTTATCGGTTGATTATCAGGAAGATAAACTTGTAAATCTCCCGGTTCTCCTATTCCATGCACATTCTTTCCATCTGTAAAAAAAGCTTTACCTTCATTTGAATTTCCTGTAACACCCGAAAGGTCAACGCTTATTACTGAACTGGGTGCAGTAAAACCATCAAACCTGTAATGCGGCAGCCAGCAATCCGAAGTCGATAAATTCATAAATACACTTCCGCTGTTTGTTACAGTATCAGTAATATAAACGAAATAAGGAACCTGTACATTATTCGCGTAGAAATTACCGTAAATATCTGTTATCGCATTTTGAAAACCATTTTTATCCTCGACTCTAACCTTAACATATGGTAAGCCCAGGTTAAATACATTTCCTATCACCTTCCCCGATACATTAGTTATTTTCGGAGCAGTTACGAAATTGGTTGATTCCGAACAGCCAGTAAAAAACGAGCCGATAATCACAATAGATGTGATTACTAACATTTTTCCTTTCATTTCAATCTCCTATTTTATTTTAGAAAAAAGAAATAGAAATAAATTATACTTTGTTTTTAATTTATTAGAAAAATAACCTGTGGTATGAAAGTTGTGCTATAAGTTGTTTTTTGTTATAGTTAAACTTAAATAGAATAATATTTTAAGTCAATAGTCATCTCAATGTGTTTATTCTCCGTGTTTCTTTGTGACATTTTTTCTTTTCCTCTTTATCCCGAAATCCTGTCTAATGTTATACATAACAAACTTAATAGACTTAATAAACTTAAAGAACTTAATGAACTTTAAAGATTTATTTTATCATCACCATTCGTTTCGTGTTGAGAAAATCACCTGTCCTCAACTGATAGAAATAAACACCTGAAGCATATTTACTTCCGTCGAATGTTACTTCATATGTTCCGGGTTGTAATTTTTCGTTTACGAGTGTTACTATTTCCCGGCCGATGATGTCATAGATTTTGAGAGTGACATTCTCCCCTCTTGAGAGGGGGTAGGGGGTGTGTTGTGCTACATCAAATTTAATCTTCGTTACCGGATTGAAAGGATTTGGATAATTTTGATACAATTTGAAGTCTGTGGGAACTACACCGGTGATTGGTTTTATTCCCGTATAATTATTGAATAAATTGAAATTAATCGAATCAATATTACTTGATGATGTTACATTTACAGTTGTACTGTCGTTTGAAAAACCAAGTCGGTTAACGATTATCTTTAGATTTCCTGTTGGTAATGATGGAAGGTGATAGACACCATTAACATCAGACGTTGAACATCTGACAAATATATTACCGTTCTTTGCATACAACACAGCATCTTTTAGATTTCCAATCGTAGAATTTGTCAATCGCATTACTTTACCGTTGACTGAATTATTTGCTGTCGTGCTTTGAATACGAATCGCTCCTAAATCTATATTGGTTAAATTACTGGTCGGATAAAGTCCGGTTGCCTCATGCCAGTCGGTTGCAGACGGATAATAACTGATAACATAATCAGGTGTTGTGCCGGAATTCGGATACAGCCCGATATAAACAGAATCCTGAGGAACATTGGGTAAAATATAAGTTCCGTTTGATTGAATTAATGCTGTATCATAAACTATTATACTCGCATCATTTTGATTTAGCTTTATTGCTTTTACAACTCCGCTTGTTACAGGTTGATTATTATCCGTATATCGGACAGTACCGGAAATGCTATACAAAGTCACGGGTGCGGTAGTATCGCCGTAAACTACTCCGTTTATAATACAACCTTTCAAAGTATAATTTGTTGGGTAAGGATCTCCAAGAGAAGCATTAATTAATCCGAAGTTCTTACCAAACCTTTTCGGAGTTGGAGATAGGATTAAAACTTCATTAAATCGCTTTGTAGGAATTTGATATCCAAAAATATTTGAAGTATTCGTATCCGTGCATTTTCTTAGATTTTCAGGAGAGGATAAACAGGTATGCGATGTATCATTAATTTTTGATTTCAAGCTATCGATCAATATTTCTTGCGGGTTATATCCGCATCCACCGGATCCAACATACGTATAAATGTTCGAATTAACGGAGTCTATTCTTACTAGGTTCGTACCGGGGAAGGCAGGAAATTTGTTACTTAAATTATAATATCGTTTTCCATTAATAACTGTATCTTTAGTAATTTTCAATTTATATGTTCCACCACCACCGCCACTATAAACCCAGTCATAAACAAACACATTTCCTATATTTAATGGAAAGTATAGAGTATATAAAGTATCAGGTGGAGCAGATATCCCACCATTTGTTGTTTTGAATATTTTTGGTATACTTTGATCCGTCCCTCCTAATCCCCATCCTGTTAACTCATTTATAAAAAATATACCATTAAAAAAAACGCGCTGAATTACATTTTCTGAATTCCAATTTATTCCTCCGTTAATAGTCTTTCTTATGTAATATTCAGAACCTACCCATCCAGTATTTTCATTTAAAAAGAATAATGGATTATTTGAATTATTTTGAACATTCATCCAATTTTGACCGCCGTTTGTTGTTTTGAATATTCCGAGTGATGTACGCGATATGTATCCGGTATTATCATTTATAAACTGTATATCATTGCAAGTATTATTTTCATAACTTGAATCTGAAATTTGTATCAACCAATTTAGTCCACCATCAGTAGTTTTTATTAATTTTGTGGTAAATAAATATGAATATGGATCGTAACAAGTTGAACTAGCCCACCCTGTTAATGAATTTAAAAAAAATATTGAATAATTTGTAAAATTGATACCCATGTCATATATAACAGCCCAATTATTACCACCGTTAGTTGATTTTTTGATATAATGATTATCTGCTAAATAACCGATATTTCCATCAATAAATTGTATATCTCGAATGCTTGTATTTGCATCAAAATAAGATGAATCCCATGATAATCCTGCATTCGTAGTTTTTCTTATCATTTCTAAACCACTATAATCTCCAGCTATCCAGCCTGTGTTGCCATTTATCAAACTAAGAGAATTATAATTATTATAATAATTATTATTAATATTTATCCAGTTCAAACCACCATTTGTAGTCCTTGCAAATGCACTGTAATGTCCACCAATAATTCCCGTTTGAGAGTTAAAAAATTTTACGCAATAAAGGGTTTGTAAAAATGAATACCCAGTTTGTTGTTCTATCCAAGCAGGTTGTGAGTTGGAATTTGTAGAAATAAAAATCCAGATAATCGATAACACTAATATTATTTTCTTCATAACCTTAATATTTTTATTTATTTAACTATAATCTTTTAGTTTAAATGATTTTTCCCAAATCAAATTGAATACTTCTGCCTGGCTTTCGGCAAAATCTTTATTTCTTAAAATAATATCCGCTTCGTTATATTTTGGAACTGATTTATCGACCACGTTCAGAAATACAACTTCACGGTCTATAATAGTCATATTAGTAATTTTTGTCTTGCTCAGGCGAACCTGTTCTCCGTAGTCTTCAAACTTCGAAAATATTTTTTTCAAATCAGATGTTGTGCCGATTATCCACTTATCATCTTTTTTAACTTTAAAATTATCTCCTATTTCATAGACAGACTTTATAACACCGCCTTTATTTATGAATTTTGCTGCGGTCTCATCTACAGAATCGGAAATGTAAAGTTCAAGCCGTGCCATAAAGAGAATTTCCCTTTTAGCATTTTTGATTAAATCGAAAAGTTTCATTTCGCGATGCTGGTTATATCCGCGGATGAGCTCAATATTCGGATTTTTATTTTCCTGTGCCTTCGAACGGTAGAGAGGTTTAAGGTTTTTAAATGTCGTGTTGAAAGATAAAGCCTTTTTTTCTTTTTCTTTTTGCAGATTTAAAAGGATTTTATCGAGTATTACATCGGGGTCAATCATTTCGAATTTCAGGATTTTATCTGTTTCGATTTCATTGCAATATCCCTTTTCAACGAATGAATTAAGAATGGCATATACATCGGTGCGTCGGATTTTTGCAGAACCGGCTATTTCAGTGGCAGTCATATGATGACCCTGCAATAGTGCTAAGAATATCTTTGATTCATATTCTGTGAACCCGAGCGACTTTAATTGTAGAGTTAAATCATTCATATTAAATATTTGTAGATAACACCAACAACAAATTAGTATCATAATTTAGAAATGTCAAGAGCATTTTTAGTCTATTTAAATTAAAGCTTAAGAATCTGGAGGTAGGAAAAGTTAACCAATAAAAGTCTTGAAAAGGGAAACAGATTAAGAAATAAAATCATCCCCCTTAATCCCCACCTCCCGGGAGGCTCTTCGACTTCGAAGGGGGAAATCCTATTAACATTTTCCTATTTATCCTGCCTGCACGCCTGAGCGGGATTCAAACGCTTCTGATTCTATTTTTTTGCTCTTTCGTCTTACGCTTTAACTTGTTGAATTATTCATTCTTCATTAATTCATTAATCATTGTTCTTCCTCTTACCTTTTACTTTTTACCTTTTACTCTCTTAAATTTTATCGCACTGTTGACTTATTAGTTTATTTCCGTTATTTTTGAATATAACCATAATAATATATGGTTATACTGTAGATAGCTTGTTCTTTAAATAACGTATATTTTGCTATATGAATTCTGTAGAAAATATTTTTGGGGATTCTGTTATTTCAGGTGTATCAAAATGTCAATGTTTTGTCATGATATTTTTTTGTTTCTGTAATTATTTGTAATTTATATATTTAATAATTTGACTATGACATTTTCTGAATTTTTCGAAAATAAATTGTTGTTTTCAAGAAATTAATATTTTTGCAAAATGTCAGTGAATAATGTCATCAAAAACGACAGACAGGAATGTCTGTCCTACCGAAGACTTGTACTGTCTTAAATTACTACTTACTACTTTCTAATTATTAATTATTAATTACTAATTATTAATTGTTTTGATTTAACATTGAATTGAATATTCTGTATTTATTAGGTATTTTTCAGTTTAATAATAATTTCAGGGGTATTTTAAATGAAATTTGAAACTTACGGAAATGAGTTCGTAAAAGCTGTTTCATCTGTCAGCTATATTATTCCATCAAGGTCAACATTACCCATTTTAGGCGATATATTGTTTGAATTGAGGGGTAATACATTAAAATTGCTATCCTCCGACCTTGAAATATTCGTCAGGACTTCGCTTGAAGTTACCGGAAAAGAAGACGGAAATATTGCAATTCCTTCAAAAGATTTGCTGAATCTTATCCGCTCATTATCTTCTTACGTGGAAGTCTCTGAAAATGTCCCGGGCTTAAAGCCGGCAATGATATCAAACGAACTGCAGAATATTGATATATGGAGAGATAAATTCAAATGCGATTTTTCAAAGGAAAGAATCACTCTGAAAGGATTTATTTCAGCAGATGAAAAAACGATTATCGCAGACCTGTGCACCGATAAAACTCTTGAAGAGGGTATTGAAAACCTTTATCAGAAATTTGAAGAGTTTATGAGCCTGAGTAAAATTTTATTTAGTACTACTGAAACAAACAAGATTAATATTAAAACCAAGAACGGAAAATTCTCACTGTCAGGAGAATCTGCCGAGGACTTCCCTGAAATTGAAGAAAAAGAGGAATTAAAATCCATAGACCTGACCGGGCTGGACCTGAACAGGTACCTTAGAAAAATACTTCACGCCGCAAGCAATGAAGAGATAAGAAGAAATATGACCGGAATGCTGATGGACATCTTACCTAATGAATTAAGGTTTGTCGCGACAGACGGATTCAGGCTTGCAAAAATTGTGAGAAAAAATTTCAAACATGAAATCACAAAAGAGGATAAGCTCATTATCCCGAAGAAGACCTGCCAGACAATATTGAGAATGCTTCGAAGCAATAATGCAAAGTTTGAATTCGATTCTTCAATGATTAAGATTTCATTTGATAATACAGAAATATATTCCAAACTGATTGATGATACATTCCCGAATTACGAAACTGTAATTCCGAAAGAGAATGATAAAAAATTAAAATTAAATACCCGCGAATTCCTTAACACCATAGACCGCGTCAAGAATTTATCCGACGAAACTTCGCACAGGGTGAAATTTGAAATTAAAAATTCCGAACTGACAGTAAGGGCTGATAACCCCGAAAAAGGTTCAGAAGGATATGAGACAATTGACTGCTTATTTAATAAGATGGATGGTGATTCTGATTTTGATAAAGAAGTATTCAGCGTTGCATTTAATGCGAAGTATTTATTAGAGTGTCTGAGACAGATTGAAACCGAAGAGCTGAGCATGACCTTTAGCACACCTGCAAAAGCGTCAATAGCTGAGCCGTCTGAAAATCTGCCGGATGAAGAATACATGGAACTGATAATGCCTGTAAGAGTTTCGTAATAAGAGAGCAGTACGGAAAAAGATTGATTTTAAAAAAGATTATATTAAGAAACTTCAGAAACTATAATGTGCAGGCAATTGATTTCAACAGTCGTTTTAATTTCATATACGGCGACAACGGCCACGGTAAGACCAACATATTAGAAGCTATTTCATTCCTCACATACGGAAGAAGTTTTATTAGTGCAGTCGAAAACGAGTGTATTAAATTCGGCTGCGATGAGTTTTTTATTGAAGGGGAATTTGTAAATGATCTTGAAAATACCTTTTCAGTAAGGTTAATTTACAACCTTGCAGCAAGGAAGAAAATGTATTTTCTCAACGGCGAAAAGGTTTCAAGTTTTTCGAATGATATCTTCGGAAGATTTCCGGTAGTGTATCTTTCTCCTCACAGCCTGAGTATTACATATGGAAATCCTTCGGAAAGAAGAAAGTTCTTTGATATACTGATAGCCCAGACAAATAAATTATATCTGGATTATCTGAAAATTCTGAGTAAGATTCTGAAGCAGAAAAACGCATTGCTGAAAAACAATCTTACTGAAGGAAATGCGGCGGGAAACGGGTTTTACGATATCCTGGAATCTTATAATGAAAAGCTTGCCGAAGTATCGGCAAATATTATTTTCAGAAGATTGAAATTTCTTAATGATTTTATTTCTTTTTTCCGTAAAAATTTCAGTGAACTGATTTTTGCAGACGATTCATCTTTCATTAATTATTTTACGGATATTTACGGAGAATTAACGAATTCAGAATCTTTAGGAGTAGATAGTATTCAATCCGATATTAAGAACGAAATTTCACAAAGGACAGGGGAAGAAATTGCGAGAGGTATTTCCGTAGTTGGTCCTCAGCGGGATGATTACATTTTCAGACTTGGAAAAAGCAATTCCGGAAACGATGAAAGCAACGGATTTGTTCTCAAAAATTTCGGCTCACAGGGCGAGCATAAAACATTCCTTGTTGCATTAAAGCTGGCAGAATATTACCTGCTGAAAGATGTTCTGGGAACCCGTCCGATACTCTTGCTTGATGATGTTCTTTCCGAACTTGATGCCGGAAGGATTTCAAACATCATTTCGCATCTAAATAATTTCGGACAGGTAATGCTGACAACAACTGATTCGGGATATTCGAAAGGGATGAATAAATTTTTCAATGAAGATGAAATTTCCCATTTCAGAATAAATGAAGGAACGGTTTCCAATGTATAAAAAGTTTGATACAAAAAGCAGGTCGAATAAAACAGTCTGCCTGAAAACCGAAATAGACAGCTTTATGAAGCACATGGGGCTTGACGAAAAGCTTCAGGATCTGAAAATCCTTGATGTCTGGGAGAAATGTGTTGGCTCGGTGATTGCGGGATATTCAGTCCCCGTTCATCTTAAGAAAAACAAACTTTTTGTAAGCGTTGAAAATGCAGTATGGAGATTTGAGTTATCGGCGAAGAAAGAAGAAATAATTTGTAAACTAAATAAAATTTTAAATAAACGGGACAGTAAAATAACAATTAAAGAAATAGTATTCATATAAATAATTATGGCAAAAAAAAGTTCAAATAACGATCATGGCTCCTACCAGGAAAGCGATATACAGGTTCTTAAAGGGCTCGAGCATGTGCGTAAAAGACCTGCGATGTATATTGGTGACGTTTCCTCAAGGGGACTGCACCATCTTGCTTATGAAGTAATTGATAACTCCATAGATGAAGCTCTTGCGGGCTACTGCGATAGGATAACTCTTGACATAAACAAGGACGGCTCTATAACGATTGAAGATAACGGAAGAGGAATTCCTACCGGTCCGCACCCTACTGAAAAGATATCCGCTCTTGAAGTTGTAATGACTCAGCTGAATGCAGGAGGAAAATTTAACAGGGATACTTACAAAGTATCCGGCGGATTGCACGGCGTCGGGGTATCCGTAGTCAATGCTCTCAGTGAATTTCTTGAAGTTACTGTTTACAGGGATGGAAAAATATTTTACCAGAAATATAAAAGAGGTGTGCCTGTTGCAAGCGTAAAAGAAACGGGAAAAGTAAAAAATAAAACCGGTACGAAAACGACTTTCTTCCCTGACCCTCAGATTTTCAAGAATACAGTTATCAAATATGAAACTATAGAAGACAGGTTAAGGGAACTCGCATACCTGAATAAAGATCTTACCATCGTAATTAAGGATGAACGTACAGGTACTGGAAATGAATTCAAGTTCAAAGGAGGTTTAATAGATTTTGTAAAATATCTTGATGAGGACGAAAAATCATTTTCAGGGAAACCGATTTATATCAGCGGTGAAAAAGAAAATATCCAGGTAGAAATTGCCTTCCAGTATAATGAATCCTATAATGAAAATATTTATACTTTTGTAAATAATATTAACACGCACGAAGGCGGTACTCACCTTGAAGGATTCAAGACTGCACTAACAAGGACATTAAATAATTACGGACTGAAGAACGGACTTATTAAGAGCGATAAAATGACTCTTACCGGTGATGACTTCAGGGAAGGCATTACATCGGTAATCAGCGCAAAGATTCCTGAACCTCAGTTTGAAGGACAGACAAAAACAAAATTAGGAAACAGCGAAGTTAAAGGAATTGTTCAAACAATTTGCGGAGAGCAGTTAACTGAATATCTTGAAACAAATCCTTCCGTTGCAAGAAAAATTATAGACAAATGCGTAAGAGCAGCCGAAGCCCGCGAAGCAGCAAGGAAAGCAAGGGAGCTGACGCGCAGAAAAAATGCCCTTGAAATGACAGGACTTCCCGGAAAACTTGCAGATTGTTCTATCAGCGACCCGGCACAATGTGAATTATATCTTGTTGAAGGAGACTCTGCAGGCGGTTCTGCAAAGCAGGGCAGAGACAGGAGATTCCAGGCGATTCTTCCGCTTAAAGGAAAAATCCTGAATGTGGAAAAGGCAAGAAAAATAAAGATAATTGAGAATGAAGAAATAAAAGCTATCGTTACTGCAATAGGTGCCGGACTCGGGGACTCCGATGAATTCGATGAATCAAAAATCAGATATGGAAAAATCATACTTATGTGCGACGCCGACGTTGACGGTTCTCATATAAGAACACTTCTTCTTACTTTCTTTTTCAGGCATATGAGAGAAGTGATAGATACCGGAAAACTTTTCATTGCAATGCCGCCGTTATTTAAACTTAAAAAAGGTAAGACGGAAAAATATGCGTATGATGAAGATGAAAAGGAAGAAATATTAAAATCATTCAGAACAGGGAAAAAAGATGTGCTGATAATTGAAGGTGCGGAAGAAACTGCCGCTGTTTCAGATAACAAAGTCATCGTATCAAGATTTAAAGGTCTCGGAGAAATGAATCCCGAGCAGCTCTGGGCAACGACTATGAATCCGGAAACAAGAACTGTTATGCAGGTGACGAACGAAAATGCTTCTGCTGCCGATAAAATTTTCAGAATCCTGATGGGTGAAGAAGTTGAACCCAGAAGAAAATTTATCGAAAGCAATGCTAAGTATGCGAGAATTGATGCATAAAGGAAATTTGATTATATTATAATCATTTAAATAACACTGAAACTGTAATATAAACATTAATAATTTTATATAATGAAATTTCAAAAAGTATTTATATTATTAATATTTTCTTTGCTTCTTTCCTCTAATATATTATTTGCTCAGAAGGATAGTACTGTATCCTTCAGGTATCAAAGTAAAACCGCCAGGTATTACTCATTTTCTGCAGGAATGGGGCTTAACTACTGCGATAATAAATCACTGAAGACATTTGTTGAATACGAATTGCCTTTTTACAATAATGTATCGGAGGGTCAAAAAATTTCTTCTTTTTTTGTAGGTATTGAATTTTTTGGCGGCGCTGAACTCCAGCTTTCCAAAAAATTCGCATTAAAGGGCTCGTATTCATATTTTTCCAAAACTATGAATTCATCATTACCACAATATCAAAATTACAATTTCACCTATTACAGTCATCAGCCGTATTTAACATTATATTATTTAATTCCCCAGGAATACAGTTTTATTAAAATTGGTACGGGAGTAGGTGTTCTTGCTTCGAAATTTACTAATTACTATTATGGAACTATGACTGACTATTCTTCTATAGGTTTAGGCTTTAAGCTTGAAGGAGTTTTGAATATGCAGATAAGTAAAAGTTTTACGGGATATCTGGGATGTTATATTAATAAAACGTTCCAGAGTGATTTAAAAGACAGCGGTGGAAATCCTCTCCTGAATAGAAACAATGAGACTGTAAATTTAAACAGTTTCGGACTGGGAGTCAGGCTTGGTGTGGAGTTTTACTTTTTCAAAATTTAATTGAATATGGAAGCAATATTTCAGGCAATCATTTATGGGATAATACAGGGAATAACAGAATTTCTTCCTATCAGCAGCACTGCTCATCTTCGCGTGATTCCGGCACTTCTCGGCTGGACAGATGTAGGTGCCGCTTATACTGCAGTAATTCAGATAGGAACTCTTGCTGCTACATTTGTTTATTTTAGAAATGACATTGCTGACCTTGTAAAAGGATTTCTGGAAGCATTGAAAACAAAAGATTATTTCGGTAATCCGTATTCAAGATTATTTATCGTTATAATTGTTGGAACTATTCCGGTTTCATTAGCCGGTGTGACCCTGAAAAAATTCATCGAAGGAGATGCAAGAGGATTATATGTAATAAGTGCAATGCTGATAATAATGGCGATTGTATTGTGGCTTGCAGAAAAATACGGAAAAAGAGAAAAAGAATTTTCACAGATTACATTTAAAGATGGTTTTCTGATTGGCTGTGCCCAGGCGCTGGCACTTATACCCGGAACTTCCCGGAGCGGCGTTACCATTGCCGCCGGTTTATTTTCAGGACTTAAAAGGGATGCAGCAGCAAGGTATTCATTTCTTTTAAGTATTCCCGCTGTATTCTTAAGCGGGTTTTATGAGTTGTATGAAGAAAGAGACCATTTGCTGGCAGCCGGAAGCAAATTAAGTCTTGTTATCGCGACTGTAGTATCCGGTATAGTAGGTTACTTCGCAATTAAATTTCTTCTGGCGTATTTAAAAACAAGAAGCAATATGATATTTATTGTTTACAGGATTGCATTCGGTATAGTGATTCTTGTATTACTTTATTTGGGAGTCGTTCACAATTTAACTGGAATAAATTAAGGAATAGAATCATGTGAAAATCCCCCCTTTCACAAAGAGGGGCCTAGGGGGTTAAGTAATTATTTAGGAGTTATTTACAATTTAACAGGAATACATTAAGGATTAGAATTATGTGAATATCCCCCCTTTTACAAAGGGGGGCCTGGGGGGTTAGGTAATTATTTAGGAGTTATTTACAATTTAACTGGAATACATTAAGGATTAGAATTATGTGAATATCCCCCCTTTTACAAAGGGGGGCCTGGGGGTTAGGTAATTATTTAGGAGTTATTTACAATTTAACTGGAATACATTAAGGATTAGAATTATGTGAATATCCCCCTTTTACAAAGGGGCTGGGGGTTAAACAATTTCTTCAATTAATAATTTAGATCTAATCACTTCATCTATTTTCAATACTACAGCATTTAGAGAATTATAAACATCATAATTTGTAAGTCTTAAAATAGTTATACCAAACTGTTTAAGATAATTTTCTCGCATATTATCATATTCTGATTTTTCTTTACTTTTAAAATGACTGTCACCATCTATCTCAATTGCTAATTTTATATTTGGACAATAGAAATCCAGAATATATTTTCCAATACTAAATTGCCTTAAGAATCTTCTATCTAATCTTTGTTTGTTTTTTATTTGAGACCAGATTATTACTTCGGCTTTAGGCATGTTTGTCCGTAAATACCTTCTCCTCTCTTTGACTTCAACTTTATTGAATTTTCTCGTCATTATATAACCCCCCTACCCCCCTTTGTAAAAGGGGGGATTCTCTTATTTAAACTTTTCTTTCAGCTTTTTTTCCACAAATTTTGGTACAAAATTGCTGACATTCCCTTTCATCTTTGCTACTTCCCTTATCAGAGTTGAATTCAGGTATACATATTTTTCATCAGGCATAAGAAATACTGTAGACAATCCCGGATGCATTTTTTTATTCATCAAATACATTTGAAACTCAAAGTCGAAATCAGATACAGACCTTAATCCTCTTACAAGCACGGAAGCATTTTTTTTCTTTGCATATTTAACTATCAAATCACTGAATTTATCTACTTCTGTATTTTTAAATTTTGAACAGGTTTTCTTCATCATTTCCAATCTTTCCTTTTCGGAAAAAATATTTTTCTTCGAGGAATTTGCTCCGACTGCAACTATCAGCTTATCGAATAATTCAGATGCCCTGCCGATAATATCAATATGCCCATATGTAACCGGGTCAAAAGAGCCCGCATAGATTGCTGTAATTTTTTTCATCTCACTTATTAAAATTAAAAAATGTGAAACAGGTAAATCCGATTTTTTTCGTAAGGAATATCTGCGAAGAATACTCTCCGAAATAATTAAACTTTTCAGAATGCTCAAGAACCATGTATGCTTCAAATGGTGACACCAGTCGAATTAACTCATCATAATCTTTGTAAGCATAAGGTGGATCTGCAAAAACAAGATTGCACATACCGTCGTAATCTTTTTTCAGATATGAAAGTACATCTTTTTTGATTACAGAACACTTGTCACCGGCTTTCAGTGATTCAATATTTTCTTCGATTATTCTGGTATTTGTATCGACGAAAACAGCTTGTTCGGCACCTCTGGAAATGCATTCCAGTCCGAAACTCCCCGTTCCGCAATAAAGGTCAAGGCAGTAGATTTCTTCAAACTCCAGCAGATTATTCAGCATATTGAATAAGGTTTCCCTTGCCCGGTCTGTTGTTGGTCTTGCGGTTTCAGCTTTATGAGGACTCTTTAAGATCCTGCTTTTATAGATTCCCGATATTATTCTCATTTATTATTCGTCTTTTAGTGCTAAACCAAATAACGAAGTATATTTATAACCCTCATTTTCAATATTGCTTACTGTATTTTTAATTGATGAGTAATTGAAAATTGAAAGAGGATTTGTTAAAACTATTTCCTTTTCCGGAAAAACTGAGGATACAAGTTTTTTAATATGGGTTAATCCATTATCGCCATATAAAAATATTTTATCAAAAAATAAGTCCAGATCCCGTTCATAAAAACAGCTTAATGATTTTGCCAGCTTTTCCTGAAATACGTTGCTTTCCGTGTTTAAATAATCAAAATAGTAGAGATTATTTTCGTCAATTATGCTCAGGTCAGCCCTTTTTTTCTTTATTCCGATTATCAGGTTTTTTTTATTTTTAAAATCATAACCGTAAACTTTCTTAATACAATTTTCCGCAGCGAGATGATCGATATCGGAGATATTTATGTATAAATTACTGAATTCAAAAATGCTCCTTAAAAATTCCAGTTTCACCTTATGCAAAGCAATGATAAGCGTATCCCTTACATCCGGAGAATAATTTGTTTTCTCTAGTCTGAAATAATTTACATTAAATTCCTTATAATTCTGCGGAAAATAATTCGATAAATCCCATAAAATCTGTGAGCGAATAGTATCAGCCGGTTCCTTAAAGTCAATTGGAATAAGATTCATAAATGCAACCGAGCTATCCAGAAGAAGCCCGACTTTATGCTCTTCAAATGTTTTCCCTTTTAAAACTGAATTTATCAGGTCCGAACAGGAATATATCATTGTATCATTAAACCTGTCCAGCGTGATGCTTTCGCTCATATCATAATCCGAAACCAGGTTCTCCAGAAAAAGAATTTCGTTCTTTTCACCAATTTCAATTAATGTGATTTTTTTTCCCGAAAAACTGACTATTAAACTTTTCAATACTTAGATTTTATTCTACTTTCAAATATTTTTTCATTTTATCGAACTTCTTGGGTCCGATTCCTTTCACCTCCATTATATCTTCAATTGTCTTGAACGCGGAATTGCTTTCACGGTAATCCATTATCAGTAGTGCTGTTTTCTCGCCAACTCCGGGAAGTTGCATCAATTCATCCTTTGTTGCTATATTTATATTTATTTGCTTACCTTCAAGTTTTTGTTCTTTTTTTGAAAGGGATTTTTTTTCCTTTTCTGCCTGCTTGAGACTGTCTTCTGATGCCTGAAGAATTAATAATTTTTCTTCGTAGGTTAATTTTTCAAAGTCCGGATTATTCAGCCGGGCGGATTTTTCGAGAAATCTTTTGTCTGTATCCGAGAAGTAATCCTTTTTCTGTATATCGGTTTCCCCTAATACCTGTTTATAAAACTTAATGCTGAATCCGATAATCAATGCTATTACAATGAATAGAATTACTTTCGTTTCACTTTTAGTAAAGCTTATATGCCTGATTATGTCTTTAAATTTTTCCAAATAAAAAAGAGGTTATTTCAATTCAAAATCTGTAATGCATAAAATTAATAAAAATATAATCCTATTACTACAGAGAAGTTTTGAAACAACCCCTGTCTTATAAAAAGACTTTATTTGCTATGAGTTGGGTTGAACTGGTCTGTTTCGTTTTTATTTATCTTAATATTCAGCCTTATTTTAAAAGTATCAAGTGATGTATAATACAGTGAATCTATCTGGAACATTCCATAAACTCTTTTTCCCTGATTATAACCGCCATCATATTTTCCCTTCAGATAAAAACTCCATACAGGTTTAGTCGTCAACGGAACTGTATAGTAATCAGTATTCGCGTAAGGAAAATCAGTGTTTGGATTTACAGTATGACGATAATACATTTTGGAGAGTGTATCATATGAACTTTTAGGCATATTATTATAAAGGAAATCAAATTTAGTCTGAAATCCCATATAACTCTTAACTAAATCACCACCCCTTATCTGGAATCTTGTTCTTTCACCTAATGAATCATAAAACTGCGCATCTTTAAAAATGCTGCTTGTAACTTCCAGTTTTAAATCATAAAAATTAATTCCACTTAATGAATTAACATCATTGGGCTCATTCGCTGTCAGGGTTCCTAAATGAATATTAGAATCTAACGTACCGGGCGGAGGTGTTATTACATCATTTGTATTACAACTTGAAAATAGCGAAAGCCCTAAAAAGCCAATCACTATAAAAACGAAAGATAGAAATCTGAAATTTTTAAACATAACCTTAGTATTTAATTTTTTAAAAAATATTTGTTGAATTAGACGCATTTACTCAGAGATGAAAACAGCTCACCTCCTGTATTCTTTAATACAATAATTATAGCTATTTAGTTCCAATTTGTAAAAATAAATTAGAATTCGGGATATAGAATCCTTTTGATTTCAGAAGCTTTTCCGGTTTCCGAATTTACTGAAATATGCACGGCTGCAAATTTAAGGTCCCCGGTCGCAACTTCGTGTTTTTGAGGCGTAGCATAAATGAATCTTTTCAGGGATGCTTCTTTCTTCATCCCTATAACAGAATCATAAGGTCCGGTCATGCCTGCATCTGTGAGATATGCTGTTCCGCCGGGAAGAATTCTCTCATCAGCAGTTTGCACGTGTGTATGAGTTCCAATAACCGCGGAAGCTCTCCCGTCCACGTGCCAACCAAAGGCAATTTTTTCAGAGGTTGTTTCAGCATGAAAATCTACGAATATGATTTTAGTTTCTTCGTTAATTCTATCATATGCAAAATCGAAAGACCTGAACGGGCAATCTAAAGGTTTCATAAAAATTCTGCCCTGGAGATTTATTACTGCGATTTTTGCAGATTTCCCTGAAACAGGATAAATACCAAATCCTTTACCATATGCACCGCGTGGATAATTAAGCGGTCTGAGAAGTTTCTCAGCCTCGCTTATGAACTTATGTGTCTGGATTTTATCCATAGTATGATTGCCGCCTGTAAGCACGTCAATTCCGAGGTCAAGAAGCCTCTTGGCATCTCGTTCCAATATCCCCATCCCTTCAGTTATATTCTCCGCATTCGCAATTACGAAATCAGTTTTATATTTAGAAATAAATCCCGGGAGTAATGAGGTTAAAATACTATAACCGGGCTCACCAATTATATCACCTATAAATAAGATGTTAATGTTCTCTGACAATTTTATCTGTTTAAAATTTTAAAATATTTTATAGCTAATTACGGAAGAATACCAGAAATGATTTTAGATCATATACCATCTAAAAACTTGTTTTTATTATACTTGATTTCCGTAAAATACATAACAAAGATAAAGATATTATAATTTGTTAACTAATTCAATTTAAAGATTAGTAATGATTTTTTAATCTTAAAACGCAAGCTAAAGACTTGCGGCTACATGAAATTTTATGTTTCAAATAGAATTATTTATCCGCAGACTTGTTTGAATACTCTAAGGAAGTTAAGTCCGAGTATTTTTCTAATTTCCGGTTCTGTATATCCCCTATCAATCATTTTCTGTGTGAGCAAAGGATAACAGGTTACATCGTACAGATCATAAGGGGTTCCAATTCCACCATCCATATCAGAGCCTATTCCAACATAGTCAGCACCGACTAAGTTCTTAACATAATCAATATGGTCAAGAATTATATCCGCAGAAACAGAACCTATGACTTCCCTGCCCTTTAAAAAGTTCTGCTTTTCGATATAACACTTAACAGGATCATCCTGGTTTGACTCACTTATTTCATCAAGTTGTTTTGAATAAATATCATATAATGTCCGCGTTTTTCCTTTAGCATCTTTTGAAGTAAAGTCGTTGTGAAAATTAATCATCACAACTCCGCCGCTTTTAGCAATTGCTTTTATCTGGTCATCGGTAAGGTTTCTGTAATGAGGACATAGTGTATAGCAATCCGAATGAGAAGCAATGATAGGGTTTTTAGAAGTATTAATCACATCCCAGAAACCTTTCTCTCCGAAATGCGAAACATCTATCAGCATTCCGACCTCATCCATTTTTTTGATTACTTCAAATCCGAATTTTGTCAGCCCGCCTTTTTTATTATGCTTATACTCATCCGCAGCTGAAACTCCAATACTGTTAGAATTATTCCATGTCAACGATATATATCGGACTCCTAAGTCGAAAAATGTTTTTATTTTATCAATATCATCCCCAATTGCAGTTCCGCCTTCGATCCCCATCAATCCACAGAATTTTTTCGCAAGCACAATTCGTTTAATGTCATCATAGTGATAAGCAATTTCGAACTTTTCGGGATATTCCTTTTCGAAGTCTTTCAGCATATTTATGGATTCAACTACAAACTGATATGACCTGTTAAATTCTTTATTTGGAATCCAAAGCGAGAATATTTGTATTTTCAAGCCTCCTTCATTAAACTTAGGAATATCAGACTGTGTCCCTTTGTTCCTTTTCCCAAGGTCAGCGCCTTTACTATATGCTTGATAAAGAAAATCATTGTGTGCATCAAGTGTGACAGCATCGAAATGCAGATTCGCATAATTTTCTTTAAGGTCTTTGAATTTTGTGATTGGTGAAAATATATCCATTGTGTTAGTATCCTGATTTTTTACAGTATCGAAATATTCTTTTGGAGAAGCGGATTTGAGCTCGTCTTTACTATTCGTTAAGAACAGCGTTGCTACAGATATGATGAGAAAAGGAAATAATATTAATAATAAAATTTTCATTTTTTTACTGTGAATAATATTTACAAAATTACCCACCTCGATCTTCTGTTTATATAATGTATTTTCCCTTTATTTCGACAGACAACCCGCCTAGGCAGGTGTCCTACTGAATAAAGGATATTCTTAAATTTCAATGACTATTTACCGGAATTCAAATTAAGCAACGGGGTCAGCTTTTGGTCAAACGGTGCAATCAAAATTGTATTATTTTTCGAATTCACAATTTCTTTCAAAGCTTCGATGTATTTCCACTGCAAATACTGGGAACTGATTGTATTTGAAATAATTTTTTGTGCCTGAGAAATACCTTCTGCTTCGACCCGCTTTCTTTCAGCTTCCTGTTTTTCCTTTTGAAGCACATAGACCATTTGCTGAGCTCTTTGTTCAGCCGAAATTTTTTCGTCAATAGCTTCTTTCACTTTTTGCGGAAGTTCAACATTCCTTAATAATATCTTTTCCAGAACGATACCTCTGCCCTCAAATGCTTTTTCAAGATTTTTAGTTATCTCGCTTTGAAAATCATCCCGCTTTGCGGAATATATATCCGTTGCAGTGAACATTACGGATACATCCCTCAAAGCAGTTCTTGCCGCCGGTCTGACAATTTTTTCTACATAATCTGTACCAATAGTTCTTAACAGATTAGGAGCTTGTGCTTCGCCAAGCCGGAACCAGATTGTAACGTCCAGTCTGAGCGATAAACCATCGGAAGAAAGCGTAACTATAGCATCATCACCTTTTATTACACCTTCGTCCTTGACTCCACTCATTGTATAAGCCTGCGTTTTTATATCAAGCTTTTCAACGGTTACGAGCGGGTTAATGAAATTTAATCCGCTTTTCAGGGTGTTTTCCTGAACGTTTCCGAACAGAATGGGGACACCCACTTCTCCGGGACCTATCTGAATAATGCTTGAATATAAAACCGAAAAACCAATCCCTATATAAGCAACAATTCTTAAAGTGTTTAATACTTTAATAGCTCCTATATTGTCTTTCATCTGTTTTTTTACTGCAGTAAATATGACAATCAGCACGATAAAAAATATTATCATTCCAATCATAATTATTCCTCCTTTAAAAATTTAAATTTTAATTAATTTTCTATATTTCCCGGCAAGTTTTTTGGTTTGACCGAGTCTGTCACCTAAAACAGTAATATGACCCATCTTTCTGCCTTTGTGAGTTTCCTGTTTTCCATATATGTGAAGATAAGCATTTTTGTGGTTTAAAAGTCTACCAATTCCCCTTAGATGTGAAGGAGCATTTCTTTCACCCAGTATATTTATCATTACTGCGGCACCATTAATCATCTCTGTTGAGCCAAGAGGAAGATTTACAATTGCACGAATATGATTTTCAAACTGCGAGCATTTACATCCTTCAATAGTATAATGTCCTGTATTATGGACTCTTGGAGCAAGTTCATTAATAAGTACTTTATTTCCCCTGACAAGGAACATCTCTATTCCGATGACACCAACGTAATTCAGTTGTTTGAGGATTTTAGTTGCTAGTTTCTTGACAGTATCAGTTAACCCCTTATTAAGTTTCTTTTCAGCCATAACGATATGGCAAATCTGGTCTTTCTGGATAGTATCGACAATGGGATAGATTTTTATTTCGCCGGATAAATTCCGAACTGCCTGAACGGCAATTTCTTTTTTGAAATTAATATTCTTCTCCGCAAGGAGTTTTCCTCTTTTGATAAGCTTATTATACGCTCTTTTAATATCATCTTCAGAAGATATTTTAATATTTCCTTTGCCATCATATCCCATTGTTCTTGATTTCAAAATAAAAGGGTATCTGAATTTTTTGGCTGCGGAATAAATATCTTCAATTGAATTTATTTCGACGAAATCCGCAACGGGAATTCTGAGATTTTTTAGAGTCTGCTTTTGAATAAGCTTGTCCTGAATCATTCTGACAGTCCTGGACCTTGGGTAGCACTTCTTTCCCTGTTTCTCTAAATAATGAATTAACCTGTAATCAATAAATTCATTTTCGAGTGTAATGATATCGCACATTTTCGCAAAAATCTTCAGATGACTTTTATTATTCCAGTCGCCAACAATCTGAGTTGCTATTTCCCGTGATGGAGAGAATTTTTCGAGAGAGAAAATAACGAATTTGAAATCATACTTAATTGCGGACTGAATCATCATCTTAGCAAGTTGCCCACCGCCAAGTATACCAATTTTCATAAATGATTTTAATTTTCAAAAAAGTATTAATCAAAAATACAATTAAAAATTAATAATTAGTAATTAATAATTAGTAATTAAAAAAAATTAAACGTAAGAGGTAAAAACGTAAAACGTCAGACGAGAAACGTGAGAAGAAAAAGATTAAAAAGAATATCACAGAGACACACAAAGAATGAACATTGGAAGAAAGAAAACACACACCTTAATCCCCTCTCGAGAGGGGAGAGTATGAATCAGTATTTAGATTTACATAAAATGTTAAACAATGTTTATTTATTTTAATTATTATGATAGAGCCAGAGGAATTATTGATTAATGATTTTAATTATGAACTGCCGGCGGAGAGGATTGCACAGTTCCCTCTTGAAGACCGGGCGGCTTCAAAGCTTTTAATTTATAAGGATAATACTATTTCTGAGTCTGTATTCAAAAATATTTCTGATGTTATACCCTCAGATTCATTTCTGGTTTTGAATAATACAAAAGTAATTCAAGCAAGACTGCATTTTCGCAAATATACAGGTGCGCTGATTGAAATTTTCTGCCTGGAGCCTCACCATCCTGAACTGAATCTAAATCTCAAGGGAAGTGCTGTCTGGAAATGTTTTGTAGGGAATGTAGGTAAATGGAAAGAGGGTAGATTAAAGAAAACATTCGAACATAATTCAACTGAAGTCGAGATTGCAGCAGAAATTTTAGAACGGGAGAAAGATTATTTCATAGTAAAATTTGACTGGGATGATAGTAAGCTGAAGTTTGAGGATATTTTATCTGATATTGGAATGACACCCCTCCCCCCATATATAAAACGCGAATCACAGGAGATTGATAAAAGCAGGTATCAGACAGTTTATGCCGAAATTGACGGCTCAGTTGCGGCTCCGACTGCAGGTCTGCATTTCACTGATGAAATATTAACCTGCTTGAAAAAAAAGAATATCGATACTAATTATATCACATTGAATGTAGGGGCAGGAACTTTTAAACCCGTGAAATCAGAAAAAATAAAAGACCATACGATGCATTATGAAAAATTTGTGGTATCTAAAGAATTTCTAAAAAAACTTCGTGATAATAGAAATAAATTAGTATCAGTCGGTACAACAACAGTACGAACTATTGAGTCACTGTATTGGCTGGGGGTAAAATTATCAGGGAAAAAAGACTTAAGTTCCGGTGATTTGATTATTGACCAATGGGACCCATATAATCTGAAGAATGAGTTAGACAAAAATGAATCCCTAAATCTATTAATACAAATGCTTGATAATCAGGAAAAAGAATATCTCTCTGCGGAAACCGGAATGATGATTGCTCCCGGGTATGAATATAAATACACTGATATTTTAATTACAAATTTCCATCTTCCAAAAAGCACTTTGCTACTTCTGATAGCTGCTTTTATCGGAGACGATTGGAAGAAAATATATGAATATGCATTAAAAAATAATTTCAGGTTTTTAAGTTACGGCGACAGTACAATTTTATTCAAACAATAATAATATGAGCATGAAGCAAAAAAAGTTAAAGGGTAAATATCCATCAATAATGTCAATCGCCCCGACACCCGTTCAGTATCTCGAAAGCATAAAAAATGATTTTGGGTATAATGTCTTCTGCAAGCGTGATGACCTTACAGGATTTGCATTCGGAGGAAATAAAACTAGGAAGCTTGATTATCTTATCTACGATGCTTTTGAAAAAGGAGCTGATACTCTTATTGGAGTTGGAGCCTTTCAATCTAATTTTTGCAGGCTGACTGCGGCAATGGGAAGGAAAGCGGGACTGAAGGTCGAGCTGGTCCTCGGAGGTAAAAAGCCTTCAAAGCCGACAGCGAACTTTCTACTCGATATTTTGTTCGGAGCAAAATTGCATTTTGTGGAATCGGAAGATTGGGATAAATGGGAGGCGAAAGCGAAACAGCTTGAAACAGATTTGAGGAAAAAAGGAAAGAAACCATATTTAATGCCGATTGGCGGTTCAAGTCCTGTGGGTGCATTGGGATATGTGGAAGCCTTTTTTGAAATAATGGATGACCAGAAATATTTAGACTTGAATTTTGATATAATCGTACACGCAACAACTTCGGCAGGAACTCAGTCCGGATTGCTTGTCGGTGCGGCAGCCAAAAACTGGAAAGGAAAAATAATCGGAATTGGAGTTGCTAAAACAGATAAGCAAATTGCAGATGAAGTATTTTTACTTTCCAACAAAATTGCAAAGCCAATGAATATAAAAATTGACAGAAAGAAAATAATAGTAAATAATGATTATATGGGCAAGAAATATGGTGACCTTACAAAAGGATGTATAGAAGCTGTGGAATACTTTGCAAGAAATGAAGGTATAATGCTCGATTATGTTTATTCGGGAAAAGCTGCGGCTGCATTGCTTGATATGATGAAGAAAAAGAAATTTAAACGGAGCGATAATATTTTATTTATACATACGGGGGGAAATGTGGGACTATTTAGATAATGAGTAATGATTAATGAATAATGAGAACTAAAGACGTCAATCTAAGCACGCAGATGGGACATATTAAGCAGATTTACTCAGATAGAATCAATGATAAACAACCCCCTTTAATCCCCTTTTCTAAGGGGGAATTAATTAGTTAATTTACTTTTTAATTATTTACGTTTTTTGTTATATTTAAAAAAATAATCGATTTCAAAAATTATAAAGGGGGAAAATATGAACAGACCAGTAGCTGATGAATATCCTGAATATTATAACGCGTACATTAATCTTGTAAAAGATGGTAATATTATTGACATTTTAGAAGAGCAATCAACTTTTGTACAGGGTTTTTTAAACGGTATTCCGGAAGATCTCGGGGATAAAGCATATGCATTCGGTAAGTGGACACTTAAGGAAACTATCGGTCATATGATTGATGTAGAAAAAATAATGGCATACAGATTTTTGAGGATTGTAAGAGGTGACAAGCAGCCTCTCCCGGGATTCGACCAGGATGAATACGTTCTTAATGGAAAATTTTACAGAAGAAATATTAAAAGCCTGATTGACGAGAAACTTCTTGTCAGGGCAGCTAATTTTATATTTTTCAAAAACACCGACCCTGATGACTTAATGCTGAGAGGTACATTTAATGATATCGAAATATCCGCAAGAGCTTTACTCTATATTATAGCGGGGCACGAACTACATCACGTTAATTTCATTAAAGAGAATTATCTGTCCGCGTAGAACGTCAGAAGTCAGAAGTCAAACGGCAGACGGCAAAAGTAAAACACTTGACATCTAGCGTCTGACGTTTCACATTTGACATCTCACGATTTCGGTTTCTCTTCTTCGGGTTTGGCTTTGGTCAAATCACGTCCGCGTTTATAAACTGAGAAGAAGAATCCGAGAACAAGTACAACCGTCCCTGCCCAGAGAACATTAATAAAAGGCTTTACCGAAACACTTAATACCAGAGTTTCACTGCTCGACCTCCTGGCTGAATCTTCAAAATAAAGACTCGCTGTTGTATTTTCTCCGGAAACATTCACCTTTTCAAGATAGAAATTATAAGTAGGTTTGCTCGCAATTTGTCCTGCAGTGTACTGTGGATTTTCCTGTCCGAGTTTTATTGTAGGTATAATAGTATCTGTCTTATTTCCACTGGTTACCTTTAAGATTGCGCCAATCGGTGCATCGCCGCCTTTCATATTTGCACCTTTATTCGAGAAATCAAGAAACTGAACTTCAACACCTTCAAATTCAACTTTATCGCCCTTTTTTACTTCATATTGTTTATGGAAGAATTCAGCTTCAGAATAATTTTTAGGGGAAAGATATAAATCATTAGTTGCAAAGTTTGCAATATCGGGTTCACTTGATATTCCGTTCCCGATAGTATTCATATATTGAACAGGTTTCATTATAATTTCTTTATTATCCTTCTCAACTCTGACATTCAAATATTTTGAATCAGATTTATTATTCATATCTTCGAAGCGTTCCGGTCCGAGGAAAGTGAATGTATAACCGAATGCGGCTTTAGGAATTCCGATTGGTAATTCAATATTTTCCTCAAGACTGTACCTTGCAGAACCAATGATTCCTAAGAATAACAATGCAATGCCGATATGTCCGAGCGCTCCGCCGAACTTGAACTGTCCCTGAGATATGATTTTAATAAGTATCTGCGCATTCACTGCAATTGTAAATACACTTGTAAATGCAAGCAGAATCATCAATACATCCCGGACTCCGATGATAATAAGAAAAACCGTAACGACGACGGATATGATAAGATGAATAGAAATCTTTTTGAAAAAGACACCGAGCGGAGTTGTCTTCCATTGCAGGAATATGCTGATTCCAGTAAAGAAAGCAATTAATATTGCAATAGGAAGATTCCACTGATTATAGAAATCCGCTGCAACAGTATTTTTCGAAATGATAGGGGTACTTGTTCCGATAAATACAATCAGTGCAGAAACACAAAGCAGCATTGAGCCAATAAATAATGCCGTCTCTTTTGTAATAAACTCTGTGGTATGCTTTTTCAGACCTCCGAGTTCTTTTAACCTGAACAAAATAGAACCAACTGCAATAAGTAGAAATGAACCGACAAAAATAATCAATGCCCAGTAAACTTCAGCACCTGGAGCAGAGAACGAGTGTACCGAAGCATCACCCAGGATACCGCTTCTTGTCAGGAATGTTGAATACAGGACAAGAAGATAAGTTAAAATAGAAAGTATTAGATTAGTTTTTACATAACCGCCTGTTTTACGCTGTGCAATCATCGTATGGACAGCAGCGACTGATATAATCCATGGAACGAGTGAAGAATTTTCAACCGGGTCCCAGCCCCAGTAACCGCCCCAGCCAAGGACACCATAAGCCCAGTAGCCGCCCATCATAATTCCAAGTCCCAGTATTCCGCTGGAGAACAGCAGCCAGGGTGATGCAATCGAAATCCACTGCTGGTATTTATTTTTTATCAAAGCTGCAACTGCAAATGAGAACGGAACAGCGAGAGACGAAAAGCCGGAAAATAATATCGGGGGATGAATAGCCATCCAGAAATTTTGAAGCAATGGATTAAGACCGCGCCCGTCTTCAGGTACAAATCCAACTTTAACTTCATTCGGAAACATCTCATATAAATATGAGAAAGGGGTTTTCAGAATCATAATTAAGCCCAGGAAGGCAAGAACGAGTGTATAAATCATCATTACCTGCGCTTCCATTCTCTGACCTTTGGAAACATAATTCAGAAGAAAAATTCCTATTATTGCAGTAAACAAAGTCCAAAGCATGAAACTTCCTTCCTGTCCCGCATAGAAAGTCGATATCAATAATGACAGTGGAAGGTCGCGATTGCTGTATTCCCATACATAAGCATATTGAAACTGATGAGTTAATATAAGGTACAGCATAAATGCCGCGACTGCAAGAATGCTTACAGCGGATATGTGAAAGAAAAGCCTTGCTTTCTTCAGGTACTGAGTTTTTCCTGTATGGGAGAGATAGAAAAGTCCCATAGAAATAACAGCCGAAAAAAAGGCTATGTAAATTAATATTTTGCCTGCCATTTAAGCTTTTTTATTTAGAAAAAATTTTAAAATAAAACGGGGAATCGGGCTTCAGTTTTTCATTTCTTTTGCTTCGTATTTAGACGGGCATTTAGTCAGAATATCATTTGCCATAAAGACCCCATCTTTCATTTTGCCTTTTACTACAACAGCTTCGGCAACTTCGAAATTATTAGGTTTTGCACCGTCAAATATTATTTTCATTTCGGTATTATTGTCATCTCTCATATAAAAGCTGAATTTATTACCTTCAAACTTTGATTCCTTGTCTTTAAGCCAGGTTCCTTTTACTTCGACTGTTTTCGTCTTTTGCCTGGCATCATTAAAATTGACATATTCAATTTTATTCGAAAGAAAAGTAGGTATAATCGCAGCAATTACAGCTACAATAATTATAACACCGATTATTGTTTTAACTTTTTTTGACATAATTAATTTTGTTTTTTAAAACTCTTTATTTTCTTTTTCCAATCTGGTTAATTTTCTGTCAATTTTGAAGATATAAATGAAAATTCCAGTCCAGATTATCAATGTAATTAAAAGCACAACATACATTGCATTCATCTCAAGAAAATTATATAATGAACTCATAAATTTTATCCTGTTATTATTTTTTTCTGTTTCAAAATTTCAGAACGAACCATCAAATTATAAATCCAGAAAAACAGCATTGTGAATCCTGCAAGTGATGACAGGAATATAAACAGCATTGTTCTATCCATATTTATTTTTCCCTGATTATTAATTATTGGGTCCGGGTGGAGCGTTTCCACAATGCGGGGCATTATGAAAATGAAAAACGGAACAGTTATAAAAGCAATAATTGCATAAACCGATGAAAGTTTTGCACGCTGTTCATAAGAATCAATAGCCGACCTCAATGCGAAATAAGCACCATATATAAGCAGTAAAATGAAAATGGAAGTTTCCCTGGGATCCCAGTTCCAGAACGAGCCCCAGCTGAATTTAGCCCATAGAGAACCCGTCGTTGTTGCAAGGATAGTAAACAGAAATCCAAGCCCTGCGGCAGAATATGCTTTTATATCATCAATGCTTTCCTTTTTCCTCAGATATTTTATCGAGTAAATCATAGAGATAAAGAATGCAACAACCGAAAGCCAAGCAGTGGGTACGTGGAAATATATTACTCTAGCCTTATCTTCCAGTGCGGGAATATAAGGAATTGGTAATAATATTCCGGCAATTATCACTCCGGAAATAATCAAATATGTGATTATTTTAAATATAATACTCATTGCGGAATTGGTCTGCCCATTTGTTCGTAAATTGATTCAATTTGCTGTTTGTTTTGTAAAGCTTCTTTGTTTTCCGGATCCGCTTCCAGAACTTTTTTAAACTGTTTAAGAGCAGGTCCGTATTTTTCTTTCGGACTTAAATTCGCCTCATAGGTAAGATAAATACCTGCTGCCATATGCTTTTCTATATACTGTTTCTTATTTGCTTCGCTTTTGTTCTTTTCATAGACTTTATCGAAATCGTCGGCTGCTTTTGTCAATTCTTCGGCTTTAGGATCTTTTGTGCCATCTGAAGGAACAGTGTTATCACCCATATTTACACCACTATGTGGATCACCTTTATCCGTATTCTTGTTCATAAGATTATTATTCTTATTGGCATCGGTGTTTTTCTTATCTTCCATTTTAGTACAGCCCGCAATCAGGACTAATGAAAATAATACAACAATTAATTTTTTCATATATAATTTAATTATTAAAAAACTTCGTCAATATATTTAAATTTATAAACTATTAAAACATAAATCATACTATAATCATTTAAACATAAAAAAAAACCACATAGTTCAAAGAGCCGTCAAAAAAAATCTATATAAGCCCTTGAAAAATGTGGCTTTATTTATAATTATTACTTTCTATTTCTTACGTATATCCGTGGTCCGTTTATTTATTTTATCAATTAACTCCCTATTGAAAGTATGTCCGGGTGTGTCAAAACCCCGTCAACTATTCCATTAATGTGCAAAGACTTATTAAAAATAGTTCCGGACGAGTCAATTACACGTCCATGACAAACCAGCATTCATGAATTGTGAATCCCTGGAAATGTGAACCACCCGGTATTGGATCGCCCGTTGCTGGATCTCCATGACAAGTGCCGCAATGTACACTTGAAGGATTAGTCCAAACAGGAACAGGAGGTGGATTTAACAACCTGTAATTTCCATTTTTGAAATCACCGTGGCAGTAAACACCTGAACACGTAGCTGTTGTTCTGTTCCAGACCGGATTTGGCGTAATACCATCTGATGGGGTTTTAGACAAAGTAATCGAAAACGACCTCCGCACGATTATCAATATTCGTTGGATTAATATGAACCGTGTCATTGAAATCCGTAAATTGCTCTGTGGCATTCGAAACATTTTAACACTCTACCTTCTCTTCCTGTAAGTGTCGAGTCTCCAAGATGAGTTTCGTGTACACCGACTCCGATATAAGATTCTAATGTTTGACCATTAGAGCAGCGGGTGGATAGCTGTGATCGGATTTCCGTGACAGACACTGCAAGCCTGCGGACCACCAGGATGGCATTGTAAAGCAGCTTGTACCTGAACTTCCCCCTCTGTAATCCGGACCGTGGCAAGTTTTGCATTGCGACATATCCCATTTATTGCTTGATATAGCAACTCCATGAAAATTTGGAGATGATTTTGTAAGCCAGCCTGCCGGATGAATTCCTATTGAAGGCGAAGTCACTAAATTATCTTCTACCTGACTGCAACTTTGAATAAAAATTGCTAAGCCGAAGACTAGTAATGTTAAGTATATAATTGTTATTTTTTTCATATTCTGAAAATTAAATATAATTTAATTTTTAATGACTAATTTGTGTGGCAGTAGCCGCAGAATCCTACTCCCTTTATTCCATTTGGTCTTGCATTAGCATCAGTATGGCAAACGTAACATATCGCCCCCTGAGTACTATGCCATATTCCATGTTCATCGTGAAGGAATCCAAATTCATGAGTCTTTGGATTTGTACCTTTTACTCCATCATTATCATAGTGACACTTCATGCATACCGGGTCAGCACCGTTTACACTATGACAAGCTTCACAGCTTTCCATATCTTTCTTCGCAAGTTTTGCGTGTAAACCGCCTCCTGTATTAACACCGATTGTGGTGAAATTCGGCTGAAGGTGACTCTTAGGAGCGATTCCGCCAACAATATTTCCACCGTTCATATGGCAGGAACTGCAGAATTCTACCGGATCATGACAAGTCTTACATTCAAATGCTTTATGATCCGCATCTATTCCGTGCGTATATATATAATTAAGATTGTGAACATTACTTAGCTTCTGTAGTTCGGCTTTATCTCTTCTTACACCTCCTTCATAAGTATAATATGGTGCAAAAAAGCTCTTTGTGGTATTATTTCCTGTAAAGCCGGGTGCACTATGGCATGCCTGACAGAAATTATCACTGTGACACATCATGCAATTATTATTGAAACCACCTGTCGCATTATCAGTGACAACCTTATGCTCATTAAGGAAATTCGATGATAAGTGGTCTTTCGGTTTCAGATTAGTAAGATTCTGATGACAGGCTTCGCAATTATTAGTAGCTTTATCATTATTGTGACATGTATAACAAGTTGTCATCGGTGGATATCCTCCGGGAGATTCCTGAGCATATTTCACGTTATCAAGTCCTTTATGACAATCTGTGCATTCTTTTTTCTCGGTAGTAATATGATACTTGTGTGAGAAATTTAGTTGTTTGTTATGAGGTGTTAATTTCTTATAAACACCTTCATAGTGACAGACATTGCATTTTGCTTTATCTTTTATATCGTGACAAGCTTCACAAACCGCCATAGTGGGATTCATGTTGTCACTGCTTTTATCTGAGGTGAGAGCTGCCCCATGACAGTCCACACATTTTGCTCCTACATCTTTTCCAACATGGAATCCGTGATTAAATTTAATAATATCTTTATTACCGTATTTTGAAACGTTTGGTTCAAAGATTTTAAATTTATTCATATAATCGGTTTTGGAATAAAATGCAGCAACACTCAGAAATAATATTATTCCTGCTATTATTAGTGAGTATGTTTTAAATATTTTCATTTCGTCCTCCCCCGTTATAATTTTTTAAATAGCCAATAGTTGAAACCGAATAAAACCCTGGTATCAAATGTATAAATCCGGTTTGTAAGAAATTGTCCCTGAAGGTCGAACGAAAGCTGCGGAATAGGTCTGTAAACAAGACCCAGAAGTCCGCTGAACGAATTCAGCCTGTCGCTTGAATATTCTGAAATTTTATATTTCGAATAATTTAAGCTGGAAGTAACAGCGAGCAAATTCTTAACAACATCATGATTAAAATATCCATAGACTCCATCTGATTCTCCGGCATAACCGGTGTATTTTATTAATGATAATCCGAACGAAGGATGAGATACCCCCAATTGGAATTTCAGTGAATTACCTGTATTATAAAATACATCAGATACTCTTGCAAACAAGTTCAAATTGTGTTTAAGAACATAATCCAGTCCGGTTTCAATCTCCTGGTTTTTCTGAACATCAAATACCCAGAAGATAGTATTATAACTTAACTGAGGTTCGCGGTATGCATAACCTGTTGAGAACTTAAGCTGATTCGAGATGCTGAACCTGACATTAAATTCACCTCTTGACAATAATCTCTGGTTTATATCATAATATACTTTAGCAAAGAAATTATGATTATGAATTGCATCCAGATAATTCAAATCCAGTCCGACCATCTGGTCTGCCCGTGAATCAACATCAATTAATACATTTCTACCATAGAAAAGACTATCAGCACGGGGAGCATAATAGGATTCCGGTTTTCTTTTTTTCAGATTATAACTCAAACCTACCGATAAATCCTTTACACCGTAAAACAATAATTGTCCTCCGACTGAAAAATTATCTTTCAAAGCCGGATAATTCTGAAAATCATATTCCCATGGTGTCAAATAGCCACCATAACCGGCAATCTGAAATTGTTTTTCTTTGCCGAATTTTAGCTTAAGATAAGCTCCGTCGATAGTACCTCTACCGGCACCTGCAGTTACGTATTGCCTGCCGAGTTTTAAATCGAGTACATTAAAAAGATTAGTACCTTTAATGTATAAATTATAAAACCGGTAAGCAAAACCCCTGTCGACTTTTTTTACAACGTCTTCTTCTGTCTGTGCAAGAGTATTAAAAGACCATTTGCCTTTGTTCATTTCAAGCAAATAATTCTGATACCCTCTCATATGTGTTGTAAACGTATTATTCCCGGTAGTAGAAAGAGAATCATACTTTTGCCACGTATAAAAGTGTGTGCCAAACCTGAAATTAACGGTCTGACTCTTAATTACCCCTGCTGCCAGAAAAAGAAACAGAACACATAATGAAAGTATTTTTAGTTTCATAGGCAGTTTTCCTTTTAGACTTAATTAAGTTTGAAAAAGGTATTTCTATATATTTTAAGAACTCCCGGGCAGTTACAGATTTGAACGATTCAAGTTGTTTAGATTTTTAGCAGCAAAAAAATCTTTAACATAAGCCTCCTTATTACAAACACACATTGTAAAGTAAATTTAAACACCTATAACCATTCTAACTAAAACTTGCCCTTATACTTAATATGGATTGATTCCTGTTTTACACAGGAATCAATCCGGAAAAATTAAAGAACTTATATTGAAAATGTTACCTTATGCAGGTTTTTTATGGCTAATCTTCGCCCACATTTCATCATAATTGAAGCCCTTGAATGTCGGACTATCTGCATTATGACATTGCGTGCAGAATTTTTCATTACTTTCAGGCACCATCAAACCGTTTTCAATGGCTTTTTGTTTGTCTTTCATAATGGAAAGAGATTTATACTCGGAACCGGCTCCATGGCAGGTTTCACACTGGACACCATCTTCTTTTTTAAACCCGTCAGTTAATTCTGCAGGGTCTATATCTTTACCTAATACGTGGCATTTTAAACAGGCAGGTGTTTCAACCGCAGCTGTTGAAAATCCTTTATCTTTTGCAATTTTATCTGCATCAGGTGTAGCAAGGCTGTTGTATGCCTGAGAGTGCTTTGAGCCTTTCCATATATCAAGCTGTTTGCCCGCTGCATCCGATTTGTGGCAGGCTTTTGTACATCCGTCAACTCCTACATACTTACCGGCACCATAACTCTTTGAATAGTTATCCTGCACGAGTGACAGAAAAAGAACTGCCGCAAAAAGAATTATTACAGGAATTATAAAAACTTTTACCTTCATAATTTTGATTTTAAGTTTAGAAAAAATAATTTAAAAAATTTTTTAAAGATAATTAATATATTATAAAATTTAAAGCAATATTTTACACATTATATTAAAATCTTAAGCTATATTTATTTAAAGAACGTTATTTTATATCTTTCAATTTCTTTTTATAATCCGAAAGTATAGTGCTAAGCATATCATAATTGTGCACATATATGCTCGGATATGTATTTAACTGAGAAATGAACTTCTTTGTTTCATTTAACAGGGTTTTTTGCTCATCTGTCAGATTCGATGTTTTAACCGATGCAAGCAGGGTTTCGACCTCTTTTGTGAGCCCGTTTATATCTTTTTTCCAATCAAGTGCCTGAGATTCATAATCAGGTTTATGGCATTTAGCGCAAATCTTTCCATCCGGTTTTACCACACTGTTTCCCGAAACGTGGCAATCAACGCATCCGACGTTCGCTTGTTTCATAAAATCCGGCTGGTTCTTATTCATAAAGTTACCATTATAAACAGATGTCTGGAAACTGTGACATTTCTCACAAGACTCATTTCCCTTGTTCTGTGAATGATGACAGTTATTACAATTTTGTTTTGTAAGAATTAATTCTCCGTGTTTTTCAGCATTTGAATGACATTTATCACACGGTACTTTCTGCTTCACAATATGCATGTTATGAGAGAAGCTCAGACCATAAATATTTTTGTTAATTTCCTGAATTCCGGCATGGCAGCTATAACATTCATTTGGAATAAATTCCGAACCTGATTTAAATTCCGGTAATTTAACGGGTGAATTAATTTCAACGAGTGCTTTAACCATTATATTATAACTTGCAACGAGAAGTTTATCCGCAAACGAAATATTATGAACACTTTTTCCGACTTCAACTATTTTAATATTGTGATAAGCATTATCAAGAAGTGTTTTTGCATTATTAACATTTGCATTTTTTGAATTATCTACCTGAGCTTTAACAGTATGATAAATAGAATTAATTAATGCTAACCTTTTTTCCGTAGCGGTCTGCCATTGAGTGATTAATTTATCATAACCTGAACCATGACATTTTTCACAAGACTTTTTCCCTGCTTTCGTTATTGCAACATCTTTAGAAGTAGTCTCGTGAAATATGTGACAACCTTTGCAGTTTATTCCGTTTAAAAACATTACACTTGGTGTCTTTTCAACATCAAAACCGTTTTCACCTGTAAATAAACTTACCTGGGATGAGTGGGCGCTGCCGTGACAGCTTATGCAGTCAGGGGGTTGACTAGGGTCAATCTTTTGTATCTTATGTTCGATTGTACTGTGACACATAAAGCATTTCATTGAATGCTTTGTAATATGTGTCGTGTGCATAAAATTTATATCGTTAATTTTATCAAGTCTTTCCTGTTCAAAATGACATTGGAAACATCTTTCCCTGGCAACTTCTCCATTTCCTACTATCGTATTAGTGTGGCAACTTGTACAGGGAATATCATTTTGTACAACAAGGCTATGGTCATACCTGTATTTCGCCATATCCTCTTTGGTTTTGCTTTTCCAGTCATGGCATTTTGTGCATTCCGTTAGTTTATCATATTTATGTTCAGGATCATCCGATTTTTTAAAGTGACAATTGAAGCATGTCGATGGAGTGACCTCCATATGTGTACCCTGAACAATCTGCGAATGGCAACTAATACACTTCAGTGTTTTTCCCCGCCTCAACTCCTGAAGATGATGTTTGTGATTAAAAGCTATGCCTTTAAATCCATAGGTAGTATCCTGTAGAGCCTGTTTTTCATGGCACCCGGAACGTGCACAAGTATTATCAGGTATATCAGCCCATGGTTTGCGTTTTTTATAAGAAAGAGATAAATAATTTACAATCTGCACGAGTCCATTAAGCTTTCCGCGAACTGTTCCCGAAATACCGGGTTCAAAATGGCATTCAACACAATCTACTTTATTGTGTGCAGATGTCCGCCAGCTCTGATAAAATGTTTCCATATAGTGACAGGTCGGACAAAATGCCGGACGTGATGTTATTTCTGCAGAAATAGTCAGAATTACGAGTACTAAAAAAACATTAATTCCAAAAAAAAGTAAAAATCTTTTGAAACCTCTGACCTTTTTGAAAAATTTTTTTTCTTTTTTAACTTTATTTCCCATGAACGAAATTAAATTGAAATTTGTACATAATAAATAAATCTGATGTATTTTTCACCTTATTTTTGCTTGTTTAATTCTTTTATTGATTTTTCGAGCAGGTCACTGAAAATCATATAATTATGAATACCCTTACTGCCGTCCGATTGGATAGCAGATATGATTTTCTTTGCCCATTCCAGCTTTGTTTTGTTTTCATCATCAAGACTCTGTTTCTTTGCAGAAGTTGCAAGAGAAGAGAGAGTTTTAACTTTAGTCATAATATCATTTTTCCATTCAGTCAGCATAGACTGATAAGAAGCGTCATGACAATCTCCGCAGGCATTCTGCTTAATTCTCACGACTGTATTACCGGAAGACATATGACAACCGTCACAATCCACCCCGCCTGATTTCATAATATCCTGATCGAATTTTTTAGAACCAATATTACCATTATAAGTGCTATGCTGTAAAGGATGACATTTTATACAATCCTTCACTATATCCTTGCCTTTATGGTGGCAGCTTGTGCAAGCTTCCTTTTTAATTGAAACTTTTGAGAAATCTGTTGAAGCATGGCATTTCGTACATTCAATGTTTTTTGTATTACTATGAAGTGAATGCGGAAATTTTATTTGCCCGAATTTAATTGTTTCAGGAATTTTCTTGAAATATTTGTGGCAGGATTCACAAACATCCTGAGTTGCGGTTATTTTTTTATGTTCTGTTTTAGAATGACATTTAGTGCAGGTGGATATTTTCATATGTATCTGATGCGGGAATTCAGTATCATTGAATTTCTGAACACTCTTGGGCGGAATAGCAAAATGACACATGTTACAGAATTCACTTTCATCTGTTAAGAGCTTCGGCCTGTTTACCTTATGGCCTGAATTTCCAAGCCGGCTCGTAATACCTTCAATATTTTTAGCAACATTTTCTAAAAGCTTGAGAGCAAAATCTACATTGTGAACACCTTTTCCTTCTTTTACCAGTTTAAAATTATTTTCGGCATCGGTCAGATATGTTTTTTCAGCATCAATATTCTTACCCTGATTTCCGGCGGACTCAACAAGATTCTTTGCATATTCAAGGTCCGGATTTATCTTGTTAACTGCATCATTAAACTCGCTTATCCATTTATCCAGCATAAGGTCATAACCCTGTCCATGGCATTTAACACAAGCCTGTCTTTTTTCATTTAAATCACTCTTGCCGTCCTTATTCAGGTCTAAATGGCACCCCTCGCAGGATACCTGAGCAGCGAACATTCTGCTTGGAACACTCTCAACACCTCTTCCTTCACTTCCGATATACATCTCCCGCTGAGGCGAATGTTTAAGCTGATGACAGTTTTCACAATTAGCTTCAAGCAAGCTTATCATTTTTATCTTTCCATGCTGAATTGAATTATGACATTCCTCGCAGTCAACTCCATTTTTCGTTATATGTATATTATGAACTTTATCAACATCAGAAAAGCTTTCAATGCGTTCTACATGACATTTATAACATACTTTTTTCTCTACTTCCGCATTACCTTTTGTGACATCAAGATGGCACTGCGAACAGTCAACTCCTATTTTAAGATATGAATCATGATTAAATTGAAATCCCCCGTGATCTACAATTTTTTTCGGAATTCCGTGACAAACGTTGCAATTAGTTACTGAATGCCCTCTTTCCGCACCCTTGAAATGACAGGTGAAACATACATTCTTATTGACAACAAAATGCTGCTCTTCTCCACGTGCGTGGCAGCTGGTACAGCGAAGCTTCTTACCTCGTCTTAAATCACCCAGATGTTCCGAATGACTAAAAGAAATATTCATTTCGAATACTGTTCTCGTTTTCAGATTTTGCTCTTTATGACAATCCAGACAAATATGGTCATCTACTTCTGCACGGGGTCGCGGGTTATAGGAACCGGCAATATATCTCAGAAGATAAGGAGCAGTCAGTAAACGTCTTCCGGGGTGACAGGTCACGCAGGAAATATCTTTATGAACGGAATTTTTTGATTGCTCATAATACGGTTTCATGAAATGACAGGCATTACATCCCGGAGAATATGCCGATACAAAATAATAAATTCCGTTTATTATTATAAGTATAACTATGAAAATTCCCGCTAATCCGAGTATCGGATGGCGGTTGTTTTTAATCCCTCTGAATATCTTCTTGAAAAATTCTCTGTAATTAATTTTCATTCTCTTTTAAGGATGATTCCTTTTCTTTGGATTCTTTTTCTGCTAATTCTTTTTCAAGTAATTCTTTTTCTTTTCTTTTCCTCATTATTTTTTCATATTCAAGCGGATGTTCTTCTATCATTTCCTTTTCAGAAACTTTTCCGTTTAACCAGACTTTACTCATGGGAAATTTATGAGGATTCAGGTGTACATTATAAAAATGCCATCCAATTATAACAAGTGTAGCAAGCAGAGCTTCATCGCTGTGCATCGCTCTTGCAATATCATAAACAGTTTTTGTTATTAAAGCAGGACCGAATGACAGATTGATTTCTCCGAAAATCACAGGGTCAAATTTCCCTGAGAAAAACCACATTATTACTCCGGTTCCTATCATCATTATTAAGCCCCAGTAAACAGCCCAGTAGTCAAATTTTTCAACATAACTGAATCTTCCGTATTTTACTTTTTCTTTTCTGAAACCTAAATAATATTTTATCTGATTTATTACATCTTTGATATCTTTAAAGTTTGGAAGAAGCGCGAAGAAATCTTTCCTCCCCTGCTTTGCCCAGAATGTGTAAAACAAGTGATAGATTCCTATGAAAATTAATCCAAGTGCGAAAAAATGATGGACACTGCGGGCACCGGCGGCACCTCCAAAACCAGCAAAAATAAACTGAGATAATCCATTTTTCGGAAACTTTAACGGAACACCTGTCAGTATGAGCATGACCGTAGATGTGAGAAGAACTATGTGCTGAAAACGGAAGTTTACTCCAAACCGTATGAAAAAATTTTCTTCTTTTTTTTCTAATGTAACTTCTTTTTTCGATTCACTTTTTTCAATAGTTTCTGCCCGTCCAGCTTCCGGTAAATCTTCTTTTTGTTTTGCTTCGAATTCTTCTGTTACCTGCTGTTTTATTTGAGATTCCAGTTCATTAAGTTTTTCCTTAAGCCGTCTTTCGACTTCTTCTTCGATTTTATCCTGAAATTTGTTATTGTCTTCCATTGATTTAAACGTGTTTTCTTTGTTTTAACTTTCTGAACAGATCAAGTAAAACGTGTATTGCCAATAATGTTAGTGTTACAATCGTAAGCCATTTGAAAATATTGTTGATGTAGAATATAGATCCGGAATCTGCAGAATGGGAATTTATGTGAATTTTACCTTTAGTATAATTGACATTTGCATCCGGATGACATTTTCCGCAGGTTTTTATAATATTATTAGGATTTATTGTCGAACCCGGATCATCCTGTGCTTTAATGTCGTGAACTCCATGGCAGCTCGCACAATTCGCCGCTGTTTTTTCACCAAATTGAGTTGCTATTCCGTGATAACTGGATTCATAGGTCATGAATTTATCTGCTTTAATTCCATACTTCTCAACTATTTTTTCTGATGCGTGGCAGTTACCGCAGGTGTTATATATTGTTGTTTTGTAAACTTTTGATGCAGGGTCTTCGGGTCTGTTGATTTTGTGTTCTCCGTGGCAGTCGGTACATGCAGGGACGTCAGGATTATTTTTTTCCAGTAATGCAGTTCCGTGTATGCTCGTCTTATAAGCGGTGTAAATATCCAGATGACATTGCCCGCAAATTTTAATGATTTTCTTTTTTAGATCAATTTTGCTTAAGGAACTCCTAATAAATACATCATGAGTTCCGTGACACGTCTGACAGACAGGTGCTTTAGGATTTCCTTTCAGTAATTCCTGCTGATGGACACTTTCCTGAAACTCTTTATATTTTTCTGTTTCAGGTGCTCCTGCCTGATTATTATCATAGTGACACCTTGTACACTGCACCTTTTTAACATCTTTTTTATGACCTAAAGCTGTGATTTCTATAATATCAGTGTGGCAATCCTGGCAGGTATTATTATAATGCGGTGAACTCTGTAATGCTTTTTCATCTACGAATAGTTTAAATATTGAACCGTCGTCGCGCTGAACTTTGAAATCGGATTTTACCGTGACAAATCAGGCATTTCTGGTTTTGAGCTTGCGAAAATAAATCTGCCGGGATTAATGAATAACCCAGACAAATAATTAGCAAAATTATTACCGAAATAATATTAAATCTGATTTTTCCTGACATTAATTAAATAATAAAAAATACTATGTTCAATATTTAAACTAATTAAATTTAATACAAAAACTTTAAACCTGTTTGTCATTTGTTTTTTCTTTTTCTCCAAAACACCTTTCATACTCAAGTGGATGATTTTCTTTTAGTTTTGCCTTACTTATTTTTCCTGTCAGCCAGGTCATATTCATCGGGAAAACATCAGGAGACAAATGAACATCATAAATATGCCATAAAAATAATACAAGAAAAATCAGCATACCTTCATAACTGTGTATTATGCTTGTTATATCCCAGAGCCATTTGGGAACAACCATTCCGATTCCCCAAACTTTCAGAAGAAGAATTACTCCGGTCAATATCATTAACATGCATCCAAAAACAACACCCCAATATTGAAATTTCTGAATAAGGTTATACCTTGCAAACTCAGGTTTTTCCTTACTCAGTCTGAAGTTGTATTTAAAACTCGTAACAATGTCCCTGAAATCTTTTTTCCGGTATTTAATATGTGCAATTTCACTATGTCCTTTATCTGAAAATATTATATAAAATAAATGAAAGGCTGCTAATATAACCAAAACAAAGGCAAAGAAAATATGAAGCTTTCCCCTGTTCTGCATTCCTCCTTCAAGTCCGATTATGAATTTCCCAAGCCAGGTGTTGTGATAAGTGAGCGATAAGCCTGTTATCAGAAGTACTATCAGTGTAACGAAAAGTATTATATGCTGAATTCTCTCAATGAGATTAAAGCGGATGACCTGTTCTTCCTTATTATTCATATAAATGTAAATTAAAAATTATTCAGTTATTTTGGTTCTGTTCAAAATAACGTTTTTACTATCGGGTGTATTAAAAATACTTTTCGTCAGATTGATTTCTCCGTTTCAGCCTTTACAGTATTATATTTTTCCAGTTCTTCAAGTTCTCTCGGATGCTCATGTTCCATTTGTTCCCTGGTGAGCTGACCTGAAATCCAGGCTTTATTCATCGGAGCAACGTCGGGATTAAGAAATATAAAATAGAAATGCCAGACTAATATTGCGAGAGATGCCAGTATAGCTTCGTACCAATGGATAGCAGTTGAAATATTCATTCCGCTCATACCAATAACCGGCATAAATATATTTTCAAACCATAAAAATGTTCCGGTCGCGCCCATTACAACTGTTCCCCAAACTACAGCCCAGTATTCCGCTTTTTCAATATAGCTGAATCTTCCGAATTTAGGTTTAGGAGCAGAATCCGATATGAGATATTTTAATGATGCAAATAAATCCGTAATATCCTGTTTGTAAAACCAGAAATCTTTTATTAACTTTCTTCCTTTTGGATTAAATATTACATAACCGAGATGATAAAAAGATGCTGCAACCATTATTACTGCCGCTGTACGATGAATAACACCCCTCAATTCAAATGCACCCTGTCCGATAATTGAAATAGACCATCGCACCCACCATGCCTCAGGATATTTTAAAGCAAAACCTGTGATGACAAGAGTAATGAATGAAGTAAGTAAAAGGAAATGCTGAATCCTTTCATTCTTTGTCATTCTCAAATATTTCTTTTCTTCCATATATATATTAACTTTTTCTGATACTTTAACTTAATTAATGTTTTTTCTTAAATTTTAATTTTTTCCTGTAATCAAGAATATTGTGCAGAACCATTCCACCTATCACAACGATAATCAAAATAATATAAAATTTTGATATCCAGAATAACATCGGAGATTGAACTTTGTCTTCGAAAGCGTGAATAGGAGTATCGAAAAATGTTTTTTCTACTCCCGGATGGCATTTTCCGCACGTTGCCGGAAGATTCTTCTTGTTTATCGAAGAAAGTGTATCGGTTGACGGTCTGATATTATGATTCCCATGACAACTTTCGCAATTTGCAACAATTTTTGATCCGCTTCTTGTCGCAAGTCCGTGGAAACTTTCATTATATGTTTCAGTTACTTTTATCGGAAGATTATTATTCCGGACAAGTTCTACCGAAGCATGGCAATTCGAGCATAACTGGACAATTCCTTTTGCGTTAGATAATTGATTTTTACCGTCGGTCTTATTTAATATCTGATGATTACCGTGACAGGTCACACAATTCGGTGCGTCGGAATTTTCCTTGGTAGCAAGTGAAACCTGGTGTATGCTGCCATTATATTCAGCAAGCTGTTTTGTATGACATTCAGCCTGTCCGCAGGATTTCGCAATATTCTTTTTGTTTATATTTGAATTTGTATCTTTCATATCACTCATCTGATGCGCTCCATGGCAATCCGAGCAGGTTGCTGCTTTAAGATTTCCTTTTTCAAGTGCCTTATAATGATAGCTCTGCTTATACTGCTCTGAATGTGAATTTAAATCAGTTAATGATTTCACTTTCCCGTCAGTATGACAGCTTAAGCACAAATCAGTTTGTTTCAGCTTCGAAAACTCATCCGATTTTTTAACAGATTTTATAGAATGTTCTCCATGACAAGTCACACAGGATGGAGCGTCTTTATCCCCCCTTTGGAAAGCACGTCCGTGAGCGGATTTTTGGAAGTTATTAACAACTTCGGAATGACATTTTCCACAGGTCTCCATCATTTTTGCTTTCACAGTCGATATGTTTGGGTCTGCTGACTTTTCAATCATGTGGTTTCCGTGACAATCAATGCATCCGGCTGCAGGTAAACCGTTTTCCTGAGGCAGACTATGAATGCTGGTTTTATATTCTGTTACAAATTTTGCCGAACCTCTTTCTTCACCCGGGAACATTTTTGCGTCAAGGTGACATTTGAGACAACCCTCGGATTCAATGGAAACTTTACTGCTTATCACTTCGTGATAACCATGACAATCTATACACGTAGGTGCTTTTTTATTTCCCTGAGTCATCACAATCTTATGAATACTATTGTTGAATTCAGACTGATTTTTTCCGTGGCATTTTCCGCATATTGCCTGAGATTCTGACTTTGATATTTTTTTCACCACGTGTCCGCCATTGTGACAGTTTTCACATTTAACATCTTTTTTATAATGTGTGCTGTTCTTAAATGCCTGCACATTTTTGTTCTGATGGCAATTAAGACAATTTGCAGTCTGGTTAGCAGCAAGTTCTTTCTTAGGAACAATTTTATGAGGATTATGACAAGTATAACATTTTACGTTTTTATGAGCATTGTTTTCTGAACTTTTTATTTCTCCGTGGCATTCACTGCAACTGGCGAGTGATTTCGACGGATTATGCGGCATCTGTTCCGGATTATAATTCTGGTGGCAGTCTGTACATTCCGAACCTCCGTGAAGGGATTTTTTATAATCTCCGGGATTAATGTAAAGCGAAACTTTTTTCCCGTCTTTATCCATCGTTAAATCTTTGTCCTCGTGGCAAACAAGACAGTCATCGCTCCCCTTCGCTTTCAGGTATTGATATCCGATTATACTGACGATAAATCCTGTTAATAAAAACGAAACAGCTATAAATACAAATATCTTTTTATATCTTATTTTCATCGGCGTATTTTGTAGAATAAATATTATTAATGATTTCTTCCAGTTCTCTTAGTTTTAACGGCTCGGATACTTTAACAATATCCTTATCTTCTGCGTCTTCATTATCAAACCATGTTAAGGAAGGCAGGTGAATTATTTTAGAATTATTAAATGTACTATAAATCTTATGCTTAAGAGATTTATTTATTTCCGAGTCTAAAATTATACAATCCGGCTCATAACCTATATCATCAAGAATATCACATTCGGGATTATTTAAACTCGTTGAATTAAAATAATAATTTTCATTGTGCGAGAAATATTTTGGTATCATGCCGCAAATTTCCGGCGTGAGGCAAAAAATATGTATGATAAATTTGTTCTTCATTGCTTTGAATAATGTATTATTTTAATACATTATATTATAGCAATAACTATACCAATTAACTGAGTTATAAGTTATTGATATTTCTAAATTTAAAATTAAAGTAGTTTTTTAAGTTGGGGATATTTTCCACAATAAAACGGAAAAAGAACTTATTTCATTCCGGATAAATTCAGTGAAATTAACAATAATTGCTAATTTAACAATTAATTAAGATTTTTTCCGGTTTAAGCCTCTAATCTGACTCAGACTTATACTCTTTTTTATTAAAAAACGGAAAAATTTTATCAAAAGCCCATAATAAAATAAACGGAATTATGATGATAAGAAGTGAAACGATTAATCCTTCTTTATCAAAATATCCCGGGAAATATTCAGTAAATCCCCTCATGCTTTTTGAGACTAACTGCCCGCCTATAACGACATTCCACCGCATTAATAAGACCTGAATCAAAAGCATACCGGAAGACCACCATATTAAGAAATTTTTCAGTTTCTGATTTATTTTGAATAATGATGTTACTGAAAGAATTAGAAACGGTACAATAGAAAATAGTCCGATTTGCAAGTATACATATGAGATTTTAAGTTTTCCCGATATTAATTGCTCTAATATTGCCCATCTTTCTGTTCGTTCGTAAGATATGGAAAGGATTTCCATCAGCTCAAGTGTAACTGCAATAATCATAAATCCCCACAGCCATTTTGCCATAAGGTCCAGACTATCCTGGTTCACTTCTTTTTTCCTGAGCCAGTGAACAAATTGATAAAGGAAAATCAGGACTGCCAATCCCGATACTATAGCTGAAAAAATAAATATAATAAACATCAGAGGTGTTGACCACCAGAGATTTGCTTTAATTGAACCAAAAAGAAAACCCACATAACCGTGTAAAATACATGCAACGGGTATTCCGAATCCTGCTAAAATGGAAATTAATTTTTTGTCGTATTTTCTGGTGATTTCATTGTCATAAATATTTCCCAATAGAATAATGTGATAAATTGATTTTACTATTCCTTTTGAATTATTATATTTCTCTATCAGGTCAACTCTATAGCTGAACCACACTTCCATTATAACGATTAGCATATAAAACATATAAATAAAACCGAATCCGCTCATTGCGGAACTGAAGCTTGGTGTGATAATAATATTTAATGCCCGGTCCGGTCTGCCAAGATGATTCAGAAGCGGCACTGTTGCAAATAATAAAAAAGCCAAAGATGAAACAAGAGCAAACCTTGCAATTGGTTTGAGTTTCTCCATTCCGAATACGTGATAAAATGAAGATACTATAAAAGCGCCCGCTACCATTCCTGTTATATACGGATAAAGAACAATCATAACAGTCCATGTTATGTGAATCTCGTTAGGAAAAACAAAATTTTGTCCCATATCCATTATTTTATCTCCATATCTAATTCAATATAAAAACATTTTGGATTCGTTCCTAAATCCGGTTTAAGCAAGCCATATCTTCTTTGCTGGAGAATTTTAACGATTTTACTTTCCGGGTCCTTCAGATTTCCATATATTCTTGCATTCCTGGGACAAGCGTTTACGCAGGCAGGTGCAAGTCCTTTATGAATCCGGTGGTAGCAAAATGTACATTTATCTGCAGTGCCTTTAGCTTCATCAATAAACCTGCATCCGTATGGACAAGCCTGCACACAATATCCGCAACCGACGCAGCGTTCTTTATCAATCAGAACTACTTTATCCGTTGACTCAAATGAAGCTCCGACCGGGCAGACCTGAACACAAGGAGAATCATAGCAATGATTGCATAATTTTGGTACAAAAAATGCTTTAACAATATCTTCCGGATTTGGATTATCATTCTGTTTGAAGCTTTCACTTGCCCCTTTAGGGGAATCTACTCTTACTTTTCCGTCCTTGCCAACCTCATATCTTTCAACCCATGTTCTGAAATATTGCTCGGAAACATTATTCTCGATTTTGCAGGCTCTCACGCAGGCACCGCATCCTATACACCTCGTTGTATCAACTATATAACCCCAGTCATATTTGAGCAAATCTTCATAACCTTTAACTTCGATTTTTTTATCCGAATCAGCAAATGCAAAAAATGAACCGACGAGTACGCCTGCAGTTGTATATATGCCTAACTTAATAAACTGACGTCTGTCTATTTTTTCCAATATATCTGCCCTTTCTTGCTTATATTTCTATTGTTGTTATTCAAAAAGATTATCTTTTAAATTTTTATTTCTAATTTATCAGTGGCACTGTTTACAAAAATCTGCATTGTGACATTTGTTGCATATTTCTTTTCCCTTTTGAGCAATTGTTTCTTTATGGTTATCTGCCCAATCTTTAGGATGAGGCATTTCTATTTTATGACAGGATATACAACTATTCTTCCCATGGCAAACTTCACAAGTTTGTCTGTTACTCAAACCGAACTTCGGGTGTATCTTTTTCCACTCTGATGTATGTGATGACGGTTTGTTCTTCATATGGCATGAATAGCAATCATTCATCGTGTGACATCTCTGGCAAATATTTAGATTTTGTTTCGCAAATTCTTTATGCTCTCCACGCCAGTTATCCGGATGCGGATTTTCTCTGAAGGTCACATTCATTTTATGAATTTTGTCCTGATGGCAATTCAAACATATTTTTTCATTTCCTTTTTTTATTATTTCTGCATTTCCGACATGTGCGGGCCATTCAATTTTCGGAGGATATTTATCATCCTTGAAAGGTTTTTTCTCATGACAAAGAAGACAAAACTTTGCATTCCCGTTTTTATAAATTCTGCCGGTAGTTTCATTTTCCTTATGAAAAAGGTGACAGGTTCTGCATTCTACATAATTATGATGGGGCTTTGTATTAAAATCCTCGACAATCTCTTTATGGCAATCATTACATTCGAATATTGTAGGATGACCGGCAACTTCCCGGAAATTCTTTTCCGGTTTTTTATCGTGACATTCTGTACATCTGTAAACAATAGGGTGGATACGAGATTGCCTGACTTCTGTTAAAAGGAATACCGGTTCGTGAGGACTGTGGCATTCAATACATTTTGTTTTAATGTCAATAACATGCAGGAAGTTGTAATGTTCCTCCTGATTTATCTGCGGATAATCCGATGGTTTAGCTTTTAATTTTCTATGGCAATAAAGGCATCCTTCTAATTTATATTCCTTTTCCAGATATGCTTGTTCTTTGCTGATGTTTTTCGCACTATCACCTCCTTTGTAGAATGCTACGTGTAAATTTCCAGGACCATGACAGTCAACACAGGGAACTGTGTAATGAGCATCTTTTTCATGCAATTGATAAATATCATTATGACATTCACTGCAGGTAGTTGTGCTCTGGGTTATAATTTTTTGAGTTTGAATTTCGCTGAGATAATCATATCTGTATCTGCCGTGTTCCCCGTAACTTTTAGGCTGGAATATCCTGACCCCGAACACACCGATTATCATTAAAGCCACAACTATTGTGAAAATAGTGATTATATGTATTTTTTCTTTACTCATTACCACCCGGAAAAAATTTTCCCTGATTATTTATTTGAAAAACCTCAATTATTTTAAAGTATTATAAATTTTAAATAAATTAAAGTGAAAATTATGAAGAATAAAAAAAAAGATAAACCCTCGGTTAAATTTTGAAAGGAATTTAGTAAAATATTATGTCTGAATATTATAGTCCGAAATTTTTTTGTATAAAGTTTTTCTGTCTATGCCTAATATCTGTGATGCTTTAAGTTTATTCCCGCTTGTCAGATTCAGAACTTTCGTGATATAAATTTTTTCAAGTTCGTTGAGGCTCATATTATCTGAAGTTTCTAAATTTTCCTGAATGGGTTCCTTATAGTTCCGGATTGCACTTACGAGGTCCTTGACAACTATCTCATCTGTAGATGCTGAAAGAGATGCTTGCTCCAGAACATTTTCAAGTTCTCTGACATTACCTTTCCAGACATTAACAACAAGTGAGTTTAAAGCTTCTGCACTTATACTCAGTTTCCTGTCGAATTTATTTGAAAGAATTGCTAAATAATGATTTACTAATAACGGTATATCATCACGTCGTTCCCTCAGCGGTGGTATTTTTATTGTTACGGTTGCGATTCTGTAATAAAGGTCTTCACGAAATTGTTTTCTGTTTATAAACTCTATTATGTTTTGGTTTGTGGCGGAGATTAACCTTATATCTACTTTTTTAACACGGTCACTTCCTAAAGATTTCACTTCCCAGGTTTCAAGAACTCTTAAAAGCTTTGCCTGCAGAGGATAAGGCATTTCTGCAATTTCATCAAGAAAAAGCGTTCCACCGTTTGCCTGCTCGAAAACCCCTCTCTGAGATTCTGTCGCTCCTGTAAATGCTCCTTTTACGTGTCCGAATAATTCGCTCTCGAGAAGATTTTCAGGAATAGCACTGCAGTTAATTGCTATAAAAGGCTGTCCTCTTCGTTCACTGTTGGAATGAAGAGCTTTTGCCACAAGTTCCTTTCCTGTTCCGCTTTCACCCTGAATCAAAACATTTACGTTAACTTTAGCGTATTTTTTTATCTGGTCAAATACCTGATTCATTTTTTTGCTTCGACCTATCATATTGCTGAAAGAAAATCCTTCTTCAAGTATTCCTTTGAGTTCTTTGATTTTATTTGAAAGATTAATTTTTTCAGCAGCCTTCTCAACCTTAAGAAGAAATTCTTCCATATTGAAAGGCTTGTTGATGTAATCGTATGCACCTTTTTTCATTGAATCAACAGCAGAAGCAATTGAACCATAACCTGTAATCATAATGAAAAGTGTATCTTCGTGTTTTAAATTCAGAAGATCCATACCTGTCAGGTTAGGCATCTGCAAATCAGAAATTATAATATGGTAAAAATTATTTTTAATAAGTTCAGCTGCTTCTGTACTGTCGTTTTTTTCTTCTACAGAATAACCTTTTTTAACGAGCATTTTTCTCAGCATCTGAGTCGAACGGGGCTCATCATCAACAACAAGTATTTTTAAATCTTCGGCCATATTATATAATTTCTAAATTTTTGTAATGTCAATAAATTTGTGGAATTATTCCACATAATATTTCAGTCATAGTACTCATAAACATACACCCATTTATCGGTTTTGCCTCCTGCTTCTTCAGTTTCTTCAACTACATTTCCTTTTTTATCATATTTCTTTGAAACCTTACCTGTAACTGAGTTATCATCATTAGAAGTTATGTTTTCTATAATATGATTATCAATGTCATACTTATAATTTTCATTTCTATCCAATGCATCGTTTCCGTCGTAAACAGAAAGTTGTGTTAGATTATTTCTTTCGTCATATACGTAAACATACCTGTATTCAAGATTTCCTTTAGAATTGTATGATGCATACTCGATATTATTATCCTTTGAATCATATTTATATTTTTCTGTAAATGTTTCATTAGTATCCGGTGAAACTTTTGAAAATTCAAGGAGATTTCCTTTATCATCATATTTATAAGAATATCTTATGGTATCAACCGATTCTGCACTAATATAATTTTTTATTTCTTCGACCAGATAGTTTTTATCATCATAAATCATTGTGCCTGTGTAATAAAGAGAATCTTCTAAGTAGCTCTTTTCACCGATTTTGTTATTGTTAGAATCATAATCAAAATAATATTTAAATTTTCCGGTGCTAAGGTTATAATCAATTTCAATTATATTTCCCCGCTCGTCGTATTTGTAGGATTCTTTGTCCCCCGGTTTTCCATCATAATAAATATTTTCCGAAGAAACTAATTTTCCTTCAGTATTATATGCATTTTTTTTAGTAAAGCCTGTAGAGCCGTCTTCCTTCAGGTTTGTCTGAATTGTTATATTATTAAATGAATCGTATTCAAATTTCTGTTTAGTAATTTTACTGCCTTTGATATACAATCCGTTTTCAATGCAATTCCCTTTGTTGTCAAACATTGAGAATCCCTTTTTCTCCCCGTTCAGGAAATATTCAACATTCTTTGGCTTGGATAATTTAAAATTTTCAAAATCTTTTTTCTTCATATCTTCAAGCCTTTTCATCTCTTTGGACATTCTTGGCTGTGCAAAAATATTATTTGCACTGCACGTAAGCCAAAAAGATGCAATAAGCAAGAAAATAAGATTTTTATATAGTTCGGTCATTGTTTTAATAATTTTTTAAAATATGGACAGAATAATATTAATAAAAAATTCAGATAGTAAAAACTCAGACGCAAGGGGGCTCGTCCCCCTTGCAAGGATTAATAAATTATTTTATTTTTATAAGAAATAGCAAATCATATGAAAATAAAAAAATCCTGTGAGTGGCCATCAAATGATGAGTTAATGCTGAAATATCACGATGAAGAATGGGGTGTTCCTCTTCACGATGACAGAAAACTTTTTGAATTCATAATTCTCGATGCTTTCCAGGCGGGTCTAAGCTGGAGAACCATTCTTCATAAAAGAAAAAATTTCGAAAAAGCATTTGATAACTTTGATGCAAAAAAGATTGCGAAGATATAAAGAAGCAAAAATAAATAAGCTTCTTAATGATGCCGGAATTATAAGAAACAAATTGAAAATTCATGCTACAATAAATAATGCTAAAGCATTCTTAAAAGTGCAAAAAGAATTCGGCAGTTTTGATAAATACATCTGGCAGTTCACAGGAGGAAAAACAATAATAAATAAACATAAATCGCTGAAAGATATTCAGGCTAAATCAAAAGAATCGGATGAGATGAGCAAGGACCTGATTAAAAGAGGATTCAAATTTGTCGGCTCGACAATCTGCTATGCTTTTATGCAAGCTGCGGGAATGGTAAATGACCATATAGTAACTTGCCATAGGTATAAAAAAGTTCAAAAGTTGAAAGGTTGAAAAGTTGAAAGAGTTGAAAGGTTAAAAGGTAAAGAAGAAGTTAAGAAGTTAAACACACGTATTGTGCATAGTCACTACAGAGCAGGAGACTCTGCAAAAAAGGTAAAAAAGCTATGTTTATTTTATTAATAAAAATTTCTTTGTATCTATTTTCGATCCATCTACAATCAGTGAGTAAAAATACAATCCAGTTGGTAAATTTCCGCAATCTAATTTTAATTGATACAATCCGGGAATCTGATTTTCATTAATTAAATTTAAAATTTCTTGTCCAAGTAAGTTGAATATTTTTATCGCGACAAAACTATTCCCTTTTTCCTCTCCATAATAATCTGATTTTGCAATTTTGTATTTAATTTGAGTAGAATTATTAAATGGATTTGGGTAATTCTGAAATAAGCACCAATTTTCCGGAATTTCATTTGATATTATATTTATGGACGTAATTACACTATCAGGTTTAGCAAATGACCTTATATTGCAGAATATATCTCCATCAGTTCCGTTTCGCCAATCATACCAGACACTTATCATTTTATCATTATAAATTGCAACATCATTAAAATCTTTTCCTATTGATAATGTTTGGTCTGATAATCTGAATGGTGTTCCTATAATCTGACCATTTGCATTAAATCGTTGGCAATAAGGGTAATATGCAAGACTAAATTCTTTTTGATATCCTACTATAAAATCCCCGTTTTTTCTTTTAAATATTGTTCTAAAAAATTCATCATAATAACTTAAATCTATATATATTGGTCCTCCGCTTGGTGCTCCATTTGAATTATAAAGTTGAACAATTGCATCCCAATCTACGCTGTTAAAATTTTGATTTGAAAAGCCGATACAAAATCTTCCCGAATCATCAGATGAAACCTTTGGAGTCCATTGCTGATCGAATGGATCCAATCTATTAAAAACTTTTACATTATTTCCAATTTTGACTCCATTTTTGTTAAATATTTGCATAAATATATTTTGATACTCACTAAATGTAGAATCATGTATTTGTTCCCAGGTAATGATAAAACTTCCATCTCTTCTTATTGTAATATCAGGTCTGTTATGGCCATTATCTGCAGTATCTTCATTAACTTTTACGTCAGTTCCAATCTTATTGCCGAGAGAATCGAATCTTTGAAAGTTAATATTTATTCCTCCGTTTGGAAGAGGTTTTCGCCAAACAACAATAAAATTACCCAAGGTATCTCCACTAATAGCAGGAGCAAGTCCTTCAGAACCTAAAAATGAGATATTATTCACTATTATTTCGGATGAAATAGGAACACCAATTGAATTAAATATTCTTAATCTGACCAACGTATCACGCCAACAAACCACGAAAGTTCCGTTTTTCCGAACTGCAATATCATAACCAGGACCCCAGTTACCTAAGGAAGAATTAATTTTAAAATTATTTCCAACTCTTTGAGCATTAGAATTAAATATTTGACAATATACATCACAAATATTTACCCTATCATCTCTCCAGATAATAACAAAATTTCCCTGACCGTCAATTCCAAGTTTTGCACCTGATTGAATTGCACTTCCCGTATCATTGTTCACACGAAAATCTTGAACAAGTTGTGCAAATACATCGAAGGAGAAAAAAAATAATACAATAATATTTAGAATAATTATTCTCATCACCCAAAATATACCTAATACAAATTACTTATTTATTTCGAATTTATCAGCATCTTTATACGCGGGGAAATTTTTCCTGTGGTCAGTTAGAACTTTATGAGAGAGTTCGGCTGTGAATATTCCGTCTTTTCTTTTTGCATTTATCATGTATTTTCCCAATGGATTGATGATTGCTGAGTCTCCGGAACACATAATCCCGTTTCCGTCTTTTCCGATTCTGTTAGCACCTGCAACGAAGGATTGATTTTCAATTGCCCTTGCTAGCAGAAGTGTCTTCCAGGGAAATGCTCTTATTTCAGGCCAGTTGGCTACAAACACTGACAAATCATAGCTGTTCTTATTTCTAATCCATACAGGAAACCTTAAATCGTAGCAAATATAAAATGCCACACGCCAATCTTTTATTTTTACAATTAATTGCTTATCTCCTGAGGAATAAACAAGATGCTCTTTTCCTATCCGGAAGAGATGACGCTTATCATAATGAAAAATCTTTCCCATCAGGCGAAGACAACAAAAGCCGGTTATAATATTTTCCTTTTTCCTTTATGATGACACTTCCGCAAATGTAAACTTTCTTTTTGGTTGAGTGAATATTTCAGAAAGTTATATGCCTCGCCTTCCGGTTCATCTGCCAGTTTGGAGGCATTCATTGTGAACCCTGTCGAAAACATTTCAGGTAAGAATAATCAGGTCGGTTTTTTCTTTTATACTTTCGATTTTATTTCCGAAGTACTCGAAATTCTTTTTTTTATCTTCCCAGAAAATTTTTGTCTGTATTAATGTTACTTTTAAATTTTGCATAATTTCTCTGCTGCTTTCTGTAATGTTTCGTCGTTTTTTGCGAAACAAAACCTTAAAATTTTATTGTCAGTTTTCTTATTATAAAAAACCGAAACGGGAATTGAAGCAACACCGAATTCTTTTGTAATCCTTTCAGCGAAATCCATATCATTTTCATCCGTTATATTCGAATAATCCAGAGTCTGAAAATATGTTCCTTCGCATTGCAATGGCTTGAAGCGTGAACCTTTCAGTAATTCCAGAAAATAATTTCTTTTTTGCTCATACATTTTTTTCACTCCGTAAACCTTACCAAAATCCTCAAGATATTTTGCAATTGCATACTGGAAGGGTGCCGATGTTGCAAATGTGAGGAACTGATGCACCTTACGGAATTCAGCCGTCAGTGCAGACGGAGCCTGGCAGTATCCCACTTTCCAGCCTGTGATGTGAAAAGTTTTTCCGAATGATGATATTACGAATGACCGTTCGGCAAGTCCGGGAAATCTGATTATGCTCTGATGAGGTTTCCCGTCAAAGACAATGTGCTCATATACTTCATCACTTATGATATAGATGTTTTTATCCCTGATAATATCAAGAAGAATTTCGAGGTCATCGGAGTGAAGAGTGGAACCTGTCGGATTATGAGGAAAATTGAGAATTATCAGTTTTGTCTTATCCGTTATTTTACTTTTGAATATTTCCCAGTCGATTTTGAAATCCGGAAATGTAAGCGGAACATAGACAGGAATGCCTTTATTCAATAAGATTGCAGGTACATATGAATCATACGCAGGTTCAAATACGATAACTTCATCACCTGAATCGACAGTTGCCGATATAGCTGCAAAGAGAGCTTCAGTTGCACCGGAAGTAACCGTTATCTCTGTATCAGCGTTATATTTTCTTCCGTATAGTTCTTCTGTAAGTTTGGAAATTTTTTCCCTCAGCGGCTGAACTCCCGGCATAGGCGGATACTGGTTATATCCTGCTTTCATAAAATAATCAACATAGTCAATCAACTGAGAATCGACTTTGAAATCGGGAAAACCCTGTGAGAGATTGATTGCGTTGTATTCATTCGCGAGTGAAGTCATCACTGCGAATATCGATGTTCCTGTTTCTTTTAGTTTGGAGTTGAATTGCATATGATTTTAATTAACCCCCCTACCCCCCTTTGTAAAAGGGGGGATGTGGATTATAATTATGTTTCTTTATCTTTAATATAAAATTTAGGCTAAAGCCTGATTACCGGACGTTTTTGCAACCCCATCGTAAACGATGGGGAAACTTTTTCATATTCTCTCTTATTATAGGTTACCAAACAGGGGTTTGGTAACCAGAATGTTTTTATTATTTTTTTTACTCTTACGTCTTACGTTTTACGTTTTACTTCTTATTTACAATTCTCTTAAAGAAATTTTCTTTTTAAGTTGCGATAAATGCCATGTGATATTGATTTCCTTCGGACAGGTTTCTATGCAATTGAAAATTGTATGGCATCTCCAGATACCGTCGGAATTATCTATTATATCCAACCTCTCATCACCGGCATCATCCCTTGTATCGAATACAAATCTATATGCTTTCAGAAGTGCCGCAGGTCCGAGATAATTATCGTTTGTCCAGGTCGAGGGACACGAGGCTGTACAGCATCCGCAAAGTATGCATTTTGCAGATTCAAATAGAAGTTCAGCATCTTCATTTGACTGAAGTCTTTCCCTGTCAGGCGGTGGAGGATTTTTAGCTTCAAGATAAGGCTTAATCACTTCATATTTTGCAAAAAAGCTGCTCATATCAACAACAAGGTCTTTTATAATCGGCATTGCCGGAAGAGGTTCTATTGTAACACCTTTTTTTGTATCAATATCCTTCAGAAGCAGTGAGCAGGCAAGAGCATTTCTGCCGTTTATTTTCATTCCGTCACTACCGCAGATTCCGTGAGCACAGGAACGCCTGAATGTGAGAGTACCGTCATGCTTCCATTTAATTTCGTGTAGCACATCGAGCAGTCTCCAGTCTTCGCCAACGTCAGGCATATTGAATTCCTGGAAATAAGGCTTCTCGTCTTTTTCGGGATTATACCTTAATATTTTAACTTTTAGCTGCATAATATATTTTTAAAAAATTTTGATTTCTTTTTTTGGATTAAAGAACATACGAAATCCTAATATTTTCTTTCCATAGGTTTATACTTCGTCACCACAACAGGTTTATATTTTATTTCCGGTTCCGCAGAATCTTTTTTATAAATGAAAGTATGCTTCATCCAGTTTTCATCATCACGTTTAGGATAATCTTCCCTCATGTGAGCACCGCGGCTCTCAGTCCTGTTAAGGGCACTGAGAACAGTTGCTTCCGCTGTATCGAGAAGATTGCCAAGTTCGATAGCTTCTATTAAATCGGTATTAAATACTTTTCCTTTATCCTGTATAGAAATATTTTTATACCTTTCTTTGAGTTCATTCAATTTATCCGACATTCTTTTCAAGCCGGTTTCATCCCTGAATATTCCGCAATCATCCATCATCGTATTCTGCAATTCTGTTCTGATTTCTACAACCTTTTCTTTTCCGTTTTTTGAATGAATTTCTTTAACGAGATTTTCAGAATATTCTTTTACATTAGCATTTAATTCAGGAAATTCTGCCGTCTTTAGAAATTCCGATATTGCTTTTCCGCCTCTTCTCCCGAAGACTATAATATCAAGCAGGGAATTAGTTCCGAGCCGGTTTCCGCCATGAACCGATACACAGGCACATTCACCTGCGGCATACAATCCTTTTAAGAATTCACCTTTTTCATTTGCATAAACTGCTCCGTCAATATTCGTTGGAATTCCGCCCATAGCATAGTGAGCAGTGGGCTGTATAGGAATAGGTTCTTTTGTCGGTTCGACACCGAGATATGTTCTTGCAAATCCCGTTATCTCGGGAAGCTTTTCATCTATAATTTTTTTTCCGAGATGCGATACATCAAGATAAATATAATCCGTTCCGTCACTTCCCCTTACTCCTCTTCCCTCGCGAATTTCGGTGATAATGGCTCTTGACACCATATCACGGGGTGCAAGGTCCAAAACTGAAGGAGCATATCTCGTCATAAATCTTTCACCGTCTTTATTTTTTAATATTCCTCCTTCGCCCCTTGCAGCTTCGCTTACAAGAATTCCGAGCCTCCATAAACCTGTCGGGTGGAACTGGAAAAATTCCATGTCTTCAAGCGGAAGTCCTTTTTTATAAATCAGTGAAGTTCCGTCACCTGTGCCGACGTGAGCATTCGAAGTAATTCTGTAAACTCTTCCGTAGCCGCCTGTTGCGAGCATCACTGCTTTTGCACGGAATACAACTATTTCACCGGTTGCAATATCAAGTGATACAACTCCTTTGCATTCTCCCTTTTCCATTATTAATTCGGTAACAAAATATTCCGAGAAGAAATTTACCTGATTTTTTATACAATTTTCATAAAGTGTCTGGAGCATAACGTGTCCCGTCCTGTCAGCAGAATAGCAGGCTCTCATTACGGCAACTCTTTCTCCGTAGGGGTTGTCCGGGTCAACGGGTTTTGTGTGACCACCGAATTTTCTCTGAGCGATTTTCCCTTCTTCATTTCTTGAAAAAGGCAATCCCATATGTTCCAGTTCTAATACAGCCCTGATGGCATCACGGCACATCACTTCGATAGCATCCTGGTCTCCGAGGTAATCGCTTCCCTTCACAGTATCGAATGCGTGGTTTTCCCAGCTGTCCTCTTCCATATTACCGAGTGCAGCGCATACGCCTCCCTGTGCTGTTCCGGTGTGAGAACGCGGCGGGAACACTTTTGATATTACGGCGCAGGAATATTCCTTCGGAATTTCTATAGCTGCCCTCAAGCCGGCTCCTCCTGCTCCGATAATTACCACATCATAATTTTTAACCATACTTTAGAATTATTTTATTTGCAACTTAGAATTATTTATTCATCCAATTTCTGAATAGCCCGGAATAAATCTTTTTTCTTTTTAGTATCTTCATCCTTGTATGTATAAGCATTTTTAAGGTCAAGATAATACATTACTGCCTCTGTTTTTTTCTTTTCTTTTACCGCAATCATTCCTAAATAATACAGCATATCCGGATATGATACATATCCAAAATTTATTTCCTTGTAATAAGCAGCCGTCAGATAATCTTTCGCGATGTCAATATCCTTTAAATAGTCATAGTAAATTCTTCCTATCTGAACGTACGCATTGGTATAGCTTGAATCTTTTCTGATAACTTCTTTCAGCTTTACCACTGCTTTTTTGTAATCCCCCATTTTCTCATATAAAGCGGCAATCTGCGTCCTGATAAACATATCCGCAGTATCTATCTTCATCATTTTCTCATAAAAAACGAGAGCTTTAGTATAATCTTTTTTTGTGGAATATGCATCAGCAAGAGTGGATGAAAGAGAATTAATCAGACTGTCAGTCTGGAATTTTTCTTTAATCTTTTTATAGAAATCTTCAGCTTTGTCATATGACTCTGTTAACACATACATATCAAGAAGGTCTCTGTAAATAAAAAAAGTGTCGGGTCTCATATCAAGACATTTCATATAGAGCAATTCAGCTTTTGCGAAATTTATTTTATTAATTGAGTCAGACCTCACTATCAATGTATCATACACTTTCATCGTGTCTTTCTGTTTAGTGTATATCCAGTCGTAACTTAACTGCGATTTAAGATTGGATGCAGATTTATAGCTTTTATTAAAAATACTTTGGTCTCTTTTGTTTTCAAGTTCGTCTTTGAAATCAGCGCCGGCATTTTCTACTAATCTGCTTGTATTTTTAAATGTATTAATTGCAACCGCAAAATTCAGATTCCCATAACCCATATAACCATATGACGTAATCCCTATCACGTCACCTTTTGAGTTGAACAAAGCGCCGCCGCTATTGCCGGGAGAAATTGCCGCCGTAATTTGAATCACCCGCTCGAATACTTTTTCTGTAGGAAGATAAGTAGTCGGGTCGGTGAATGTGACTTTCTCATTATCCCTTATCCCCGCAACAATCCCCTGAGAAATTGTGTATTCATAACCGAAAGGACTTCCAATAGCAAAAATATCCTGACCCTGCCTTAGTGAATCGGAATTTCCAAGCTTTACTGTCGGAAATTTAATTCCAGTTGTATCTTTTATTTTGAGTATTGCAAAATCATTTTTTTCGTCAAGAAGCAGAACTTCTGCATTGTAAAATGTTCCGTCGCTCATTTTGATTATTATACTATCGATAGATTCGATGACATGATTGTTTGTTCCAACGAGACCATATTCCGAAAAAATGAATCCGCTTCCGCTTAAAAGCATAGTATCTTTTTGCGTGTACTTATAAGTAAAATAATCAAACGTTCTGGATTGTGTGTACCATATTGAAACCAGTGCAGGTTTGTTCTGCGCAATTATCTGCTCGGCGTTCAATTCACCGTTTTCGTTGTTCTGTGAATATAATTTTTCGCAGGTTGAGAAAATGAGTAGTATAAAGAATAGCTGAAATACAGATCTTTTCAGAAATTTCAAATCAGTTTATTTTCCTTTCCATTTTGGTTTTCTTTTTTCAATAAAAGCTTTCATACCTTCGAACTTATCTTCAGATGCGAAAAGAAGGTAGAAATTTTTTCTTTCGAACTGAAGTCCGTTTTCAAAACTTGTTTCATATGCTTTAAGAATAGTTTCTTTAGCGAGTTGAACGGCAATGTTAGGTTTATTTGCAATGTCTTTTGCTATCATTATTGCTTCATCAAGACAGGACTCATCAGGTACAATTTTATTCACCAGACCGGCATCAAACATTTCTTTTGCAGTGAATCTCCTTCCCGTGAGAATCATTTCCATGGTTTTATTCTTCCCGATAATCCTTGCCAGTCTCTGAGTTCCACCTCCGCCGGGAATTACTGCAAGATTAATTTCAGGCTGGCCAAACTGAGCATTTTCTGATGCAATGATAATATCGCACATTAGCGCCAGCTCGCATCCTCCTCCCAAGGCATAACCGTTTATTGCAGCAATAATAGGTTTCTTCGTTTTGCTAATCCTGTCCCAGGTTTCGAACTGGTCACGGATATACATATCAATTGCAGATGCATCTGCCATTTCTTTAATATCCGCCCCTGCGGCAAACGCCTTTTCATCTCCGGTAATAATAGTGCAGCCTATAGTTTCATCTTTATCTGCTGACCGAAGTACTAACAAAAGCTCTGACATTAATGCATTATTCAAGGCATTCCGAACCTCAGGACGGTTAAGTTGTATTTTACATACGTTTAAGCCATCAGGATTTTCTAAAACCGAAACGAGCAAATATTTATATTCTTTTTTCTGAAAAGAAATTTCCATTGTAAAAATATTAAAATTAAGCAGAAATTTAATTATAGTGGCATTTAATAACAATGATAATTACTGAAACAAAGTCAAACGTCAAAAGTAAAAAGTCAAAAGGGACAGGATTAACAAAAAAAAAGATTTGATTAACAGGATAAAAGAAAAAATAAAATCAGATAATAGAGTGGAATAAAATAAGACCTTGCGGTTCCTTACATTATTTAGTAGTTTAGTAAATAACTAAATTACTAAATAAAATATGAAAATACCAAATGAACTGAAACACAAACCTGTTATAGTTTCTGAAGATTATGACCTTATTGACGGTCGAAATGCTAATAATTCGGATGCAAAAGGGCTTTCATTAGGATTAGCACAGTGGAATGACAGGGGAAAAGTTGAAATTTCTGCTAAGATATGGCGTCATACAGGAGAAAAATGGTCGAGGCAATCCGAAGAAATGCCATTACACAGAGCTCTTGACCTTGCAATTCTAATTTGCCAGTCGAGACTCTTTTTCAAAAATCTCTACCAAAAACCTGCTAAAGAGTACCCCGGTTATCCGAAATTCGCCAGGATACCTTTACAAGGTGCTGCAATGAACGCGGCGATTTGCACAGACAATGAGCATATAGATGAAGATATAAAACTCTTCGATGATTGTCTGCACAAAGATGATGAAATTATTGGAGAGAGATTACAGCGGCTCGCTGCAATATTGAAAGAGCTTGAATACCTAAAGTGAGAATTAAAAGTTGAATGGTTGAAAGGTTTAAAAGTTAAAAAGTAAGACGTAAGAGGTAAAAAGTTAAAATGTTGAGAAGTGAAACTTTTCTTTAAAGATTTAGTTAAATAATTGACTGATAATTAATTTTAAAAGTTACAAGTGGTGTAATCATTTTTAATGGGAAAAATAATTTAAAAATAAATTGAGAAGATTACTTTTAATATTACCTGTCCTGGCTTTATTCATTCCTTTTATTCTGCAATCCTGTGATACAAATGTTAACGACCCGTTGCAAGGCTGTAACGGATTCGGTTTTTTAAAAGTCGTAAATAATTCCTGGAATATTTATGTGATAGTGATAGATAACGACAGTACAAACTACTGCGCTGAAGTGAGACCAAAACAAACTCAGATGTGCGATGTTTCGAAAGGAAATCATAATATAAAGATAGGTACTCCGGGCAACTGGGTTTGCGAAGAAAATATTACCGCATATCAATGCCAGATAACCACAGTTTTCTGCAATAGCGATAAATAAGTATCACTGATTAATATGATTTATGTGATTACTCTGATTTGACAAGGTGAAAAATTAAAAGGTTGAAAAGTTGAAATGTAAAAGGTAAAAACGTAAAACGTTAATCCTGTTTACCCTCTCAGTTTTTTCTGGTTTAATTACTAATTACTAATTATTAATTACTAATTATTATTATTATTTCGTAATTTTATTTTTAACCATTTATAAATTTTATATTTATAGCATATGTATTTAAGAACAAAATATGACCTGAAGCAAGAATTAAATTTGATTAAGGAAGCGGGTTTATATAAAGAAGAAAGAGTCCTGCTTTCAGACCAGAAATCGAATATAGAAGTTGAATATCCTGCCGGCTCCAAACCGAGAGAAGTTTTAAATTTTTGCTCGAATAATTATCTGGGACTTGCAAACCATCCCGAGATATTGAAAGCGGCACACAACGCACTTGATAAATACGGTTTTGGACTTGCTTCCGTTAGGTTTATATGCGGAACACAAAGTATCCACAAACAATTAGAAGAAAGAATTGCAAGTTTTTACCAGACAGATGATACTATATTATATTCCTCGTGCTTCGATGCAAACGGCGGATTATTTGAAAGTATACTGGGTTCGGATGATGTGATAATTACAGATGCCCTGAACCATGCAAGCATTATAGACGGTATCAGACTTTGCAAAGCCAAGCGGATGATATATGAACACTCTGATATGAAATCGCTGGAACAAAAACTTATACACGCACGTGAAGGTTCTGATATATGGGAGCATACAGGACTTGCGCACGGACCTGTTCCTGCAAAAAATATTATTATTGTAACTGATGGTGTATTTTCGATGGATGGTGACATTGCAAATATTAGAGATATTGTAAACCTTGGCAATAAATATGATGCGATGGTAATGGTGGATGATTCGCATGCCACAGGATTCCTGGGGAAAAACGGAAGAGGTGCAGTTGAATTCTGCGGATGCCTTGGTGAGGTTGACATCATAACTTCAACACTCGGCAAAGCTATGGGAGGAGCATCGGGAGGATTTACAACAGGTAAAAGGGAAATCATAGAAATGCTGAGGCAGCGTTCAAGACCTTACCTATTTTCCAATACTTTAGCTCCTTCAATTTCAGCCGCTGCGATAGCTGCTTTTGATTTACTGGATAAAAGTAATGACCTACGTAAAAAACTGATGGATAACACAGAATATTTCCGTACTGAAATGACACAGCTTGGATTTGATATTGTGAAAGGTGTTCATCCTATAGTTCCTGTTCATTTCAGAAAATTCAGCGATGATGCAAAAATGGCTCATAACGTTTCTAAAGATTTATATGATGAAGGAATTTATGTGATTGGATTTTCTTATCCTGTTGTTCCAAAAGGACAGGCAAGGATAAGGGTTCAGATATCAGCAGCGCATTCGAAAGAGAACATTGAAAAAGCAATATCTGCGTTTGAATTTGTCGGAAAAAAACACGGAGTGATAAAGTAGTTGTTAATTTACCGCTACATATTGAAATCGCACGTTGGCCCATTTATATTTGGTTTGGGAACGGTAATTTTCCTTTTCCTTTTTCAGTTTATAATAAAATCTATTGACCAGTTAGTAGGAAAAGGACTGAGCATGTGGGTGATAACTCAGCTGATTGCTCTTAATCTTGCCTGGATGGTTACGCTTGCAGTTCCTATGGCCGTGCTGGTAGCTACATTAATGGCATTCGGCACACTTGCTGCAAATAATGAGATAACGATAATGAAGGCATCAGGGATAAGTCTGAAGAAAATGATGTTCCCTATTATTATTATTTCTTTCATACTTTTCTGGCTGATGATAAGATTTAATAATGATGTTCTTCCTGAAGCAAATCACAGGGCAAGAATACTGATGGAAGATATATCCCGAACAAAGCCTACATTCATACTTGAATCAGGAAAATTTTCGGAAGATATGGGCGGGGTTAAAATCTTTGTAACTAAAACATTTGAAAACAGCAATAAGCTTGAAGGAATCTATGTCTATGATCTGTCGAATCCCCTGACTCGAAGCCTGATAACTGCAAAAACCGGGGATATAGGATTCACAAGTGATTTCAAATCCATTGTAATGAATCTTTCGGACGGTGAGATACATCAGTTCAACCAGGCCGAACCTGCCTTTAATTACCGCAGGATAGAATTTAAAGTTCACAGAATCACATTTAATTCTGAAGGATTCGGATTTCAGCGTTCTAATGATAATGCCTTTATGAGAGGAGACCGAGAGTTATCGGCGCATGATTTAAATGCAAAGGTAGACAGCGTGCAGGCAGAAAAGATAAGAAGCAATTTTAATTTATTAAAAACCATTAGCGATGATTTCAAATTACTGAAAAGAATACAAATCAAAGACACTATTTATACAAAATCAACAGTTCAAAAAGGAACTTCAGACAGTTCTATGATTGCAGGAAATATTTACAATAATTACGATTCGGTTTATTCAGTTTATAAAAAATTCATTGTCCTGAAACAAGTCTATGAAGGACAAATAACATATAACAAGCAGATGATAAAACAGGTTGACATATTCGATGTAGAGATTTATAAAAAATATTCAATACCATTTGCCTGCGTGATATTTGCACTGATTGGAGCACCGCTTGGTTACAGAGTTAAAAGAGGCGGGTTTGGGATTGCTGCAGGTTTTTCTCTTATGTTTTTTCTTATATACTGGGTTGCATTAATCGGTGGTGAAAAACTTGCCGACAGGGATTTATTCAGTCCTTTTCTTGGAATGTGGATAGTGAATATTATTCTGGGACTATTCGGTTTGTATTTAATGTTTAAATCATCTTAACTATATTGATTATGCCAAGCCCCGGACAATATAATATTGCCCAACCCCGTCAGGTTCGGAAGAAAGCAGCGGTAAGCGAAATTTATATGTGATTTGGGTGTCTTGGCACTTTTTTTCCGGTGAACTAAGATAATAATTTAAAAAATATCCCGAAAAATAATTTATGGATAAAATTAAAATTGCAGTAGCAGGTCTCGGCGGAATCTCGCAGGTAATGCACCTTCCCGCTCTATTGAAATTAAACACTGTTGAAATCTCGGCGGTTTGCGACATTGACTTTACAAAAGCAAAGAATATCGCAAGAAGATTTAACATTCCAAAGTATTACAAGCACTCTGCTGATATGCTTTCAGAGAATCCTGATATAAATTCAGTGATAGTAGCCACAAGGACTGATGCACATCATAAAGTTGCAATTCAATGTCTTTCAGACGGAAAGAACGTGCTCATAGAAAAACCCCTTGCCAGAAACTATAAAGAGGCATCGGAAATTATTGCTGAAGCGGAGAAGCAAAAGAAAATTCTGATGGTAGGAATGAATAACAGGTTCAGAAACGATGTAATGCTACAGCGAAGTTTCATAAAAGCCAAAGAAATACAGGATGTGTTTTATGTTAAAACCGGCTGGCTGAAGACACAAAGCTCAGACAGGAAATGGTTAATGGACAGGGAAAAATCTGGCGGCGGAGTAATACTAGATAACGGAATCGTAATGCTGGACCTCGGGCTTTGGATGCTGGATTTTGCCGATGTCCATTCAGTAAGCGCAATAAATTATTATCATAATACTAAATCTGTTGAAGATTCGAACTTCTCCCTGATTAAATTCAAGAACGGTGCATCATTAACTATTGAAGTAAGCTGGAGTCTCTTAAGAAGCCGTGAATTTTTCTATAACAATGTTTACGGAAAATCCGGCAGCACATCGATAAATCCTTTAAAAGTATATAAGGAATTTGATAATACACTTCTTGAAATAACTCCGAAAAACATAAAAGCCGTAACTGATACAAAAAGCAGTTATGAAAGCGAAATAAAGCATTTCGTAAATGTAATAAACGGAAAAGATAAGCAGATATCTACCGGAAAAGAAGCCCTGAAAGTGATGCAGATAATAGATGCGATTTATAAATCTGCAAAAAAAGGCAAGGAAATAATTTTTAAATGATTTCTTAACGATTTATTAACGTCAGATATGTATCTTTATGGAAAAAAGGAAAATGAAACCGGATATATTAGTAGTTGACGATGAATCAGATATTGTAGATATTTTAAAATACAATCTGGAAAAAGAAAATGAATATACAGTGCATGCCGCATATAACGGCACTGAAGCACTTGCCATTGCAAAAAAGGAAAAACCCGATTTAATATTACTGGATATTATGATGCCCGGGATGAACGGCTTTGAGATATGCAAAAACCTCAAGTCAGAACCGGAAACAAAAAGAATTCCCGTAATATTTTTAACGGCTAAAGAAAATGAGATAGATGAAATTGTCGGACTTGAAATAGGTGCTGACGATTATATCCAGAAACCCATCTCCCCGAGAGTTGTGCTTGCAAGAATAAAATCTGTATTCCGCAGAGTTAACGAAAATTCTTCTGTTGAGAAAAGAGAAGACGAATCAATCAAATACAAAAATATAGAAATTAACAGTACTACTCATACTGTAAGAATAAACAAAGAAGAAATATTCTTTCCGAAAAAAGAATTTCAACTATTAAAATTTTTCCTTTCGAACAGGGGAAAAGTTTATTCGCGGGAAATTTTACTTAATCAGGTGTGGGGAGAAAATATATATGTGATTGACAGGACAATAGACGTTCACATAGCGAAGCTGAGGGAAAAACTTGGAGAATATTCTGACCACATTGAGACAATAAAAGGTTTAGGTTACAGATTCAAAGATTCCAAATAAACTTATAGCAACGCATTAAATGAAAAATTTGTCTGCGGCTGCAAAATATTATTTATTCCATTCAATTCTCTTTGTAGTTTTTTTATTTTTCCTATTTATTTTCAACGCCATCCGTTCCGGTCATAGCAGTTTCTGTTTCTGCAGTAGTTTTCTTTTTTTTCTTCACATATATTTTTTACAAAAAAGAAATAATTCCCGGATTTAATACCATCAAGAATACTTCGCTTCGAAATAAAAGTGAAGAAGGAAGAAGTAATCGCTAATAATTTTGAAAGTAAGATTGCATTCCTGCAGGAACTGAAAAAGAATCTTACGAATAATTCCGATAACATTACAAATAAAGATATCTCCGACATAACGGAAAGCCTTGCTCTGATTATCGAGAGATTTATACACGAACTGAATATTGCAAAAGTATTTAAAGTTAACAGAAATGAATTTCTGGGAAATGTTGCGCACGAATTAAGAACTCCGATTTTTGCGATTCAGCTTTCCATTGAAACACTGCTGGATGGCGCCATTAACGATCCGGATGTAAATCTGAATTTCCTAAAAAGAGCACTGGGGCAAATCGACAGGATGAAGATGATGGTTGATGACCTGATTAGCATATCCAGACTTGAAGCCGGGATGCGCATGAGCAAAAGATACTTTGCGATAAATGCTCTGATTGAAAAGACTATAAATGAACTTAATGAACTTGCCGAGAACCAAAAAGTTGAAATTATTTTTACAGAAAAAGTAAAAAATAATGCAACTGTATTCGGTGATATTGAAAGAATCAAACAAGTCCTCATTAACCTGATTGAAAACGCTATCAAGAATACTCCTGAAAAAGGGGTAATAACATTAAGCACTTTCTATCAGGATAAGGATGTAATAATAAAAGTGGAGGATACCGGAATTGGAATTCCTGAAAAAGATTTACCCAGAATATTCGAGAGATTTTACAGAGTTGACGAAAACCGTTCACGTGATTTAGGCGGAAGCGGTTTGGGATTATCTATCGTTAAGCACATACTTGAACTTCATAATAGTCAAATTTCAGTCCGAAGTGAAGTAGGCAAGGGAACGACATTTGAGTTCAACCTGCCTTCAAAGTGAAGATTTAGAAAGTTGAATAGATAGAGGTGATTATACAGTTAACTATGATTTTTTGTCGCTGCTTTTTTTGTTATTCGCATCGGCGGGTTTTGATTTTTCTTCATCCGGGTTATTTGTGGCTTTTTTGAACTCCTTGATCCCTTTTCCGATACCTTGCATAAATTCAGGAATTTTTTTAGAACCGAATAGTACGAGTATTACTAAAGCACTATCAATATATGAACGATGCTCATTTTTGATCTCTTTCTTGTAAAACAACTTTATAAACAACTATCACTTTGGATTGTTATCTTTATCGTTTTTTTCCTTATCACCTTTAGCACCATCTTTCACAGATTTATTAATCTCTTCGTGAACATCTGAAGACGCTTTCTTGAATTCCCTGATTCCTTTACCGATGCCCTGCATAAACTCAGGTATCTTCTTTGACCCAAAGAGAACAAGTATTGCGATGACAATCAAAATTATTTCTGGTGTACCTAATCCGAACATTTTTTTCTCCTTTGAAATTAAAACAACAATTTTTATTTATTAAATTAAAATAATCTCTAAATCAAGTATAAATACGTACTACTCAAAACTTTCCAATACACTCGTCAGAATCTTCAAACCATCTGTATTACCTAATACGGAATCTGACGCACGTTCAGGGTGCGGCATCATACCCAGAACATTTCTCTTTACATTCTGGATTCCTGCGATATCATTTACAGAACCGTTCGGATTATCATCGTACGTAAACAGAATCTGATTATTCCCGATTAGTTCTGTCAGAGTATTTTCATCACAGTAATAACATCCTTCACCATGAGCAATTGGAATATTTATTTTTTCCTTGATTCCGCAATTCGCAGTGAAAATACTTTTATTATTTTCCACTGTCAATGTAACTGTTTTGCATACGAAGCGGAGATTTTCATTCCGCAGAAGCGCACCGGGAAGGAGTCCTGTTTCGCATAATATCTGAAAGCCGTTGCAGATACCTATTACGACACCTCCTTTATTTGCAAAGTTAACAATATCAGACATTAAATTAGAAAACCTTGCGATTGCACCGCATCGGAGGTAATCTCCGTACGAGAAACCGCCGGGTAATACAATCAGATTTCTGTCCCCTATTGTTCCTTCCTTATGCCAGATGAATTTTGTATCCGCTTTTAAAATATCCTTGAATGCAAAATAAGCATCATGGTCACAGTTAGACCCCGGAAATACAACTATCCCCACTTTAGGACTTCGCATCAGACTTCAGATTTTATAATTTCAAAATCATAGTTTTCCATAACAGGGTTTGCAAGAAGCTTTTTGCAAGCCTGCTCGGCAATATTTTCAGCTTCTTTGTTATCCTTCGTATCTATTTTCAGTTCAATATATTTTCCTATTCTCGTGTCGACTATTTTTCCAAAACCCATGGTTTTCAGGGAACCTTCAACCGCTTTCCCCTGAGGATCGAGAATGGTACTTCTAAGTGTAATTCTGATTTTTGCTGTTAACATAGTATTATCTTATAATCAAAAATATATCAGAAAAAGAAAAGTTGAAAGGTAGAAAGGCGAAAGGTTGAAAGGTTAAAAGGTTGAAAAGTTAAAAAATTGAAGAGTTATTTCTTCTTGCTTGAGGCTTTTTCGATTTTGTCTTTTAAACTTTGAAGAACTTTTTTATCAATTTCGTTGCCGGATTGAATTGATTTCATTTCTTGTTTATTTTCTTTCATGATTTCGATGTCGTCTTTTTTGGATTTTTCGCTTCTTGCAACTTTTTCATCAACATTCTTGCTTTCGGAGTCGGCTACTTTTCTTTCTGATTTTTGTTCCTCGCTGATTTTTGACCTCCCAACATCACCTTTGGATTCAACTGATTTGGATTCCATTTGAGAAGGAGGATTTATTATTCCTTTAACATCAGCATTTTTATCATAGGATTCTAAATTTCCAGATTTTAATCTTGGCTTGCTTCCCTGGTCAGTATATTTTTGTTCATTAATGCCTGAGTAGTTATCCTTTGTGGGGTTGTTTTGAGTAATTTCTTTTCCCGAGAGTTCTTCTTTTTTCAGATTATCAGTAACAGTATTACTTTTTGTTTGTTCCTGAGGAACGGGTGCCGGTTCTTTTGTAATTGTTACTTCGGGTAATTTATTTACGGGATTGTCTTTATTAATTATGAAAATAACCGAAAATGCTAAAATGGCGACAACGGCAAGACCGAGTGCAGGAATAAGCCAGGGTTTGCGTTTATTCCCGAAAATCTTTTGGAAAACTCCAATTTCCAATGCCGGATTCTTAGCAGATTTTGTCTGCTCTTCATCAAGTGCAAGTTGTTTAATCTTATTTTGAAGATTAATGTGAAAATTTTCGCTCGCTTTTAGTTTAGGAAGATTAAGGAGTCTTTTCCGTATTTCAATATTTTCTTCGTTTATTTCCAAAATTAAATTTGTTAATTATGTTCGATATTATTCGTTTGGTTTATAAATGTCTTTTAAAAGTATTTTAAGTTTTTCCCTGCCCCGGTTAATTCTTGATTTAACGGTGCCAATCGGAACATTCAGCACTTTTGCAATCTCTTCATAATCAAGGTTTTGAATATCTCTTAAAATAATTGCGTCACTATATGTTTTATCAAGCGAGTTAATCGCCTGCTGAATATAAAAATTTTCCAATGATGCATTTGCTACGACATCCGGGTCCCGCATATCTGAAGTCAGTTCAAAATCTTTTTCATTTTCCGTATCATAATCACTTATTGACAGAGTGCTCATTTTGTTTTTTTTCTTCAGCGAAGTCTTTGCAATATTAATTGCTATTGTATAGAACCATGTTGAGAATTTTGCTATTTCCTGATAAAGATGCTTTGAGCGGTAAAGTTTAATAAACGCATCCTGAGCCAGGTCTTCAGAGTCGTCTTTATTTCCGGTATACCTGTATAAAAAGTTAACCAGCCGATCTTTATACCGGTAAACAATTTCATTGAAGGCTTCATTATCCCCTTCTTTAAATTCGTTTATTAACTGTTCATCGGTTAAACTTCGGTATTCCCGGTTACCCTTTAGCAAATTTCCTCAATTATTTAACTTAATTAAAGTTTATTAGTTCCCTAAATCAAATTTTCGTCATGTTATAAATTAAATCTGTGATTATTCCTTTTTTACTCAGTCCGGAGGATTTAATCGCCTTATCTGCATTATAAATATAATCAAATGCCTGCTTTAATTTAAGTTCATTTATTTTATTTTTAAATTCTTTCACAATCCTCAATTTTCTGTCAGATTCGCCCCACAATTTTAGTTCCCGGATAAGTTCCCATTTTCCGAGTTTATCAGTTTGAGGGTCCATCAACTTGCTCGCCGAAATGGTAATCAAACCGAGCATCGAAACGAGCAAAACCTCAACATCTTCTTTTAATGAAAGTTTATCGTATATTCTTATTGACATTTCGTAATTGCCTGTTAAAACAGCTTCTAAGAAATCAGTTTCATCGAAATCCCTTGAAAACCCTATGCAAAGATTAACATCATCCTTCGTAATTTCTTTTTTATCCATTGCATATGTTTTCAGCTTCCCGATTTCAGAATTTATTTCATCATACGAGGGGTTTAAAAACTGAAGGAAATGCAGAATGGTTTCTTCGCTTATCTTATAATCATCAAATCTTATCTTCACCCAGTTAGCAATGTCATTTATGGAACCGGAATCAAGAATAAAGACCGAAAGTTTTTTACAAACGAAATCTTTGTAATGTTCAAAATTAAATTCTTTATCAAGCACATTAAGAATAAATACAATGTTTTCGTTAAAATTACTGATGTAGGCAATGAGCGACTGCCTTTCTGCGTTTGTGAATCCACCTTTTGTTCCCGCTCTTTTCAGGACTTTCAGGATTATTATTTTTTTTTCGGAAAAAAAGCTGTAGTTCGAACACTCATTCAGAACTCCCTCAATATTTTTATCATCCGAATAAAAAGTCCTGACGTTATCTTTTGTAATAATTCCGCCCAGAAATCTTTTTGCTATTGATGAAGTAATTTCATCCAACAATGTTTTTTCATTCGTAAAAAGCAGAATATTATTAGGAATTTCATCTTGGTTAAGTTTTTTCAGAAGTTCGGAATAGCTTATTGCGTTTTTATTATCTTTAACTGCCATAATTTAAAAGTCCCATCCGAAGAAAACCTGTTGAAACAAGTCGCTTTGAAGTTTAGTAAAATTTTTTTCAATTCTTTTTCCAAAATCATATCTCAGAACAAGGACGCCAAATATATTTATCCTCATTCCCGCACCTATGCTTCCCCTGGTTTCTCCGTAATTTTCCCTGTTATCCCAGGAGTTACCTGCATCAAAGAAAAGTGCGCCCCTGATTGCGGGAAAGCCCCAAATCATTCCAAACGGGAACCTGATATAAAGCAGGTCAAGAAGCGGGAATCTTAGTTCAGCATTGGTCTGCCAGAGTTTTGTCCCGCGGATTGAAAACAGTGACCAGCCGCGCAATGACCATGAACCGCCTATAAAATATCTTCTCGGATTCTTTCCTTCGTTTATGAAAAATTGACCTCGTAAAGCAAGTGATGAAAATTTTGCAAGGCGAAAATATTTTCTGTAATCAAAAAGAAAACTATAATAATTTTCATTTGAGTTTTCTATATCCGATTCATATCCCAGGGAGATGTTCAATGCTTCTCCGTCTATAGGTCCGGTAATAAACCAAAGAGTATTATCTTTTATATAACTGATTTTATTTGACAGCAAAATTGAACGACGGATATCATTAAAATCAAGATCTTTTTCTGATGATGCTAGGCTTACTGTAGTTTCAATTCTTCTGAAAAATGAAAATGGATATGAAAAACTTGCATAGGTGCCGAAGATTCTTTCATAATAAGAAAAATCAGATTGTGTAAGGTCATATCTTTTTCCCGAGAGGTGAAAAACTCCATAAGCATAATTTAATCTCTGTTCCAGTGATATCCTTGAAATTGCAATATTCAGGCTCCTCCAGAATTCCGAAGTTCCATCGGAATTGCTATACAGCAGAAAATTATACCTGTCATTTCCAAGCAGGTCGCTGAAAGAAAGCAATCCTCCCGCGTTAGTTCCAAATACAGGATCAGTTGAAATTGCAGTTGTTGCTATATCGAACGAATATCTTTTATTGTATTTTAATGTGTTTTTCCTTAGCTCACCTGATATTTTGGGCATTGTCCAGCCCGTATCACGGGAAGTAAATTCGAATTTCGATACATCTCTTATAGTATCCTCTTTTTTCAATACGTTCTCCAGAATTTTGATTCCCATAGAACCTTTTTCGAACGAAGTGAATATAATTTTTGCGCTGTCGCAGAATTTCGGGTCGAATGCACCGGTTGTAAAATACGTTAACTGTTTTGCAGTGATATTATTATATGAGGAAATATCTTCGGGTAAATTTATCAGCCAGATATTATTGATTCCCGCGTCATTGGATGTATAAACAATTTTTTTCCCATCAGGAGAAAAAGCAGGTGCGAAATTTACATTATTATCATCAGTCAGGTTTTTAATCTCGTTGGTTTCAAGATTATATATGAATAAATCATATTTATTATTTTTTCCCGAAGCAGACCTGTCGGAGGAAAATACAATAAATTTTCCGTCAGGGGAAATGACTGCATCCCTGTCATCATAGTAATCATTGGTCAGACGCGTGAGTTTTTCTTTTTGTATTTCAAAAAGATATATATCCCCTTTTCCGGAAAACTCAATTCCTGCAAATGTAATTAATCTGCCGTCTTTGTTCCAGGAGGGCGAACCGATACCAACTATATCTTTAAAAGAGTAATCGTTCAGATTTTTATCTTTTTTTACATCGTATATGTGGAGCATATCACTGCTTCCTGACCGTGTTACAAAAGCGAGCATACCCTTAGAAGAAACATCCAGTCCAGTCCGGAAAAAATGGAACTCTTCGAACTGTTCAGTATTTTCCCCTTCAAGTATAAGTTCAGGATTCTTTCTGTCATCAAGATTATATTTGTAAATAGAAGTATAGCCGGAACGGTTTCCTATGAAGTAAATATTTTTCTGATTATCAATATCCGAGTATGTTGATTTATAAGCGAAACCATCGAACGGAACGGATAAACTAATCTGAGAAGGATCATCTTTTGTTTTCAAATCGGGGTAATAAAGCTTTTTCAGCCAGTAAAGAAATCCCTTATCGAATTCCTCATAATCTTTTCCGAGAGTATATTTCATAACACTCTCAAAACTATCATACATCCAGAAATTATCCATCAACTGCAATATCTTATCTTCGCCAAAAGTTTTACCGATATATTCGCAGGCTTTCTGACCTAACTTATACATTAAATAAGTGCCATAAAAATCTTCCCAGTTTGAAAGTCCTTGAATATATCCATTCAGCACAGCATCCTTCAGAACCATCTCCGCCTGAGTATCCCATTCTGTTGACCAGTATTCCGCCAGCCCTTCTGTAAACCAGAGCGGTGGAAGGCGCTCTATAATAGTACCGTGAGTTTTCAGGTTATTGATTATCTTGCTTGTCATAAAGACGTGCACTAATTCATGCCTCATCACGTGTTTCAGATTTCCGATAGAGCCGTCATAAGGCAGAACTACCCTGCCTTTTATAAATTCAAAAAAACCGCCGACACCTTCGGGAATAAATTCCGGGGTTGTATTTGTTTCCTTAAAATGCTGAGGAGAAGTATATATAATAAGCGGTATTGAATCTATGAGTGAATAATTATATTTCTGCTGAAGAATTTTATAGCTCTCTTCTGCTAAATACGCCCCTTTTTCCGCAAGCTCTTTTGCTTCTTTATAATAGTATAAGTTAAAATGTTCTGTGTTGAGTATATACCAGTCAAAATTAGAATACATTACCTTATTTTTACCGAAATCCACAAACTGGGGAAAAACAGAGACAGGCTTCAAACAGCAGAATAAATAAAGCGATATTTATTAATACTTTTATCAAACTCGAATATATTGTGTAGAATTTAAAAGATTTTCAATTCAAAAGAAATCACAGATTAAAATGATTAGTGTGATTAATTTAATTAAGGAAGTATGACATCTGATGTTAAATGTGAAACCGGGAACTTTTACTTAGTTAATATCATTTTGATACAAAAAGGAGAAATAATGAATAAAAAGATTATCATTTCGACTATAGCTGTATTAGTTTTTTTTATAGGATTATTTTATATAACCAATCGGTTTGCTCACGCATATGAATATAAAATGACACTTAGTTCAGCAGATATTATGCACAAAAGCGGACATGATACAAGACAGGCAGGTAAAGATGATAATATCCTTGATTTCACTGTTAAAGAATTTATTACTAAGGAATCACAGTCAGATTTCAAAGAAAAACTGATGGCAATAAAGGGAGTGAAAGGTGTGGATTTCGGAAAATCCTGCCCGGAAGTGAAAGTGACGAAAATAAGCGTAACATTTGCGGATAACGAAACGAGCAGAGAAAATATTTTATCGGAAATCAATAAACTTGGATTTGAGACAAAGGAATATAACGGTTATCCACACGGGAATTCTGACCAGAAGGAATGCCCTCATATGAAAAAGAGTGTTCAGGAGATAAAGACGTAGTCAATAGAGTCTATGGAGTGTATTGAGGGTGTAACAGGGTGAAATTTGTGAGAGTGTAATAAAGTGCGCGTTAAGATTAGAAAACATGACACGCTATAAATACAATTTCGGTTTATTAAGAGATATAAATTGTTTAATTTGAAAAACCTGAGCATAAAATGTTTGGGTTTTTCACATTATAATAATGACAAGAAAAGCACTATTAATAACCGGTGACGAAGACCTTAAAAAATACATAGAAATATCCGCACTCACTCTCACCAAACTTAATTGCCAGACAGAAATTGTATATACACTGGATTTTGATGAGGCAGTTAACATATCAAAAGAAGATAATCTTGATTTGATTCTTATCGATTTGGAATTAAATAATTTTCCCCCTCTTGGATTAATAAAAAAAATAAGTGTTGAAAGCAAATCAAGCAATAAAAAATTAATCGGTTTTTCGGATAACATTAATGTTTTGAACCGCGAAGAAGTTTTCAGGAATGGATGCGGAAGTATAATGTCAAAAGAAGAATTGAAAACGGTGATAAATAATTTGCTGCAATTTTGATGTGTCTTTGAAACACCGGAAAACATTTCGTATGTTTATTCAAAATTCCAAAATATAAAATAAACCGTTGAAACGGTTTAAACATTGTTTGGTTATCTTTCCCACGGCTGAAGCCGTGGGCTACTCTTTATTTATATTTTAATTTAATCTCCTGGCTGAATATTAAATCCACGGCTGAATTTTAATTCCACAGCTGAAGCTGTGGGCTACTCTTAATATATTAAAATTTAAGCCGGGATAAATATAACAAATAGAAAGGAGCCCATAGCTTTAGCTATGGGGAAAAAGAAATCTCCTATGATAAAACCGTTTTAACGGTTTATTCAGATATTCCATATTTTTTCAAAATTAAATCATATTCTTCTTTAAAAGATATTTTTTTATGATGCTCTTTTTGAGTTTTTATATAATTTTCTACTTCATTCACCATAGATTCACTAACTGAAAATGCACCATATCCAATCTGCCAAGAGAATTTCCGATTAATAAAATTCATTTGATTTAACCAATGAGATGATTCACCTTTAACATTTTGCATTATATCTTTTAAAGCAATATTTTGTGACATTAGAAATAATATATGAATATGGTCAGAATCTCCATTGATAATTCTTACTTTGCAATCTTGATCTTTTTCGAGTTTTTCTTTTATGTGGTCATATAAGTGATTCTCAAAATTTGAATTAATTAAATTTTCTCTTTTATTTACAGAGAATACCGCATGAATCCAAATTTTCGTTAACGAATGTGGCATACGTGAAAATATTTTGATTTTTAAAAAACCGTTTAAAAGGTTAAACTATTTTTGGTTATCTATCCCACGGCTGAAGCCGTGGGCTGCTTTTAAAATATTAATAATTTTTGAGAAAATAAAAATAACAAATTAAACATCTATCCAGATTTTTGTTAACCAATGTATTATAATGGAATAAAGATTTCATATTATGAAAATATAAATAACGAATTAAAGCAGCCCATAGCTTTAGCTATGGGGATAATGAATTTTCTAAATGTAAAAACCGTTTCAACGGTTTCTCTTATTCCTACTCTTTCCAGCTGAGGTAATATTTTTCGTCGTTGATTTCTTTTGCCCAGTGGGTGAGCTTCAGGGGTTTGAATGTATCCATCATTACGGCGGTTTCAATCGTTTCTTTTTTTCCGATTGCTTCTTCTACGGTGCCAGGATGAGGACCGTGAGGTATTCCGCCCGGGTGAAGACTTATAGAACCTTTTTCAATTCCTTTGCGGCTTGTAAAATTCCCGTCGGCATAATAAATCATTTCATCACAGTCCAAATTACTGTGATTGTAAGGAACGGGAATGGACAGAGGATGATAATCAAGCATCCGTGATACAAAAGAACATACGACAAAACCGGGACCGTCAAACGTTTGATGAACGGGAGGAGGCTGATGAATTTTTCCCGTAATGGGCATAAAATCATTTATATTAAAAATCCAGGGATAGAAATATCCGTCATATCCGATAATATCAAATGGATGAAATTTATAATGGATAGAAACCATCCTTTCACCTTTTTTTACCTTAACTTCAAAGTCCCCCTTTTCTTCAATAGTGACGAGGTCTTCCGGCACCCTGATATCACGCTCACAATAAGGCGAGTGTTCCATAAGCTGGCCAAATTCGTTGCGGTATCTTGCAGGAGGTGTAATAGGACCGAAAGATTCGAAAACAAGAAAACGGCAGGCTGTTTTATGAACCATGTTGAAAATTGTACCTCGGGGAATTACGATGTAATCACCTTTTTTAAAATCCAGGAAACCGAGATTCGTCTGGAGAGTTCCTTCCCCTTCGTGAACGAAAACCAGTTCGTCACACAGGGCATTCTTATAAAAATAATCCATCTTTTTATCAGGACAGCATAAGCTTAATATTACATTTTCATTGAACATCAGTGGTTTTCTACCGGTAACATAATTCATATCAGGATGAAATTTAGCTGTCCTGAAATGAAACGGCCTCAATGATGATTCGATCCAATCCTGTATAATAAAGATGAAATCATCTTCTTCAATTCCCTCAATTCTTGCAGGCGAATTGATATGATATGCGTTAGTATAGATACCATCAAAACCAAGAGATGATATCAGTTCTTCCCTGTACAGAGAACCGTCAGTCTTACGGAATTGTGTATGTCTCTTTTGAGGAATTTTCCCGAGTTTGTGATAGAAGGACATAATTATAATAAATAATGATTAATGAGTAATGATTAATAAAGAACAAATTACAATGAATATTGATTAATGAGTCCTCCACGGAGGATCTTCGCTGCGTTTCGATAATACATAGCAAATTTCATATACAATAAGTAAAAATAAGTTTCATAATGAAAACAAAATAATCTGTGATTTTATTCCATCATTTCGAGAAATCTTTCGGCATCGATTGCTGCCATACAGCCTGTACCGGATGCAGAAACTGCCTGCCTGTAATAGAAATCCTGTGCATCACCGCAGGCAAAGACTCCGGGAATTTTTGTTTCCATTGAGGATTTTTTAGTAACCAGATAACCCGACTCATTCATATCAAGCATTCCTTTAAATATTTCGGTATTGGGTCTGTGTCCAATCGCCATAAAGACACCCTCGCAATGGAATTCTGAAATTTCATCAGTTTGAACATTCCGCAGTTTTACACCGGTAACGGATTTTTTTCCATCTTCTTCTTTACCTAAGATTTCCTCTACGACTGTATTGAGTATAAATTTAATTTTAGGATTTTTATGTACCCGGTCCAGCATAATTTTTGATGCCCTGAAGCCTTCCCTTCTGTGAATCATCGTGACTTCCGAAGCATGGTGGGTGAGGTAATTAGCTTCTTCCATAGCAGTATCACCTCCTCCTACAACTACGACGCGCTGATTCCTGAAGAAGAATCCGTCGCAGGTGGCACAGGCAGAAACACCATAGCCCATATATCTGTGTTCAGATTCAAGACCAAGAAATTTTGCCGAAGCACCCGTAGCGATGATGACAGTTTTTGATAAATACTCCTCTCCTTCATCGGTGAAAACTTTTAATGGCTGTCCGGAAAAATCAACCTTCCCTATTCGTTTAAAGTATGATGTTGCATTAAAACGAAGCGCCTGTTTGCGCATTATATCCATCAGTACAGGACCTGAAATACCCTTTTCAAAACCCGGATAGTTTTCAATATCAGTTGTAATCATCAATTGTCCGCCGGGCTGAGTTCCTTCAAAAATTATCGGATTTAAATTTGCACGTGCGGTATAAATTCCTGCTGTTAAACCTGCAGGTCCGGTTCCGATTATAACTACATTATGAACCTTTTTTTCTGACATATTAATTCTTTTAAATTATGAACTATTATTTTATTTCTGTACTTTTTCTATTTTCTGTTTTATTTCAGAGCTTGACGGACTTAACTCCAGTGCTCTTTTCCAGTATTTGACAGCATTATCATAATCGTGCATCGCATTATAAACATCTCCGAGATGGTCCTGCAGGACTGCATTTGAGCCGTTTTTCGATATGGCTTTACTGATATAAACGACAGCCTGTTCATTTTGACCAAGCTTGAAATATATCCAGCCGATAGTATCGAGATAAGAAGAATTATCGGGTTCTTTTGCAATTGCTCTTTGAGCCATAGACAGTGATTTCTCGAGTTTTTCATTTCGCACTGAAAGATTGTAAGCGTAATTGTTAAGAATCAAAGCATTATCAGGGTCAAGGAATAGCGCTTCTTCATACAATTCGTCGGATTTTTTGAACATCTTTTCAGTGTTGTAAGCCATTGCAAGAGTTCCCATTACCTGAACATCCTTTGGTGAAAGGTCATGGGCTTTTTCATAATATTTAATTGCCTCTTTTGCTTTGTTATCCCTTTGAAGAGACAGGCCATAAAAATAATTCAGCAAATAATCATCGGGATATAACTTTAGTCCTTTTACGAATACATCTTCAGACTTTACTATATTACCCTGTTCAAAATAAGTATATCCAATCTGATAAAATGCATCTTTGGAAGTATCCGCATAAAGTTCTGCTTTTGAAAAATATTCCTCTGCACTTTTATTATTCTTAGCGAAATATTCAATTGACCCTGCATAAAAATATGGCAGCCATTTATCGGGATATTCTGAAATCAGATTACGGAAGATGTTGATTGCCGCACCTGTGGCGCTTGAATCAGATGAAATCAGTTTATAATAAATTTCTCCGACCTGAAGCTTTTCCTCGTAATTCAAAGTATCTTTATTCAGTGTTTTTGCAAACTTTTTAAGACCCAAATCAATTTCACCTGTATTAAAGTATATTTTAATCAGTTCAGTATTCAAAACTTTATCTCCGGGATTCAACGCTTCAAGTTCTTCGTAAATTATCCTTGCCTGTTCAAACTTACCAATTCTTACGTAAAGCCCTGCAAGCTGCTGCTTTGCAAGCTGGTCATAGGGGTTAAGCTTAAGTACATAAGTCAGGACTTCAAGACACTTATCATATTCTTTATAGTTGAAATATATTTCATACATCCTTTTCAGGACCTCGTAGTCAAATCCAATCAGGTCTGTTATCCTTTCATAAATAATTATTGCTTTCGAAGGGGATTTCATTTCCTGATACATTCTGGCCAGAAAATACAAGCCGTAAACGTAATCCGAGTCTATTGATACTATGGTTTCATACACTTCTGCGGCTTTATCATAATTATCCTGCCGGTAATAAATATTTCCTTTAAGTTCAAGATAATCAATTTCATTTGAATCAAGCTTCAGAGCATTATTAATCTCAAAAATTGCTTCCGGGAATTTATCCGTATTATAATAAATATTTGCTATCGCATAATGGATTCCGGGGGCATTGTCAAACTTCAGGGCTGTTTTGTAACTTTCCAGAGCAGGAATTAATTTATACTGGAGTTCAAGAGTTTTCCCTTCGATAAAAAAACTCTGGGCTTCATAATTCCGGGAAACGACAGGTATATCATTTTCTACCTGCGAATATAAAACTCCGCAAAACAGAACCGGAATAATGATTATATATATTTTATGAGTTAATTTTATCACCCTTAAACACAACAAGTTTTATTCTAAAATAATTTTTGCAGTTTCAATAAACAACGCAGAATTAATAGTTGAAATTAATAATTAATAATTAGTAATTAATAATTGAACTTAAAAATATTAGGAGATAGTTTATTTTTCATCTTATTTTTGAAAGGCGAATAATGTAATTTTATAAAAACCAGAAAATGATGAAAATTCATAAAATACTGAGGTTCATTCCGCTAATTATATTTTTAATTTCAGTATTCTTAGCGAATACATATGCACAGTTAAGCGAAGAGAGTATAACTGTAGATGGAACTGACAGGACATACCTTATATATACTCCCGAAGGAATTGAGACAAAAAATCTTCCGCTTGTTATTGCACTACACGGACATGGAGGACAGGGAAAAAGTATGATGAAAATGACGGATTTCAATAACCTGGCTGAAAAAGAAAAATTTGTTGTTGCTTATCCTGACGGGATGGATAAGGGCTGGAATGACGGAAGAATAGAAATTGATGAAGGTACTAAATATGACGATGTGAAATTTATATCTGCTTTGATTGATAAACTTGAATTATTGTATAAAATAGATACTTCAAGGGTTTTTGTGACAGGAATGTCAAATGGCGGAATTTTTTCATTATATCTTGCATTCAAATTACCATATAAAATTCTTGCAATAGCACCTGTCACGGCAAATATACCTGAAAATATTTCAGCAGATTACAAACTTGAAAACCCGGTCTCTCTAATGCTTATTAATGGGACTGCAGACCCTTTAATAAATTACGATGGCGGAGACGTCGGGTTTAAAATATTCAAAAGCCGGGGAATAACAATTTCTACAGATAAAACAATAGATAAATTTGTTTCCAGATTTAAATGTGTTGCTGTTTCTGATATTGAGAGGATTCCTGATATTTACAATACAGATGGATGTACTTCCGTAAAATATACTTACAGTGGATGCGAAAGTAATGTCCAGGTAGTTTTAGTTAAAGTTTTTAACGGAGGGCACACGTGGCCCGGAGGAGACCAGTATTTACCAAAAGCATTAATAGGCAATGTGTGCAAGGATTTTAGTGCAAGCGAATACATATGGAATTTTTTCAAATCGAGAAAGAATTATTAAAAATATAATTATTGATGGAACAGATAAGGGAATCGTTTAAAGAAGATAAGGTAAAAATTGCGACAAGTTTTATAATTGCAGGAGTTTTTATTCTGATAATCTGGCTTGTCCGGTTTTTTGAGTATTATACAAAGATTGACCTTGGGGTTTACGGAGTTGAGCCTAAAGTGCTTAAAGGTCTTTTCGGTATTCTCACTTCTCCATTGATACATGCAAACTTCACACATATCTTTTCCAATTCAATCTCCTTATTCGTTCTGACTTTCGGATTATTTTATTTTTACCGAAAATCTTCTATAAAAGTTTTCCTGATAATTTACCTGGGGAGCGGTCTGCTGGTGTGGCTGTTCGCCAGGAGCGCGTACCACATCGGGGCAAGCGGATTAGTTTATGGTTTTGCTAGTTATCTTTTTTTCATTGGTATGTTCAGAAGGGATAAAGGAGCAATTGCACTATCGCTATTGATGGTCTTCCTTTACGGAAGCCTTGTTTGGGGTTTGTTTCCGGTTGACCAGTCAATATCCTTTGAATCGCATATTGCCGGTGCAGGGCTGGGACTGCTCTGCGCTGTGATTTTCAGGAATTCCGAACCGAAGAAAAAATATGAGTGGGAGGAAGAAGAAGCGGAAGAAGACGATAAAGAATATATTCCTGATGAAGAGCAGGCAGACGAAACACATATCCGCAGTGATGCTGAAGAGGTGAATTTTGAAACTGACGACATGTTTGATGAAGAACTTGAAAGAATAAAAAGAAAAAACAGAATAAAATAACATATGGATTACAAAACAAACTGGAAAAATTTTCTCGGGCAAAGAAGCAATATTTATTCTTTAATAGCTGTTCTAATAATTTTAGTTATTACACTATCATTTTTTTCAAGATTTATACTTTTCATTGAAGACAGGAAGGGCTTTTCCTTTAATGATCCGATTTTATCACTGTTTAATGCAATTGATTTAAATGTGTTCATATTTCTGTTTATATATTCCTCTCTGCTGGGCGGATTAGTTTATTTATCAAAATATCCCTTCCAACTTATAAAAGCTTTAAGTGCATATATTATTCTTGTCTGGGTGAGAACACTTATGATGTATTCATTACCTCTGGATCCGCCTCCGGGAATGATAAATCTGCAGGACCCGATAGTATTCCTGATAGGAACAGGGAAGCTTATTACCAAAGATTTGTTTTTCTCGGGTCATACCTCGACACTTTTCCTGATTTATTTATCCGTTCAAAATAAAAAACTGAAAGGCATTTTCCTGGCAGCTGCAATTCATGTCGGATTTTTCGTTATTCTTCAAAAAGCACATTATCCGGTTGATGTGTTCGTGGCACCTTTTATCGCATATGCTGCATATAAAATGTCGGAAAAGATATTTCCGGAGAAATAATTTTCCACGGTTCGATTTATCCTGCTAATCTGACAGATTTTCAATACTGATTTTCTTTATTTTATATGATGAGGATTTAATTTATTTTAATGTTTATTCAGTATTCCACTAATGTTTGAAAAAATAATTGAGTCTAAGGTTAATTCCGAAGCTGATAAAATTAATAATCTAATGATTTTTTCGATGAATTCCATAAAGAATTCACAGCTTTCCGGATTTACAAAAAATTTTATCAGCGCTGAAACTGATTCGGTAAGTGATAAGAAAAATCTTATTGACCTAATTGATAAATCAGTAAAGCTAAACCTTAATTATGCTCTCAGGCCAAAATGGACAATTATAAATTTTCTTTTTGGAAAACTCGATTCAAAACCTGCGAATGATATATTAAATAAGCTGGAAATTTTCGGGTTTTATCTTTACTATCCTGAACATATAGCCAATAACGTAAATGAATCGGGGCTTGTTGTCGTAACGAGGGATAAAATACGTAACCTGATTGAAGAAGTTGACAGTGCTCTTTATGAAAAGTTTACAAATAATATTACTGGAATTAAAATACGGAATTTCTTTCTTCAGCTTTTCAAATTAAAATATGAGGACGAAACAAGAGTAGGGCTTGATTCAACAATTCCTTACTCATTCCTGCGGATATTTCTTGAAGATAAGAAGTTCAATGATGTACTGGCAAAATTTAAAAAAATTGAAGGAATAAAAGATGACCGCGAATTAGACCTTATGACAATTACGAAAGTATTAACCGATAAATATTCTGATGCAAAAGAACCGGTTAACCGGGAAAAATTAAAAGCTCCTGCACCACCTGTTAACGAAGACAAGATTGAAGTTTCATTTCAAGAAGAGGAAATAATATCGAAGGAACAGCCGGTTGTGACTGAAACAATGCAGACACCATTATTTTCGGATGAGTTTACAGAAGAGCAGAATACTTATACGCCCCAACAAATAAAAGGGCTATTCAAAGAATCTGAATTAAAAATAATCCTGAAGAAAATTTTTAAATCTGATAAGTCCGCAATGGATACAGCTTTCAAGGAACTTGAGAATATTGACTCATGGTACTATGCTTCAGAATATCTGAAGAATCTGATTCTGACGAATAAGATTGACATTCACGACAGCAAAATTGTATTATTTGTTGATATTCTTAATGAATATTATAATAAAAAAGATAAGAGTTAGAAAAAGGATAAGAAATGTTTATAGATTATGCTAAGATAGTTATTAAATCCGGAGAGGGAGGAAATGGCTGTGTAAGTTTCAGACGGGAGAAATATGTTCCCAAAGGTGGTCCAAACGGCGGAGACGGAGGCAAGGGGGGTGATATCATATTCAAAGCCAGTTCACAGCTTACAACCCTGATAGACTTCAGATATAAAACAATTTATAAAGCCAAACGCGGTGAACACGGTATGGGAGGCGATAAGAACGGTAAAGGCGGGAAAGATATAGTGATAATGGTTCCCTGCGGAACCGTGATAAAAGAATTTGAGAGTGGAAGAGTTTTAATAGAACTTTTACAAGACGGAAAAGAAGAAATTTTGCTCAAAGGCGGAAAGGGCGGGAAAGGAAATACTCATTATAAAACCTCTACGAACCAGGCACCCCGGTATGCAGAGCACGGACGTGAAGGCGAAGAAAAAACAGTAATAATAGAATTAAAACTTATAGCTGATGTCGGACTTGTAGGTCTTCCAAATGCAGGCAAATCCACTTTAATATCCAAAATTTCATCTGCCAAACCTAAGATTGCAGATTATCCTTTCACAACTTTAATTCCGAATCTCGGAATTGTGAAGTATAAGGAATACACTTCATTTGTTGTTGCGGATATTCCCGGAATTATCGAAGGAGCATCTGACGGGAAAGGGCTCGGGATAAGATTTCTGAGGCATATTGAAAGAACTAGACTACTTGCTTTCATGGTTGACACATCAAATATTCTTGAAGAAGAATTAAATACTAAAAAAGAAATTAAAGATTATATAACCGATAAATACAAGATTCTTCTTAATGAACTGAAAACATACGATGTAAACCTGATTGAGAAACCAAAAATTTTATGTCTTACAAAAATAGATGTATTAGGTGAAGACATTAAGAAAAAAGTAATCGCTGTTAAACTAAAAGATGTTCAAACAATCCCCCTTTCATCAGTGAGCGGGGAAAATTTAAAAGAACTAAAAGACATTATCTGGAAGAAATTAAATTCGGAATAGAAGATTAACATGATAAAAAAGATTAAAAAACCTGTAATACTGATTTCTAACGATGATGGCATCGATGCCGATGGAATAAAGGCGCTTGCAAAGGAGATAAAACGTTTTGCTGAAATATATGTGATTGCACCCAACACACAAATGAGTGCCGTCGGACACTCAATCACTATGTCAAGCCCAATAAGATATACGAAACATTTAATAGAAAAAGATTTTTACGGATATGCTGTTGACGGCACTCCGGCAGATGCTGTAAAGCTGGGTGTGAGAACAATACTAAAAGATAAAAAAATTGACCTTTGCATTTCAGGAATTAACCAGGGATCGAATGTAGCAATTAATATTATTTATTCGGGAACCGTATCAGCCGCTACGGAAGGAACGATACTCGGAATTCCATCTATTGCGATATCATTGACAAGTTATGTATATAAAGATTTTTCTGCAGCCGCGAAATTCGCTGCACGGCTTGCAAAAATAATTTTGAAAAACGGACTTCCTCAGGGAACCCTCCTTAATGTTAATGTTCCTGCTGTCCCGAAAGAAAAAATCAAAGGAGTAAAGATTACCAAAAAAGGTAATTCATACTGGGATGACTGGTACGAATCACGGCTTGACCCTAATAAACGCGAGTATTTCTGGCTTACAGGAAATATGCTGAAGCTTGACAAGACAAATGATTTTGACCAGAAAGCTGTTGACGAGAACTATATTTCCGTGACTCCGATTCATTATGACCTGACAAATTACAAGATGTATGAAGAAATGAAAAACTGGAAGATAGGTTTTTAATTCTTTCGCAAAAGAATTAAGTAAAATTATTATTGAAAAAACGCCCGATTTTATTCTCCCAAAATCGGGCGTTTTTATATAACTAAGATGAAAGGAAAATTATGGGGTTCTGTAAGAAACAGTTATTCTCGGAACCACGTCTGATTTCCTGTCTGTACTTGGAGAAGCTTTATCAGAATACATATTCATCCATAGGTTCGGGATTATATGAACTTGTTTGTCAATTTGGAAATCTACACCTGCAGTGATGAATGATTCTTTATAACCGGAAGTTGTATTGTTGTTGTTGGGATCGTACATATCATATCTTGCAAATGCATTAATATCAAGATTGTTGGTCTTATCATTTAAGAAGTTAGCATTTGCAAATACCGAAAGACCGAAAGGTCTGACGGCAGTTCCTGTTGTTTCGACTGCTTGCTGGAATGCTTCAACACCTAATTTGAATTTATCCATTTGCAAAGCTGCAAAACCTTTAATTGTATATGTTTTCGAATTTACAAACTCATTTGAGGTAGTATTATCCTCATAATCACCATAAACGTCAATAACTATTTTTTTATCTAAGAAATATCCGTAAAGGTCACCATAATATTTTTTAAATTTATTGTTTTCAAGCTGGGCTCCTCTGCCATTTCCTATCATTACATTGTAACCAAATGTTCCTTCTTTGTTGAATTTACCATAAAGTGCTGCTCCAAAATCAAATGACCCTGCATTACCGTGTGCATCCATTATTGTCTTTTCGACATTTCGGAAGCCCCATACTTTTTCACGAAAGTAAAGAGAATGCAGGAGTTGATAATTGCCCGACAATTAAATCAGCATTTGAAAATATGTTTTTCCATCTGAGATTGGCAATCTTTATATAAAAAGTTTCTTTGCCATCAGGACTATTTGAATAGCCGGCTCCGGAGCTGTTTACAGATGTACCCGGGAGAAGGTCTTTACCGCCGAATTCGGCAACAAACTCTGCTGCAAATCTTTCACTTATACTATAATCCAGTCCGAGGTAGACTCTTCTGAAAGCAAATGCCTGTTTATCTTTCGGAGTTTTTGAATATTCCATAGTTGATGAACCTGTGGTGTCACCATTTACTTTATAATAATAATCCATAAATGCCATGCCCCAAACTTTTACGGATGGAGTAAATTCTTTTTTCTTTTCCTGAGAATAGGCACCGGCAGTAATCAATAAAGTTAAAATCAATGTAATAAGTAATTTTTTCATCTTATATATGTTTAGTTAAAAAATGATATTCAAAAATAATAATTTTAGGGATTTCAAGTGTTATGTAAAAGTTAAGAAATTGTAAATAAAAAATTTAGATAATATTTTATAAATACTAAATTGTACTTCCTTTTAAATACACCTGTTTTTGTTTAATTTGACATATTTTAAATCAATTGATTCAACGAATACAGCATAAAGAGTCATTACTATCCTGGATACTTATTATAATTTTATCAATTATTTGGGGAAGTTCTTTTATACTTATAAAAAAAGGACTTGAGGTTTTTTCACCTGCACAGGTAGGAGCTTTGAGAATGTCTTTTGCTTTTCTTGCTCTTCTGCCTTATGCAATGATAAATTTAAAGAAACTCCAGTTTAAAAGATGGAAAATAATTTTTATAATCGGATTTTTAGGGAATTTAATTCCCGCTTATTTATTTGCACTGGCGGAAACGGAATTGAAAAGTTCTTTAACAGGAATTCTGAATGCTCTTACCCCTTTGTTCACACTAATAATATCGTTTTCTTTTTTTAAAAATAAAATCAAATTTCTTCAAATTATCGGTCTCTTCATTGCATTTGTCGGTTCAATAGGGTTAAGTTTCGTTACGGATAACGGAGATTTGGGAAATATGAATCTCTTTGTCTGGTTCGTTGTACTGGCAACGTTATTTTATTCTTTGTCATTGAATCTGATAAAACAATATTTTAATGACACAAAAGCAATTTTGTTAACGTCTCTGTCATTATTTTCAATTGGTCCGATAGCGCTCGTAATACTATTTTCAACAGATTTTATATACAGAATAAAAACTGTGCCCGGAGCTGTAGAATCATTGTTGTATATTTCAATTTTGGGACTAATAGGCACTGCTTTTGCTTTGATTCTTTATAACAAATTAATCAGGATTACAACGGCTGTTGTTGCAAGTTCGGTAACTTATTTGATTCCATTTGTCGCTGTTATATGGGGACTTATTGACGGTGAAAGTTTATATCCTTTACATTATACGGGAATGGCTATCACCATCATCGGCGTTTATATTGTTAATAAAACAAGATGATATATTGAATGCCGGCAAGAAACTCTATATTTGGAGAGTATAATATAATATTAATATATCTTGATATTACATAATCATATCTGTATCTTATTTAGATTGAAAGCATAGAGTTATTAAAAGCTTTCGGTTCTTTAGCGATAGAATTTCATTTTCCGGAAATATACTCCTATTTCATTAGCTGATTCTTCCTGTTCATGATTTCTTTTCTCCTAAAAAAATCTACCGAAATAACTTTTAATAAAGCTTTCATGTTCAATCTTTATTAACCAATTGTGTTAATTTTTTTCAGATTAACGCATTAAACGCCTTCAATAAGGCAGGAGAAAAAAATGAAAATTTACGTAGGAAACATTTCAAGAGAATCGACTGAGAATGAAATCCGGGATGCATTCGCCGAATTCGGTGAAGTAACCGATATTACACTCATCAGAGACAATTACACCAAAGTGCTAAAAGGCTTCGGATTCATCGAAATGCCTGACAAAGAAGCCGGTGAAAAAGCTATCAAGGAACTTGATGGTCAATTATTCAACGGCAGACCTCTTACAGTCAATGTTGCAAAACCAAAGACTGAATCAGGTAACAGAAGTGGCGGCGGCGGTGGTCACGACAGAAGACCAAGAAGAAACTACTAAAATATTAGATACGTCAATCTTTAACCGGTATACCGAAAGGTGTACCGGTTTTTTTTATGTTAACCGGCATTGATGAATTTACATAAGAATATTAACCCGAACTTAAAAATCATTTTTGATATATAATCTACGAAATTTCCCGAAAACAATTTATAAAAACTATCTTTGACTGAAAAATTAATATCAAAGATTATGTTACCGACCTTAATTTTTTAATTAATTATATTAAATTAACTTAAAATGGTTCCTGAAAAAGAATTATTTAAACTCATCCTGAAATGAAAATTGATTAAAGAGAAAAATAGTGATATTAAATTTCCTCAAATGAACTATTTTATAAAATCTATTTTACTTTATACAGAAGACATAAAAAACGATTTAAAACAAAAATACTTAAAAGGAGTAAAGCAAAATGAAAATAAAAAAAATTGAAGCACTTGAAGTTCTGGATTCAAGGGGAAATCCAACAGTTGAAGTTGAAATGAATCTCGATAATGGCATTACTGTTAATGCATTTGTTCCATCCGGAGCATCAACCGGTGAAAAGGAAGCAATGGAATTGCGTGACGGTGATAAAAAAAGGTATAACGGAAAAGGCGTATTAAAAGCCGTTGAAAATGTAAATAAAAAAATCGCACCGGAAATAATCGGAATGATTGTTACAGAACAAAAAGAGATTGATTTAAAAATGATAGAACTAGATGGAACCCCTAATAAATCGAAATTCGGAGCAAATGCAATACTTGGAGTTTCGATGGCTTCAGCAAAAGCTGCATCAGTATTTCTCGGTATTCCATTATTTCAGTATTTAGGCGGGATGGATGCAAATTTACTTCCTGTACCCTGTCTGAATATCATAAACGGCGGTAAACATTCAGATAACAATGTTGACTTCCAGGAATTTATGATTGTTCCTCACAATGCTCCGAACTTTACTGAATCCATCAGAATGGGAGTTGAAACATTCCACACACTTAAAAATATTCTGATTAAAAAAGGATATAACACGGGCGTAGGCGATGAGGGCGGCTTTGCACCAAATTTTAAATCAAACGAAGAAGCAATGGAAGTGATAATGGAGGCAATAGTTCAGGCAGGATACAAACCCGGGAGATGATATTTCAATATGCCTTGACCCGGCAGCAAGTGAAATGTTTGACGATGGATTTTATGTAAATTTCAAATCAGATAAATCAAAAAGGACCTCTGAAGATATGGTGAAACACTGGGTTGACTGGGTTAATCGCTATCCTATTATTCTGATAGAAGACGGTATGGCGGAAAACGATTGGAAAGGATGGAAAATGCTTACAGATGAATTGGGAAATAAAATTGAGATTGTAGGTGATGACTTATTTTGCACTAATCCGAAGATATTAGCAGAAGGAATTAAAGCTGGAATTGCAAATTCTGTATTAATAAAATTAAATCAAATCGGAACCGTTACTGAAACGCTCGATACAATAAATCTTGCAGTAAAAAATAATTATAATTGTTTTATATCTCATCGCTCAGGTGAAACAGAAGATACGACTATTGCAGACTTAACTGTTGCAGTAAGTGCCGGTCATTTGAAGACAGGTTCGGGATGCAGAAGCGAAAGGATAGCAAAGTTCAACCGCTTACTCAAAATAGAAAAAATGCTGGGCAACGAAGCAAAATTTGCAGGAAGAAAAGCATTTAAGAACCAGTAGTTGTGAAAAAAATAATTTTTCTATCCATTTATTAAAATAAAAAAAATCTATAAAGAAAAATATTTTAATATGTATCATGTATTATCTATCGGGTTCGGTGGATTCTTAGGTTCAATTTCAAGATTTCTTGTATCAAAATATCTTAATAGCTTCGTTACAACATTTCCGCTTGGAACATTTACTGTAAATTTTATTGGAAGTCTTTTACTTGGTTTTATTTTATACAGTATCTCTTTTGGAAAATCTGTTCCAACAAATGTAAGAGATTTTATATCAATTGGATTTATCGGAGCGTTTACAACAATGTCAACTTTTGCTTATGAATCGTTTACGTTATTTGAAGGGAAAGAATTTTTTTATTTCGGCTTAAATTTATTTTTTAATATATTCCTTTGCTTAATAGCTGTTTATTTAGGTAAGGAATTGGCAATTTTAATTACAAAATAAAATGAAAAAAGAATCTACAGCCACGTTATTGAGAATATTTATTGGTGAATCCGATAAATATAATCATACAAGTCTTTATAAATATATTACGGTATACCTTAGAAAGAATCATTATTCAGGAATAACTGTTTTGAGAGGCATTGAAGGTTTTGGTAAAGCAAGCAAAATACATACTTCAAATTTATTAGAGCTATCGAGCGACCTGCCTATTGTAATCGAAATTGTTGATACGGAAGAAAGAATTGAGGAATTAAAGAAAGCTTTCGATGAAAATAATTTTATCGGCAGTGCTTTAATTACTGAAGAAAAGGTGAAAATAATACAGTATGGATTACCTGATGTTAAGTGAGAATTCGAGAATTTTTATAAAATATTTTTTTCGAGATAAATAAAGTCAATATAGAACGTTTTTTACGGAGAATATCTTTACTGTTTAACCTTAGAAGAATGTACTGACATAAAAAAATGCTGCTGATTAAATAATGATAGTTATTTAATCGGTAGTCCCGATGTTCTTTATCGGAAATGACGATAAATAAACATAAATAAATTTAAATTTTTTGACATATGAAATTATTAAAATTATTATTTGCTATATTTGTGCTCCTGCCCTTTTCTGCTTGCAGCCACAAAGTGCAAACGGATGAATGCAAATTTTCCGGAATGTGGAGACTCGATAAAATCGAATCGCTCGACAATGTCTCCGGCAAATGGCTATATGACTCTACATTTACCGGGTGGACAGGATACATTATATATGACGGACAGGGACATATGGGCGTTCAAATCACTTCAAAAGGATACAAAGATTTTAACACGAATAAAAATCCCGACAGTTTAAACATTGAGAGTTTAAAAGAATTAGTGAAATTCTATCAATCTAACTGGGTTTACTTTGCTGATTATAAAATTACCGATAACATTATAGAACACAAACGGCTTTCTGCAACGGAGCCAAAGAACTGGGGAACAATATTAACACGTGATTTTGAATTCAAGAATGACACCTTAATTTTAACTGCACACGAAATTGTCGGCGGAAAAAAGTCAAGACTATGGTGGATTAAATATTGAGTAATGACTAAAAAACTAAAATTAAAATATCATCATATTGGAATACCGACAGATATTCCGATTGAAGGAGAAGTATATTTAAAAGATTATAAGGTTTACCATTATGGCTACGAGAAAAGCGAATATGGAATTGAATGGATGAGATATGAAAAAGATTGCCAGTTGCCCGAGATTGTAAAAACATTACCGCATATAGCTTTTGAAGTTGATGATATATATGAAGCGATTATAGGAAAGAAAGTAATTATAGAACCAAACAGTCCTTCAGAAGGGAATATCGTAGCATTTATTGAAGAAAATGGTGCTCCGATTGAGTTCATACAGATTAAAAAGAAAAAATAATAGTTTATGAACATATATCAAGTAATATACCTCATATGGTTTTTCTCTGAAATATATTTAAACCGTTTTGTTCGTTCGGGTAAGTCTGATAAAAAGTATTCTGATAAAAATACTGAAAATTATCTCTGGGTTTCAATCATTTTTTCAATAACAATCGGAGTTTTTGTATCAGCAAATTTTGCTCATCCCCTTATTCCAGGCGAACTACTTTCGTTAATTGGAGTAATAATAATTATTATTGGTATGATTATCCGATTCGCTGCAATTAAACAATTGGGAAGATTTTTCACTGTTAATGTTACAATCCGGGATGACCATAAACTGATACAAAGCGGATTCTATAAATACTTAAGACATCCTTCTTATACAGGTTCTTTATTATCGTTTCTTGGGTTTGGACTTTCTTTAAATAACTGGCTTAGCCTGATGATAATATTTCTGCCGACTTTATTCGCTTTTATTTATAGAATGAGAATTGAAGAGAATGTTCTGGCTGAACAATTCGGAAAACAATATCTGGAATATATCAATAAAACAAAACGCATAATACCGTTCATATATTAAGTATTATTACTCTGAATAAATTTTGTACTTAAAAATCATTTTATCATCAGCCCGCCATAAAGATCGGAGGACTATTAATTAACTAACTATCATTATTTAATTAATAGCATTTTTTTAGTCTCTGTATAATCTCCGGCTGTCAATTTATAAAAATAAATTCCGGACGGATTGTTGCTTCCGTCCCATTCTGTTTCATAAGTACCGGATTGTAACTGCTCATTTATGAGCGTTGTAATTTCTTTACCGATAATATCATAAACTTTTAACGTTACTAATGAATTCCCGCTAAGAACATGCGGGAATGACAAAAGTGATGGAATTTCAAATTTTATTTTCGTCACGGGATTAAACGGATTCGGATAATTTTGATATAATGCAAATCCTTTTGTAACAGAAATATTTTCGACAATTCCAATTGGAGTAGTATATTTAATATTGAGGCACCAGCTAATCAAAGAACCGGTATTCGGTGATGCTTTATCGTATATTTTTAATATCCATTTTCCTGCAACAGATTGATTGTTAAGCAATGATAATAATCCCTGCGGCTTGAAGGTTCCGGTAAAAGGCGGTGATGCGGCAGTAATAGGTATTGATGCAGAATCATCAAAAGTAGTATTTATATAATTTTGTCCTCCTTCACCGATATATTGTGATAGAGTTGTGCTGCTATTCGGAGAAATAACCATAATAAACAGATCGCCGTCGTTGGCATGATTAATAGTGAGATTTACATTAACATCATTAATGATTCCACTTTGAGATATATTAATTGTGTCCTGAGTAATCTGAAGATTATTAATAGGCTTGGGTACTGTATTAGAGCACTGATTGTAATTTGTTAATATATAATAAACAATCGGATTTGGCGGAGGTGTTGTCCCCGGCGGATTGGAGCCGCTTCCACCTGCCGGATATGTGCATACATAGTTTCCGGTTGAATCCTGTGCTGCTAAATAATAAGTAACCTTTGAACCTGCCGGTTGTCCCGGAATTCCGAAACTGTAATTGTTTGCGCTTATAGTGAAAGCATTTACAAAATTATAACTTCCATTCCCGATTTTATAATACAATCTCGGTGCATTAGAACCTGAACCAATCGAAATTGGGAAATTGATTATTGCATTAACTGTTTTCGCAGAAGTATCGATACCGGATGCAATAGGAGTGTGGGAAATATAATATCTGTAATCCACAGCCCACGATGCAACTGTTGCAACAGCAGCTTTTGTAAGTCTCAGGAAGTATTCCGGTATTACATGAGAAAAATTATCCTGAATTGTATGATAATAAGGATTGAAATCGCTTGTATATTCAATGGAAGTGATAGCTTTATATCCTTTTTGCCAAAAATACCAGTGGTCGCTTCCACTGCTGGCGGTTCTATTTGCGACCTGAATACCAAGAGAATACAGCTGGCATACATTTATATATTCATTTGCGAGCACATCAGATCTTGAATCGGTCATAATAGTTTGTTTAAAATCATTATTTCCATCCCAGGCAATCATATCCATATTAAGCACAGCCACAATAGAATCATTATGAGCATAAACAGAATCTACAAATGCCATACTACCAAATAATCCCATTTCTTCTTCGTCAAAGGCAATAAACAGTAAGGTATATTTTGAATTAAAATTGGCAAGCAGTCTGGCAGATTCGAGAACTCCGCAAACCCCGGAAGCATTATCATCTGCCCCGTGAACTGTATCAATACCTGTAACACTGCTTCTATAATTATCATAATGTGCACTTACTATTATATATTGATTCGGATAAAGAGAACCTGTTTTTTCCCCTATAACATTTACGTTAGTAGAATTATTGTTCTGAAACCTTGTATTGAGTCCGAAACTTTGAAACTTTTCATATATATACTGCGCAGCTTTAATATTAGAAGGAGATGTATAATATCTTGAATATATTAAATAAGGAAGACTTCCGATAGAAGTAAGCGTATCTCCTGATAATTCGCGGTCAAATTTTAATATACTGTTTACTGAAACAATATTAACCAATGAATCTATCTTGTTGTAAAATATTATCTGTGAGAAAGAAATCTGAAACGTGGTAAAAATAAATAAAACAGTAATAATTTTTCTCATATGGTAATTATAATTTATTTTTCTTTTAGATATGTACTTTCAGACCCATAAAAGAAACTGATGCCTGAATCCATATATTTTTCTATAAAATTTCTTAAATCGTTCGAGTTATCGAATTGTTCTTTAATATTAGATGTAATTTCAGTTAATCTGAATTCAGAGCTGCCGGTAAAATCTATTTTAAAAATATTATACTTGTTAGCTTCAAGGAAATTTTCACCTTTTGATTTAAGGTTCAGAAAATAAAAATCTTTTATTTTTGAAATATGCCCCGTATAAGTTGTTGTATCGGACGATTTTTTTACATCGTTAGATTGCTCTGTATCATTATCAAATGAATTAATATTTCTTGAAGTAGTATCAGGTAATTGAATGATTAAATATTCAAAATCATTTAATTTTTTTATATCATATCTAACTGTCGAGATATTAGTTTCAGACCAAACACCTAAATAACTGTTTTCGATCTTCATATTTGGCTTATCAATTGGAACATTTGAGGTATAAGGGCAGCCTAAAAACCGGACGGATGTTAAAAAAAGTAATATTAAAGCGAACAGGTTTTTCATAGATTTTTTATTTTAAAATATTGATAACAAAGAGAATATTCAACGCAAAGGAAATTGCATTAAAATAAAAAATTTATTTACATTTTTGGAATTCCATCAGAATATTAGTGATAAAATAATTAAGTTTATTTTTAACGTTAACACTACTACATTCTATTTTCATAACTGGATTATCAAAAAAAATAATTCATTAAAAATTATTTACTAACTTACTGGAGGACAAAATGAAAAATTTTATTTATCTTTTTATATTAATTGCATTCCTATTCACCGCCTGCGGCAAGAAAGAGGAAGCGAAAAAAGACGACAGAAGTGCTCAGGAAAAGAAAGAAACGACGGTACAGCAAAAGAAAGATGATTCATTGAAGGCTGCTTCGGAACAGGCTGACAAAGAGAAAAAAGTGAAGGCGGCATTGGAAGAGCAAAAGATTTTAAATGATTCCCTGGGTCAATGGGTTGTCGATGCTGAAGCAAGTTCATCGTACCAGGACCATACGGGAACTGAGTCATGGTCAGCTCTGCAAATGACCGGGAAACCTGATGTGGAAGTTTATGGGGACAACGGAAAAGCATGGACTTCGAAAGAATCTCAAATGGGATTAGAGTGGGTAAAACTCACTTATGCAAAACCTGTAAATGCAACCGAAATAAAAATCAGGCAATCTTACAATCCGGGTTCGATAATTCAGATTGAACTGATAGATGGAAAAGGGAAAAACCATACAGTCTGGGAAGGTATTGACAAAACGAAATATGAACAAAATACGATACAATACTTTAATGTAAAATTTGATAAAACAGATTACAAGACAAAGATTGTTAAAATCACCCTTGCTACAAATTCATTTCCGGGCTGGAAAGAAATTGATGCAGTACAGTTAATCGGAAACTGATAGTACTTAATTAACATATTATTTTAGCCATCGGATGAAAAATGCAATAATCTCACCCGGTGGTCTTAATATTTTATATATCGCATAAATTCTGACTTTAAATTTTTTCTGATTTTTTTAAATTTACAGAAAGAATATTTATTAAAATTTTCAATTATCATGATATCACAATCACAAATTAAAGAATTTATGTCTCAGAGTGCAATTGGAATTGCAGGTGTCTCCAGAAACACAAAGAGATTTGGCTATATGGTATACAACGAATTGAAGAAAAAAGGATTGAAAGTTTATCCGTTAAATCCAAATACCGAAACAATTGATAACGACGAATGCTACAGTAATGTTGAATCCCTGCCATCCGACACAAATGCGATTTTGATTGTAACCGCCAAAAAGAATACAATGGAAATTTTGAAACAGGCAATCCTGAGAAATATAAAACACATCTGGATACAGCAGGGCTCCGAGACCAAAGAAGCATTGGAACTAGCGCGTGAAAGAGGAATCAATTTAATTTCCGGTCAATGTATATTTATGGCGGCGGAGCCTGTTGCAGGTTTTCATAAATTCCATAAAGTAATCGCACAATTTTTCAGAAAGTATCCGAAGAATTGATGGGATCGTAACTTGGAGTTCCCAATCAGGGGATTGCGAACTAGGGGTAGGAGTTCCCGGAACTAGGATTGGAAATGTAGGAGTTCCCAATCAGGGGATGAACCAAAGGGTGCCCGGGAACTAGAGGTTTGTATAGGCAACTGAATCTGATCTCAAAACGAAAATGTTAGTCCGGCTTTGAATGTACTATAATTCAAAGTTGCTTCTCCTCCAAGGGGCCAGTTCATTTGTTTGGAACGGAGCTGGTTATATCCCGAAATAATATGCATTCTTTAAAACAAAATTTACAATTGCACCGGCTACAGGTTCATGTCTTAAGATTGAACCGACAAATCCATCAATCATTCCGGCACCTGCCTGTTCAATTAACATACTTACAAAATTTCTGAAAAATAAGTGTCTTTGGTAAATATTTGCGCGCTCATAACTTAAATTTAGCCCAAACATATTGGTAAACTGTAAATCCACACCCCCGTTATAAACATTTCCGAATCTCATCGTTTTATTGTAAAGTAGTATTCTGTTAAGGTCCGTAAGATTTGAAGAATCCGGAAGTTGCTTCATATCAAGGCTTGACCACACCATTGCCCCTGAAGTGTAGGGAATGATTCCAATTTTTCCGGCTCTAATATTATATCCCTCTTCGTTTCCGATTCCGAATCTCCAGAGTGATGACTTCAGGTTTCCAATGGTTTTTGTCCGGGAGTCCAAATCTGTGGTATAAGTTCCAAATGTTACATAGGCATAATTATATTTCAATACAGTCTTCCCATACCAGGATGACCACTGTCCCGAATAGCCCAATTTGATTTCTCCCAGGGAAGTATTTTCAAATTTATTAGTGAAACCATCCAGTTTCAAATTCGATAATCCGTAACCAACTTCAATTTTAGGTTTTTCGAAATACCTTTTGAAATGAAACCTGTTGTGGTGACGATAACCATTATCATCGTCATCATCGAATTGTGCAAATGAAATATTCAGAAAACCGAAAATAAAAATAAGGGGTAGAATATACTTTTTCATTTTAATCAATTTAATTTAATTCAAGACAGTTAATATATTAGACGAAGAAAAAGTCAAATTTGTTTCAAAAAAAGATTCCATCTTTAAACAAGATGGAATCTTTTAATATTATGAAAATAATAATACTCCGTTATTTTATTTCTTTACTTCTGCAGGATGTTTAACAGTTTCTTTTACGGATTCTTTAACGGTTTCTTTTTCCGATTTTTTAATCATATCCTTTATCCATTTAGTAGTAACAGATTTTGGTCTGGTGATAGGCATATTCATTGCTCTTGCAAGTATTAGCTGAGCACTTAAACCAAGAATCCTGGATACCGCAAATACAACAGTATAGTATTCATATTCTGTAATTCCGAATCTGTTCAATAATGTACCGCTTGCCGCATCAACATTTGGCCATGGATCTTTTGCCTTGCCCTGTTCAGTCAGGAGTTTCGGAACAATATTATATAACTGTTTTACAATATTAATCAGATTATCCTCCGGCATAGATTCACAGGCAAAATTTAAAAGTGCTGTAAATCTCGGGTCAGTAACTCTCAATACAGCGTGCCCATATCCTGAAATTACTCTTTTATTATCTAGTAGTGCCTGGCAGTAATTTTTAACTTCTTCATCGCTGGGTTCGTGACCGATATCATCTCTCAGTTTTATGATAAACTTCAGACATTCCTGATTTGCAAGTCCGTGCAGCGGACCGGCGAGTCCGTTCAAACCTCCGCTAATCGCATAATAAGGATCTGAAAGTGCAGAGCCGATAGTCGAACATGCAAATGCGCTGACATTTCCGCTTTCATGGTCGGCGTGAAGTGTTAAATATAATCTCATCATTGCAAAAAAACACTCTTTATATTTTTCAACTCCAAGCATGTGTCCGTAATTTGCAGCCCAGTCAAGGGTAGGGTCAATTTCGATTTTAGGTCCTTTACTAAATTTTCTTCTGTAAATAAAAGCTGCAATCACAGGAACGCGGGCTATTATATTAAGACAGTCAATAAGCATCGGCACCCACAAATCATTTTTATTCATTCCTTCTTCGTATCTTTTTCTGAAAAATGACTCGTTTTCCATAGCAAGAATTGCGGTATTCAAGGCTACCATTGGATGTGTTTCATAAGGAATTGCACTTAAAATAACCCAAACGTAAAACGGAACATCACTTCTTCGTTTCAATTCACCCTGTAAATCATCGAGAGCAGCTTTATTTGGTAATTCCCCTGTAAGCATAAGATAAAAGATTTCTTCAGGATACCGGTCAGTGAGTTCGAGTATCGGAATACCTCTGATGGATAGCCCTGTATCAAGATTAACCTCAGAAGTATCGCATATTAATCCTTTGATACCTCTCATCCCGCCAAATACCTGTTCCAATGTAACATTTCCAACTGACATATTGCCGTGCTTTGAGACTATTTCCTTTGCTTCTTTTCTAAGTTTTGGAATAATTGAATTTAATTTATCTTGTAAAAGCATAATTTTGTTTATTTTAATTTAGCATAAAATATATTTATCATTAATAAAAGTAAATAGCTTTAAATGAACTGAATTTGAACTCTCAAAACATCCTGAATGTTTAAAATAGTAAAGAAACTCCCTATGCTACATAAGATAAACCTCAAATTGTATGTAACTCTATTAAAATTGAATTAGTATTTATTTAATTGTAATTTATAAAATTAAAACATTACAAAACCATGAAAATCAAATATCACGGACATGCGTTCGTTCAATTAGAAAATGCAAAGCATTCAATTGCGATTGACCCATTTATAACGGGAAATCCGGATGCAAAAATTAAACCGTCAGAGGTTAAATGTGATTATATTGCTTTAACACACGGTCACGGGGATCATTTCGGGGATACAGTCGAAATTTCAAGAAAAAATTTCGCCCAGGTGCTCGCTATGTTTGAGCTTGCAAACTATGCCGAAAGTAAGGGTGCAAGATCTGTACATACATTAAATCTCGGAGGCAGTTATAATTTTCCGTTCGGAAGAATAAAACTTACTCCTGCTCTTCATTCCTCATCAACTCCGGACGGAGCTTATGCAGGTGAATCGGCAGGAATATTGATATATATGGACGGATTGACAATTTATCACGCCGGAGATACAGCCTTGTTCTATGATATGAAATTAATCGGGGAAACAAATAAAATAGATTATGCATTTCTGCCAATCGGGGATAATTTCACAATGGGAATTGATGATGCCGTAAAAGCTGCCGAGTATGTGAATGCAAAAAATATTATCCCGGTACATTACAATACATTCGATGTGATAAAAGTAGATGCAAATGACTTTAAGAAAAAAATAACTTCTATCGGGAAAAAATGCATCATCATGAAACCAGGTGATATCATAGAAGCGTAATATATTGGCAAAAATTATTTCAATATCGAATCAGAAAGGCGGAGTCGGAAAGACAACAACTGCTGTGAATCTTTCATCGAGCCTTGCTTCTGCCGGGAAAAGTGTAATCCTGATTGATTCGGACCCGCAGGGAAATGCGACAACAGGCATGGGAATTGATGCAAAAGAAAGCCTGAATACAACTTATCAGCTCCTGATATCCGACAAAAAGCTTAAAGACTGCCTGATGGAAACGCAAATTGAGAATCTGAAACTTATTCCCTCTAACATTAATCTCGTAGGTGCAGAACTTGAACTTGTGGAAATTGAATCCCGCGAAAGACAATTAAAAGAGAAGATTACTGAGTACCTTTATTCTACCGATAATGGTTTCATCTTACCTGATTACATTATAATAGATTGTCCGCCTTCTTTAAGTTTAATAACTATTAATGCTCTTACTGCGGCTGATTCGGTGCTGATTCCGGTCCAGTGTGAATATTACGCCCTCGAAGGATTATCACAATTGCTTAACACAATCAAGATGGTGAAGAACTCTTTCAATCCATCTCTAAATATCGAGGGATATTTGTTAACAATGTTCGACTCCCGTCTGAGACTTGCAAACCAGGTCGAGGGGGAGCTGAGAAAATATTTTGGCGAGAAAGTTTATGGCAATAAAATTTACAGGAACGTCAAAATAGGCGAAGCACCCAGTTATGGCAAACCGATTATTATGTATGATCCCTATTCAACAGGTGCTAAGAACTATACCGATTTAGCAGCAGAATTTTTACAGAGGAATACAATTTAAAAATTAATATGGATAAAAAAACCGGTCTGGGAAAAGGACTCTCTGCATTATTTAATGAGAAAAAAGTTGATCTCAATGCCCTTGATGAAAAGCCCGCGGAGGAAGCAAAGAAGATTTTCCTTGAAATTGGAATTGATAAAATAATTACAAATCCTTTTCAGCCAAGGGAAGATTTTGATGAAGAGAAGTTAAATGAACTTGCTGATTCGATAAAGCAGAAAGGAATTCTTCAGCCTGTGACCGTGAAAGTTTCGAAAGCATCACCCGGATATTTTGAATTGATTTCCGGAGAAAGAAGATTAAAAGCTGCGATAAAAGCCGGTTTAACCATTGTCCCATCTTATATCTACGATACTGAAGATGATTCACCTGCGAATATGCTTGAACTCGCATTAATTGAAAATGTACAGCGTGAAGATTTGAATCCTATGGAACTTGCATCATCTTATCAGAGATTAATCGATGAATGCGGATTAACGCAGGAGCAAATTGCGGATAAAGTATCAAAGCAGCGGAGCACGGTTGGAAATTTTCTTCGACTACTAAGACTGCCTGACGAAATAAAAGCTTCAATAAGGAAAAATGAACTTACGGAAGCACATGCAAGAATGCTTTTACGGATTGAAAGCAAAGAAGACCAGATTTTACTGTGGCAGAGAATTTTATCCGAGAATATATCAGTCAGAAGACTCGAAGAGATTACAAAGAAAGCCGTTAAACGCAGAAAGAAGAAAAGTGATAACTCTGAATATGGAAATAATGAATTCAAAAATATTGAGGATAAACTTACAATGTTCTTCGGAACAAAGGTAATGGTGAAGAGCAAAACAAAGTCTAAAGGTGAAATAGTGATAGAGTATTATTCTGATGATGATATCGAACGAATTCTTGAAAAATGCCAGTAAAATATTTTAAACATAAATTTTAAAATGAAAAAAGCATTACGAAGCTCAGAAACTCCCGAACCAATCGGACCATATTCTGCGGGAATAAGCCACGGGGATTTGATATTCACTTCGGGACAGATTGCATTAGACAAAAACGGAAAGCTGACTGAAGGCGGAATAAAAGAACAGACAAAAAGAGTTCTTGAAAATCTGAAATCTTTGCTTGATGAAAATGGCTCGTCACTTGACCATGCAGTAAAAGCAACTGTCTTTTTAAAAGATATGAATGACTTTGCAGGTATGAACGAAGTTTTTGCGGAATATTTTAAAACCTCAAAACCTGCACGCAGTACTGTGGAGGTATCAAGGCTGCCTAAAGATGTTCTGGTATTAATTGATTTGATAGCTGTAAAATCCGATTAAGCAATTTGATACAGGTTAAATAATATTTATTTTGAATAATTCAATTATTGTTGATTTAAAATAAAAATTCAGGCTACAAGGGGAAAAAATTATGAAAAATTATAACTGTAAACCCTTATTTACGAAAACCGGAAATGGAACTCTCGGGTACAACATCGGTATGCTTATCAGAAGCGATATTGAAAACGTCTGGCACAACCTCACAAGGGCTGAGAATATAAAAAGATTTTTTACAACCGAAGCAAAAAAAGACCTGGATACCACGGGGGAAGTGTTATGGGCGTGGGGAGATAATGCAGCAATACTGAATATAACGGGTGTCACACCTCTAAGTAAAATAGTTCTTGAATGGAACGGGAACCTTGTCGATTACAAAATCCGGGTTGAGATAACTCTCAAGAAGGTTAAAAATAAAGTGCTTGTAAAAATTTCGGAAAAGGGATGGGAAAATGATGAATTAGGAATTAAAAATGCTTTGTCTAACTGCAACGGGTGGAGCGATTTCTTAAATGCATTGAGGGTTTTCACAGAATATAAAATCAGCTACCTGAACAAATAATTTTTACTTTATTCCGGATTTTGGAATAAGTGCTCACCGGGAAATTAAAAATGCCATCCCGAATTCCTAACAGAAATCAAAATGACATTAATTAAAAAATCAAAAACGAATTAACCTAATTTATTGACTGCTTTTGTAAGTTTTGACTTAATATTTGCGGCTTTATTCTTATGAATAATCCTTTTTGTAGCTGCCCTGTCTAATATTGTAGTGGTTTTTTTTAATTCTGCTTCAGCGGCTCCTTTTTCTTTTTGCGCCTTAACATTTTTAACAGCACCTTTTATCAGTGTCCTGAATTTTTTGTTTCTTTCAGTCTTTTTTACAGTTTGTCTGGCTCTTTTCTGAGCAGATTTATGTCTTAATGGCATTTATACTATTATTCTAAAGATTTATAAAGTGCTAAAATTACTCAAATTATTAAGGAAAATCAAACCAAAACATAAATACAGATATAAGTATATTAATATGATAGGTTAAAAGGAACCTTTATACTGAAAACAATATTTCTGCCCATATTGTTAGCTCCTATAGTTCTTAAACGTGAGAGAAAATCGGTATAAACTTTATTGAATAAGTTTGTGCATGCCATTGTAATGTTCAGAAGCTGCTCCTCAAATTTAAAACTCGTTCCTATACTGAGATTTATAATATTATAAGCAGGATTTGAATATTCATTCTCTCCGAGACGCGTTTTCTCAAGATAGGTTTGCATTGCGAGTTCAACAAATGAATTATTAAAAGATTTCCATTGCCTGACTTCGGCTTTTAGTGAGTTTGTAATTCTATCTGCGGGCATTAAAGGCAGGTATGAATCATCATTTCGCCTGCCAATTACCGTTGAGTATGTGATCCGGTATGTAAGCCAGTTAAGAGGCAGGAAAAACAGGTCTGCTTCTAAACCTTTGAGTGAGGCATCCGATTGAAGGAACCGGAAAATAGTATCCCCTCTTATTGTTTCATTGGTAGGGTTCACGTAGATATAATTATTTATTTTGTTGTAATATGATGAAAAATCGAGAGAGAAATATTTACTTTCTATTACAAAACCAATATCACCATTAAAACTTTGTTCCGTTTTGAAATTCTGATTACCGATTTCATACCGCCGCGTCCCTTCGTGCAAGCCATTTGAAGTCAACTCAGCAAGATTGGGTGAACGGTATCCTGTAGAGAAATTACCTTTGACCAGTAAAAAATTATTAAGGCGGTACGTCATTCCAAAAGCTCCGTTTACCGTATTATAACTTTTATCGAGCGGGGGCATATAGCCTGTGCTATCTTTGATTCCACGTTCCACAGTTTTTAAATTCAATAAGTCATAGCGCATTCCGAATTCTGCGCCGAACTGTTTAAGACTGAATTTATAATTTGCTAAACCGGAAATTTGATTTGTATTTGCGTCTGGGACAATAACTCTTTGCCCATAGTTTCTGTTGGTTTGTGTATAGCCCTGAGTACCTATTGATAGTTTCGATGTTCTTGAAAGATCATACGTCCAGGAGATGTCTCCAGAAAATGTATTGAGAGTCATATGAAGATTACCAAGCTGAAGTGAATCGGGCAGGAACCTGTCATCATTGCCTTCAATTTCCTGCCTGTCATTGTAAACATAACCAAAATTAAATTTATATTTCGATTTTCCCGAAAAAACAGAATTCTGTGAAGAAATATTGTGAACGTTTAGAATATGGTGGGGACCGCCGAAACTTCTCTCAAACCGACTTTCCTGTTTTCCCTGTTCGCGAATAAACTCCTGCTGTTCAAGAATCCCAAAAATGTAATTTGTGAAACTATAATCCAGAGCAGAAGCAAAGTCAGATTTTGTGAAACCTAAACTTGAGCGAATGTTGTAACCTGCAAATCTCGTTTGAGGAACCCTGGTATTATTGCCATCCAGATAATCAGCGTGGGTCTCCCCTCCGAATCGAACTCGCCAGTTGAATAGCCTGTCCGAGCCTTTAAAACCAACATTTCCGGAAACTCCAAGAGTGCTGCTGAAAAGTTTCATATTAAAATCAGCAAGCGACTTGCCTATTGAGACAGGTTTTTCTTCTATTATATTCATCACTCCTCCAATTGCTTCGGGACCATACAGCAAAGAACTTGGACCTTTAATTATCTCAACCATATCCAGACCATCTTCACTCTGAACAAGTCCGTGTTCATCCTGCCATTGCTGATTATCAAAACGCATCCCGTTTATCATAACGCCTACCCTATTGCCATAAAGTCCCCGTATAACCGGTTTTGAAACTCCTGTTCCTGTAGATAGCTGATAGACACCGGGCAGTTTCGTGACTGCATCTGATATATTTGTAGAGCCATTGCGCTCGAGGTCTGCGGTTAATATTTTATCTGTTTGATAAGGTTTATCAACCTGGGTTTCTGTTACAAGAATTTCTTCTGTAGAATATTCGTTTGATGCAAGTTTTATTGGCATAATAATATCCTTACCCCTCATTTCAATAATCAGATTCAGGGATTTATAGTTCAAACAGGAAACATAAACATTAAATACCCCATCCGGCAATGATATAATATTAAATTCACCCTGTTCGTTACAGGAAACAGATTTTTTCAACTCCTTTAAATAAAGAGTAGCATCAGGAACAGGTAAACCACTTACAGCATCGACTACTTTTCCGGAAAAATTTGACTGCGAATAGCTAATTCCTGTTGAGAGGAATGCTAATATTAAAAAACAGAGCCTTTTCAATATTTATTTAGTTGAACTTTTCGGGAATCCGAAATAGATTGAGAGCCCTGCATATGTTTGCAAATATGAGACGTTGCGTGCAGGAAAATTTCCATGCGCTTTATCGCTAAGGTCAATTTCGTTAGGTCCGATTTCAGAGGGGTCATCCTGACCTTTACCGACCAGATTTGCCATATTATATTTTAATCCTACAACAAGACCGATTTCCTTACTTAGTTTAAATTCACATCCTCCGTTTAGCTGTAATCCAAATCGGGCTTCGGCTTTCATATCCTGGTCTCTATAAACACCTGTATCCGCCGGAGTGAACTTGAATGAACCGCCCCAAAAATTACTTGTAATATCAAGTCCGACAAAAGGATTAATTTTTTCTGCCGGCATAAAGGCGTATTCACCTCCGAGCGAAATAGTAATTAATGAAACTTTTGGATTGAAAGTGCGGGATGCTCCATAGGCGAGATTAACATTATTAGGAGGAATAACTGTTCCGTAAACATTTGAAACCGTACCTTCATTCGAAAACGAACTATAATTAAAACCAAAAGTAAGACGGAAGTTTGCTGTCTTCCCTAATGCAAGTTTGCCGACTGCACCGACATTAAATCCGCTTTTCATGCGGTATGGCCAGTTTGTAGTTGTAGTATCAGGAGAAACTATATCACTCTTGAAATCACCAAGGGGGAGCGAATATCCGCCTGTAACGTGAATTGTAAATTTTGATTGTGAAAAAGATTGAGAAGAAAAAAGAACTGCGAATAGCATACAAAGTGTAAATAAAGTATTTTTCATGGTTTATTTGTTTAATTTTATTATCAGATATAATTATCTGTTTGATGAAATAACCATGAATCAATACTTAAAGTTCCTGAGTTTATTCTATTAACTGATTATTTTTTAAATATTTACAACAAAAAATAAGTGAATTAATAATATGTTACAAATGTTTTTCATTTCTTAATTCTTCCAGATATAATGCATATGTGAAATCATCAAAACAAACGAAGACGACTTTTTCTATACTTTTATCTTTTTTAAGGAAGTTTTTAACTTCTCTAACTGCAATTTTTACTGCCTTTTCAATGGGGAATCTGTATGCTCCGGTACTGATTGATGGAAATGCAATTGATTTGATTTTATTTTTAACAGCAAGTTTTAATGAATTGCGGTAGCAATCGGCAAGTTTTTCGTCTTCTCCATATCCTCCTCCGTTCCAAACGGGTCCTACGGTATGAATCACATTTTTTGTGCTTAGTTTATATCCTTTTGTAATTTTTGCTTCACCTGTTTCACATCCTCCGAGGGTTCTGCATTCGTCATACAATTTATCACCTGCTGCCCTGTGTATAGCTCCGTCCACTCCCCCTCCGCCGAGAAGCGATTTGTTCGCTGCGTTTACAATTGCGTCTGTATTTTGCCTTGTGATATCTCCAAGTTCAACAGATATTCTTTTATCCATAATATTTTCTTAAGAATTAATATAAATAAGAATTATACTCCTAATATATATTGTTTCGGAAATATACTGAAATTCATAATTCCCTCTCGATAATGCTGTACTCGCAAAACTTGTTGTTCGGCTAAAGCCATATAATTGGTAGTTCTTTTACCCGTCGTAAAGAGGCTGTGTGATAATTATTTTGTCAATTGATTAATTATTTTGAAAAAAGGAAACAAAATAGAATAAGAGATAGTTATTAAAGATATAAATAACCAATAAAATTCTAATTAATGAGTTATATAAACCCCTCAAATCGAGATCAATATATGTTTCCTGTCTGTATGGAGGAGACTATATCAAACGATAATCCAGTAAGAGTAATAGATGTAATCGTAGAAGAAATAGTTAATTCAAATAAAGAAATATTTTATAGTGAAAAACGTACCGAAGCTGGTAGACCGGAATATCATCCATATACATTATTAAAATTGTATTTATATGGATATTTCAATGGAATCAGCAGTTCCAGGAAATTAGAAAAAGAGACCAAAAGAAATATAGAGGTAATGTGGCTACTGGGAAATCTAAGCCCTGACCATTGGACAATATCAAACTTCCGTAAAGAAAAGACAGACCAAATAAAAACAGCAACAAAGCTGTTCAGGAGATTTTTGAAAGATAATAATTATATAGAAAGTAAGACGGTAGCTATTGATGGAACAAAGATAAAAGCAAATGCATCAAGAGATATGTTTAAGTAAAAGTAAAATAGAGAACCGTTTAGCGGGATTCAGAAGAAAGGATGGAAGAGTATTTAAAAAGGATGAGCGATACCGACAAAGAAGAAGATATTCTTGAAGAATATGAAAAAAGTGAAGAGAATCAAATTCAAGATCATTTAATTAAAAAAGTAATAGATTTACAAGAAAAGATAGAAAAATTAACGAAATTAAAAGAAGAATTAGAAACGAAAGGAAAAGGCACCATAAGTCCAATAGATTTAGACTGCAATTTAATGAAAAGCAGAGAAGGAAAGATACCGGCGTACAATGTTCAGAATAGCAGTAGATAAAAAGCACCATATGATAGCAGATAGTGAGGTAACAACACGGGGATATGATAATCACCAATTAGAACCAATGATAGAATCATACGAAGAGGAAATGGGAATAAAACCGGAAGAGCGTATTGTTCAGATGCTGGGTACAATACTCCGGATATGATAGAAAAAGTAACTAAAGAAAAAAAAGTGGAGTGCTATATTCCAAATGCGAACAACAGCAGAAGTAAAGAAATAATAACATTTACCTATGACAAAGATAAAGATGAAGTAATCTGCTCAGAAGGAAAGCGATTGCCATTGTACAGTAAAAATAAAAAGAAACGCAACAGTTATACAAATGAGTATAGAGGGATAGAATGCCAAGGATGTCCCCAGACAAATATATGTACAAAATCAAAAAACGGACGGCATATACCATAGATATTTGAATCAAGAATGGAGAGATGAATACCAGAGTAAAATGAGAGAATACGAATCACAAAAGAAAATCAAACAGCGAAAGAAAATAATAGAACATGTGTTTGGCTCCATTAAAACCCTGATGGGAAAGATCCCACTACTGGTGCGTGGAAAGAAGAAAGTATTCAGCAGAAATCAATATTTACACGACAGTATATAATCTAAAAAGACTAATAAATATAGAAACAAACATGACAAATATAGAGATGATAATTGATATGATACGAGATTATAAATGGAATCTTGCATAAAACAAACGTAAGTATTTAAAATCAGGTAAAAATATTTCTTAAAATTGACTGAAATCAAACCGAATTTTGTGCTTGCAAAATAATTATCACACAGCCTCTTTACGGTGGGGTAGGAGTCCACGATAAAACCGGCTTTAGCCAAAACGAAATAAATAGAAAATTATTAATTACTTATTGCTTCAGATTTCTTAATTCATTGAAAACGACTGATATAAAAGGTAATTTTTAACTTATGGAGAATGTAGTAGCTATTGTAGGCAGGCCGAATGTAGGAAAATCAACCCTTTTCAACCGCATAATCGGTAAACGTGTTGCAATTGTTCACCCGACAAGCGGAGTGACAAGGGATAGAAATTATGGCGAGGCGGACTGGCTCAGCAGAAAATTTTTTCTGATAGATACAGGCGGATTCGTTCCCGATTCCGAAGAGGTATTTGATAAAGCAATCCGTGAGCAAATAAAAATTGCCATGACTGAAGCTGATAAAATTCTGTTTGTCGTTGACGGAGCTGCAGGTGTACAGCCAACGGATCTGGAAATTGCAAATCTTATACGCAAAAATGCAGGTAAGAAAGAAATTATTCTTGCCGCAAATAAAATTGATAATAATGAAAAGGATGTAAATACTTATGAGTTCTATAAACTTGGACTGGGAGAGCCCTTCCCTATTTCAAGCCTTTCAGGAAGAAATGTTGCAGACCTTCTCGATATAATCACAAAAGATTTTTCTCAGAAAGATGACGAAGAAGATACAAGAATAAAATTTTCGATTATCGGCAGACCAAATGCCGGAAAATCTTCTATCACAAATGCAATTCTGAATGAAGACCGGAACATCGTAACGGATATTCCCGGCACGACACGGGATTCGATTGATTCCGTAATAAAATATTTTGATGAAGATATTGTACTGATTGATACTGCAGGGCTGAGAAGAAAAAGCAAAATCAACCAGAAAGAATCGCTTGAGTTTTATTCCACGGTGAGAACATATAAAGCAATAATGCGAAGCGATGTTGTAATTCTTGTATTAGATGCTACAATGATATTTGAAGCGTTCAGTAATGTATCCGATATAAAATCATCATTCTTTAAGCTTGACAAACAGGATGCAAGAATAATAGACGATGTGACAAAGTTTAAAAAAGGACTTCTGATTGTAATAAACAAATGGGACCTGATCGAAAAAGATTCGAACACCGCAAAGTTAATTGAGAATAAAATTACTGAACATTTAAGAAGTTATAATTTCCTTAAGTTTATTTTTATATCCGCTCTCACAAAACAGAGAATCCACAGGGTTCTGGAAGAGGCGAAAATAATTTACGACGAGAGGAATAAGACAATAAAAACGAGTTCTCTGAATGAAATACTGCTTCCCGAAATTAAAACAACTCCTCCGTCTTCTGCCAGAGGAAAGGAAGCAAAGATTAATTACATAACACAGCTAAAAGCATCACCGCCTGTGATTGCTTTTTTTATGAATGACCCTAAACTGATAAACGATAATTACAAAAGATTCCTTGAAAAAAAAGTCAGAGAAAATTTTGGTTTTATGGGAGTTCCGCTAACCCTTGTATTTAAAAAGAAAAATTAAATTCTAAAATTTCTAATTTTTTATGATTACAGAAGTATTCACTGCAACTACTTTTGGAGTAGATGCTTATATCGTCAGAGTTGAGACCCACATTGAAAACGGGTTGCATAATTTTTCAGTTGTCGGTTTACCCGACAATGCAGTAAAAGAATCGCGTGACAGAGTGATGGCGGCGATTAAAAACACAGGATTGTTTTTCCCTTTCGTAAAAAGAGTAACAATTAATCTATCTCCGGCTGACATAAAGAAAGAAGGTTCGGGTTTCGATTTGCCTATTGCAATCGGGCTTATATGCGAAACGAACCAGGTAAAACCCGATAAAGTGAAAGATTACATTTTTGTGGGAGAACTTTCTCTCGACGGAAGACTCCGCAAAATTCCCGGAGTACTGCCGATTGCTCTCGAAGCAAAAAGAAAAGAATACAAAGGAATAATTTTACCTGTTGAGAACGCAAAGGAAGCAGCGATTGTCGAAGGGCTTGATGTTTTCCCCTTTGAAACTGTTCAGGAGGTGCTTGGTTTTCTGAACGATGAAATTATACCCAAACCGTTTACAATAAACTCAAATGAAATTTTCGAACAGCATAATTTTTATCCTGTTGATTTCTCTGATGTGAAGGGACAGGCTGAAGTGAAAAGAGGGCTTGAAGTTGCCGCAGCGGGAGGGCATAATATTATTATGATTGGTCTTCCGGGCTCAGGAAAAAGTATGCTTGCAAAAAGGCTTCCAACAATTCTTCCACCGTTGTCACTTGAGGAAGCACTCGAAACGACAAAGATACATTCCATTGCGGGATTGCTTCCGCCGGATACTTCTTTAATATCAACAAGACCATTCCGCTCGCCTCATCACACTGCGAGCGATGTTTCAATTGTAGGCGGAGGCTCGAATGCAAAGCCGGGGGAAATTTCTTTTGCACATAACGGAGTATTATTCCTTGATGAATTAACCGAATTCAAAAAGAATGTTCTCGAAGTGATGCGCCAGCCGCTTGAAGACAGGGTAGTTACGATTTCCCGCTCAAAAATTACCGTTCAGTATCCCTGCAACTTTATGCTGGTTGCGGCAATGAATCCTTCACCTGCGGGAAACCTGAAAGAGCAGGAAATGTACAGCGAAAATGTATTGCAGAAAAACCTACTGAAAATATCCGGACCGATACTTGACAGAATTGATATTCATATACACGTTAATCCCGTTAAATACCACGAACTCTCGAGCAAAGCCGACGCTGAAAAATCTGAAAGAGTGAGAGAAAGGGTTATCGGAGCAAGGGAAATTCAGATTAAAAGATTCAAATCAAAAAAAGGAATTTACTCAAATTCTAACCTGACCTCAAAAGAGATAAAAGAATTCTGCGCTATCGGTGCGGATTCGGAAAACCTGATGAAAATGGCAATCACCAGACTTGGTTTATCTGCAAGGGCATACGACAGGATACTGAAAGTGAGCAGAACAATTGCAGACCTTGCCGGAGAAGAAAATATCAGACCCGCACATATCAGCGAAGCAATTCAATACAGAAGCCTTGACAGGCAAAGCTGGATTTGAGAAAAAATTAAAATTTAAAAATCAAAATTTAAAATTTAATTCAAAATTAAAAATTAGTAAGGCAGATAACCATGTCTCGAATTAAAGGACATTCCTATCTGGCAATAAAATGCTTTAATTAATACAGTATATTAAAATAACTATGGTAATTTAAAATAAATTACTTTAGATTTTAGTAATTTACAGGAGGGGCACGACGTGAAAATATGGGTGAAAAGTGCCGATAAGAGATTCATTCTTGATATTATTATATTATCTATTCTACCCTTAACCGTTTTTGGCTACAGAATATAATTTTTCTGATATGAAAAAGATAATTTTTACATTACTAATTATTCATTGCTCATTGTTCATTGCGAACGCACAATGGCAGCCGGATGTACGGCTTACAAATGACACTTTTTATGCTTACACTTCCGATAACAATGCATGGTGTATTGCCTCAAATGAGAATTATTTACATGTCGTATGGAGCAATCAATGGAGCAGTTACTCTCAGATATATTACAAACACTCAACAAACGGGGGTGTAAACTGGGGAGAAGATATGAGATTAATTAATAATTCTGTCAATTCTTATTCCCCGTCAATTGCAATGTCGGGACAGTCAGTTCATGTTGTATGGAGTGACCAACGAACCGCATATCAGGGAATATATTATAAAAGTTCAACGGACGGAGGTGCAAACTGGGGTTCAGATTTACGATTAACATATGTTAACTCTGATTCTTATTATCCTTCAATAGCTGTATCCGGACAGAATGTGCATGTTGTTTGGCAAGAAAAAATTGGAAGTAACAACTATGCAATTTATTATACCCGTTCAACTAACGGAGGTATAAACTGGAATTATGCTAACAGACTGTCAAGTAACTTAGGTTATTATTCGAGTCGATGCATCCAGTAGCAGTGTCCGGACAGATAGTGAATGTTGTATGGCATGATGCCCGTGACGGGAACTATGAGATATACGCAAAACATTCACAAGACGGAGGTGCAAGCTGGGGAGCAGATACAAGGCTGACAAATAACCCTGAATATTCTTATTCACCTTCAATTGCAATGTCAGGGCAGATAGTTCATGTCGTATGGGACGATTACCGGGACGGAAATTTTGAAATTTATTACAAACGTTCCACAGACGGAGGAAATAGCTGGGGAGCTGATACGAGGTTAACCAATAATTCCGGCTGAATCCGAAGGTCCTTCAATATCTGTTTCAGGTCAGCTTGTTCACATTGTGTGGCATGACTATCGTGACGGACATACTGAAATATATTACAAATGTTCAACGGATGGAGGAAATAACTGGGAAGCAGATACTCGGCTGACTAATAAAACATCTTATTCAACGAATCCTTCTGTAACTGCATCAGCACAATCTGTGCATGTCGTATGGCTTGACGATCGTGACTTTAGAACGGAAATATACTATAAACTCAATCCTACCGGAAATATAACCGGAATAAATTCTATTAATTCAGAAGTTCCTGAAGAATATTCATTATCACAAAATTATCCGAACCCGTTTAATCCGGTGACGAAGATCAAGTTTGATATACCGTCAAACGCGAAACGGCAGACGGCAAACGTAAAGCTAATTGTTTATGATATACTTGGAAAAGAAATTACAACACTTGTGAATGAACAGTTACAGCCGGGGAGTTATGAAGTAACATTTGACGCCAGCCAGCCTGGGCTGGGGAGTAATATACCATCTGGAATATATTTTTGCAAATTACAGGCAGGTGATTTCGTTGAAACAAAAAAAATGATTCTTTTAAAATAGCAGAAAATTCAATCGGAATATTTATTTTTATTAATTCTTAATTTCTCTATTTTCCGGGAAATAAATTTTCATATGAAATATATATTTACAATATTATTAATATTTACTGCTTCCTGCCTTTTCGCACAGAACTGGTACACACTTGCGGGCAATAATCAAAAAAATGGTCTGACAAAATTAACGGGTCCCGTTTCGATATCAACATCTTACTGGACTGTCAACAGCCCGAATACAAGTGTTTGGGGAAATGCAGTCTATACATTCGGAAATAAATTTGTTACCTCCCGTACTATATTATCTCCTTATACAGGAAAAATAGAATTGCGGGATTTAACAAATGGCTCTTTAATCTGGGAAAAAACTATGTCAGATACTTCCAGAATGTATGCTGTAGGTTTTTCTGAAGATGCTGTTTATGCCTGTGATTATAAAACGGGTATTCTATATTCATTAACTGTTGACAGCGGTAACGTAAAATGGTCAATAAATTCCGATATGTTTCCCGGTAATACAGGTATTTGCTTTGCACAGGATGGTGACCCGATAATTTTTGGTAAGAGACTGGACAGGAAAACCGGTATCCCGAAATGGACAAATAATTATATAATTCCTGTCGGACCGGATGGTGGTTTTGTTGTTTACGGAAATACTTATTATCACTGGACTGGCTCGATTGTTACTCCTAAAAATCTAATTGCCATCGATATTAACTTCAGGAAATACTAAATATCAGTCGGATGCTTTGCCCGGAGACGGAGACCAGGAAAATGATTTGGTGGTTGGTCCTGACGGAACTATTTATATTGCACGAGACGGCGGTTCATTATATGCGTTTACTGATAACGGAAGCGGATTCACTCAAAAATGGGCTTTAACTCCCGCTGTTCTTGTAAAATCATTCGGACCGGATAATGTTATTTATTGTGCTAATGTTAATTACGGAATATCAAGCGGGAAACTTATGCGTGTAAACGGAATCAACGGGACAGTGATTGATTCTTCCACTATTCCAGCCGGCTATATAACAGTAGATTATGATTCCACAGTTTATGTAAATACTGTTGAAGCTTCTACCGGCAGAATATTTGCTTTTACACCCGACTTGCAGATCTATTAAATGGCAGTTGAATTTACCTTACGACTATTATTCCGGATGCCCGCTTGGAAAGGAAGGAGTTTTTATTGCGATTGGTTCCGGAACTCAGATTACAGCATATAAACCAACTATTAACAGAAAACCGGTCGCAGATTTTCGCATAAGTAAAAGAGATATTAATGCTTCTCAATCTGTAGATTTCTTCGACCAGTCTTCATATACTCCAACATCCTGGAACTGGACATTTACAGGAGGAACACCATCATCGTCAACATCACAAAATCCGTCAGGAATCGTATATAATACACAGGGAATATACGAAGTTAAACTAATTGCTATTAACTCTTATGGTTCAGATACATTAACTAAAACAAGTTATGTTTTTGTATCTCAGGGAGTAGGTATAACAGGAAATAATACTATTGTTAAAGATTATAAACTCGAACAAAATTATCCGAATCCATTCAATCCTACAACGAACATTCGTTATGAATTACCGAAAAGCGGATTTGTAAAAATTATTGTCTTTGATGCACTGGGAAAAGAAATCAAAACAATTGTAAATGAAAAACAATCAGCAGGGACATATAATTTGACATTCGACGGGAGTAATTTGCCGAGCGGGGTTTATTTTTATCGGTTGAGGGCAGGAGATTATGTAGAAACGAAAAAATTAGTTTTATTAAAGTGATATGAATCACACATTACCAATCAGGGGAGGCTGTGTGAAAACGAAATATGGAAATTAATTGTTTTTAAGATAAACAAATCAAAACACAATGCGATATATCAAAGGCATAGAACGAAATCAAAAAGTATTATTCCCAGAATCTATAGATGAATACGTAGAAGAGAATAATTTAGTAAGATTTATAGAAGCATTTGTAGAGACATTGGACATGAAAGAATTAGACTTTGTATATTCAGAGCCAAAAGAAATAGGACGTAAGGCATACAATCCTGCGGTTATGTTAAAATTATACATATATGGATATATACAAAAGATTAGATCAAGCCGGAGATTGGAAGTGGAAACACAAAGGAATGTAGAGTTAATGTGGTTGATGGAAAAACTGACACCCGATTTCAAGACAATAGCTGATTTTAGAAAAGATAATATAAAGTCGGTAAAGAAAGTATTCCGTGAATTTACAATATTATGCAAGAGACTAAACTTATTTGGGAAAGAACTAACAGTAATAGATGGAAGTAAATTTAAAGCGGTAAACGGCAAAGACAGATGTTATACGAGAAAATTCTTAAAATCTGAGCTAAAAGAGATAGATGAAAAAATAGAAGTGTATTTAGAAGAGATAGAAAAAGCAGACAGTGAAGTACAAAGACCCAGAAAGATAGAGAAGGTGAAGATAGAAGAATCTATTAAGAAAATTACGAAGGAAAGAGAAGAGATACAAAAGATGCTCAAAGAGATAGAGAGCGGAGAGAAAGAACAAATAAGTAAGACCGATGGTGATAGTCGTATGATGAAGCAATCCGATGGAGGATATAAAGTAAGTTATAATGCCCAAATATCGGTTGATAGCAAACATCATTTAATAATAGATACTGAGGTAACAAACGAAGGAAATGATCGGAATCTATTAAGTTTGATGTCCGAAAAGAGCAAAGAAGTACTGGAAGCAGAAAACCTAAGAGTAGTGGCAGATACGGGATATTACAAAGAATCAGAATTGGAGAAATGTGAAGAACAAGGTATAGAATGTTTTGTACCGTTACCAAAGAGTTCAACTAATGAAAAAGAGGGAAGATATGGAATGGAAGATTTTAGATACGATGAAGAAAAAGATATATATATCTGCCCGGAAGAAAAAGAATTAACATACAGATTAACGTATGAACGAGACAAAAAGCAAATAAGAAAATACGAATATTCAAAGTGTAATCAATGTATGAAGAAACAGAACTGTACACTATCAAAAGGGAATAAAGTAATTTACAAAAGCCAATACGAACAGACAATAAAAAAGGTACGGCAAAGATGCAGAGAAAATCCGGAAATCATACAAAAAAGAAGCAGTATAGTGGAGCATATTTTTGGAACTATGAAACAATCCTACGGATACGGAGGAGGATTTTTGTTAAAAGGTATAGAAAAAGTAAAAGGAGAATTTAGTCTTATGGGGTTAGTGTATAATATAAAACGGGTTCAGAATATTTTAGGTGTAAGAACAATGATAGAATCGCTACAACAAGCATAAAAAACCGTGGGGAAAATACGCTTGAATTTTAAAACGGAAATAAATCAAAATTTAAATATAAATTTTACAAAATTCTAAAATTTTCTAAACAAAATAAAAATTTACGAAAAATATCTTAACCCGTTTTCACACAGTCTCAGGGGATTGGTAATGAGAGGGGAAGACTATATGGAGATTGGTAATGAGAGGAGAAGGGGGACAAGATCCCTTGCAGAATATATTTTAAATGAAATAATTTTGCAGTTTTTTCAGTTGTTCGACTTTTTTATCATTTGGTTCGTTTTCATAGACATTTATAAGATTTGCAAATATTCTGAAGATGACATCTTTTTCTTCTGCGTTTTGCAAAAAAGGCAGATTGTCGAAGTCTTTTTCATAAATACCAAACTGTTTCAGAAAATTCAGTGCTTCATATTTTGATATAATAACTCCGAAATTAAATACATCAATGAAAAACTCATCAATATCATCCTTATATTTTATTATGAAGTGATTCGGAATATTAATTCCCGAAAACTTTACCCCGATTCTTCCTGCTATTAGCAAATAAACAAGCGAAAGCGAAATGGGATTTCCTTTTCTCCTGTCAATGACCCTGTTTAAATAACTATTATCTGCTTCGTAAAAATCTTTTGTATTTCCCTTGAATACTTTTTCATAGAAGAAATAATTATTCAGCATTTTTACTTTATCATATACAGTAACAAAATCAGCATACTTCGCTTCTATTTGTTCTTTCAGGTCAATTGCCATTTTATCGAGAATCATTTTATAATTATCATAATCTAACTCGGGATATTCATAAGATGCGATGGCAAATGCGGCTTCCTCGAGGAAATTTACTTTATAAGAAATGTCTCTTAGTTTTTTATCAAGGAATTTAAAGTTAATAATATCATATATTTCTTTTGCCCGTTCAGCAACCGAGGGATTGTCCGAATCGAAATAATCTTTAAGGAAATGCATAGAATCTTTTCCATAAGAAAGAAACTTTTCTCTGACATTTTCATAAATGAATTCATTTTCGTCGTCGATTAATTTAATAAGCGACTGAAAATCAGGATGTTCTTCGTTTTGTTTTTCTAAAGTGTTCATTCGTTATATTCTTTTACTCTTCTTATTAACAACATTCCAAACAGGAAAAAAACTCCAATTGAAAGCACTGCAAATTTCTGGGAGCCTGAAAGCCAGGAAACCAGCCCGAAAGTGAGGGGTCCGAGCAGTGTTGAAGTTTTGTCAAAAAGAGAATAAAAGCCGAAGAACTCAGTTTTTATATCGAAAGGAGTAAGTTTTGTCATCAGTGCGCGGGAGAGACTTTGCGTAGCACCGAGAAATGTTCCGGCGAATCCGCCAACGATAAAAAATAAATGAATTTTGAATCCGGTTATAGTAAGATATGTATCTTTATCCACAAAAAAGAAAATAACAATTATCATTGCAGTCCAGATTACCAGTGTTACCATTATTGAGCGGAGAATCCCAAGTTTGTCACCCACATAACCAAATAAAAATGACCCTAGCATTGCAGTAATCTGAACAATCAGAAAGAATATTGCAAGATCCGTAATCGAAAACTCGAGCGTCTTCCTGGCATATATACCGGAAAAGAAAATAATTGTATTAATGGCATCGATGTACAGAAAAAAAGCAAGCAGGAAATTTCTCAGGTTTTTATAATTATTGATATGTTTTAAAGTATCAATAACTTTTTTAAAACCATATTTGACATAATTAATCTTTTTATATTCTTTATGAATCCTTTTTTCCCTTAAGAAAATAAATAACGGCAGTGAAAATACAAAGAAGCAAACTGCTGTGAGAAGGAAAAGTAAATTAGGATTATCCTTCAGCGGAAACACCATCACAACTCCGGCAACTGAGCCAATATATCCAATTGCATAACCGAAAGCAGAAACCTGGTTATAATATTTTTCTTCAACCAAATCGGAAATAAATGCATCATAAAATGTCAGTCCTGTCTGGAACCCGATATTGGATATAATAAATAATGTGAGCGCGAACAATATTGTTCCGGCTCCGGTGAAATACATTAAAGCTGTGGAGATTACGGCGAGCATTGTAAAATAAAACAGAAATTTTTTCTTGTTGGAAGTATAATCCGCAAGAGCACCGCATACAGGGTTCAGGACTGCAGATATTATCATTGAAATATTAATTCCCAGGGACCAGAATAAATCAGCGGCGGGATTCTTTTCGGCTATTACGTCTGTAAAATAAACTGCAAAAACAAATGCAACTATTATAACAGCATAAAACGAATTGGCAAAATCAAAGAGCGACCATATAAAGACCTGCCCTTTATTTTTCATCCGGTCTTTTCTTGAAATCGAGCAATCCCCTGCCGGACTTTTTAATATCACCTAATTTAGTAAGTTTATTATGTATTGCATCAAGCACGCCGTTCACAAATTTTCCGCTGTTGTTTGTTCCGAACATTTTGGCAATATCAATAGCTTCGTTTATTGTTACTTTGGTTGGAATATCCGGAAAGAAGAGCAATTCTGTTACTCCCATACGAAGAACTAATTTATCAAGGAGTGCAATTCTTTCAATCTCCCAGTTATCAATGCTCGATTCTATAAGTTTATCAACTTTTTTTTGATTTTCTAAAATCTTATCGATAAGTTCGCAGGCAAATTTATAAAGCTCTTCATCATCAAGGTCGCTTAAGCTGGTCTTTTTTAACTTTTTCAATAGGATCTTTTGAAAGTTCATATGCATAAAGAATCTGAACAACTTTTATTCTGACGTTTCTTCTTTTTGAGGAAATCATATATATTTAATAATTTAAAACTTGAAAAAAATTAACCTATTCCAAAAGTCCAGAAAAATATCACCGCGACTGTCTCTTTAAGGCAGAAATTAATTGCACCTTCGGGAGTATGCGGGGTATCAGTAGATATACAATCAACATTCATGTTATTGAATTTACATATTTCTGATGACCTGAACAAATGATAATTATCCGATATAAGAATAATCCTGTCCCATTTATTTTTTCTGTATAATTTATCACGAACGAATAAAATCTGTTCAAAAGTGGAATTGGATTTATCTTCAACAATCAGATTATTCTTATCAACCCCGTATTTTATTAATTCGTTCATTTCCACCTGACCTTCGGTCAGTTCATTCGGAGAACCGCCTCCTGTTAATACCAGTTTCGGAACATATTTCTTTTCATATATTTCAAAACCTTTATTAATGCGTTCTCTTAATATAGGAGAAGGTCTGTTGCCGCCCCAAACCGCCGCTCCCAGTACAACTCCTGCATTTGCTTTCTTTGTACCTGAATAATAAGCCTGTGCATCATCTTTAAAATTATATACCTGGTAAAAGGTAACAGAAAATAAAATTATGAGAATTAGTATCATCAGCCAGAAACCACTGATAATATGGAGTTTCTTTGACCTGGACAATGCAAGAAGTATCAGTCCGACAAGGACATAAAGTTCTGAAAACAAATACACCGATGTTATCATAATCTTATCGGTCTTATCTTCGAAGTTCATGGATAGAAATAATGAGACAAGTCCTACGACAGAACAAAGCACAAGAAAAATCAAACCGCCATTTTTATATTCAGCTTTTGAGATAATATTTATTATGGTAAATATGATAAGTAAAGCAAGGAGGATAATAGTGATGAGATTTGCATTTCGGGAGAAATCGAAATTGCTTAGCAATATAGACTGGTTACTGTGTCTGATATATAGCATAATGAAACCCGAGACAGCATTAACGACTAAAAGACCAAAAAGAATTATATTTTTACCAAACATAAAATAAACTGCCTCAAGTTATACAAAAATGATTTTTTATTCAATCTTAATTGGTATGAATTTTATTAATATTTATGTATTAATCTAATTAAACATTTTGATTATATTTTAAAGATATAGTTTTATTTAATTTAAATAACCGAATGTTTATCACTTTTGAAGGTATCGATTTTTGCGGAAAAACTACGCAGGCAAAACTGCTGTATGAATATTTGATAAAGGAAAAAAGGAAAGTCATTTTCGTGCGTGAACCGGGAGGCACATATATTTCCGAAAAGATACGGGATATACTGCTTGATAAGGAAAATCATAATATGTTTTTCCTTACGGAATTTCTTCTTTTTTCTGCTTCGCGTCAGCAGCTTGTAAATGAGGTAATCAAACCGCACTTAATAAAGAATTATATTGTTATATGTGACAGATACTATGATTCATCCACGGCATATCAGGGTTATGGCGGAAACCTGAATTTAAAGCAGGTTAAAGAAATTAACAAAATTGCCACTGACGGACTTGTACCTGATTTGACTTTTCTGATAGATATAGATTATTCTGAAGCGCAGAAGCGAAAAAGAAAGGTAAAGAATATTGATGACAGAATAGAACAGAAAAAGAAAATATATTTCAGGAAAGTAATAAAAGGATACAGAGAAATTGCAAAAAAGGAAAAAAGATTTAAAGTAATAGACGGAAAATTACCGGTTGACACGATTCACAATGAGATTATCAATTTTTTAAAGAAGAAAAAGACAACATAATAAAAATATAATGCAAAGCAGGTTTAGAAATAAAATTTATTACGTAATAGTTCTGTTCTCAATTCTATTGTTATTGGGAACAGGATTCAGGGGTGATGATGATATATACGACAGAATTAACCGGAACATGGATATTTTCGGTAAGATTTATAAAGAAATTGCTCTGAACTACGTTGATGACATAGATGTGGATAAATTTATGAAAGAAGGCATAGAGGGTATGATGAGAACTCTTGACCCGTTTACGGTTTATTATGAAATGAACGGGCAAAATGAAATTGACCTGATTGTTAACGGAAAATACGGCGGAATAGGAATCAGTGTAACTTTCAGAGACAGTTCAATTTACATAGCGAACGTAATGACAGGCTATGAAGCACAGAGAAAAGGACTAAGAATCGGCGATAAAATCATAAGTGTCGATGGAGTTGATCTGCGGAATGCAAAGCCTGAAGCGGCTAATAAGCTTGTAAAAGGAAAAGCAGGCACCACACTGAAAATGACAATAGAAAGAGATGACAGTATTCTCGATTTTGATTTGACAAGACAGGAAATAATACTCAAGAACATTTCATATTCAGGATATATCGGAGATGAATCCGAGGGTATAGCATATTTTAAACTAGACAGGTTCACTAACACTTCTGCAGATGAGGTTGAATCTGTGCTTAAAACATTTAAGGCAAAGGGAAATCTAAAGGGTTTAGTGATTGACCTCAGGGATAACGGAGGGGGTTTGCTTGATGCCGCAGTGAATATGCTGAACAAACTTGTTCCCAGGAACAGCCTGCTTTTAATTACCAAAGGAAAGAAAAAAGATTCTGAAATAAAATATATATCAAAGGAAGACCCTTTGATTCCAAAAGATGTTCCGATTGCTCTTCTTGTGAATAAAGGAACAGCTTCTGCCTCAGAAATCATGGCAGGAGCGATACAGGACCTTGACAGGGGAATTATTGTCGGTTCCCAAACATATGGAAAAGGGCTTGTTCAAATTGTGAAGGATATTGATAACGAAGCAAAACTTAAGATAACAACCTCAAGGTATTACACACCTTCCGGAAGATGGATACAGGAAAAAAATTACTTCAAGGAAAATAAATACGGAGTGTTCCTGGATAATGATAGTTATACCCAGACAGAATTCAAAACACTTGGGGGAAGAACTGTATCTGCAAACGGAGGCATCACGCCCGATATCGTTCTCAATATAGAACCTGAAAGTGAGATACATAATGCATTACTTTCAAAAGATATGTTTTTCAAATTCAGTAATAATTATTTGTCAAATAATCCCGGAATAAAAATTTTCAAATGCACTGATGCTATATTTGAGGAATTCAAGAATTTCGTAAATGCAAATAATTTTATTTACAAATCTGAAGCCTACAAAAAAGTGGAAGATTTAAAACAGTTAGCAGGTAAGAAAGGTTATTCAGCCGGTTTTTCACAGGATATAGAAAAACTGAGCGGAGATTTGAATTCCGAATATCTTGGTGAACTTGATAAAGCAAAAGACGAATTAAAACGAAGCATTGAATCCGAAATCAATCTTAGAATTGTAACAGAAAAAGAACAGATAGAAGCATTATTTCCATCAGATATACAATTGCAGGAAGCTTTACGGATTATTAAAAATGCTGAAGAATACAGAAGAATACTTTCGATCAATTAATCCTCCCAGGAGGATTTCCGCTGCGCTTCAATAATTAGAAATTGAGAATTAATAATAAAAAGAGGAATAACAGTTAATTAATTAATACCTTCAACTCTATCGGAATAGACATTAACTAATTTATAATTATTGTTTAGCTCTTGTATTTGCATCCAGAGGTTGGTTAAAACCCGGAAGAAGTCATTCATTTTCAAATTACCGAATTTGATGTGAATAACTTTCGGGGGAGGTGTTTTAAATAAAATGCGATTTGAAAAATCACAGTCCTTTGATATGATGGTAAGATTATTTTTTTCTGCATATGCCCAAATTTCTTCGTCTGAGAATTTTTCGTTAATATCTTTTAAATGAATAAATTCGTCGCTATTCCAAAGAGAAAAATAATACGGTAAGTTTAAATCTATTAAATATTTTGCCATTTATGCTACTACTTTAATAACATAATTCCTACCCATAAGATCTGCTGCAAATTTAATGCATGCATCAATATCCTCCAGCTCCAGCGAGGGATACTGTTTAAGTATTTCCTGCTTATCTTCTCCGGCACTCAGGAACTCCAGGATTGTCTGCACGGTTATTCTTTTGCCTCTTATCGTAGGCTTCCCGTTACAGATTTTCTCATCTATTGTTATTCTTTCTAATATTTTTTTCATATTTCTTGTAGTAAATTTATTATTAAATTAATCCCTTTAAGTATTGAAATCAAGTTTTTTATAAAGTTCTAATTTGAAAATTAATAAGTAAAGATGTTAAAGGATTTGCTTCAAGTCGCTCTAAAAAGTATATATTTTGGAGACTGTCTGTTTTTTATATATTCTAATACGGACTATAAATATACCATTTAAACCGGTTCCCAACATCCTGATATTTCAGTCTTTTTTTCCCTAATTTTAAAAGAATTATATGGTTATTGAAGTTTTCATTAATTCCATATATATTGAATACGTTAAGTAACAATTACTTCTGTTCTTTTCTACCAGTTTTCTGGGTAGCACGTCACAAATGCTGCGCTTTTAAAACCTTTTTACTGTAATACCTTATTTCCGTTATAAAATAAGTTTTAAGTGGTAAAAGAAATGCCTTAGCAGCAATACGTTTTAAAAGCAGGAAATTACAGGTGTATATTTTTTTAAGGGTAATACCGAAACAATTAAATTTCTAAAATGGAAAAAGGAACAGTAAAATGGTTTAATGCTACCAAAGGTTTTGGCTTTATTTCTAGAGATAACCAGGAAGATATCTTTGTACACTACAAAGCTATCGAAGGTAAAGGCTACAAGTCGCTGAACGAAGGCGAAGTGGTCGAATTCGAAATAGAAGAAGGACCAAAGGGTAAGCAAGCTGCTAATGTTAAAAAAGTAGAGTAAATTAACCCAAAATACAAAACCCGTTCAGGTCATCCTGAACGGGTTTCTTGATACTGTTAGAAGTTAAATTGTTTTAAGGTTCTATCCAATCACCATTTTCTTTTATCAGATTTATCAATTCATCAACGGCTATTTCCGCATTAATATTCCGTTTAATAATCTCTTTTCCTTTATATAAAGTTATTTTTCCCTGTCCGCTTCCGACATAACCATAATCTGCATCCGCCATTTCCCCTGGTCCATTGACTATGCAACCCATTATTCCAATTTTCACACCTTTCAGATGAGATGTGTTTTTTCTGATTCGGGCAGTAGTTTCCTGTAAGTCAAAAAGCGTTCTTCCGCAGGAAGGACAGGATATGTATTCGGTTTTGGAAATTCTCACTCTCGATGCCTGTAATATTCCGAAAGAGCATCGCGTCACAACATCACCGGGAATTAAATCTGATTCGAGCCATATACCGTCACCAAGTCCCTCTATAAATAGTGAACCCGGCGTCTGTAGAACTGTACAATATGAATTTTTCATTATCTTTTGTTTTATAACTCCTTTTTATAATAACAGGATACCTGACACCGGAATTAATAATTTCTATAAAGGCTCTTCGCATATCCGCGAAAGCGTTTTCATTTTCGGATTCGATTATTAATACTAAATTTTTTTCAGAAGCGATTTTATTCAAATCACCGGCATATATTTCATCAGTCCGGATTTTCAAAAAATTTAAATCCGGTGATTTGTTAATGATGAACAGATATTCATTCAAATTAAAAAGTGGAAACGAATTATCTTTTGATGCAAGTGTTTTCCAGTATTCAAAATCAAAAATCTTTTTTAATGAAGATGGAATTTTATATTTTAAATCTTTTCTTCCCAGATAAATATAATCAGGTGCAATGTCGCTTATGTTCCACTTACGCAGAGTTTCACTGTAACTGTATCCCGCTTTACTCAATGCCTCTGACGATTCATACATTTCATCTGAGGCACTGAATATTACAGCGGGTACATTTTTTCCACCGATATTAGAAGCATTGACGGATTCTCGTTTATAATGTTCGGATAAATTCAGCGGATTAATATTTATTTCAGGAATTAGATTATCGTTATTCCTTGCAGAATATCTGTCCACCAGTTTTTTACAAACCGGAATTTCGTATTCAGGCTCCTCAGTCAGCGACACCCTGACTGTATCACCAAGTCCATCTTCAAGAAGTGCACCGATTCCGATTGCAGATTTAATCCGTCCGTCTTCCCCATCTCCGGCTTCTGTTACTCCGATATGAAGCGGGTAATTCATTCCCAGTTCAATCATTCTGCTAACAAGCAGCCTGTAAGCCCGAATCATAACCCGGGGATTACTGGCTTTCATTGACAGCACAATATCATAAAAATTATGGTCTTCACAGATTCTAACAAACTCCAGTGCTGATTCCACCATACCTGCAGGTGTATCTCCGAAGCGGCTCATAATCCTGTCCGAGAGAGAACCGTGATTTGTGCCGATTCTCATTGCCGTACCATATTCCTTGCAAATTTTTATGAGGGGAGAAAATTTTTCATAAATTTTTTCAATCTCTGCTTTATATTCGTAATCCGTATATTCAATTACTTCAAATTTTTTCTTGTCAATATAGTTGCCCGGATTAACGCGAACTTTCTCGACTATTCTTGCGGCAGCTTCTGCCGCATTAGGTGTGAAATGTATATCAGCTATTAAAGGAGTATTGTAACCTCGTGCTCTTAATTCTTTTTTAATTTCAGACAGGTTATTTGCATCTTTAATGCTCGGGGCTGTAATACGGACATAGTCTGCTCCTGCTTCTATTATTCTTATTGACTGTTCAACTGTTGCAATAGTATTCATTGTATCGGTTGTAGTCATTGACTGCAGGCGAATAGGATTATTTCCTCCAAGCGGAACATCCCCTATTTTAACTTCCCTTGTTATGAATCTGGAATATTTTGTAAGACTGTTGCTGTAAAGCAATGTTAAAATGTTAAAATGTTAAAAAGTAAAATGTATAAACGTGAGACGTCAAACGTAAACGTGAGACGTCAGACGTAAAACGTAAAACGTCAGAACACTTTACAAACTCTACACACTCTATGTACTCCATACACTCTATTCCTCTATCTCAGCTTTTTGCTTTCGTGAAACAGGATTCTTTTTTCTTCATCGGTCAGGCTCTGGTAACCGCCTTTACTGAGTTTATCCAATATCGCATCAACTTTTTCCTGCAGTTCATCCTGGTTCCTGTTTATATCATTTTGGCTTTCGGGATATTCATTTTTCACTTCAGTATATTTTGCATCTTCGACTTTACTTCCTGAATATTTCGGCGGTTCTTCCTTTTTCTGGCCAAACCATCCGCTGCTGCGTGAATTCTGAGATTTTGTATTTGAAAAAAATGAACCGAAACCCGATGATGATGAGCGCCCGGTTCCGAATTTAAACAGGCTTCTTTGCGTAATATATAAATAAATTATTCCGACAATAGCACCTCCGAGATGAGCAACGTGTGCAATGTTCGAAGCCTGAGATGAAATAGCGGAGAACATTTCTATTCCCATATATATCAAAACAAAATATTTTGCTTTCAGCGGAAGGAAGAAATAAATGTAAATATACCTGTCAGGGAAAAGCAAACCGAAAGCAACAAGTATTCCGAAAACTGCACCTGAAGCCCCGAGCGTTGGTCCGGGAGAGGAAAATAGCGGAGCTATAAACAAATTTGCTACAGCAGCACCGACGCCGCATAAAAAATAATAAAATGCAAATTTTTTCGAACCCCAGAGGTATTCAAGCTCTATACCGAACATCCACAATGCGAACATATTAAAGAACAGATGCCAGAATCCTCCGTGCATAAACATATATGTAAAAATCTGCCAGACATACGGAAAGAATTTTACAACATAAATAACTTTATATTCATCCTGAAATCTGATTGGTACAATCGGTCCCAGACTAAAATATTGTGTTATATAACTGCTTAACGGAATTCCTCCCACAGTAAATGAACCCGCAAATAAATTATAAAAAACATAAACCGCAACATTTGCAATAAGGAGATTTTTTATTACGGGAGGAAATAAACTGAAACCGAACAACCCGGGCCTTGTATTAAAACCATTACTCATAATCTTTCTAAATATTTAAATTTTGTGCATTCCTGAAATCATCTGCAGTATCTATTTCCATACAAGTATATTCCGATATGTCAACACTAAATATGGAAGATTTTTCTTCTTTTTTATTGATAATTTCCTGAAAAGATGCTTCGTAAAACTCATTTACGTTATGTTCTTTCTCTATTTTTCTATCTAATATAACAAATAATTCCCGCATAAAGTTTTTAGAGAATTTTTCAATCCCTATCGATTCCCCTATCGCTTTTCTGATTTCCACTTCTTTGCCTATACCGGTGATACGGTTTTTATTGTCAACCGTTACTTTAATTTGTTCTTCATCAAGCTTCTTTGTTACATGAACTGCCAGGCAATTATCAAACCCGGAAATTATAAGTTTGTTAATGATGTTTTTATCAAACAGAATATCACTGTCGAGCAGGAATATATCATCTTTAATAAAGTTTTTAGTCATCCAGAGAGAGTAAGAATTATTATTATTCATATAATCCGAATTAGTCAGGAACACAGGATTCAGGTTTTTAAAATTTGCTGAAACATAATCTTTTATCATATTTTCCCTGTACCCTGTAACAAAAACGAAATCCTTTATTCCGTTTGAAATAATGTTATCAATAGTTCTGTGTAGAAGATTTCTACCGTTAATATCCAAAAGACATTTAGGAGTATTGTCAGTCAGCGGTCTCAGTCTCCTGGATTCACCTGCTGCAAGAATTATTACCTGCATAAAATTATTTTCATTTATTCTTTAATCTCGAAATTATTGTTTTCTGCCAGATAAAAAGGCATATGAGAATTATATTTCCGGGTATCAGAGTGACCCAGAAATATAAATCGAGCCTGTTCATCAAGGAGAAAATAACAAGTGTGGTTAAATGTGTCGTAGAGCCCAGCCAGCTCCACAATCTTAATATTAATTTATTATCTTTTTTATATTCTTCCGGAGTAACATCAAGCTCGACATGTTTTGTGATTCTCATTTGCCATTTCGAATACCAGACATAAATATCAACAAGCGACTTTACAACTAATCTTCCATCGGTTTTACCGATTTCGTGCCTGAATTTTACATAGGCTTCTGTTTCCCTTTTTATATCATCCACTTTATGATGTACATAAGCCATATAAAGATTTCTGTAATAATCGAAATACATATTCTGAAAAACTCTTGATATTCCTCCCGCTGCAATTAATACCCAGTATATAGGTCCGAATTCAGGATTATTGTTTAATGCAATTCCAATTCCGATAAAAGTAGCCAGTGAGGTAACATAATCAATAAGTCCGTCAATGATTCTGCCAACACGAGTTCCGTTCTTTTTTAGGCGGGCAAGCTGCCCATCTGCACAGTCAAGAACATTGCACATAAAGAAGCTTGCAGCGGCGAAGACAATAAACTGATGAGTACCCAATCCATAAAATATTCCGGCCAAAATACCCAGGAACATTGCAATAACGGACAACTGGTTCGGGGTAAGGTTTGTACGATAAATAAGTTTTACAAGTAAGAAAGACAAAGGCCTGTAAATTGTCAAATCCAGAATCTCTTCAACATCAATACTCTTTAGCGAACTTCTGTATTCTTCTATTAGTGACATAATTTTTCTATTTATAATTCCGCTTTGTATTCAATAGTTTGAGTAATAATTCTTACATTCAATCTCTTCGATTCATCTGACTGGACTGTTCCCCAGAGCAATGCCAGCTGCTGAATCTGAACATCACCCTTGAATTTACCGGATAAACCAAGTATGATTTCTTTCGCTTCCAGATCTTTTGCAACATTAACTATGGCATAGAATGCATTATTTGTCGGGATTACAACAGGGATAACAGGTTTTCCTATTTTTTCAGCTATATTTACAACTTCAGAAAACAGAATCTTTTCATCATCTTCAATATCATCCCTGACAAGAATATTCTGCCTGTCTTTAAATACCCTGGCAACCATAACGATAATATCTGTGATATCTGTATCGGTTTCCTGAATTACTTTTTGCAAATGAAAGAGATTATTCGGATCTCTGACCGCCACAATAATGCGGTTTGCTTTTTCGCATCCGAGAGTTTCAGGAGACACTATGCTGTCCGGGTCTAAATTAAAATGTTCAATTATTTTCTGGTGCTTTTCCATGTTCGAATTCTTCCTCGGTCATGTTATGTTCTTTCATAATTCTTCGTTTCACTATGAATTCCGATATTACAAAAATAATGAAGAAACTTGTTGTAAAAATTATTCCTGAGATTGTCGCGATTGGTTTTGTGAATAAATTTGTTATTGCAACTATAAATAATGCACCCGCAATTGTAATTAAGCCAAAAGGAAGATGAAAATTTTTGATATCCAGATTAAAAGGAACCCGCCATTCTCTCGGGCGTTTATCTTTATATCTTAAAACCACCATTGCTATCGATTTAAAAGTAAGACTCCATATCACACCAAATGCATAAGCTTCTCCAAGTAATAAAATATCACCCCAGGAAAATATAATTGTGATAATCTGCATTATTACAATTAGGTTCAGAATTCTGTATGTAGTACCGAACTTTTTATGAGGTTTTCTGAACCAATCAGTTAAAACTTTATCTTCGGCAACCCTGTTGAGGACACTGTTTGCACCTACTATAGAAGTATTGACCGCTCCTGAAAGTATAAGTACACCCACGATAACAACAAAAGACTGCATAATCAATCGTAACCATATCGGTCCATAAAGAAACATAGCGATTCCTCCAATAAGGTTATCAATATATTGGGGACGGACACTATCCGGAATAAGCATAACACCGAGAAAACATACTCCGGGTGTAACTACAACGCTGAAAATAAAAATAACGAGCCCTGTTTTTTTGAAGTTTTTTAATTTCGGATATTCAACTTCGCGGTATACCTGTCCCAGCGTTTCTTCACCGCTGAGAGCAAGGAGTGAATGTCCAAAAGCAATAAATATACTAAAAATACCAATCGTCTTAATCCAATCAACATCTTTTAACCAGCCATACGCTTCATCGGAAAGATTTAATTCGAAAGGAGGAAGATGAGAAAAAAATGGTTCTTTTTTAATCAAGAGAGTAACAATACCCCATATAATAACAAGCGCTGCCATTAAACTCGTAATTTTAAAAATCTTCAACGCTTTATCGGAAGATTCTTCAAGACCTTTTACATTTTCCCACCAAAAATATAAAGATATTATTACCGCAAGTAACATCGCAAAAATATTCCTGGGTAGGACAATATTGACTCCCATTAGTTTAAAAGTATCATTCAACAAACCAGTAAAATACTGCCCGCCTGATACACTGCTAATCGGACCTGTCAGGACATAATCAAATACGAGCGCACTGACGGATACCTTTGCAAACCAGTCACCCATTGCAAATTTTACAACCCTGTAAACTCCTCCTCGGGTAAATAAAGGGGAAGATTCCATATATAATGCACGGACTGCATAAGAAAAAAGCATAACACCTAATACAAAGTATGGAGCAATTTTCCCAATAAACTGTTCAGTTATTCCGCCTATATAAAACGCAGTAGAGCCTAAATCACCTATAACTACAGCAGCAGCCCGCCAGTAGGATATAAAAGTAAACATAACGGTTGTCAGTACTACTACTTTTGTAGCGGTTAATAATTTCGAGGGTGAAGCTAACTTAGATGGCTCTTCGAGAGGCGCAGATATTGTCTCCAAACTTTATTATAAATTAAATTGTATTAAAATACTATATGCATATTTCCTTTTCCAACCGAACAAAATAAAACAAAAGGAATGCAATTTCAAGTAAAATATTTAAATTTAAAATGGATTGGGACAACATAAGTAATTGATATAACATAAATTAATTGGTGTTTTGAGGATATAACCTGTCATAGGACCTAACAAAGAGTGAGTGTATAAACTTATAAATAATAATATACCCTTATCGTGATAAATTTATTTCTTTTTCTCGCTAGTATCTTTAATTTTTTTCTTAAATTTCTTCTTAAGGGATTTTTTTAAATCCGCTTCATATTTCTTTATCACTTTTTTCAGAAAATACTCCTGAATATTCACGAACATATCTTCATTGTCAGGTAATGCTTCATCTGGAAGTTTCCTTGTATATGAACCATCGGAATTCAAAATTCTGGTTTTTACATTATCTTTCAAATACAATTGCAGAATATCTAATACGTCCTTCATCACAGTTTTATCTTCAACAGGGAAAAATATTTCGACTCTCCTGTCAAAATTTCTCGGCATCCAGTCCGCACTTCCTGTATACATAACGGGATTTCCATTATTATAAAAATAAAATGCACGGCTATGCTCAAGGAATCGACCAACTATGCTGTAGACATTAATGCTGTCACTCAGACCCGGAACCTGCGGTTTCAGACAGCATATCCCCCTGATTAATAAATCCAGCTTAATTCCTGCCTGAGAGGCTTCATACAGTTTCATGATAACCTGTTCATCGACAATTGCATTCAGCTTCACCAGTATATAACCATTACCATAAATCTGATGAGAGATTATCTCTTCATCGATAAGCTTAATAACACTTTTGCGCATACCAAACGGAGCGGCAATTATTTTTTTATAATCTCTGAATTTCGAATAACCAGTCAGGTAATTAAAAAGATTTGATATATCGGAACAAAAATCCTCATCGTCTGTGAAAAATCCGAAATCAGTATAAATTTTTGCCGTAATCGGGTTATAATTCCCTGTGCCTAAATGCAGATAACGCTTTATTCCATTAGATTCTTTCCTTACCACCAACGCCATTTTGCAGTGAGTTTTTAATCCGGACACTCCATAGACAACGTGTACTCCCGCATGCTCTAAAGCCCTTGCCCAAACAATATTATTCTCCTCGTCAAATCTGGCTTTCAGTTCTACAAGAGCTGTAACCTGTTTTCCGTTTTCAGCCGCTTCGATAAGAGATTTAATGATAGGAGAATCACCGCTGGTTCTGTAAAGTGTCATTTTAATAGCCACTACATTATCATCTTCCGCTGCCTGTGCGATAAATTCGCTGACAGAAGAAAATGAATAAAAGGGATGATGCAAAAATATATCCTGATTCTTTATTGCTTTAAAAATATTTTCTTCTTCCCTGAATACAGATGCTATTCTTGGTGTGAAAGGTTCGTCCTTCAGGTTTCTGATATCAAGTTTATAAATGTTCATCAGGTCTCCTAAATTTATCGGACCATCAATTTTATAAATTTCATTAGCCTCGAGATTTAAATCATTTATCAAAAAATTCAGAAATTCATCCGGCATATCTTTATCTACTTCAAGCCTGACAATAATTCCCAGCCTCCTTTTTTTAACTTCTTCTTCGATGAGTTTTAACAAGTCTTCCGCTTCATCCTCTTCAAGTTCGATGTCGGCATTTCTGGTTATACGAAATTCGAAACTATCAAGAACACTCATTCCGGGGAATAGTTTGTAGATATTAGCCTTGATGATATCCTCAAGTAGAATAAAATTATATCCCTCTTTACTTTTTAATTCGTGAAACCTTGGAAAATTGCTCGGGACCTGAAGAACCGTGAATTTTTCTTCCTTGAACTCTGCGTCAGGGTCTTCAAGAATAATTGCAAGTGCAAGCGTTCTGTTTACGAGGCTTGGAAAAGGATGAGCATTATCTATGGCAATTGGCGTCAGAACGGGAAAGAGCAATTCGTCAAAATATTTACTTACACTTAGTTTGTCAGATTCTTCGAGGTCGCTAAACTTAATTATTTTTATTCCATTTTCTTCGAGTTTAGGAATAATTTCCTGATTATACTGCCTGTACAATTCATTCACCTGCGGGCAAAGCTTTTCAAAAATATCATCCCTCTGCTCCTGTGCAGTCATTCCGTCTGATGTGAGTTCATTCACTCCGCTGGTGACCTGTCTTTTTAACCCTGCAAACCGAATCATAAAAAACTCATCAAGGTTTGTGCAAAAAATTGAAAGGAATTTAACCCTTTCAAGCAGAGGTTGCGTGAGGTCACACGCTTCCTCTAAAACTTTCTTATTAAACTCTATCCAGCTTAGTTCACGGTTAAAAAAATAATCGGGATTACTGTTCTTAGACATAATTCCTTCGTTTTAAATTACTACATATTACAAAAGATAATTAAAATTTTATGACAAATTTAGGTAAAAGCGTAATTAATAATTAATAATTAGTAATTAATAATTATTAGAAAAAAATGTAAATGTGTTAAAACTACAAAAGTCTTAAAGACTTTTATTTTAATATTTTTGACTTCTTACTTACTTACTTAATATTTATTTTAATTTTATGCGTATCCCGTTCGAAATGATAGAAGAAATAGCTGCGGCGAATGATATTATTGAAGTGATAAGTTCGTATATCCCTGTTAAGAAAAGAGGTAAATCATTTATAGCCCTTTGCCCTTTTCATCCGGATAAGAACCCTTCACTGACGATTTCACAGGAAAAACAGGTTTACCACTGCTTTGCCTGCGGAGCGGGCGGAAATGTATTCACATTTGTACAGGAATATGAAAAAATCCCCTTTACTGAGGCTGCGGAAAACCTTGCGCTGAAAGCGGGTATCGATTTAAAAATAAAAAATACATCTCCCGATTTATCGAATGAAATATCACGGCTTTATGAAATCAATAAAGCTGCCGCAAAATATTTTTATGAAAATCTTAAAGAAAACATATTCGGACCGGAAAAAGAATTTGTATTCAGTTACCTGAAGCAAAGAAATCTGAACAGCAGTGTTTTAAAAAGATATGGAATAGGATATGCATCAAATGTATGGGAGAATCTGAAAAAATATTTCTCAGAAGAAAATGTTTTCTCAAATGAAGACCTTGAAAAAGCAGGGCTGCTGGTGCTTGGAGATAATAAATCTTACTACGACAGATTCAGGGGAAGAATAATGTTCCCGATATTTTCCGAAAATGGAAAAGTTGTGGCATTCGGAGCAAGAAAAATCTTCGAGGAGGATAAACTCGGGAAATACATTAATTCTCCCGAATCGAAAATTTATAACAAAAGCCGAATTCTGTACGGATTGAATTTTTCCAAAGAGCATATACGCTCCACTGATTATGTAATTCTTGTTGAGGGTTATATGGATTTCATTTCGTTGTTTGAGGCGGGAATAAAAAATGTTGTTGCTTCAAGCGGAACCTCCCTGACTGAAGACCAGGTGAAATTAATATCGCGTTATACAAACAACATTGCAATTCTTTATGATGCAGACCTTGCAGGAATAAAAGCCGCAAAAAGAGGAATTGAAATTATCCTGAGCCAGAATATGGATTTAACCGTTATTACTCTTCCTGAAGGTGAAGACCCTGACTCGATGATAAAAAAATTCGGAATTGAAGAATTCAACAAATATCTGGAAAAAAGAAAAAGCATTATTACATTTATAAGTTCTCTTTATGAAAAGGAAAACAAACTCTCATCAGTAAATGATAAAACAAATTTCGTAAAGGAAATTATTAATTATATTAGCTTCATTCCCGATAAAATACGCCGGGCATTTATCATCAAGGAACTTTCCCAGATGTATAAACTTTACGAATCAGATTTAAGAAATGAACTTGATTTGGCACTTGAAAAGAATTTCAGGGAAAAACGGGTGACCACATCCGTGAAACTTCCGCAAAGACAGTTTGTAAAGAAAAATTCAGACGATAAAAATATTTCCAATCTGGATAAAGACCTTATCGAAATATTTATAAAAGCAGATAAATCCGTAATAGATTTTCTATTTAAAAAAATAAATATAGATATGTTCGACAATGAATTTTCATTGAAGATAGTATCTGCAATACTTGATGAAGTTGTAAATGAAGGAAAAGTTGATGTATCAAAGCTTATAAACCGTCTGGATGATGCAGAACTTGCTTCGTTCATAACCGGAATATCAAATGAAAAACACGAACCGAATATGAGTACGAATCTCCCAAAAAACAGCATTCTGTCAATATCTTCCAGGAAACCCACCGATTATTTAAAATTCGCGAATGATGTTTTGAGGGAGCTTGATATACGCAAATTTGAAAGTGAGATTGAAAAACTAAAAGACGACATTTCAAACATAAATAAAATCACAGAATTAAAGAAAACAATCCTTAAACTGAAAAGAAACAAATTAAACTCCCTGTAAATACAGGTTTTATAACAGGTCTATGGAATAGTTACTTTAGGTTTATTGTTTTTTTCGCTATATTAATCGGGCTGTATCTAAAGATTATTAGCTTTTTAATTAACTATAAAAATGAAAAAATATTACATAATTGCAATATATATATTCATTTTTGCAAGCGTTACTTTTTCTCAGATGAAAAAAGTGGAAAGACCCCAATGCAGGTATAATTTTATACAAATGACTGTTGGTGCAGGATTTATTCAGCCGGTAAGTTATATGTACGATTTGTATAATCCCAGCGGAAATATAGGGCTCGAATTCGCGTATCGGGTTAATCCCGAAGTTGCGGTTTTTTTGGAAAGCCGTTTAAACTTTATGAGACCTCAGGACACAACAGCTCCCTCCACTAAATATGTTGAAATCACTGTAGGACCAAGATTCTATTTCGTTTCAAAAAATGTCAGGTCAACTTTTTTCTTTGAAACTGCGGCAGGTCCTTATATTAAATTAGTAGATTCATACATAACTAAAACAGGCGAATCAGTTCCTTCCCTTTCAGATACTAAGATAGGTGCAAATATCGGGATAGGGGGTGACCTTGCTTTCTCTGATAATATTTATTTTACGGTAAAAGCCAAATATCACACAATATTCGGAGTCGGAGGAACCATAACATATTTTTCCGGATGCGGAAATATGACTTTCAGATTTTAAAAAACAATTTTTTTTCTTAAAAGCAGAAAAGACAAATTTCTTTTCTGCTTTTTTTATAGATAAGAATATTCATGATAGATAATCCGATCGTTAAAAATTTACGGAATTTGATTTTGATATTTTTCTCTCGTTCCCAAATTGAATTTGGGAACGTACTTGCATATTAAACTTTGTTTATCTAATTCAAACACAGTTTGATTTTCCATTGTGTTCCCAAATAAAATTTGGGAACAAGGAAGAAATATGATTTTGCTATTTTGATGATTTAAACAGTTATTTTATTAATTTTTAATTCCTTTTCATTTTTGATATTAAATTATAAATTAAGAGAAATCATTATTTTTCACACTCTTAGATAGTTGACTAAAGAAAAAATATATAAAGGCATACCTGCCTCGCCGGGAATTTCAATCAGCAAGGCATATGTATATTCTAAAGGACAGATAAAAATCAATCTCCAGAAACTGAACGATAAAGAAATTGATAAAGAAATTGAAGATTTCAGAAATGCGATTCAGATTTCCATAAAGGAATTATCTAAAGTTTATAACCTGTCGAAAGAGCGTATCGGAGAAGAAAATTCAAAAATATTTGATGCACAGCTTGAAATTCTGAAAGATATAGTTTTCTTTGACCGGGTAATAGACAGGATTAAAAAAGAAAAAAGGGCGGGAAGTTTTATACTTCACGATGAAATTTCAAAACTTGATGAGATTCTTACTTCGGGCAATGATTATATGAAAGACAGGGTCTCTGATTTTAACGATGTAAAGAACAGGATTGTCCGGAATATGAAACGCGAAAAGCTTGTTTCCAAAGTTGCTGAGAACACAATAATATTTGCTCACGACCTTACACCTGCAGATACAATACTCTTTAGTAAGAGGAAAGTGATGGGTTATGCTACCGATACAGGTGGCACTACTTCACACGCTGCCATAATTTCCCGTGCATTAAGGGTTCCTGCTGTTGTAGGTCTGAAAGAGATATCAAAGAATATTCATTCGGGTGATGTAATAATTATTGATGGATTCGACGGACTTGTGATAAGTAATCCAACTGAAGAAACTCTTGAACGATTCAGGAATAAACTTGAAGAATACAACAAATCCGAAAAGGAACTTTCCGAATTTACATTTCTTCCCTGCATCACTCTGGATGACGTTCATATTGACCTTTCCGCTAATGCAGAATTCGAAGAAGAAATTGAGTTTGTAGCACAGAAGGACAGATGCGGAATAGGACTGTTCAGAACCGAGCACTTATTTTTTGAAAAAGGAGACTTCCCTTCTGAAGTCGAACAGGTTGATGAATACACTCAGATTGCAAATGTTGCATTTCCGGAAACAGTAACTATCAGAACGTTTGACCTTGGTGGGGATAAAGTCCTTCCTGCTTCAGAAAAAGAAAATAATCCTTTTCTCGGCTGGCGGGGAATCAGAATTTCACTTGTTAAAACTGACATATTCAGAACTCAGCTTCGTGCAATTTTAAAAGCTTCAAGAAAGAAAAATATTAAAATAATGTTTCCGATGATTTCTTCCATTGATGAAGTTATGAAAGCAAAAGCAATTCTGGAAGATGTGAAAAATGAACTTAGAAGAAAAGAAATTTCCTTCGACGAAGAGATTCAGACCGGAATTATGATTGAAGTTCCTTCTGCCGTAATGACGGCAGATGATCTGGCAAAGGAGGTTGATTTCTTCAGTATCGGGACTAACGATTTGATTCAGTACCTTATCGCTGTTGACCGCAGTAATGGAATGATTTCGGAAATGTTTCAGGAATTTCATCCCGCAGTACTGCGTTCACTAAAGATTATAATAGATACAGCTCACAGGAATAATATCAGAGTTAGCATCTGCGGAGAAATGGCTTCAATTCCTCTTGCAGCCATTGTCCTGGTCGGGCTCGGAATAGATGAGTTGAGCGTTGTTCCTTCAATTTACCCTAAGATTAAGCAGATAATCCGTAAGATGAAATACTCTGAAGCAAAAATACTCACTGAACAAATCTTAAAACTTTCCACAGAAAAAGAAATAAGAGAAGAAGTAGAAAAATTTTATATCAAATTATTTAAATAATAAATCATTTCACATATGCTTATCACAGAAGACCTGATTTCAATTGACAAATCGAACATGTATGATGTTCTTAAGAATTTCCCTTCTCAGGTGGAAGAGGCTTTAAATATTGCCGGAAGTGTCAAGTTGAACTCATCCGATACAAAAGGAATTAATAATATTATTATAGCCGGGATGGGCGGTTCAGCAATCGGCGGGGATTTAATCAGAAGTTATACAAATTACGAAATTAAATATCCCGTAAATATTATCAGAAATTATTTCCTGCCGAAATATGCTTCAAAAGAAACACTGGTAATAATTTCAAGTTATTCGGGCAATACGGAAGAAACCGTTTCGGTTTATGAAGAAGCCATATCAAGAGGCTGTAAAATAATATGCATCTCAAGCGGAGGCAAAGTAGAAAATCTTGCTTACGAAAATAAACATATCCTTATTAAGGTGCCGGGCGGGTTGCAGCCGAGATGCGCAATCGGCTATTCATTTTTTAGTTTGCTGGTTTTATTTATACGCCTCGGATTCATCAATGAAAGGGAAAATGAAATAATCAGAACCGTAGCACTACTGAAGGAACAATCCGAAACGTATTCTGCTTTCAAATCTGATAATAACCCTGCACTTGACATAGCAAAAATATTGCAGAACCACCTTCCTGTTATTTACTCATCAGTTGATTTGTTAGACATCGTCAATCTCCGCTGGCGAGGACAATTTGCGGAAAATGCAAAAATACTCTCATATGGTAATTTTTATCCTGAAATGAATCACAATGAACTTGTCGGCTGGGAATGCAACAGGGGTATAATGGAAAAAATTATTGTAATAATGCTTCGTGACGGTGAAGATAATTACAGAATCCTGAGGAGAATGGATATCACGAAGAAGACCTTAGAAAAATATTCTGCAGAGGTATTAGATATTTACGGTTCGGGTAAAAGCAAAATCGAGAGAATTTTCGACCTGATATATCTCGGTGACTGGGTAAGCTATTACCTGGCAATTCTGAATAATGTTGACCCCACACCTGTAGAAGTAATTGAAAACCTGAAGAAAGAACTGGAAAAGGAAAAAGGATAGTATCGGCACGCAGATTCCACAGATTTAGCAGATTTCCACTGATCACATATATTATTTTAAAGAATCCATCTCGCCGCCCTTTTTTCGCAGAGTCTCCTGCTCTTTGGACTCTGCATTACTTATTTTTACACTGCCCACTTTTATTTCAACAACAACCCTCCAAAAAGAGAGGAGGGTTTCTGATTAAGTGACTCTCGTCATGTATTCGATATCCTCCAGAAAGATTGGAGGACTTCTAATTAAATAACTGTCGTTATTTAATCAAAAGCATTTTTTTCGTTTCGCTGAATCCTTCCGTTGTTAATTTATAAAAATACACTCCACTCGGTAATTGCGACCCCAGCCCGGGTTGGCGGGCATCGAAGGTAACTTCATAACTCCCCGGCTGGAGTGATTCATTCACAAGTGTTTGGATTTCTTTCCGACCGGTGATGTCATAATTTTACATGTAACCTCTTACCTTTCTACTGTTTCCGGTACTATCAAACTTTATCTTCGTTTCCGGATTAAAAGGATTTGGAAAATTTTGATATAGTTTTAAGATGTTTTGATATTTTCTACATGATTATTATTAATGATTCCGTTAGTAATCTGAGTATTTTATAATATTGATGAATCAATATGTACAGAAGCTACAGCGTATCCTCCGAATATTAATCATATAATTATTTTTATAAAATAGTATATTGTCAGAATATAAGTACCATCGTTGTAGCATTGGTTACCGGGATAAAATGAACTCCAAATATTTGATTACCCGAAAGATTATATCCAGATACTATAAATGCTGTACCGAATTTATTCATTACCAGTTAAATAAATATTATTGTTAAATATCACACACTGGAGTGAATATGCGCACCATTGGTATCGAATAACACTGTACCATAAAAATTTCCATATTTATCATATTTAATTAATTGTAAAGCCTCCAATTAAAGAACCGTGATAATTAGTATCACCACCAGGTCCTGCTACATAAACATTTATAATCTTCATCAATTATCATATCTGTTCCATATGACCAATGTAAGATTTAAGGTGGAATATACAACCTTGTCCATAAAGAATCACCATTTGGGCTATATTTTATTGTACAAAAGTCAAGATGACTTATTACAATATATTCGAATACTCCTGTAACATAACAATATCCTTAATTATCAACAATTACAGAATTTCGCATCATCACCTACATGATTATGGACCATCATATTTTGATACCCATTGCTGAATTCCATTACTATTATATTTTATTGTTACATAATCATTATTGGTAGTTGAGTTTATACTTGATCCTGTAACATAAACATTACTTTGCAAATCAATACAAACTGCATTTGCTTCACTACCCCCATAATATATGGCTATATGTAAACTGCAGTCCAAAGTGTATCACCTAGTGGATTATATTTTATAGTCAAATAATTATACTCTGCCTGTTAATACTTCCGTATCCAGTAACATATATATTTCCGGCATTATCAACTGCCATTCCCGTTGCTCTTGATCGCTAACCAGGTACTATAATTACTTACCCAATTTTTATTTCCTGCTGAATCATATTTTACGTTGCAATATCCATGTATAACCACCTAGAAACTGATAAACTTCAGCAGTAAAATAAACATTTCCGTGCTTATCTGCCGCTGCATATATTCCCATTCCATTAGTATCGTATTGAATCAAATCTTTGCCAGATTAAATTACCGGATGAGTTATATTTTAAAAGTTTAGTAGTGTTTCCTATGGTACCAACAACATATACATTACCTGTAGAATCCATAGCAGCAGCTTTTCCATGCATAGGATAATTCCTCACCCATTCAAACTGCGGCTGGGAATATACAATAGAGGTACTTAAAGAAAGAAAAAGAAATGAAAACAGTATTATTTTTTTCATTTAATTAATTACTCCCAATTAAATACAAAAACACCTCTTAATGAAAATTAAAATATTTTAATATTAATAAACAAATAACTTATTATGGCTTTGTTCCGTTACGCATTCCCGACTCGTTCCCGATGCATTCCCGAGAGTACCCCATCAGGGGATGGGGTACTAGACGAAAGCAGCCCATCAGGGGATGGGGTACTGAACGAAACACCCTTCACGCAGAGTCCCGATAGAATCCCGACAGTTGCCACGAAAGCAGTAGCAGTACCCCATCAGGGGATGGGGTACTAGAACGAACCTTTATTTTTCCTTTTTTTTATATTTTCACACCTTTAAATGAACTTATAATAATATATTAAGTTAAATATATATTGGATGTAAGTTTTTGTATTTAAAATTTCAATAATTTTGAACATCTTGAGTGATTATAAATTATATCTGATTGATGTCTGACTGGTTGCTTAATCTGATAATTATCCTCATAAAAATTGTAGTTGTTGAAACAACTCTTCTGATTACTGTTGCATATTCAGTACTTGCAGAGAGGAAAGTTTCTGCTTTTATTCAGAACCGTTATGGACCAAACCGGGTCGGATTTTGGGGTATGCTTCAGCCATTTGTGGATGTTCTAAAACTGCTGATGAAGGAGGATATCGTTCCTGAAAAAGCGAATAAATTCATACATTCTCTTGCTCCGGGAATATCACTTGTAGTTGCACTTTCAACAATTGCAGTCATTCCTTTCGGGGATAAAATTGTGCTTTTCGGAAAGCAAATAAATCTTCAGATAGCCGATGTTAATATAGGAATACTTTATATACTTTCTTTGCTGTCTCTCGGTGTTTATGGAATTACATTAAGCGGATGGTCTTCCAACAACAAATATTCACTGCTTGGCGGGTTAAGGTCTTCAGCACAGATGATAAGCTATGAACTTTCGATGGGTGTGGCAGTAATCGGAATAGTACTAATTAATGGTTCATTCCGTCTGAGCACTGTAGTTCAAAATCAATATGGATGGAAATGGAACCTGATATTGCAGCCGATAGGATTTTTAACTTTTCTTGTTGCTTCCTTTGCGGAAACAAACCGTGCTCCATTTGACCTTCCGGAGGCGGAGCAGGAACTTGTCGGAGGATACCATACAGAATATTCCAGCATGAAGTTCGCATTATTTTTTCTTGCCGAATATGCAAATGTGATTATATCATCTTCCATAATCACAACTTTATATCTTGGCGGGTGGCAATTTCCTTATCTGCAGACATTCGGCTTGCCTGATATATGGGTCAGCATAATTCAGATTGCTGCGTTTGGTGCAAAAGTTTTATTTATGGTTTTCTTCTTTATCTGGGTCAGGTGGACAATGCCGAGATTCCGCTATGACCAGTTAATGAATCTCGGATGGAAAGTAATGCTTCCTCTTGCACTTGTAAATTTGATTATAACAGCTTTAATAGCAACATATTCTAAATTGTAACAATAATAAAATCGAAAAAAATAAATGAAAAAAATCTATTTAGTTCTTGCAATTCTCTTCTTATTCTCTTTAACATTAAAAGCGCAGTCTTATTCAGATTTCACACTCGGAGACATTAACGGAAATGATGTCACTCTTGAGCAAATTGCTTGAAAAAGGTCCGGTGCTTTTATCATTCTGGGCAAGCTGGTGTGCTCCGTGCAAAGAAGAGATGAGATACATAAACGATATTTACGAAAAGTATAAAGACAAAGGATTTATGTATCTTGCAATTAATGAAGACGACCAGAAATCAATCGTTAAAGTCAAGCCATTCATAGATACAAAAGGATATAAATTCACAGTAGTGCTCGATATTGATAATAAAGTTTATGAATCATACTGGGGAAATACAGAATTGACACTTCCCTATTCACTTCTTATCAGTAAGAATAAAGAAATCGTAGCAAAACATTCTAACTTCCTTTCCGGCGATGAGGTGAAAATGGAGGAAGAAATAAAAACCGCTCTGGGATTAAATTAAGAGCAATTTGATTTATCGGTTTAATATTTACTTAACTTAAAAAATTTTATGAAAAGAAGTTTACTCGTAATTATTTCTGTCTTATTATGTTCATCTGCGGTTTATTCGCAGATTAATCTCAATGTTAAAGCTTCGGTGAATAATCTGCTGCGTTATGGAAACGGGTATGAATATACCGGTGATGTAAAAAATTCCAAAGAATATTTTGAAAACCTGACCGATGTCAGGCTGTCTGTAAATGATATTATTTTCGGATTAAGATATGAAATAAGCGACCCTATAGAATACGGGCTTGATTTCAAGGGTATCAAAAAAAGATTTATTGAATATAATAACAATAATGTAGGAATTTCTGTGAGGGCAGGTAACTACTGGGATTTGGTTTCAAGAGGTATGACGTTTAACACATTCGAAGACAGGGCACTTGCATATGATACAGGAATTGACGGAGTGAGAGTTGCTTTCAAAAGAACTTTTGGTGAAAAAAATCCCGTAAAAATAAAAGCCCAGATTTTAGGCGGAGACCTCGAATACAGCGATTATCTGAATCCTGAAAGAATTGAAAAATATAAAATTCGTGACGGGAATTTTGAAATCAGTCCATTCAAGAATCTTCTGCTCGGAACGAATTATGTATATGCAAAAGGTGTAGTTCCGTCAGGCAGCAGCTTTACAAATATAACTGCCGACCTTCCCGAAGCATATCTTAATTTGAACTTCGGAGAATTGGCATTCTATTCTTCATATGCACATAAGCATATTATAGGTGAAAGAAGCCCGATTTATCCTAACGGAATTTCTTCAAACGGCGACGGATTTTATTCTGCTTTATCAGTTTCAAAATCAGGACTGGGTGTCACACTTGAATATAAAAATTACAGATATGATGTAACAACACCCGATAACCAAAGCACTGACCGCGCAACCAAGATGCTTCCTTTCCAGAATCCGCCGACTGCTGTTAAATATCACACGTGGACATTAATTTCAAGGAATCCTCACTCCGTAAATTTCAACGACGAAGTCGGAGGACAGATTGATATTGTTTACGTTGTAAATGATAATCTGAATTTCAATCTCAACGGAAGTGTGGCATCACAGCATTACAAATATATAAATTCAGACACTACAGGAAGAATCGTTTATCAGAGAGTTGACAGAAGCTCAAGTTTTATTCCATCGTTTGATAATGCATTATCACCTTTCTGGGAAGTATATTTAGAAGGTGAATATTATATTTCGAAAAAGGTTTATGCACATGCTGCATTATACAGGCAAAACAGTGTCGTTTATAATTACATTATTCCAAATGCATCGGAACAGCTTCAGATTACAACTGCACCTTTTGAACTCAAATACAACATAGATAAAGAATATACTATTAAATTAGTAAGTGAACAGCAGATTGTTCACAATTCTGCACGGCAGGCAGACCAGCTGGACTATTATAACCAACTTGTTTCCGTTAATCTGACAAAATCGCCTCAGCTCGGAGTAACGGTTACCGGAGAATTCACAAACGATAAAGAAGAACCGACAGGCAAGAAAACCTGGTTCCAGGGTGAAGTGCTTTATAAAATCAGCCAGTCGAATACTGTAATGGCATCATATGGTTCTGAAAGAGGAGGACTGCGCTGTACGAACGGGATATGCAGATTTGTAAAACCATTTGAAGGATTCAGATTCACTTTTCAATCTCAATTTTAATTTTTATCTTCATAGACTTTGTTAAGTTCAACTTTAAAAATATTACGGAAAGATATAAAATCAGAAATAAGGAATCGGTATGCCATAAACTCTCTTTTGATGTTTGTGATAGTAACTATTTCAATTATCAGATTTTCCATAGGAAACGAAAAAATTGAAACTGAAATTCTTTCCGGTTTATTATGGATTGTAATATTTTTCTCGGCTGTAAGCGGACTTGCAAGGGTTTTCATAAAGGAAGAGGAAAAAGAAACTTCATTCGCACTTAAACTCAGTGCAGATACAAACAGTATTTTTCTCGGTAAATTTTTCTTCAACCTGATACTTACATTCGGACTTAACATAGTAATTCTGATACTTTATACAGTAATCACAAATTTCAATATAGGAAACTTCAGCGGATTTGTGATTACTGTACTGCTTGGGAATATTGGTCTTGTAGCTTCATCCACTATAATTGCTGCAATCATATCGAAGGCAAACACCAAAGGGACTTTGTATCCTGTTCTTGCATTTCCGATTCTTCTTCCTTTGCTCTTAACGGTAATTGATGCAACTAAATTAGCAAGTTCAGGAGAGCCAACCGCAAACCTTATGGAAGACTTTCAGATTCTGACTGCTTATTCAATTGTCGTAATCACCGCATCTCTGATACTCTTTCGGTTTATATGGGAAGACGTATAATAATGAGTAATGATTAATGAATAATGAATAATCCAAACCAGAGGCCTAAATTAGCCGTTGTTGGTGTTTAGGTCAAACGCAGTTTGGACGTCACCAACAACCAGCATAATAATGAGTAATGATTAATGAATAATGAATAATCCAAACCAGAGGCCTAAATTAGCCGTTGTTGGTGTTTAGTTCAAACGCAGTTTGGACGTCACCAACAACCAGCATAATAATGAGTAATGATTAATGAATAATGAATAATCGAAACCAGAAGGTCTTGGATTCGGTTCGATAATTAGTCCTCCCAGGAGTACGCCTAGGCGTCCTCCTAGTAGGATTTTCAACATTTACAAGATCTTCGCTACGCTTCGATAATTAATAATTTTAAGAACGAAAATTAAATTTTATAACGATTCTTTTGAGTTTATTGATTTAATAATTTTCTGTAAGTTTTACTTAGTTACGGTATAGTTGCAAACGGGAAAATAATTTGATTTAAATCAATTTATTCATATTTAAATTTCAATAATTTTGAATATTAACCTATTATGATTCGATTATGAAATTTGGTTTCTTTCTGCCTCCCAGGAAATGGCGGGTACCTGTGATAGTTGCAATGGGCGTTTTTACAGGTCTCGTTCTTTTGATTTTGCATATCGGGAAAGCAGGTTCATATCTTTCTGACAATCCGGAAACCTGCATTAATTGCCACGTAATGTTTCCTCAGTATTCATCCTGGCAGCATAGTTCACACGGAAGATTTACCGTCTGCAATGACTGTCACGTTCCGCATAATAATATTGTAAATAAATTTCTGTTCAAGGCAATGGATGGATTGAGACACTCGACAATATTTACTCTAAGGCTCGAACCGCAGGTAATACATATAAAAAAAGCCGGACAGGAAGTTGTTAATGAAAATTGTGAAAGATGCCATGAAAATCAAATAATGATGATGGAACTGTACAGAAACCAGGAAGAGGAAGAAGAAAATGAACGGCTATGCTGGGAATGCCACAGAGAAAATCCTCACGGAAGAGTTAGCAGTCTTTCATCATTCCCTTATCAGCAGGTACCGAAGCTATCACCGATAATTCCGGAATGGCTTAAATAATGAATAATGAATAATGATTAATGATTAATGAACAATGATTAATGAACAATGTTAATAGCTGTTAGTGATGAGTAAGATCTATGATTGCTAGTTGGTAACGCTAGCTTGAACACCAACAGCGGCAAAAATAATGATTAATGAAGAACAAAAAATAATATTAAAATAAATTTTCAACTATAAAGAATTGCATTATGAAAAAAATATCAGATACTATTAAAGAGAGACCCTGGCTGGGCTGGGTTCTTTACCTTGTTACAATAATATTGGTTTTTCTTGTAGGACTTTTAGGAAGTTCAATCCTTGAGAGAAGAAGCGAATCGAACATACTGGTTCAGACTGTCAAACCTATTAATGACCCCGAGCCGCGCAATGACGTATGGGGAGAAAATTATCCGCGTGAATTCGAAACATACCTGCAAACAAAAGATACAAACTTTGCCAGCAAGCACGCCGGGTCACATACGATTGATTTGCTTGCAAGGTATCCTGATTTAGTGGTAATGTGGGCGGGATATGCATTTTCAAGAGAATACAATCAAAGCCGCGGGCACTTTTATGCAATAAACGATATTAGAAAAACTTTACGAACCGACGTTCCCCAGCCTGCCACCTGCTGGACCTGTAAAAGCACTGATGTGCCAAGAATGATGCAGAAACTGGGAGCCGCTGCTTTTTATCATACACCCTGGAATGAAATGGGACCGGAAATTGTAAACCCAATCGGATGTCAGGACTGCCACGACCCGAAGACTCTGAACCTCAGAATCACGAGACCTGCATTGATAGAAGCATTTCAAAGACAGGGAAAAGATATAACGAAGTCCACACATAATGAAATGCGCTCGCTGGTTTGTGCTCAATGCCACGTGGAATATTACTTCAAAGGAAAAGAAGAAAAATATCTGACCTTCCCCTGGGATAAAGGTTCGATAGTTGACAGCATCGAAAATTACTATGATGAAGCTGATTTCACAGACTGGGTTCACGCTTTGAGCAGGACTCCGATGCTGAAAGCACAGCATCCGGACTTTGAATTATTCCAGACAGGGATACATAGTCAAAGAGGATTATCCTGTGCTGACTGCCACATGCCTTATAAAAGTGTCGGGGGAGTTAAATTTACAGACCATCACGTTCAAAGTCCTTTAAATAATATTGCAAATTCGTGCCAGGTGTGCCACCGGGAAAGCGAAACCGAACTGACGAAAAATGTTTATGAACGACAGGATAAGCTTTTTGAACTTGAAGGAATTGCTATCGAGCCTGATTGTTAAGGCTCACATTGAAGCAAAAACTGCGTGGGACAACGGAGCCACTGAAGAACAGATGAAACCAATATTGAAACTGATAAGACACGCTCAATGGAGATTTGATTTTGTTGCAGCAAGCCACGGCGGTTCGTTTCATGCACCGCTTGAATGCGCAAGAATAGTCGGAACTTCGATTCAGAAAGCAGAAGAAGCAAGACTTCTTCTTTCCGGACTTCTTATTAAACTGAATGTAAAGCTTCCCGTTCCGATGCCGGATATATCAACAAAAGAAAAAGCGCAGAAATTTCTCGGGCTTGAAATGGATAAATTATATACTTCAAAGATGCAATTCATAAAAACCATTTTGCCTCAATGGGATAGTACTGCATTAAAAAGGCAAGGATTTTTATTCAAATATTATTAGTTGTAATATTATAACCGCATTTAACATTTTATAAAATAAAAGGTTTAATTTCCTTGTTTTTTAAGTTAAATACTGAATTATTAATAGTTTCTGTGCGGTGCTTTTTAATGTATACAAAATATTTTGAAATATCTATATTTACAACAATTAGATGAGATAGAATGGAACAGAAATTATTTGAAGAATTAGATAAAAGTAAATTAGTTTTAAGGACTCAGTTCGAAGAAAAACTTGCAGGAAAAGTTTCGGATAAAGATATTGAGTTTATACTTGGATCGATTGACAGATGCATAATGGGGATGGTGCAGGTAATGAAGGAAGGGAAGTCCATCCACGAAAAATTCTTTTCAGATATTATTTTAAATTCCATTGATGCGATAATAGGTATAGATAATGATGAGAAAATTTTTCTCTGGAACAAAGGTGCGGAAACTATGCTGGGCTATATGAAAGATGAAATACTGGGTAAGGATTGGGATATTATTATTCCGGAACGTTTGAGAAATCTGGGTGAAAAAAAGAAAATGTACAAAGAGATAGTTGCAAAAGGATTCATATCAAATTACGAAACTGAAAGACTTACCAGGGAAAATAAAATAATAAATGTCAGTGTAACAAGGTATGTTTTATATAATGATGAAAAACAGGTTCTTGGAAGTGTTGGAATAGTAAGGAACATCACAAAAGAAAAACATCTGGAAAAAGAATTGCGGGAGAGAGAAAACCTGGCTCTTATAGGCGAGGTTGTATCAAGCATAGCTCACAATCTGTCCAATCCATTGAACATTATTTCCGGAAATGCCGATTACCTTCTTCTTGATAAAGACGATAAATCTGAAGGTTACGAGGAATTGAAAATAATACTGGATGAAACGACACGTATAACAAAATCAATCAGGCAGATACTTAATTTTTCCAAACCTGTCAATCTTACGAAAGAGGAATGCCGGATTGATGAACTTATATCATCTGTAATTGAAAGGACGAAATTTCTTGTCTCGAACAAAAAAATCCGTTTTGAAAAACAATTTGCTCCTGAACTTCCTCTTTTAAAGGTCGATAAAGAACAGATAAGCGATGTATTTTTGAACATTATTAATAATAGTATTCAGGCAATCACCTTTCAGGGAACAATTAAAGTGACGGTTAAGCTCGACCAGAATTCAGTAATTATTGAAATCAGTGATACAGGAAGCGGAATACCGGCGAATAATCTTGAAAAGATATTTAAGCCGTTCTTTTCTACAAAAGAATATGGGAAAGGAACCGGCTTAGGACTCGCATTTGCAGAAAGAATTATAAAAGAACACAAGGGCAATATTCAGGTAAAATCTACAATTGGAAAAGGCTCAACATTTACAATGTCACTCCCTTTTTAATCTGATGGAAAACAAAATATATTTGATAATATTAAACAGGTAATGATGGGAGATCATGATAAAGTATTAGCGGTTTCTTTCAAACCATACAACAGGCATGGAGATATACTTAACACCGATATAAGGTTTAATACAGAAACAAAAAGTAAAAGTCCTGTATTAATTTTCTGTCACGGACTTAAAGGATTTAAAGACTGGGGGTGCTTCCCTTATATACTTGAAAGCATTGCTGAAGAAGATATATTTACCGTAAGTTTTAATTTCTCTTATAATGGTACAGGATTAACAGGAGGTGACGAGCAGGAATTTACAAGGCTTGATTTATTCGCAAAGAATACTTTATCCCGCGAACTTGACGACCTTGAGGATATTATTCGTTTCCTCATAGAAAACGCAAATATCTTTAATTATGACCCGAACAGAATATATCTTATGGGACACTCGAGAGGCGGAGGAATAGCAATAATAAAAACTTCCCAAAATCCGAAAATAAAAAAGTTGATTACACTGGCATCCGTTGCGATATTTGACAGATATACTGACCGTCTGAAAAAGGAATGGAAGGAAAAAGGATATATAGAAACAATGAACACAAGGACCAAACAAATGATGAGATTTAATTATTCATATCTTCAGGATCTTGAGAAAAACAGTGCAAAGCTTGATGTTTTGAAAGCAATTTCAAAAGTACAGGTTCCAACCTTGTTAGTCCACGGGGAAAATGATTTATCAGTAGATTGCACCGAAGCTCAGACGCTATATGATTTCAGCAATAAAAAGAATACACGTCTTGAGATTTACAAGAATACTAATCACACATTCGGAGCTGAACATCCGTTTAAAGGAACTTCTACTATATTGGAAAACGTTCTAAAAAGTATAATAGATTTCTTGAAATCATAATTTAATTTTAAATATTACATTACAAAAATGAAAACGAAAATCTTCTGTTTTCTTCTTTTATTATTTTTTCTTACACCTTTATTAATAATTGCTCAATGGAATTCTAATCCGGCAGTTAATCTTACGGTATGTGATACAACGGGAGAACAGGTGCTTCCAAAGATTGCAAGGACAAGCGACGGCGGATGTTATATCGGCTGGTTCGACAACAGAAGTTCCGGGTATGCGGTTTACCTGCAAAAACTCGATGTAAACGGGAATAAACAATTTCCTCCAAGCGGACTTCTCATCAGCAATAATCCTCAAAGCTCATCCCTGGTAGACTGGGATTTAGCAGTAGATGACAGCAATTGCTGTGTACTTGCCTTCACAGATACAAGAGCCGGAAGTTCTATCAATCCATACGCATATAGAATCAGCCCGACGGGACAATTTTTATGGGGTGCAAACGGTATTGCATTAACAGATTCTTTAAGTGTCTTTCAGGCAAATCCAAAAGTGATTGTTACATCAGACGGAAACTTCGTTATTCCCTGGCAATACAATAATAAAATTGGGATGGTAAAATTGACCAAAGCCGGAACAAAACCCTGGGGACCCGTTCCTATTATGGTAATCGGGAATCCATCTATTAATGAAAAATTCAATTATCCTGCGGGTGTAAATTCAGATAACGGAAGTATAATTTTATACTGGATTGGATATACAGGTTCATTTTTAAATCCCGGAAATTATAAGTTATACACTCAAAAATATTCATCAGCCGGAGCAGGACTTTGGGGAAATCCACAGGACACGCTCTGGAATCTCGGAAACGCCCAGGGATTTTACCAGCCTTCGGTATATTCCGATGGTATTAATGGTGCAGTCTATGTATGGCAGAGTTTTGTAACGGGTCCGACTGTATGCTATGTACAAAGAAAAAACTCTGCAGGGCAGATACAATTTCCTGCCAATGGCTCTGCGGTCACGACTACAGGAGCAACGATGCTGAATTTTCAACCTGCTGCAGCTTATATGCCTGCAACACAGGAAACTTATGTTTTCTGGCAAAGAAAAAATTCTAATCAATCTGTAATAGGAGTATATGGACAGAAGTTTTCTTCAACAGGAACAAGACTCTGGGCTGACAGTGGTGCAGTATTCAAACCTCTCGACGGTAATTCCTTTGCGAGTCTGAATGTAATTACACGCGATTCAAATGAATATGTTTATTATGTTGAACTTCTTGCCGGTGTAAACGGTCTGATAAAAGCTTTCAAAGCAGACAGGAATGGTAATATAGGTTGGGGTGGTTCTATATTAACACCCGGTTCATTTACGGGACCGAAAGACAGAATGAGTGTCACGATGAATGCAGCAGGAATGTCAATGCTTGCATTCTCGGATAGCAGAATAGATGCATACGGAATGTATGCTCAGAATATCAATCTTAATGGTACGTTCGGTCCGCCGACAGGAATACAAACTATTGGCAATGTAATTCCGTCTAAATTTCAACTGCATCAGAATTATCCTAATCCGTTTAATCCGGTTACAAAAATTAAATTTGAAATTGCAGAAAAAGTCAAACGTCAAACGTCAAACGTCAAAATTATTATATACGACATTCTCGGAAAAAAAATAGCAACTCTTCTTAACGAAGAACTTCAGCCCGGAACATATGAAGTTCAGTTTGATGCCTCCGGAATTTCCAGCGGAGTATATTATTATAAACTATCGGCAGGTGAATTTTCAGAAACGAAAAGTATGATGCTGTTAAAGTAAATTAATAATTAATAATTAATAATTTTTTTACGTAGTCATCCTCAAAGCAATCAGCTAATAATTCAGAGGAGACTCTGATAGAAAAAAAGATAGAAATTGAATCTATACAAAAAAGGCGCAGAGCATATGCTCTGCGCCTTTTTTATTTTAAGTTTATGAAGAAAATTTATGTTTCTCCCGATACACTTCGTTATCGGGATTCCTGATAAAATAACTAACGTTATTTTATCAGTAACATTTTCTTTGTTTCGATGAAGTTTCCGGCGCTTAGTTTATAGAAATATGTTCCGCTGGAAAGTCTTGAAGCATCGAAATCTATACTGTAGTTTCCGGGTATTTTCACTTCGTTCACAAGGGTTGTAACTTCTCTTCCTAAAATGTCAAATATTTTAAGTGTTACGAGTCCTTGTTTCGGAATCGCAAATTCTATCTTCGTTACAGGATTGAACGGGTTAGGATAATTCTGTGACAGTTTGTATGAAGTTGGTGTTTCATTACTAATTGGTGTAACACCCACAATAGGTGTTCCGTATCTTGAAATTCCACCATTACTTCTTACAGCCCAGATTGTTAAACCGTTTCTGGCTTTCACTATATGATACCAAGAACCGGCAGGCGATGTATATTGAGTAGCCCAGTTTGCTCCATCGTTCGAAGAATAACTGATTGTAGTTCCCTGCAGTGCCGCCCACCATTGAGTACCAATTCCGGTAATACCTGATATTGTACCTGTTGCAAAAGGTGAAGTTATAGTTGCCCAGTTTGCTCCTCTGTTCGTTGTTTTTATTATTCCGGGTGATGTACTATAACCTCCCGCCATTCCTTTTGTTGAATTTACGAAAAATATCGTTGCTAACCATGTTAACGGGATTGTTTGTGTAGACCAATTCGCTCCCATATTTGAAGTGTATTGTATCACACCATCTCCATTCGGGCTAAACCAAACCTGCCCATTTTTAAAAGTCCCGCCATGATTGAACGTACCATTTGTATTAGCAGTAGGAATCGTAGCCCAGGTTACCCAGTTATCTCCTCCATTCGTGGTCTTCAATAAATGCCAGTTTCCACCTTGGGGGTCGCCAATATAATACCCGTTGTTTGGATCGGTCATCCATAAATCATCGCCAAATGCAACGGACCCTGTATATGATAAACCTGTAGTCCAGTTTGCTCCGCCATTTGTTGTTTTGTATATAGTTACTGAACCACCTGCAGTCGGGGAAGCCGTGGTGATTGCAAGGTTCGCATCCCACGCAAATATGTCATATAAAGGATTAGTAGCGGAAATGTTAGAAGAAACATTTGTCCAAGTTACACCTTTATTAGTAGTTCTCAAAACTTTACCGCCATCACCGCAAGCCCATGCTATGTCATCATTCACCGCAGAAATTGAATTTAATGCAGTTGTTAAACCTGAAGCTTGTTCCGTCCATGTTCCTGTGAGAGAAGGTGTGGGCCAGCTATATTCATATACTCCTCTTCCGGGCACTGTTGTATTTGCCGCGCCTGAATACAGTGTAGTATCCTGGTATGTTTTAAATACTAAAGACCTTACAGGATATAAATTTGTTAAATCTCCGGAATTGAAATCAGTCCAGGAATTTCCGCCGTCAGTGGTTCGCCAGACACCTTTGTTAGCTGCACCGTCCATTCCAAGGAAAAACTGATTCGTGGAACCGGGTCTGATAACACATGCCCTTAGAAGTGTTCCTGTAACAGTCGGCAAACCGGTGCTCTTTTTTACCCAAAGTTGTCCACCATTAGTAGTAAGGTACGCACCTCCTGCCGTATCATTTAAAAACAATGCAGCAAGTACAATGGAAGTATCTGCCGTGCTCATACTTAAAGCACGTATAGGATCTCCGGTGGTACCAGTAGGCAAACCGTTACTGATATTATTCCAGGTTGCTCCCCCATCATAAGATTTATATATACTGGTAAAACCCGGAGCTGCAGGATCAAATGATGAACCCGCATATATTACGTTCGGATTCCTTGGGTTAAATAATAACGAAAGAAAGTTTTTATTCGTCATTCCCGTATTAGCGGCTACCCAGTTAGCACCATAATTTGTGGTTTTATATACACCTACGGTAGATCCGACCAACCCATCAAATAAACACATAAATGCTATGGCTGGATTCGTGGGATGAACAGCAATTGCCTGAATTCCAATGCTTGTTTCTACAATTCCTGAATTCCTAAGTGTCCACGTTCCGCCGGCATCAGTACTAACATACATGCCGCTGTTCGTCGCTCCGTTTTGATCTGTACCAACATACAGAACATTAGGATTTGAAGGGGAGATAGCAATACATTGAACAAATTTGTACGTTAACCCATTATTAACGGGAAACCAGCTGAAGCCCCCGTTAATAGTTTTATAGACACCCGAATCCAGTCCGACCTGATACATAACGTCCTGGTTAATCGGGTCAATTACCATTCCAAAAACTCTGCCGCTGTTACTGTAATTGAGAGTCCAGGTATTAATACCCTGATTTTCGGAATGAGCTAATTGAAGTGCGAAGAATAAAGCTAAAATAGATAGAAGTGTGTAGCGCATATAATATCCTTTTTTAAATTTTAAAAAAATTTTCAAAGAAAACTATTTCGTTTTTTTATAACGCTTTTGAAAATTTAAATCATTTGATATTATCTGTCAATACTAATATAATTCATTACAATTATTTAATATTAAAACAATTTTTCGTGAAAATGATTTTTCTAAGTAGATAAGAAATAATGATTTGAATTATTATTAAAAATTTTTAATTGTAAGTTTTACTTATAATAGTTTTTAAGTAAATTTGAGTATTCAAAAATTAAAATCTACGAAAAATGAGAAAAATAATATTAGGGGTTACATTGATATTTTTATTCAATATCAGTGCATTTGCCCAGACAGCAGAAGAAATTGTGGAAAAGCATATAACTGCGGTTGGCGGATTAGATAAATGGACAGCTGTTAATTCTCAGAAAATTACCGGTAACCTGAGTATGAGCGGCATGGAGTTTCCTTTTGTATCTTATTCAAAACGACCTAATATGAATTACACTGAGGTTACATTTCAGGGTATGACAATGAAGCAGGCGTTTGATGGCAATATCGGTTGGATGATAAACCCGATGGCGGGTTCAACTAAGGCAGAAAAAATGGATGATGATATGACAAAAACAATAAAGAACCGGGGAGTAATTGGCGGTGAGCTGCTTAACTACAAAGAACTGGGCTGTACAATAGAACTTATTGGAAAAGAAGACCTGGAAGGCACGGAAGTGTACAACATTAAACTTACAAATAAAGATGGTGATATTGAAAATTATTATATAGATGCAGCCAGCTATTTAATTATAAAAAGCACATCTAAAATGAAAAGAATGGGTAAGGAAATTTCCAGCGAAACCATTTATAGCAATTATAAACCTTCCGGTGATGTGATTGAAGCTTTTTCGGTGGAATCCAAAATGCAGGGTATGGATATGGGCTCTCAAAAAATTGTTATTGATAAAATAGAACAAAATATTACAATAGACGACAATATGTTTAAAATGCCGGTTGAATAAGATAAATAGCGATTTATTTTTTCCGTATTCCGAGTCTTAGTATTTTGTTCCTGTGTAATGAAATAACTTCTTCAAAATAGTTGCAATTTTTCTAATATTAATATCAATATTATGAAAATCAGAATTTCTTTTCTGTTAGTTATTTTGCTTTTATCCGTTTCCGGATTTTCTCAGGTTAAATTTAATTCAAACATCTTCGGTGATTTAACTGCCCGCCAAATCGGACCTGCGGTAATGAGCGGCAGAATTACTGCAATCGATGGAGTTAATAAAGAACCGAATATTATTTATGTCGGCTCTGCTTCAGGCGGGCTTTGGAAATCATTAACAGGAGGAACTCTTTTCAAACCCGTATTCGATAAATATTGCCAGTCTATTGGTGCAATATCAATCGACCAGAATAAACCTGATATTATATGGGTTGGAACGGGAGAATCAAATATGAGAAACAGCGTATCAGTAGGAACAGGAATATATAAATCTGAAGATGCGGGTGAAACATGGAAAATTACAGGTCTTGAAAATTCTGAACACATAAGTAAAATTTCAATAGACCCAATGAACGGTGATATAGTTTATGTCGCAGTTCCGGGAGTACTTTGGAGTGATAGTGAAGACCGGGGTCTATATAAAACAACAGACGGCGGGAAAAGCTGGGAAAAGATTCTTTATGTCAACGATAAAACGGGATGTGCCGATATATTAATCGACCCGACAAATCCCGAAACCATCTATGCTTCGATGTGGCAATTCAGAAGGACTCCACATTCATTTTCTTCGGGCGGAGAGGGCAGCGGATTATATAAAAGCCTTAACGGGGGTTTATCGTGGAAAAGAATTGATGAACAATTTTCAGAAGGTGAATTAGGCAGAATCTGCCTTGCTCTTTGTGCATCCGAGCCGAATAAAATATATGCAATCGCAGAATCGAAAAAAACAGCACTTTTTGTTTCTTCAGACGGCGGAGAAAACTGGAAGAAAAACAGCACAACGAGCAACGTGACAGCAAGACCTTTTTATTTCAGTACAATAGTTGTTGACCCGAATGACCCCAAAAGAATTTACAGACCTGCGTTCAGTTTGTCGATAAGCAATGATGGCGGTGAATCATTTTCAGAAGCTTCTTTTGAGGGAGGATGGGTACATTCCGATCATCATGCTCTATGGATAAATCCCAAAAACTCTAATCAAATGTACCTGGGGACTGACGGCGGAGTATACATGTCGCTGAATCGAGGAAACGACTGGATGTTTCTTGCAAACTTACCTGTTTCACAATTTTATCACGTTACAACAGATAATCAAAAACCTTATAATGTCTATGGAGGATTGCAGGATAACGGTTCCTGGATGGGACCTTCCGAACACGGCGGAGGAATAAATAATAAAGACTGGATTAATGTCGGCGGCGGAGATGGATTTGCGGTAGTTGCAGATGCACTTGATAACAATATAATATATTCGGAATCTCAGGGGGGAAATATTTCACGGCTTAACAGAAAAACCGGTGAGACAAAAGACATTCAGCCGCAACAGGGAAAAGATGAGCCAAAATTAAGATTTAACTGGAATACACCTATCGTGCAAAGTCCTAACAACCCGGGAGTAATTTACACAGGTTCACAATTTTTATACCGTACAAAAAATAAAGGTGATACGTGGGAAAAAATTTCTTCCGATTTAACAACGAATGATTTAACAAAGCAAAAACAGGAGGAATCGGGAGGACTTTCAATAGAAAACACTTCGGCGGAAAATCATTGCACTATTTATACCATAGAAGAATCACCTTTGAATGCTGATGTAATCTGGGTTGGAACTGATGATGGAAATGTTCAGATAACAGAAAACGGAGGCAATAACTGGAAAAATGTTGCAGGAAATATAACCGGATTACCAAAGAATACCTGGTGTTCGAGTATCGAACCGGGAAATTTTGATATTAATACAGCATATGCAACATTTGACGGGCACAGGTCAGGTGATAAAAATATGTATGTATATAAAACAACTAATACCGGTAAAACCTGGAAACAGCTTTCAACAAATGGTGTAAAAGGATATGCGCATAAAATAAGAGAAGATTGTTTGAATAAGAATCTTTTATTCCTTGGAACAGAGTTTGGTTTATATATCTCAATTGACGGAGGACAGAACTGGGCTCAGTTTACTAACAAAGTTCCGAACGTACCGGTTATGGATATGGTAATCAATAAAGTATCGAATTCTCTTGTTCTGGCAACACATGGCAGGGGTATAATTATTCTGGATGATTTGACACCAATCAGGAATATAAACCAGCAGATTATAGATTCTGATTTTGAATTTCTTCCGGCCCGGAATTACTATATCGACGGCAGTGAAAGTATTTCATTTTCTGCATTTCCCTCTAATGCCGGTGAATTCAACGGACCGAATCCTTCAGTAGATTTTCATATTATATATTATCTGAAAGAAAGAATGTCGACCGGTGAATTAAAAATTGAAATTTATAATAAAGAAAATAAACTTCTGCATACAATTGATGCCTCGAAAAGAAAAGGTATAAATATTGAGCGATGGAATATGAGATTAAAACCACCAAAAGTGGCAACCGGTTCGAAATTTGAATTTTCCGGATTTATTGGTCCGCTTGTTCCCGAAGGAGAATATAAGATAAAACTTATTAAAGGTGATAAATCTAAAACTTTAAATGTAAATCTTACTTACAACCCCAATTCACCATATACTTCGGGGGAAAGGGAGGAACAGCAAAGCACAGTTATGAAGCTTTTTAATATGCAGGAAGAACTTGCTTTGATTGCAGAAAGATTAAAAAACAGGTTTGATTCTATTAAAATAAATATTAAGAATATCACAGACGATACTGAAAAAGAAAAACTTACAAAATACTCCGAACGTATTGATTCATTATCGAAAACCTTAGCAGCAACTAAAGAAGGCGGATTCATTACAGGAGAAATTAAATTGCGTGAAAATATCGGCCAGTTGTATACAAGCGTGATTTCTTTTAACGGGAAACCTTCCGATTCGCAACTTGAGAGACTCGTAAAGCTTGAATACGAACTTGAACAGGTTAAAATAAAGGCAGATAAAATTCTGAAAATTAAAAATCCGTGAATGAATTCGCAGTAAAAAATAAATATTATTTAGTTAACTGAATCCGGAATATTGTGCCGTTCTCTTTATCTGAAGTAAAAGAAATTTTTCCTTTCAGATATTTTTCTGTCAGAAGTTTCATACTATAAGTACCTAATCCCCTGTCCAATCCTTTCGTGGAAAATGATCTGTTGAATATCTGAAGTTGTGAATCCCTGGGGATACACGCAGAATTTTTTACCCAAAAGGTAATTGTATTTTCATCACCGAAACAACCGATGTAAACAGTTCCATTTTGCTCTGTCGCTTCAATTGCATTTTTGAGCATATTTCTCAGAACACGCCTCAACAAAATTTCATCAGAAGTTAAAATAATATTTTCCGAAGATTTACCTAAAATAATAATTTTATCTCCTGCTAATGAATTATGTTTAATCTGATTTATCAGATCATTAATCAAATCGTGCGACGAGAAAATAGTGTTTTTAACTTTTATTTCATTATTTTCTGCTGCCACGAGTTCTCTGTGTGCCATTATCTCTTCCATCAAATCCTTGCTTGCAATCCCAGCCATCGATAAGATATCTTTAATTTCCTCAGCGCTTTCCATATCTTTCATCAGTTCTATTATTCCATTTAAACCTCCTGCGGTATTTAAAACATCGTGGAAGAAAATTCTTTCGAGTGCTTTTCTTCTTTTCTCGCTGCTAATGTCATGTAAGGATAAAATTATATATTGTTTATCTTTCAAATAGAATGGCGTTGATGTAACGAGTAAATCAAAATTGACCTCTTCCCCGTTAATAACGGATTTTATTCTGCATTCATTCGAGGTTTTTTTATTTTCTTTCTGGCTTTGAAGTATTGTATTAACTGCTCCGCAATATCTGCAGCTCTCAGAAGTTCCGCAGCCGCCTTCTTCTTCACGGGAATGAATACAGCTTATTGTTTCGCCGGGTCTTGTTCCAAGTATATGCTCTATTTCATTAATCTTTAACATATTCATTAAAATGCGGTTCGAATACACTAATTGTCTCTCGGGATTTAATATAACAGCAATGTTGGGAAGTGCATCCAGAATTTCTTTAACATTCTCAAGTTTGATAATAGTCTCATAGTCCATTCTAATTTCCTCAGTGGAGACTCTATCAGGAGATGCGTGTTTTGTTTTCTTCATAGTATCGATTAATTAATACTAAATTAAAGGTAATATATGAAACAAAAAATAGAAATAAATATGTTGAAATTAAAATTCTTAAGTTTTCAGGTGAGAAGAATCGTAATCTTAGTATTAAAATTAAATATTTTAACCTAAAAACACCCCCTCAGGAATGAGGGGGTGTTATAGAGCAAAACGAATTACAATCCGAATGAAGCATTAAGTCTGAATGTTCTGAGCATTCCGGGAATCGGACCATTCCGGTCTGCTGCTGCAAAATATTCAGCATTGAAGATATTTAAAACCTGAAAAGTAATAGTTCCTTTAAACCACTTTGCAAATTCATAATTATATCCGGCATAGAAATCCGCTGTTACTGCTGCCGGAAGTCTGTTATCGTAAGTTGATTTCCAGACTTCTTTTCCCGTTGATGAATTTCCGAGAAATTCTGCCTGCTGTGGCTGTGTAAGAACCTCCATCGAGCAGGTAGTTTTTAGCAAAGAAGTTTACATCGGCTCCGGTAAAGAATTCTTTATAAATGTAATCCAACCCTGCATTGAACATAAGCTGAGGACCGCTTGAGACAGGTGTATTTTCAAGCTGGTCAAAATACAATGTATAGATATTTCCATTTGCATCTCTTGCTGAAGAATTGAACACTGTTCTCAGGCCTGTTATAGGATCTACTTTTACATTATTAAGAACTGAGAGCCATTTATTATCCATCAAAGTAAATGAACCGCTGAAACTTAATCCTCTGAACGGAAGCCATCTGTCGAGTTTTGCATTTAATTCCATTTCAACACCCATATGTCTTGATGTGCCGACAAGTAAACTGATTGCACCGTTTCTGTCATATCCGGGTTCTCCTGCTTTTGAAACATCAACTATTCTTGTGGATTTATTCTGCCAGTTCATATAATATCCGTTTACCTTAAAGAAAATATTATTATCATTCCATCCGAATCCAAGTTCAAACTGATTCGATTTTTCATCATCAACATTTGGGTTAACCCTGCCCTGGTTATAATAAATACCTAAATCTACAAATCTTTCAACGTGTGCAAAATTGCCAAACACATTTAATTTACTTGTTATGTTATAGTTGAAACCAATTTTGGGCTGTATGAATCCTCTTGACCTTTCGGCGTTTACGAGCTGGAATGCATACATTTTATTATTTGTACCGTGCATATAAAATAAACCGTCTCCTCGAATACCTTCTGTTGTATCTGCTGTTAATACCGGAGCTCCTATTGCATTTTCGCTTGGCATATTTTCTGTCAGTTTGTATTTATACCATACATATTGAATCGAACCCATAATATTAAGATTTTTAATCTGGTAATTTCCCTGAGCAAATAAAGTGTACTGGGGCGTTTCGCCATTATAATTTCTATATTGTGTCTTATAACGTCGGGTCATTGTTCTGGTCCCATCCGAATATATTTCCTATATCGCTTGTCGGACCATTCAGGTCACCCTGAGTTGCAACACGTGTGAAAGTCTTTGGTGGTTTACCGGCTGTATCAATATAAGCATAAGTTTGTGTAGTTGTAGTTTTGCCGAATAAGTTGGTGAAGTATCCGGGGTGTTCGGCATTCCAGTTTCTGAATTCACCACCTGCGGTGACATTAAAGTCTTTATTCAGTTTTGCCTGCATGCTTGCAAGTATTCCATATTGTTTATGGAAAGAATAACTGATTCTTTGTGCGGCATTTTTTAAATATATATTAGCCGCTGTGGTATCACCAATATATCCTTCATTGTTATATAAATTAGTTGTAAGAGTGTCAATGCTGAACCCGTTATTTCCAGTGTTTGGTCTTTTGAAAGAAAACAAAGTCCCTGAGCCTGTAATGCTTGAACCGCCGCCTCTGCCCATTGAATAAAACATCGTGGTATTCAGCATTGCCTTCGGAGAAAATTCATAAGTGTAATGAAGTTCTGCCTGAGGCTTATGGAAAAAGTTATGGGAAATATTAACGAAGTTATTATCGCGAAGTTCTCTTGAGTCGTCCAGCAACCCATAATTTGGCAATCCGTTTGTTTTATTTACGGGTAACTGTTGAACAACAGACGTCGGAATAAAAGGAGCCGGATTAGCTTTATATCCGAATTTTTTAAAATATATTACGTCATTGCTCCAGGAGTAGCCATGTTCCTGCGGTGCTCCGTGAAGTATGACTTTAACGCTTTGTTTACTTGTTGGAAAAAATGCTATCGAGGTATAATAATTTATTCCTTCATATCTTCCGCTCACTCTTGTACCTTCAGCAATTTTTCTGTCAATATTTAATGTCCCTGAAAATTTATTCTTTATCAACCCTGTGTTCGCAGTAAATCCATAGGCTGTATTCAAAGGACTTCCTAAATTCAAATTTAGTCCGTAGTATGAAGTCGGCAGGGCGGATTCGGTTAAAATATTAAAAGAACCTCCGAATGAACCCGCACCGTAAAGTGATGAACCAGCACCTCTTTGAATCTGAATGGAACTTGCATTTGCAGAAACTGCTCCCCAGTTCGACCAATAGACTGAATTAGATTCGGGGTCATTGGTTGGTATTCCATTTATTAAAACCTGGACATAGTTTTGGCTAAATCCCCTTACAAGAAGCTGACCTTCGCCATTACCAACACCATCCGTTGAATATGTGTAAAGCCCGGGAGTACCTCTAACCAGCAATGGAGCATCCTGACCTGACATAACTTTTCCTATCTTTGTTTTATCGATGTCAGAAAATGCAACGGGAGTTTCCCTATCCCTTGCCCTATTAATTTCAATTAATTCAGTCGAGATGCCTCCTGCTTTCAGGTCAACATCTATAACCATATCAGCTTTCAGGTCAATAGTTTTCATAAATGTTTCATAACCTATATAGCTGAATTTTATAATGTAACTTCCGGAGGGAATATTAGTCAACTCGTAATAACCAATTGCATCTGTTATTACAGCATCAGTTCCGGGAGTCAAATTTACTTTTGCATTCGCTACAAATTCACCTGTCTCTGCATTTTTTACTTTTCCGGATATGCTATAATTCTGTGCATATACAGAACTAAGTAAAAATGCAGCAAGAAATAAAAGTAAAAAGGCAGAAAAGAATTTTCGCATTAAATGCTCCTCTCTTTTTTGTTTAATTAAAATATATTTAAATGGAAAGATCTTTCTTACAACCGAGCAAATATAAAAATTTCAATATTAAATTAATAGATTAATGTTAAGTAACATTTAATATCCTTTAGCAATATTTCCAGAAATGATTTTTATTGTTCATAAATTAATACCGGCGAATATAATAATGATTCTTTCTAAAACCTTTTCTTCTTATAGAGCTAATATTTAGTTCTTTTGACTTCACTAAGATTTCTCTTCCACACTTCGGATTATAGTAATAATGACAAGCTGTATAGTATCGGAACTATCATCCAGAATATTAAATCTTCGAATTTATACGAAAAAACGCTGATTTTTTTGGTATATCATTTGCAATAACGACAGCCAGAAGAAAAAAGGTATTTTAAAAAATGAAAGAAGGTAAAAAAAATCATGAAACAAAAAAACAAATTATTTAAGTTATTTATTGCTGTATTATTTATTTTTACAGCTTTTCATTATTCATTTGCAGACTGGACACCGTTTGGAACTCTTACAAATTTGGGAAGTTTTCCAAGTATATCTGCTGTAAATGATCAGGTATTTTTCATAGGTGGTGGTCCGGCTAACGCTAATCCAAGCCTAGCAGGTACACCCGTCATTTATAAAACAACTAATAATGGTGCTAGTTATGTCTCTGTACCAACAACAGGTATTACTGCTGAAATATATTGCATATGGGCTGTAGATATCAATACAATATATGTAGGTTGTTCACCTCAAAATGGCGGGGATGCAGGAGTATTCAAAACTACAAATGGCGGAACAACCTGGACCCGGATACTTCATACAGGCGGGACAGCAGGATTTATTAACGGAATTGTTTTTTCAAAAACAAATCCTATGTTCGGAATAGCACAAAGCGACCCTCCGTCCGGTGTCGGTGGTGCATTCTGGCTTTCAAAAACTACTGATGGCGGGATAACCTGGACTACTACAACAACTATTCCCGGAATTTCAGGAAATGCTTCCGCTCAAAATTCAGTATTTTGCGTAGATGCAACATTTTATGGTTTTGGATTAAATAAATCACCTCAGATTTATTTTACTTCCAACAGCGGAACCTCCTGGACACGAAGAACACTTACCGGAGCACAGGGACCGACGGGTTTTGTAACATCTATCGCTTTCAGTTCTGATAAACTTAACGGTGTTGCTGCAGGTTATGGAACTCAGACAGCAATAGCAAGAACCACTAATGGCGGCAACAACTGGTTCCAGCAAAATGTACCTTTAACGAATGGTACAACTACTAATTTTGGAGAATTAAAATGGGTACCCGGATTTACCACGGTATATCTCGTATCCTCAGGTGCCTCCTCACAGAGTTGTAAAAGTGATGACAACGGGGCAACCTGGTCATCAATTTCGTACGTACAGTCATCAAACGGAATCACGCACATGGATTTAGCTTATGCATCATCACTCTCACAGGTTGCAACATCTGCGAGCAATGGCACGCTTTTCAGACTCAGCGATTCTCCAATGCCTGTTGAATTATCATCATTCACTTACGGAGTAAGCGGAAGAGATGTTAACCTAAAATGGGAAACAACAATGGAAGAAAATAATTACGGATTTGAAATTTACAGGATTCAATCAGGATTAGACAATCAGGATCCCGGAAACTGGATAAAAGCAGGATTCGTAAAAGGTAATGGTAACACTACAAACACAATTGAATATAATTTTACAGATAAAAAACTTAACAGCGGAAAATTCAATTATAAATTGAAACAAATGGATTATAATGGCAATTATAAATATTATAATTTAGCAGGTACTGTTGTTATCTCGAATGCCAAACAAAATAATCTGCACCAGAACTACCCGAATCCATTCAATCCTGTTACTAACATAGACTATGAAATATCTCAGGATTCAAGAGTTATGATGAAAGTTTATGACCTGACAGGTAAAGAAGTTGCAACATTGGTAAATGATCAGATGAAAGCCGGTTTCTATACCGTGCAGTTCAATGCTTCCAATCTTGCAAGTGGTAATTACTTTTATAAGCTGACAACAAATTCGAATGGGAATCAGTCAGTTATTATGAAAAGAATGGTAGTGATTAAATAAAAGTGTTTTTCATTTCCTTCTTTCTTTCAAAGGGGTGCTTATTCGAGCACCCTTTTTTTACTTTTATCAGGTTATTATAATGATACGAACTGATTGTTTTTTTTGCGTTAATATTATAATATTTTATTGTTACTTTAGCAAAGATTATTAAAAATCTATATTGGCTGAATGAAAAAAATAATATTCTCATTTTTATCCGTATTATCTTTATTAAATCTGACATTCGCACAGGAAAAATGGTCTCAGGATCCGCGAATTATGGCAAAACTGAAACCAACGAACTATGCAAAACTTCCGGGTGTAAATTATACTTATATAAATCCTAATACGGTTACAAGAGTATATTATACACCTGCGGGTACTCTTGTAGTATCCCCAAATGTAAGAGTACTGCCTAATTCAAATCAGCAGAATGAAGTTATATTGGTAAGCAATCCTGTTAATCCTCTGATTATGTTCGGTTCTGCCAATACCACTGTAGGTTCTTCATATGGACAGGGAATGTATATAACATTAAACGGCGGTGTTAACTGGTTCGGCAATGATATATTGCCTAATTTACCTCCTTCAACTTCAGACCCGGCACCGATAATTGATAAAAATGGTACTTTTATTTTTACTACACTTAATACAACAGGTTCTGTTGCTACTATGATTGCGAATTATTCCACAAACAATGGAACAGACTGGTCAGCTTATCAAACAATAACAAGCTTATATTCAGACAAAAATATGGCAGGAACAGATGATGTTCCTTCAAGTGCATATTATGGAAATTCATATTCGGTATGGAGCAATTTTGCGCTTGCACAACCTGCAATAATGATTTCACAAACATCGAACAGCGGGCAAAACTGGAGTTCACCTGTTCAAATTAATTTGCCTCCGGCCGGTCATTATTCTGCAGGGTGTGATGTTGCTGTTGGTCCACAGGGAAATGTTTATGTATGCTGGGCATCAGCAACAACACCGGTTCCATACACAGAAGATTATTGCGGATTTGCAAAGTCAGTAAATGGAGGTTCTTCCTGGTCAGTATACTGAGAATGCATTTGATATGAACGGAATCCGTTCAAGCTCTTTTAATGGCTGGGGTGTAAGAGTAAATAGTTTTCCGAGAATCGGAGTGGATAAGAGCGGCGGAGCAAGAAACGGATGGATTTATATTGTGACATGCGACCAGAATATTTCTCCTGCAGGAAGTGACCCTGACATCGTTCTTCATCGTTCAACAGACGGAGGTACAACCTGGTCTTCTGGAATAAGAGTGAATCAGGATGCAATGAATAACGGAAAAGTTCAGTTCTTCCCTGCTATTAATGTTGATGTTTATGGTGGAATTAATATTACATATTATGATAATCGAAATTACCCTTCAGTCGGTGATTCCTGCGAAACATTTCTTTCAAGGTCTATCGATGGCGGTAACACCTGGACAGATATAACTGTAAGCGACCATCGCTGGAAACCTGCACCAGAACCTAACTTTGCACCATATATGGGAGATTATATCGGAATAGCTTCCGGAAATAATAAAGTATGGCCCTTCTGGTTTGATAATAAATCAGGTTCCATGCAAGCCTGGACTGCATCAATTGATTTAGGTCCGGCTATAAACCACACTCCGCTTGGTAATACGGAATTAACTTCAGGTACACGGGCTGTAAATGCAGTAATCACACCTGCCGGTTCCCCCATCGTTGCATCACTCACAAAGTTATTTGTAGCAAAAGATGCAGGTTCATTTGATAGTATTCTGATGACGAACTCAAGCGGAAATAACTGGACTGCAAATTTAACATTAAATGGTGCAGGATTGTATAAATATTATTTAAGAGCTGTTGATAACCTGAACAGAGTTGCATTTGCCCCTTCAGGTGCGCCGGGTAGTTTCTATTCATTCACAGCAGGAACTGATATTGAAAAGCCTGTAATATCACATTCCCCACTGTCGAACATTCCAAGAAATTTATGGCCTGCAACTGTTAGTGCAGTAGTAACTGATAATCTGGGAGTCGACTCTGTCTGGGTAAAATGGTATAAGAATTCTGTTTCGACAGGACTTAGCAGATTCAATCTGAGTAATTCGGGCGGAAGCATATATACAGCCCCTTTTAATTCCGATACTTCACAGGTGAACTATTATGACTCGATATACTACAGAATATTCGCAAGAGACATATCCGCTGCACATAACATTGATTCGACAGTCTTATACCAATTTAAAATTATTGCTCTAACCAGTGCCTGTATTGGTAATGGTGTTATTCCTTCATATTTCCCATTCACTACTTACTGGATGGATGGCAGAACTGATTATCTTTATACTGCTTCAGAAATACATGCCTATCGGAGGTGATTCAGGTCGTATTCAAAAAGTTGGATTTACATTTGTTTCAGCTGACCCGGCTGTAATAAACGGTTTCAAAATTAAATTTCAGCAAACTAATCTAACACAGATATCCGGATTCACTTCTACAGGATGGACTGTCTGCTATGACGGTGCTTATACAGTTCCGGGTCCCGGTTTACAGTTTATTACATTAAGCAACCAGTTTGCCTGGAATGGTCACAGTAATTTGCTAATGGAAGTTTGCTTTAACAATTCATCATACACACAATATTCACCTGTTTATTCTCATAATGCACCCGGAATGTTCTGGGGAAAATACCAGGACCTTGAGACAGGTGACGGATGCACTAACGAAACGTGGACTTCGACTATATTACCACCCGGCAGGGCTAATACTTGTTTCGTTATAAGCCTTGACCCGATTGGAATAAGGAATATCGGCAATTATGTTCCGGATGTGTATTCTTTATCTCAGAATTATCCGAATCCATTTAATCCTGTTACACAAATTAAATTTGACATTGCAAAACAAGGATTAACTAAATTGAAAATATTTGACGTTTTGGGAAGGGAAATTACGACTTTAGTAAATGAAGTTAAAACTCCCGGCAGATATATTGTGGATTTCGATGCTTCAAAGCTCGCAAGCGGAGTATATTTCTATAGACTCGAAGCCGGAACATTCATAGATGTAAAGAGAATGATATTAATCAAGTAAAAGAGTTAATTATAAAATGTAAATATTATTATTGACAAGGGGTTTCAGACCCCTTGTTTTTTTATGTCTCTCTGCAATTCAAATTAAAACATTACAACTGCAAAATCCTTTTTTAAAAAATTTAAGGTCTTTTTTATTTAGACTTAATAAATTATTTTATGTTTTTAATTAATCGATTATAATTCAATTATTGTTATAAGTACTATTAACTAACTAACCAAAACCACAATGAAGAAAATTTCTTTACTGTTATTATTATCAATTTTATTGATTAGTAATATATCGTTTTCACAGGTCCCCTGGTCAACAGTTAAACCACCGCTGGTTAAAAATTACAAACCGGCGATAGTTATACCATGGGAAAATCCAAACAAATTAACTACATATTATTATTCCCCTAGTGGGATAAATGCTGTAGGTCCTAATTTCAGGGTGCTTCCAAATACAAACCAGCAGGATGAAATATATCTATCGAGCAATCCTGCTTTTCCAATGTTATTATATGGTGCCTCTAACTCAACTGCAGGCTCCACATATTCACAAGGAGTTTATGTTTCTACAAACGGAGGCTTGAACTGGTATGGAACAGATATTATGCCTAATTGCCCTTCAGGTGCCAGTGACCCCGCACCTGCAATAGATAAAAATGGTGTTTTTGTATTTACTACATTAAATACTAAGGTACCATTGCTATGCTTGGAATGTATTCTACTAATTACGGAGTAAACTGGTCTACTCCTTTTTATAATGTGGGTGGTTCACCATCTGACAAGAATTTAACAGGAACAGATGATGTACCCTCGAGTCCCTATTACGGAAGAACTTATACTGTATGGAGTAAAAGCATCAGGTACCTGGCCGATAATGGTATCGTATACAACCAACAGCGGGGTAGCTGGGTCAACAGCACAACAAATAATCCACCTTCTTCATACATCGCAAGGAGCAGATGTCGTTGTAGGTCCCGCGGGAGTTGTTTACGCTACCTGGTCAAGACAATCAGGTGTCGTCACTTACCGAAGACTGCGGATTTGCCAAATCTACTAACGGTGGAGTAAACTGGATTGTCAATGAAGCGGCATTTTCCAGTGAGTGGTATTAGAGACAACTCCAATTTTAATGGATGGGGTGTAAGAGTAAATAGACTTCCCAAGAATTGGCTTGCGATAAATCAGGCGGTCCGAGAAACGGTTACCTATATATAGTGGATCTGCGAAAAGAATTTATCACCTGCCGGTACCGATGCTGATGTTAGTGTTACACCGTTCGACCGACGGCGGTACGACCTGGTCTTCAGGAATCAGGGTTAATCAAGATGGATTAAGCAATGGAAAAGTTCAATTCTTCCCTGCAGTCAGTAGTGGATCCTACGGGCGGTGTGAATGTTCTTTATTACGATAACAGAAATTATCCCTCAGTTGGAGATTCCGCGTGAGACCTATTGTTTCACGTTCTCTCGACGGCGGGAACTACCTGGACTGACACTAAAGTAAGTGACCATAGATGGAAACCGCAGGGTGAACCCAATTTCGCTCCTTATATGGGCGATTACATCGGAATAACAGCTACAAACGGTAAAGTGTGGCCTTTCTGGTTTGACAATAAATCAGGTAGTTTTGCAAGCCTGGACATGCTGCGATTGATTTTGGTCCTGCAATTGCTCATACTCATCTAGGTAATACGGAACAGATCAACCGGAACAAGAGCAGTTAACTGCACAATCACTCCCGCAGGTTCAGCCCTTGTAACCCATCGAAGACTAAATTATTCTATGGTAAAGGTGCAGGAGCATTTACTGACAGTGTATCACTTGCTAAATTCAAGCGGGATAACTGGACGGCAAATTTAACATTAGCGGACCGGTATATATACAGATATTATATATGAACAGCTGACAATCATTAAACAGAACAGCCATTTGCCCCTGCAGGTGCGCCGGGTAATTTTTATTCGTTTCCAGGCAGCCCTGATACAACCAATCCGGTAATTTCTCACACTCTGTTCCTGACCGTCCTAAGTCAGCACTGGCCTGTTACAGTTACAGCCTCATGTTACAGATAACATCGGCGTAGACTCAGTGCTGGGTAAACTGGATAAAAGGACTCCTAACGGAACCTAAAAACGATTTAAACTGCTGCTTCACAACCGGTTCAACATACACAGCAGCATTTAACTCTACTACAACCAGATGTAAATTACAGGTGACATAATATTTTACAAAGTTATTGCGCAGGATAATTCAGTTCCAACCATAACGTGACTCAACGATTTCGTATGGCTTTAAAATTATTGCACAAGCCACAGCTTGTATAGGTACCGGAACTTTTCTTCAAATTTCCCATTCACTACTTACTGGATGATGGCGAACGGATTATTATATACAACAGCTCCGAATTACTCGCCTATGGTGGTGCGTCCGGTACAATTAGTAAGGTCGGATTTACGGTTATTGGTAGCGGTACCCGCTGCATGCAACGGATTTAAAGTTAAATTCCTGAATACCAGTTTGACAGCTCTTACCGGATTTCCTTAACCAGTTGGACAACTTGCTATGATTCAGTTTAACAATTCCTGGAACAGGTATTACAATATATTCAACTCATCCACACCATTCCAATGGAACGGAACAAGTAATCTACGCCTCTGTGGAAATTATGGAGCAATACAAATTCTGCATGACCAATTCCCTTTCAACGGTTAGCCAATTAGCAACTTTCTCCAACCGGAATCTCATTGGGGAACTGATAAGTATGATTTATCTACAGGTGACGGATGTGATAAGATTCAGAGCCTAGCGGTTATCGAAATGATACCTCCGGGATAGCAAATACTTGCTGGTTTCATGAATACATGTCGGAGTTGAAATAATTCAACTATTCCGAAAGTTTATACGTCTGAACAAAACTATCCGAATCCTTTCAATCCTGTAACACAAATAAAATATGGAATACCGAAACAGGGATTAGTTACGATGAAAGTATATGATGTATTAGGCAGAGAAGTAACACGACTTGTAAATGAAGTAAAGTCACCGGGAAGCTACATTGTAGATTTCGACGGTTCAAATCTTTCAAGCGGTGTGTATTTCTACAAACTTGAATCGAATGGATTTGTTGATGTGAAGAAAATGATGCTGATAAAATAATCGAATAGAAACTAGTTTATAAAAGATTTATAAAAGATTTAAAAAGTTAAAAAGATTCCATCTTTCAAAAAGATGGAATCTTTTTTATTTATGTAAAAATTTCTCAAAAGTAAAAATGAAGCATTCCCTGATATTCGGTTGTAAATTGCAAAATGTCATCATGTACTAATCTGTACATAGCTTCAAACTCTACTCCGATAATGGGAAATACAGCACCACCCATGCTGTACCTTACCGTTTTCTGACCATCTATATCACGGTTTAGATTACGATGTTCGTATTGACCTCTTAATTCTAAACCCTTAATAATTTTTATATTAAGCTCCCCAAATCCATATAGTCCTCTTGTCATTACACCCGAAATTGAGTTTTCTTTAAAATCTACTTCGCCAAGAATTGCAACGTGGTCAAATAACCCTATTTTCGTGAAACCTGCTATAGCATGAGTAACAGCATTGAGCATAACTCCGGTACCGGGGTCACGATAATCATATGGATTATTATAAACCGACGTTCCTATATCAACATTTATTTTATTGTCTTTTCCGCTGAGCATTACATCTGCATTGGCAACAAACATTTTCTTCTTATCGTTATCAAAAAAATCAGTATTTACACCGTTAAACAGACCAATGTTAAATGTCAGAATACCCGGTGTCATTCCAATTTCAAAACCGGCATCTGCAGAATAAGGTGTATTCAGGAAATCAATCCTCTGATAAGCCCTGTGTTCCGGAATCCTTATCCCGTAATTAGGTGTAAACCTTCCGGCTTTAAAATATATATCCAGCGGTAATTTTGAAATCATTCCATAAACATCCGGTTTAGTATTAAGAGTAGGCAGATAAATCCCGGGTGCAATAAATACATTAACATAATCATTTATTTTGGCATTAACATAAAGGTCACCCTGCATTGTAAGAAAAGATGCCAAAGTCGTATTCGGTACAGGAGTCGGAACATTTACGTTTGCAATCCTAATATCGCCTCCTACAGAAATTGATTTATTAATTTCGGGATTGAATTTTGCATTTTTTGAAAACTTTTCAAGTACTGTTAATTGTAAATTATTCTTTGCATAATTAATTCCGTATTGATTCCGCATTGAGCCTCCCGTCGGACTAATGTGGCAATCAACACACCTGTCACCTGTGTAAGCAGAAAACCTTGGATATGAATAGCTTTCGTTAGAAAATAATACCGAAAAGCAAATGATTGTTAAAATAAATAAATTTGTAGAAATTGAATTTTTCATAAATATTTAGTTTAATTTTTAAATGCATATTATATTAAATGGAATATATTAATTAATTCAAATCAGCAAAAAAAGATTTAATATTCAGTTTAAATGTTTACAGTTAACGTATTATCATCAGCATTATATTCTGCTTTATAGCTTTTCAGATTTTTCTCAGCAGGTCCCTGCGTTACCTTACCATATTTACTGTATTGGGAACCGTGGCAGGGGCATTCAAAACTTTCACCGTCATAATCCACCTCACATTTTTTATGAGTGCAGGTAAGGTTCAGGACAATAAACTTAGACTGTGAAATGCGAATTGCAAGTATGCGAGTAGCAATTTTTGCATATCCTCCTACACTTTGAAGGTCAGGATAGTCTGATAAGCTTAATACTTTTTCAGTTGTGCTTTCCTCAAATTTTTCTGATGCCCTTGCTATCAGTCCTGCAATATCGAATGAACTTAATGCAACGGTACCGATAGCAATTGTCTTAATCGATGTTTTCAGAAAGTCCCGCCGGTTAATATTTTTATCTTTCATAAAATATTATTTTTTATTTACGATATAATTATTTTTAAATTTACGTTAATTCGTCAACAAAGTATATGTCTATAAAAAATTCCTCCGCCAGGCGACGGAGGAATTCTTAAGTAGAAGTTAACAAAGAAAAAATTTTTATTTATTTAATTAGAACCATTCGTTTTGTTACCGAGAATTTTGAAGCCATTCCTGAAGGATCAGTAACCTCTATCCTGTACAGATATATTCCACTCGATAAATTAAAAGCATTATAATCGTACCTGTATTCTCCCGAATTCATATTTCCATTAACCAGGTTTGAAACCAAACTTCCTTTAATATCATATATTTTTAATGAAACAAATGAATTCCTCGGAATACTGAAATTTATGCTTGTGGAAGGATTAAAAGGATTCGGGTAATTCTGTTTTAGTTCAAAACTTTTCACTACCGAACCTATTTGCTGAATTCCAACAGGAGATGCAACAAAACTTCCGGTCATTCCAAAAATTAAATGAAAGACACATTCATAGTTATAAGTTCCGGGAACAGTAATTTTATAATTAAATGGCGGAGATGTGGATACTAATGTATCATTCCATGCAGGTGCGCCGGCAGGAATAGTAGTTGAAGTTGTCGAATGACTCCAGTCCCGATACCCAGACCCACTGTACTGTATCTCCTACTTGCGCATCTGTCACCGTAGCGGGATTAAAAACGCGAAGACCATTAAAACCAACTTGTATCGTAATAATTCTGGCATTTAATACCGGAGCTATTAAAAAAACTATTATGAGGTAAAACAAAATCTTTTTCATATCATCCTATTTTAAGTTTCTAAACTAATTATACTATGTAACAACATGCGATTTTTATTCGTTCCGACAAAAAAAAATTAAAGACTTTGTTGATATTTTTTTCTTAAGTTAACAAATTACACACTTATAGAAAAAATATCTTTGTAGATACGGATTCCTGTACAAACACATAATTTCCGCATTATTTCCTTAAATTCGTATTATATTTAGATATTAAATTATGTAATTTATTCCCTGTAAAATTTCAAAAAAAAGCTCTAAGAATGATTAACAAAACTATACTGATTCTACTTTTGTGTTTGACTTTTATAAACGGATTTACTTTTGCACAGGATAAGACACGAAACTCAGGTATTAAAGGAAAAATATCAGGTAAAGTAATTGATAAAGACCAGAACACTCCTCTTGAATCTGCTGTAATTCAGATATTCAAAGTAAGAGATTCATCTCTGGTAACGGGAACTTCAACAAATTCAAAAGGTGAATTTTCTCTTGACGTTAATGGCGGAAGATTCAGATTGAAAGCCAGTTTTATTGGATACAATACTGCGATTGTTAATGGAATTATTGTCAATGCCGAAAACAAAGAAATTACATTAGAAACAATAAATCTTGAATCAGGTTCTACGACAATTAATGAAATTGATGTAACTGCTGAAAGAAGTTACTATGAAGCCGGTATTGACAAAAAAATATATAATATTGATAAAGATATAAACAGCAAGGGCGGTACTGCACTCGATGCTTTGAAAAACATACCTTCCGTTTCAGTTGATATTGATGGTAATGTTTCAATGCGCGGAAGCGGAAATATCAGTGTTCTCATAAATGGTAGGAAATCTAATTTTGCCGGGGACATAACTTCCCTTCTCGAACAGATTCCTGCAGAGGAAATTGAAACTGTTGAAATAATGACAAACCCGTCTTCTAAGTACGACCCTGAAGGAACTGCAGGAATAATTAATATAGTTCTAAAAAAAGAACAGGAAACCGGATACAACTGGGTATTGAATTTGAGTTCCGGAAGCGGTGATAAATATAACGGTAATACAAGTTTAGGAATCCGGAAAGGTAAATTCAATTTCTCCGTAAATTATGGCATAAGGTCTTTCCGAATGGGCGGATTCGGGAACAGCCTTCGTCAAAATAACATAAATGATACAATATCTTTTTTAAGACAAAACTCCAACTCCTCAAATAAAATGCTGTCTAACATCGGCGGATTTGGAATAGACTATGATGTGAATAAAAAAATAAGCCTCGGTATGGCAGGCAGATATAATTACAGAACACGTAATAGATTTGATAAATCCGAATATGATTTATCTCTTTATAATTTAGAAAATCTTCAGTATGGATATGACAGGAATAATTTTGACGGCGAGACCGGGAATGGTTTCGATTTATCTCTGAATTATAAAATGAAATTTGACAAGCCAAAACAGGAGCTTACAGCACTTGTGGATTATGGTTACAGAAATGAAGATGAAACAACAAATATAAACCAGCAGAATTTCACAGGAAATAATATTCCTACATATCCTATGTATCTGGAAAATGATTATAATAATGACAAAGATTACGACGGAGTAATACAGGTTGATTATTTCCATCCGCTCGGGGAAGATGCAAAACTTGAATTTGGATATAAAAGCGATTTTACAAAAATGAAAACAAATTATAGGGCTGATGTTTTTGATTTTAACCGGCAGTTGTGGATAAATAATGCGAATGTTTCAAATGACTTTAATTATAATTCTCAAACTCACGCGGCATACGGAATCTACGGCTCCAAGCTGGGTTCGTTTTCTTTCCAGGTTGGATTAAGGGCTGAACAGACATATACAAATTCCGACCAGGTTACACAAAACAAAAGCATGGATAAAAACTATTTCAGTGTTTTCCCGAGTTTATATCTGACTCAAAGCCTGACAAAAACTCAGGATTTGCAACTGAGCTATACAAGAAGAATAAACCGGCCACATTCCTGGTTCCTGAACCCCTTTATAGACTATTCAGACCCTCAGAACCTGCGGGTAGGTAATCCGGAATTAAATCCTGAATATATAAATTCGGTTGAAATCGGATATCTTAAATACTTTAATAATTTTTCTGTTACCTCATCATTATTTTACAAACTTACAAATGATGTAATAAACAGGATTACTACTCTTACGGACAGTAATGTAACGCTTACTACATTTAAGAATCTTTCGAAATCATCATCTTATGGCTTTGAGTTTATTGCGTCCGGTCAGATACTTAACTGGTGGTTTCTTAATGGAAATTTCAGTTACTACCGCTCTATAGTTGAGGGAAACTATGGTGCAGGGGAATTAAACAACAGCAGTTATACGTGGAGTACAAGATTTAATACAAGTTTTTCATTTCCAAATCTTTTCGCTGTTCAGCTTGCTTACAACTATAATGGCAGAAATGTAACTGCACAGGGAACATCAGAGCCAAATCAGTCATTAGACCTTGCATTAAAAAGGGATTTTCTCGATAAGAGGATAACACTGGGATTCCGTGTAAGTGATTTATTTAATTCAAGTAAATATTCATCAACTTCTACCGGTCCCGGGTTTGAAGTTTCAAGCTCAAGAAAAAGGGATACACGAGTTGCATTTTTTACTTTCACTTACAGACTGGGAAATATAGATAAATCCGAGAACAGAAAAAAACAGAACAGAGATGAAAACGAAAACGGAAATCCGGAAGATTATTAAGATTCTTAATCCTGTATTTCGGAATTTCCTTCAGGTTAGTTATAATTATAGTTATAACTTTTTTCGATAACTTTCGTTTACTATATATATAATAGTATAAATATTAAAAAATTATTTATGAAAAATTTTATTTTCAAAGCATTAGTATTTGTTTTACTGATTAATTTCGTTCCGTCAGTCTTTACTATTGCACAAGTACAAAAGGATAATATTGTATATACATCAATATTAAAGGAACAGTTCAAGGATAAAAATGGCAAACCTCTTACCGGTAAAGGAGTTGTAATAGGCGACGTGGATTCCGGGATAGATATTTTCAGCCCTATGTTTTTCTTTGCCGATGGAGGAGAATTCGACTTGGTTGATGTAAACGGAGACGGTAAATTTACTCCGGGAACTGACGGAGTGAAAATAAACGGGAAAGTAGTAATCTTAAGGGTCTTAAAAATGAGAGACGGAACCGGGGACAGGGCAAACCTAAACGGATACCTGAATTCAGATAAGGATAATTATCAGCCGGATTTAGATTTTCTTTACGCTGATATGAATAATAATGGAAAGCGGGATTTCGGAGAAAAAGACGGTTTCACAGAACAAGACCCTTCATATGGTGAACAGCTTTTTATAACCATTGATGCAAATAAAAATAATAAACTTGATGCAGGAGAAAAATTAGTTGCATTGAAAACTTCAAAAGTCCGTTCATTAAGAGAAAAAAACGGCACCATACGAAGAAGGGGAATTGATATGATAAAATCCGATGTAGAAGGTGTTGACCACGGAACGGGTGTTGCAGGTTTAATTCTCGGAGGACATAACGGAGTTCAGAAAATTCATGGTTTTGCACCGGATGCAGAACTGGTAGAAGCAAAAGTAAATTACTATTATACAGCGCGGTTCGTAAGGGATTTTCCGGATTTAATAAACTTTGTGAAAAATGAAAAAGTAAACATAATGCTTTATGAAGACGGTGAATGGGGATATGAATATCTTGACGGTTCGTCTGAAGAGGAACAGCTTGCTGATGAATTAGCAAGGTCGGGAATAACCGTAATTGGTGCCGCAGGAAACCTGTCAACAGGTAAAATGCACATTCAGGATAATATTTCAGCAGGTGTAAAAAGTTCATACGAGTTTGTTTGCCCTGAAAAAGTAGGAGGAAAGAAAAATGACGGTGCCTTTGTAGATATTATTTGGAAAGATGCTTCTAACAATTTGTCATTCACGGTTAAAACACCTGATAATAATGTCTCCCCTGTCTTAAATGATGGACCCGGATTTTACAATGTCGGAAATTATAATTTGTATTTTGAAAAAAGTATCTCTTCAAGAGGAACGGTAATGCTAAAGCTTGGAGTATCTGAAAAAGATTCCGGAAGTGTGCAAGGCAGCTGGGAAATTTCCGTAACGCCTGAAAAAAATACGAATATCGATGGCTTCCTTGTCGATATATCACAAGCGTGGGGTTATATAAGTTACTGGAAATCTGATAAACTCACACCTGTCTCCACAGTGACATTTCCGTCAACAGGCGATAGTGTAATTTCTATCGGGGCATATTGTGTAAATATTCCGTGGGGAGAAAAAGTCGGGGATTTGTGTACATACAGCGGTATAGGACCGACTATTGGCGGTAAAAGAGGTGTGGATATATGCGCACCCGGTCATGTTACATTCACGACGGGAACCAATAATTCTTATCAGCAGTTCAGCGGAACCAGTTCAGCCGCTCCGCATGCAGTGGGAACTGCAGCATTGTTATTGCAGTACAATCCTTCTTTGACACACTCGGAAATAAAAAATATTTTGATTAATTCCGCTACTACTGATGAGTTCACAGGAATAGTTCCAAACACATCCTGGGGATACGGGAAATTAAATCCCGAAGGTGCTATTAAATATGCGATGCAGAATTTTTAGAATTAAGATAATAAGATTGAAATATGCTGAATAAAGATTATATGATGCGCCTCATCGAAATTATGATGAAGGCACTATCAAGAATTAGTCTTCTTGTTGAAGAGAAGAAATATCTCGATGCGCTGGGTGTTGTGACAGAAGCGGGAAAAATGATGACAGGACTTGATTTCACGATGTTCGATTATCTTTCCGATACTGAACTTTTAAATATGATTAAATCCCGTGACGGAACGTACAAAAATAAATTTCTTGTTCTCGGTGAGTTGCTTGCTAAAGAAGGAGAGCTTCATAATTTAAATAACGACCCTTCAAAAGCTTTAAAAAGTTTAATAAAATCTATCAGTTTTTATATAGATGGAATAGATGAAAACGATTCCATAATAATTGAGGATTATATTCCGAAAATTGAAAATGTAATCGGATTGTTGTCGGAATACGACCTTCCGGTTCATATTAAACAAAAATTAATAAGGTACTACGAAATTACAGGTCAGTATTCTCTGGCTGATAATATAGTGTTCGAAATTATCGGTGAGAAGAAACCTGAAGTTTATAAACAGGCATATGAATTTTATAACATTCTATTGATGAAAAGCGAAGAGGAACTTGGCAAAGGAGATTTTTCAAAAGAAGAGGTCCGGGATTCTTTATCGGAAATCGGGAAATATAAAACCTGATGAATTTATTCTTTGATAGATATTAGAGAAGAGATTAAAAAATTATAAAACAGTTGTTTTATCAGAGATTTCTTGGGTCATAAAATGGGTCGATAGGTTCTTTATACTTGTGAAATTTTGTCATAAAAAAGCTGTAGACAACATAAATTGCTCCGCAGATGTAAGCGACAACAATTAAAATAGTTGTTAAAAACCCTAAATAATCTATAAAATCGAGATTTCGAAAATATTCCTGTAAACCTTCAGGCATTTAGAATTAATTGTTTGTTAAATATAGCAAATTTTTATAGATAAAAATCGATATTTTTTTATACCAAAATTCCTCCTTGTTTCGCATCCCCCGATGCGAAACGTCTTGTCCGTCAAGCAAATAGTGACAGGCAGGATTAGAATCACCGGGAATTCGCAACAAAGGAGAAATTTTAATGCCAATTTTTTAACCATCTTAAGAATAAGTTATTTGCATATTAAAATTACATTTTGTAAATTTTAGTACGTGATTTATTGGGAAATAATTAAGTAACGAGGTAAACAGATTATTTTCTACAATTATGGGAGCGGGGTATATTTAAAATAATTTAAGTCAAAACAGGTTATGAAGAAATTAATTTTAACATTACTCATTATTCATTTCTCATTAAGCATTGCAAATGCACAATGGGTGCAGATGTCGAATGGGATTGGACAGCCTGTCAGTTTGTGCGCTTGCAAATAGTGGAAATTATATTTTTGCCGGGACATCAAATAATCCTATCGACTCCAGCGGAGTATTTCCTTCTAACAAATAACGGTATGAGTTGGAATCAAACTACATTGAATAATCAAGTTTGGTTTATTCGCTTTTAATAAATGGATAATAATATTTTTGCAGGGACATGGCGTAACGGCGTCTTTCTTATCTACTAATAACGGTATGAACTGGATCAAACAGTCTTGTGAATGATCTAACTATATATTCCTTAGCTATTAACGGACAATTATATTTTTGCAGGAGCACAGGATCAGTGGTATCTATATCGTCTAACTAATAGTGGAATTAACTGGGCTCGATCAACTTTTAATGATAAAACTGTTCATTCCCTTAGCATAAGCGGTAATAATATTTTTGCAGGTGACGGAGTGATAACGGTGTCTATAAATCAACTAATTATGGTGCGAGTTGGACACAATCCTCTATAAATAATATTATTGTTCATTCATTGTCCTTCAATGGCGGTAATATTTTTGCGGGGACTAGTCATGGTGTTTATCTCTCCAACAAATAACGGCACGAATTGGGTCGGACCAGTTTAGATAGTAATCTTATTGTATTATTCGCTTTCAAACATCACACATAACATAATAGCGGGAACAATTACGGGAGTATATCTCTCCACAAATAACGGTACCAACTGGATAGCTATAAATCAGGGATTCAATGTCATCCCATTTATCTATTCATTATTAATTGCTAAACAATTACATTTTCGCAGGAACTGACAGTTCATTCGGTCTGGCGTCGTGATTTATCAGATATTATTGGAATACAAAACATCAGCACTAGAAGTTCCTTCTTCATTTTCTTTATACCAAAACTATCCAAATCCATTTAATCCGATGACGAAAATAAAATTTGATATAGCGAGTCACACAGTAGGACAGACATTCCTGTCTGTCTATGACATACCGGTCGTGAGATACAAACACTCGTAAACGAAAAACTAAATCCCGGAACATATGAAGTAACATTCGACGGCAGCAATTTTGCATCAGGAGTTTATTTTTATCAATTGAGAGCGGGTGATTTTATAAATACTAAAAAATTAATATTACTAAAATAATTTGAATATTATGTTGAGCAAAGCAGGGTACCCTTTGGGTCAATCCCGATTTTTATCGGGGAAAAAAATAATCTTTGCAATACTCATTATTCATTGTTCTTTAATCGTTGCAAATGCTCAATGGGTTAAGGTTTCAAACGGAATGCCGGATAGTGCAAATGTTTTTTCCTTTGCGGTATTCGAAAATAAAACTTACGCAGGGACAAATAATGGAGTCTATGTAACCACTAATAGCGGAGCTAATTGGGTTCAAACTGCGTTGAGATATAGAAATGTTAATTCCCTTGCTGTACTCGGAAATTACATATTTGCAGGAACAGATAATAATTACGGTGGTGGTGTCTGGCTTTCTTCTAATAATGGCATTAACTGGACAAATACTGACTTGAATAATCAGGCGGTTTATTCGTTTGCAATAAAGGGAAATTATATCTTTGCAGGTACAGATAATATGTACAATACCGGTGGTGTCTGGCTTTCTTCTAATTATGGGTATAACTGGACTCATACTGCATTAAATAATGTTACAGTTCTTTCGCTTACATTATCCGGAAATTATATTTTTGCAGGAACAGAATATGATGGCCTCTATTTTTCCACTAACAATGGAACAAGCTGGACTCAAACAATTTTGATTAATCTGGGAGTTGGGTCCCTCATGACACTCGGAAATAATGTTTATGCTGCGACTGATGGCCATGGTATTTTTCGTTCGACTAATAATGGAGCAAACTGGAACGATATTGGTTTAAATAATATTAATGTTTGGACACTTGCTTTAGGTGAAAATAATATTTTCGCAGGGACGTTTGGTCATGGTGTTTATCTCTCCACTAACTCCACAAGTTGGGTCCAAATAAATCAGGGTTTTAATTTTACTCCCTATATATTTTCTTTAATAATTATAAATAATTATATCTTCGCAGGTACATTTTCGCATTCCGTCTGGCGTAGAGATTTATCAGAAATTTTAGGGATACAAAACATCAGCACTAAAGTCCCTTCTTCCTTTTCATTACATCAGAATTATCCAAATCCTTTTAATCCAACAACAAAAATAAAATTTGATATTCCAAATTCTCCCACCCTTTACAAGGGGGGGCAAGGGGGGGTGTCCACTCTAAAAGTCTATGACATTACCGGTCGTGAAATTCAAACACTTGTAAACGAAAAGCTAAATCCCGGGACTTACCAAGTAACATTCGACGGCAGCAACTTTGCAAGCGGAGTTTATTTCTATCAGTTGAAAACGGGAGAATACTCTGAAACAAAAACTATGATTTTATTAAAATAAGATATAATAAAATGAAAAATTTTAAATTATTAAGTCTGTTTTTGATTTTGTTTTTTTTCGAACCAGCTTTTTCTCAATGGTCGAATTATTACACGGGTGGTCAACACTGGGATTGCTCTTTCATAAACCCGAATACCGGGTGGGCAGGCGGAGATGGTTTAAAAATCTTCAGAACTACAAACGGAGGAAGCAGCTGGGAATTAATTCATTCTCCTTCAAGCTCTAATATTATTTACAGCCTTTGCTTCAAAGATTTTAATGTGGGCTGGGCAGGAACATATTCAGGAGAAATATATAAGACAACAAATGGAGGCTTTAACTGGACTGCTACTTTGGTCGCGTATAATAAAAAAATTAATTCTCTTTATTTTATAAATCAAAATACGGGATGGTTAGCAGGTGAAAGCGGAGTATACGCCAAGACAACCAATGGTGGAATTCAATGGTCGGGTTCGTTACCGGGTTCATCCGATGCATTTGATATTTATTTCCTGGATTCGTTAAAGGGTTTTGTTTGCGGCTATGAAAAACTGGCAACAACAACTGATGGAGGTTCGAACTGGAATATTATTTCTTACACAAATGTCATCTTAAGCTCCATTTCTTTTATAAATTCGCAGACCGGTTATGTTTTAGGTTCTCTTCAAAATGTTTCTAATTACTCAGCGGGGTTATATGTACTTAAAACCACTAATGGCGGCATAAACTGGAATAATATATTCAATGAAACTGCCTGGCCTAATAGTATTTTACAATTAAAAGATTCTCATTTCCAAAATGAAAATATAGGTATTTATGTTGGAACAATGATATATGCGGGTCCATCATACAGTTACTCGGGAGTAATGAGCAAAACCACAGATGGTGGTATGAACTGGTCAAATATTAACAATTATTGGGGAGAGGGCCTGCATTGCATAGAATTTGCTAATTCTCTCACGGGCTTTGCTGCGGGAACAGGAGCGATATACAAAACCACTAACGGCGGAGTAATGTTTATTCAAAATAAAGAAAATATTTATCCCCAAAATTATTCTTTATATCAGAACTATCCGAATCCATTTAATCCGGTGACAAAGATAAAGTTTGATATTCCAAATTCTCCCACCCTTTACAAGGGGGGGCAAGGGGGGGTGTCCACTCTAAAAGTCTATGACATTACCGGTCGAGAAATTCAAACACTTGTAAACGAATCATTACAACCCGGAATCTACGAAGTTTCATTCGATGGGTCGCAATTACCGAGCGGTGTGTATTTTTATACATTTACTGCAGGAGAATTTAAAGAAACAAAAAAATTAGTGCTCTTAAAATAAATTATTACATTTATGAAAAAAATAATTTTATCATTACTCATTATTCATTTCTCATTAATCATTGCAAATGCACAATGGGTGCAAATGAATGGTCCTTGTGGAGGTTCCTTTACTTGCTTTGCAGCAAATAATAATTATTTATTCGCGGGAACGTGGGGTTTTGGGGTCGTACGTTCAACAAATAATGGGGAGAACTGGACATATCTTGGTTATGGTATCTTGCCTTATAATATATATTCAATAGCTGTATCCGATTCTATAATATACGCTGGAACTCAGGAAGGAATATTATATTCGAATAATAATGGTAATAATTGGATTATAGCCAATTCAGGTTTCTCGCCACCTTATAATGTTTATTCTCTGTTAATTTCAGATCAAAATGTAATTGCAGGTACTTATCATGGTATATTTACTACAACAAATAGCGGTAGTAACTGGATTATAACGGACTTAAATCATCAAACAAATTCATTAATAAAATCAGGTTCATATCTTTATGCGGGAGCCGCAAATGGTGTATATCGTTCTACAAATTATGGTGTAAACTGGACACAAACCTCATTAAATAATATAACTGTTTATTCTCTTGCTGCTAATGCTGATAATATTTTTGCCGGAACATATAATAATGGAATATATAAGTCTACAAATGAGGGAGTGAATTGGAACTCAGTGAATAATGGATTGACGAGGCAGAACTTTCCCTCCGTCGCTATTTCAGGGTCATATGTTTTTGCCGGTTCTTATGGCGGTGGAATATTTCGTTCTTCAAATAGCGGAGTCAGTTGGAATTGTATCGGATTATTAAATAAAGATGTTCTATCCCTCTTCGTTAAATCTTCGAATATTTATTCAGGGGTTGAAGATTACGGATCATTTATATCAACTAATAATGGTTTAAACTGGGGTCCTCACAGGATTGAATTGCCGGACAGTAAATAGTCTTTGTTTATCAGACTCAATTTTATATGCAGGGGCATTCGATGTGTATAATTCATATTTAGGAGATATTTTCACTTCAACAAACAACGGAATAAGTTGGATACCGATGGATACAACTTTGACAACTTCAGTATTATATTGTATAGCTAAGTCAGGATCCACTATCGTTGCGGGATCAAGTGCCGGTGTTTATCGTTCTACAAACAATGGTTTAAACTGGAGAATCTCAGGATTATATTATATGAATGTTACAACATTATTGTTCTCGGGTACCTCACTATATGCAGGCACTTATAATGGCATATACCGTTCCAGAGATAATGGAGCAAATTGGAGAGATATGAGTTTCGGTTTAACTGATTTATATATAAGTACTTTTGCATCTTCAGAAACAAATTTATTTGCCGGAACCAGTGGGAGGTATTTTTCTGATGCCCAATCAATGATACTATTTGGTCACCTATTAATTACGGCCTAACTAATTACTAACAGATAAACGCACTTGCTGTTTCCAGTTCTAATGTTTATGCAGGAACTTCAAGCGCTGGTGTTTTTCGGTCAACGAATAATGGAGAAAACTGGACAGCTATAGGATTAACGAACCAGTATGTTAGCTCAATTGTAGCATACGGCGCAAATATATTTGTTGGAACTGCAAATGAAAATGGCGTATTTTATTCCTCAAATAGCGGTACAAACTGGAATCAAATTAATCAGGGATTTAATAATGCTGTAATAAATTGCTTATTAATTTCGGGTAATTATCTATTAGCGGGGGTAAAGGTGATAATTCAGTATGGAAGCGACCATTAATGGAAATAATAGGAATTAAACCTACTAATACAAATATCTCTGATAAATATAATCTTTACCAAAACTTCCCCAATCCCTTCAATCCCTCAACTAAGATAAGATTTGATATATCGGGACACACAGTAGGACAGACATTCCTGTCTGTCTATGATATAACCGGCCGTGAGATACAAACACTTGTAAACGAAAAACTAAATCCGGGAACATATGAAGTAACATTTGACGGGTCGCAATTTCCGAGCGGAGTGTATTTTTATCAATTACGAACTGGAAATTTTGTTGACACTAAAAAACTTATTTTATTGAAATAATTTGCTATATCAGCTTACGGTTGGGAAACGCAACCCCGTCATAAATGACGGGGAAATTTTTTTATTTTCACACAGGCTCGAGGAGAGGGAGATAACGTAGCGTCACGAATTCCCGATAAATGCGGGATCTTCTACATGGGATTCGTGACGAGGTGGACATAAAAGATACTCTGCTAATAAATTTAAATTCTCTTTACATCAAGTATACTCCTTTCGAATTGTTTTAAATCTCTAAAAAAGATAAATTTATCTCGATTATGAAAATGTCTGATATTCGTATTGGTTATGGATATGACGTCCATAGATTCTCCAAAAAACGTAAATTAATCCTCGGCGGAGTTGAAATTCCCCACAATATGGGTCTTGATGGGCATTCGGATGCTGATGTTCTTCTGCATTCTGTTTGTGATGCTGTGCTCGGTGCGGCGGGTCTGGATGATATAGGTCATCAGTTTCCAAATACAGATAAAAAATTCAAAAATATATCAAGCTTGATATTACTAAAAGAAACTTTTAAACTCATCTCAGGAAAAAAATGGAAAGTGAAAAATCTTGATTGTATGATAATACTCGAAGAACCAAAAATATTTAAATTTACCGCATTAATGAAAGATAATATTTCAAAGATTATCAAAACAAAGAATATTTCGATAAAGGCAACAACATCCGAAGGACTTGGATTCGTTGGTCAGAAAAAAGGCTGTGCGGCTTACGCAACAGTTTTATTGTATAAATAATTAAAACATGAATTTCCTCCAGCAGATAGACGAAAGTTTATTACGATTCATTAACATTACGCTTGCGAATCCGGTTACGGATAAGGCAATGCCGTTAATTACAAAAGAAGAATCCTGGATTATATTTTATGTTCTCTTCTGGCTCAGCCTTGTATTCACCGGCGGGAAACGCGGTGCAATAGCAGGAATACTTTTACTGTTATTAATTTTAATTACTGACCAGACAAGCAATTTTTTTAAAGCATATTTCCAGAGAATCAGGCCCTGCAATGTCATTACAGACCTGCATATGCTGGTCAACTGCACACAGTCATTCTCCATGCCGTCTTCACACGCAGTCAATAATTTTGCCGCCGCAACATTCCTGAGCCACTTTTATCCGAAGTACAGGTATGCACTTTTCACAGGTGCATTTATAGTTGCTATCTCAAGGATTTTCGTAGGTGTGCATTATCCGTTTGATATGCTGGTCGGTACTGCGCTCGGAATTATAATTGCAATGCTTCTGCTATATGTCTGGAAATTTATAAACAGTAAATTCAAAATTCTTAAATCTTAAAAAACTTGCTTTCTAAAAAATCCTAAGTTAAAAATTTTCCTTCTCACGCTGATTACAGGAATATTAATGGGTGTTTCTTTTCCTCCAATTAATCTCTATTTCTGTTCATTCTTCGGGATTGCATTTATTATTTACCTTACACTCAGTTCAAAAAATTACAGGCAGGTTTTTTACAGGAATTATCTTATCTTCACATTTTATCAGTTGATAACTGTGTCCTGGCTGGCTCTGAGCGGACTTCAGCGGGATGCGGATTTATTTCTGCTCCTCGGCGGAACAATGACAATGGTTCTCCACTCGCTCTTTCTGATGGTTCCTTCATTAATATTTTTCTTTGTTTCCCGGAATATAAAAATAAAAAGATTTCCGAACTTCACTTTGCTTCTCTTCCCTATCCTGTGGACAGGATTTGAATACTTTCATTTCCTCGGAGAACTGAGCTTCCCCTGGCTGACAATCGGAAATGCTTTTACAACTCAACTACACAAAATCCAGTTTATTGAAATTACGGGTGTTCTGGGATTATCGTTCTGGGTTTGTACAATATCCATAATGCTCTATTATCTTTTTCTGGAATTCAGAAATAAATTTGGTGAAAACGGAAATAGCATTTTCAAAAAGAAAAAAAATGTTCTTATTTATTTTTTGATTCTGCTAATATTCTTCGCCCCGGATATGTATTCTGTTCTTACAAATTCCAAATCAAAATATACTGATTTCAAAAAATACGGGACAGTGAAGGCAGGTATTATTCAGCCGAATATAAATCCCTGGATTAAATGGAAAGAGAACTCAAGGGTACTAACTGAAGATTATGCTCAATTGATAAAAGAAATTTCCGGCAAAAATCCCGGTCTTGACCTGATAATATTTCCTGAAGCTGCTGTTACATATTATCTTGCTGATGTGATGAGTGAAAGTAAATATAATATTCTGAAAAATGTTGTTGACAGTTTAGATATTCCTGTACTAATTGGTGCGCCGGATTTAATTATTTATACCGATACTCTGAACGCTCCCGAAGATGCTCTGAAATATAACAAGTTGTATAAATACAGTTCATATAATTCTGCCATACTTCTGGAAAAAAACAAAGACCGCTCCGAACTTCAAAGATATAATAAAATGAAGCTCGTTATCGCAAGTGAAAGAATACCATATCAGGAGCACCTGAAATTTTTGAAATCTTTTATAAAATGGGGAGTGGGTATCAGTTCATATGAAATTGGAAAAGATACAACAATATTCAATCTGAAAAACAAATATACATTTAATACGGCAATTTGTTATGAATCAATTTATCCTGAGTTTTTCTCCGAGTTTGTAAATAAAGGAGGAGATTTCAGCGTCGTGATTACCAATGACGGCTGGTGGGGAAAACTATTCGGGACATACCAGCACAATCAGTTTTCCGTCCTTCGGGCTGTCGAGAACAGGAGATGGATTGCAAGGTGCGCCAATACAGGAATTTCCTGTTTCATTGACCCTTACGGTAATATGCTTCAGGAGACCGAAATCGGGGAGAAAGTTTTATTATCCGGTGAAATCGGAATAAATAAAGAAAAAACATTTTATACACAACACGGAGATTTAACAGGAAAGTTATGCATGTATTTTTCCGGTGTTTTGGTTTTTATAGGGTTTGCTAGAAAAATCTTTAAAAAGTTTACCTGAATATCAGTGCAAGAATCGTAAGAACTGCCGCAATAATAACAAACCAGATTAATCCCACCACTAAAAAGTTTGTTTCTTTTTTTGTCTCGGATTTTTTAGGTTTCTTATCTGCTTCAAATCTGAAAAAAACATCATCATAACTCTTAAGATTTGCTTTCTTATACATTTCTTCTGATGCTTTGGATTCTTTTGTGTTATAGAATATCACCTTATTATCTTCAATGAAAACATCGTCGAAATTCTTGCTTTTATCCGTAAGAGATTCTTCAACAGGTTTTATAATATCATCGTGAAGCCCTTTAACATCTCCGGAAATAAGTTCCCTTTCATTTTCTAATATTTCTTCTGCGGGAATATTTGATTCGGGGATTATGAATTCTTTATATCCGGACTCTTCTGTTTTAAGGTTATCTTTTATTTTATCAAGGCGGGATAAATATTCATCAATTTCATTTTCTCTTTTGGTATCTCTGCTAATGGAATCGAAAACTGTCATTTCGGGACTTTTATATTCCTGCTCAAGAAATTTTCTTTTCTCATCCAGAATCTCATCATAAGTTAATGCACTTTTATCTGTTTTCTCAGTAATTTCGGGAGTCACAATGTTTTCCTGCGGTTCGTTTTTAGGAGGAGTAATAAAGAAGTCTTCAAATACCGGTGTTTTTTTCTCTTTCGATTCAATTCCCTGTGATTCAATTTCCGGGGTTTTATTTTCAGGAGGAAATTTTAGGGGTTCTTTTGTTTTATATGTCTCTGCAGTAAAGCCTGATGCTTTTTTTATTTCCCTGATTATTTTTTCCCTCTCTTCAATTATGTCCTCTATGTTCGGTTCAGATGATTTTTTCTCATCGGGAATATCCGTATACTTAACAGGCTCCTTTTGCCCGGTATCGGTTGATGGAATTATAAAAGATTTAAAATCCTCAATTTTTTTTTCTTCTTTTTCTGCCTCCTGAAGCGGTTCCCCTGAAACTTCCGGTTCGTCAGGGCGGAATGGTTCGATAGTATAATCAGAAGTCAATTTAATATCCCTGATTATTTGTTCTCTTTGCTCAATCAGTTGGGCAAGTTTATCCTCATTAAAGACTTTGTTTTTATAGGCTTTGGCTTCCTCTATTCTTTGTGATAATTTATTTTTGACATCTTTCATCACTTCAGTAATTTCCTCAGGCTGTTCATCTATTTCTTCAGTTGGTTCAGGCATTAACTCTTCAATTTTATCTTCCGCTTCATCGGTAAAACCCGCAATATTAGAATCATCTGTTGAGTGTTCAACAGTTAACGCTTCAGTATTTTCAATCTCATCCAAATCTTCCGATTCTTTGGTAATCTCTTCGCTAATCTCTTGGGTAAACTCTCTTTTCGCTTCCCCGGTTTCCTCTTTGGGTTTAATAATAAATTTAGTAATATCCTCTAAAGGGTCAACCGGCTTTTCCGTAATGTCTTTTTTCTTTGCTTCGGGTTCCTTTATAATCTGATTAATATTTCTTATTTCTTCTTCTTTTATGTATGGCTCTTTATGTGTGATGAATTCTGAAAAATCTTCGATAGCGGGTTTTTCGAATGAGCTAATAAAAGGCTTAAATTCCTTCGGATCTTTAAGTACTTCTTCAGTGGAAATTTTATCTTCGGGTAATAATCCTGATACAGTCCGGGATATATTTTCTCTTCCTTTTTCTTCAATCTTTTTCACGGGCTCGGTTTCCGGCAGCGAAATTTTTTCTTCCTTTGACGGAAAATTTAATTTCAGAAATTCTTCAATAGCTGAATTTACGGCTTCTTCAATATCTTCTGCGTTTACATCTTCTTCTTTTGGAACAACGGTTTCCGGAATAATATTATTAAATATATAGTCTTCTGAAATTTTTTCTTCTTTCTCTTCTTCTTTCTTCTTTTTCTTCGGGAATTTGTTTTTCTATGAAAATGTCATCCGGTATAATTGGTTTTTCTATCTTGATTTCCTGTTTTTCAGGAAGAGCAGGTTCCGGTAAGCGTATTTTTTCCTCAATAATATCAGAAGGAATACCGCCAAGTTGAATTTCAATTTCTTCCTCAATTTTTTTCAGGCGGTTTACTTTTTCACGAAACTCTTTTTCGTTATAGTTTCGGATTTTAATAGATTCAAGTCCGGCATAATTATAATTAATTTCCTGTGCGAATCTCTTTACAGGTGAAAATGAAATTTTATTATTCTTGATAATAAATTTACCGAAATCCGCGATATTAACATTTTTCCCTGAATACAGGGCTTTTAAAATTGTATCGAAGATATTCTGTACGAAATCGGATGCAGTTTCATCGTTGATTGAAAACTCTTCTGCAATTTTTCTGATTAGTAAGAGTCTGTCCATAGCATTACTTATTTTTGAATATAAACAATGGAGTAAATCTGATTTTATCTTTCGGAGGAATGAGAATTTCCGATTTGGTACTGTAATCAATTTCGGTTCTCATTTCCTTGTGCTCAATTTCAAATTTCCCGAAATTATCAATTTGAATGTGTTTGTCTTTCAAAACCCCTTCTTTTATAATTTCAAACACACGATTGAATATTAATATTCCTTTTTCTTTCTGGACTGAGCTGTGTGAGACTGATTTCTTAATGAGATTTTTTGTATTCAATTTAGAATATATTTGATATTTTATTTACTAATTCTTCAAGATATTTTTTATCGACATCATCAAAACAATTGTAAATTCCGCTGTCAATATCGAGTACAGCTTTTAATTCGCCGTCTTTCAAAACCGGAACTACTATTTCAGATTTCGAATCAGGGTCACAGAATATATGTCCCGGAAACTTATTTACATCACCTGCTATCACAGTTTGCTTAAGGGATGCGGCAGTACCGCAGACTCCCTTTCCTATGGCAATTCTTGTACAGCCAACTTTACCCTGGAAAGGACCAAGAACAAGGTTTTTATCGTCAGCATCATAGAAATAAAAGCCGGTCCAGAGGAAATCTTTGAAAGTTTGTTTAAGAACTGATGTTATATTAGAAACATTAGCGATTAAGTTCTTTTCGTTTTTTATCAATGAAACTATCTGAGGTATGAGTCGCCTGTACGATTCATCTTTGGACAGGTTTACATTTATTATATATTTAAAACTCATTGCGCCTCTGTTGAATTTAATTCTTTATTTTTAAATATAAAATTGAATAGTTAATCATATTATTTTTAAATATCTTTAATTTAAAGGCTCTATTTACAAGGAAACATTAGTATGCCGACAGCAAATATTACATATTCAGGGGGATTACGAACTAAAGCAGTTCATATCAAATCAGGAAATATCATAATAACAGATGCTCCAACCGATAATCACGGTAAAGGCGAAGCATTTTCTCCGACAGATTTGCTTTCTACTTCACTGGGAGCCTGCATGCTTACAATTATCGGAATCGCAGCGAAAGAACATAAATTCAGCATTGATGGAACCACAATCAACATCACAAAAATAATGGCAGAAAATCCCCGCAGAGTAGCTGAAATAGTCCTTGAATTTAATTTCCCTAAAAATAACTATTCCGATAAGGAAAAAAAGATAATAGATAAGTGCGTCAGGACCTGCCCTGTAAGCCAAAGCCTGAAATCAGAACTGAAACAGACTGTAATTTATAATTATTAAGTTTCATTTAAAGTGTTGGGATTAACACTTTTTTGATGCAAATATTATTCTCTTAGATCGTATTAATTGATTATTAAGTTTCGGTTTCTTATTTTTTCTATTGTTTCATTTATCAAAAAAAATTCTTAACTTTTAAAAAAACCACGTATTATGAGGACTATTAAAGTAATTTTACCGCTTTTTTTCTTATTCTTTTTTATTTTATCCGGTTTTAATTCAAAAGACAATAATTATACCCTTTTGAACAACCGGTACAGCAATTCTCATTTCTATCCTGATGTGATGGGAAATGTGAATGTGCTTGATATGCAGAACGGAATTGCAAAGAGTATTACGTTTAATATTGATTCACTTCCTGTTTTCCCGGGATTCCCAATGAAATTTTCAGGACAAAGTTTTGAAGGGGGTATATACTGCAATATGGATAGTGACCCTCAGATGGAAATTTTATATAACATTGGTTACACAGTTCAGGCGCTGAAGCTCAACGGAACTTCTTTGCCGGGATGGCCAAAGACTGTCAATTATCCGCTTGAAGGGGCTCCTGCATTTGGAGATATTGATGGCGATGGAGAGGGAGAAATTGTTGTCACAGGTCACGGTTTAACATCCGGAGGAATGATATGGGCTTATCACAAAGACGGCTCACCTGTTACAGGATTCCCTGTCAATCACGGATATTCAACACGCACCCCGGTTCTTGCAGATGTAAATAATGATGGAAAACTGGAAATAATTGTTAACCTAAGAACATATCCGACAGGAAAAGTTTATGTTTACAAAGGTGACGGAACAGTGCTGACAGGATGGCCTAAAAATATTGAAAGCGTTCCGGCTTCCAGTGCTGCAGTAGGAGATATAGATGGTGATAATGTTCCTGAAATTGTTGCAGAATCATACTATGGCTTATATGCCTGGAAACCTAACGGAGATTCATTGCCGGGCTTCCCGTATATGATGCCTTTCAGTGCAACTAATTCGTACTCCTCCCCTGTTCTTGCCGACCTGGATGGTGACGGAAAAAGAGATATAATATTCGGAACGCACATATTAAGCGGAGGCGGATATGTTTTCGTTTTGAAATATGACGGCACATCTTTGACCGGATGGCCACAAACCACAAATAACTGGATTTACGGACCGCCTGCAGTAGGTTATATAGATGGTGATAATTTCCTTGATGTTGCAATCGGAGACCAGGTTCTGAGCGGAACTCCGGCAGACAGACTTTATGCCTGGGATAGAAATGGAGTGTTCCTTACAGGTTTTCCGACAATACAAATAAATGCAATAAACAATCAGGTTATTCTTGCAGATATTAATAACGATAATCTTACTGAATTAATAGTAGATGATAATACCTATACGCTTGCAGATACTCTCGGAGAATATCTGTGCTTTAAAAATGACGGCACTCAACTGACAAGCTGGCAGTTAAAACCAAAAGGAACAACCTTCTTCAACACACCCTGCCTGCTTGATATAAACAGGGATAATATTCTGGATATGGTTGGCGCAGGTATTCAGGTACCAGGCTCTAACCCATACACAAATATATATTTGTGGAACGTGCAGACTCCATATAATCCTTCTAAAATTCAAATACCAATGTGGCAGTACAACACACGCCACAACGGAGTATATGGAGATATAAGCCTTGCTGGAATTAATCAGAATACAAATAATGTTCCGGATAAATTCAATCTCCATCAAAATTATCCGAATCCGTTCAATCCGACGACGAAGATAAAATTTGAAATACCGTCAAACGTCAAACGTGAAATGTCAAACGTAAAACTCGTAATATACGATATCCTTGGAAAAGAAATTCAGACACTTGTAAACGAGCAACTACAACTGGGGACTTATGAAGTGACATTTGACGGAAGTAATCTACCGAGCGGAATATATTTTTATATATTAAGCTCAAGTGATTTTATTCTGACAAGAAAGATGACTTTAATTAAATGAAATAAGGACTCATACGATGAATGTTGAATTTTATTAAAATCTTAAAATTATATTAAGATGAAAAAGTTCGTTCTGGTTATTATTACAATATTATATAGTTCAATATTATATTCGCAATCAGCGTGGAATTTTCAAAATAGCGGATTTACATCAACGGGTGCACTTACGGATGTTTTCTTTATTAATCAAAATTCAGGTTGGCTTTGCGGACAATTTGAAATGATTAGTAAAACTACTAACGGAGGTATAAATTGGATACCTGTTCAAAATGCCGAGTATCATCATCCTTCAATTTATTTTATAAACTATAATACAGGCTGGGTTGGCACAACTCAAAATAGTCAATATGTAATATTAAAAACTACAAATAATGGTATAAATTGGATATCGCTAAACATTCAAAACCAATATCCCAGTGATATATATTTTATTAACGAATACACGGGTTGGGTCGCTACCCAAGGGAAAATGTTAAAAACAATTAATGGAGGTTTAAACTGGGATCAATTTACTTTAACCGGGAATATACCGTATGGAATTTTCTCAATTAGCTTCGCAAACCCACAAACTGGCTGGGGTGCGGGTCAATACAATGACATATATCTTCAAGAAACTTATTATGCAGTCATTAAGACAACAAACCAGGGTAATGACTGGTTTTATATAAGGCAAGAATCGCAATCACCATACAGGAATTATCGAGATATCCAATTTTTAAATGAGCAAACTGGTTATTTAAACAGGATTCCTCCAAGCAAAACAACCGATGGAGGTCAGACATGGTTTAACATATTGGATTCTACTTATTATATGGGAATGTACTTTATTGATGTCAATACAGGATGGTTTACCGGGTGGGGTGGAAATTTAACAAAAACTACTAATGGAGGATTCAATTGGCAAACACAGGTTATTACAAATTCATTTGTTACGCAGGAAATATTTTTCATTGACCAAAATACCGGCTGGGTGGTAGGTATGAGTAATATCTCGCAAAACATAGTAATGAAAACTACAACGGGTGGGATTACATTTGTAAATACTAATTCAAATTACATTCCGGTAAAATATTCTCTTTTTTCAAAATTACCCGAATCCATTCAATCCAACAACAAGGATAAAATTTGAAATACCGTCAAACGTGAAATGTCAAACGTAAAACTCGTAATATACGATATCCTTGGGAAAGAAATTCAGATACTTGTAAACGAGCAACTACAACCAGGAACTTATGAAGTTACATTTGATGGGAGCAATTTGCCGTCGGGAATTTATTTTTATAAATTAACTTCAGGAAATTTTACAGCGACGAAAAAATTAGTTCTATTGAAATAACGCAAGGGGGCAAGCCCCCTTGTCAAAATCAAATAACAAAATTATGAAAAAGATATTTTATCTTTTCTTGTTGCTCATTGTTCATTGTACATTGAAGATTGATAATTGTGTCTGCCAGTGGGTGCAGACAAACGGACCTCAGGGAGCAGGAGGAAACTGCATTATAGGATTTAATAACAAATTATTTTCGGGAACGCCAAACTGCGCCTATTATTCGATTAACAATGGTAATTCCTGGGTTAAAATTCCGGGATTACCGGGTAGCGCTATCAAATCTTATGCAGTTTCTCTTTCCAATATTTTTGCCGCTACCAACAACGGTGTTTACAGGTCAACAGATAACGGAGCATCCTGGGCAACCGTTAATAATGGTCTCAGCAATCTCGGAGTAAGAGTCCTGTTATCATCGGGAATTTACCTTTTTGCAGGAACAAGCAATCCAAATGGTACAGTTTCTTTATCCACAAATACCGGGGAATCCTGGAGCACTGTACTAAATAATGTTGATGTTACAGCACTGGGTTCATCGGGTTCGAATATTTATGCCGGGACATGGGGCGGTGGTGTTCGTTTATCGACAAACAACGGAGCTAACTGGACAACTGTAAATGACGGACTTCCGAATCTTTATATTTACGCTTTTACAACTCTGGGTCCTAATGTTTACTGCGGAACAAATGCAGGGATTTTTGTCACAAGCAATAATGGTGCTAACTGGTCGGCGGTTAATAACGGAATCACGAATTTATCTATCCGCTCATTGCTGACATCAGGAACAAACATTTTTGCAGGCACATCAAATGGTATTTTTCTGACTACAAATAACGGTGCTAACTGGACTTCTGTTAATAACGGACTGATATCACTGTACACGGGAGCTCTGGCTGTATATGAAACTAATCTCTTCGCAGGTACAAGCAGCGGATTTTTCATATCTTCCAATACCGGAACAACCTGGTCGGAAATAAACAATGGAATAATTGCGTTAAATATATTTGATATCACTTCGAATGGCAATAATATATTTGCGGGAAGTTCATCAGGAATTTTCCGTTCGACCAATAACGGGGATTCATGGACTCGCGCAGGGCTAAATAATTTCAATGTTTATGGTCCTCTTGCTTCTCTAAACGGAAACGTTTTAGCTTCTACTTCAGGAGGATTATTCAAGACTACGAATAACGGTATTAACTGGACTTTGACAAATCTACCAACCGTAAGCATTCACGGATTAACGGTTGACGGAAATAATATTTTCGCCGGAACCTGCGGGAGCGGAGTTTATTTCTCCACTGATTTCGGTAGTACATGGACACAAGTGAGTATCGGATTAGGAAGTCAGGATATAACAGGAATTGGAAGTTCGAATGGCGTAATTTATGCCGGGACGTATAGTTATGGTGCTTTTCGTTCAACCGATAATGGAAATAACTGGTCATACATAGGACTTAATGATAAGCACTTGATGGGATTTGCATTTCCCGAAGCGAATACTATTATAGCGGGATGCTGCGATAGTTTGTACAGGTCAACTAATAATGGGCTTACCTGGACTGACATAAGCACAGGAGTTTCACTGTTCTGCGAGAGTACTTCGCTCGTAACATATGGTTCAAATGTATTTCTTTCGAGCTGCGGAAAAATCTATCTTACTACCAACGGCGGAACAAACTGGCTTCTGAAAAACCAGGGGCTCGAAAATAATGTTATAATGAGTTTTCATATTTCGGATAATTATATATATGCGGGTACTTCTTCATCTTCTGTCTGGCGGAGAGCGTTTTCCGAAATTATCAAAGTGAATAATATTTCAACAGAAATTCCTGATAGGTATATGCTTCATCAAAACTATCCGAACCCGTTTAATCCGGTAACGAAAATAAAATTTGAAATACCGTCAAACGTCAAAAGTGAAATGTCAAACGTAAAACTCGTAATATACGATATCCTTGGAAAAGAAATTCAGACACTTGTAAACGAACAACTACAGCCGGGAAGTTATGAAGTTACATTTGACGGAAGTAATTTTCCATCGGGAGTTTATTTTTATCAGTTAACATCCGGAAATTTTACAGAGACGAAAAAATTAGTTCTATTGAAATGATTAATCGGGCATCATATTTTTTTGTGGCAAAAGACTCAATTTCCTTTTTTATGAAAAATATAACACTTGTAAATCAAAATAAATCTTTATAGAATTAGGTGGTTATTAAGCAATTCAAAAAACATACATTCGCGTTATAAGAAAATAAATAGCTATAAAGAATAAATCCGCTTATTGCTTACGAATCAAATCAATACAATAATCGACATGTAATATAAGATTCAAAGAGACTCAAGGCGTTCATTTTAAGTTTTTAATGATTTATTAAAACGTATGATTAGTACACCGGGAAAGTCAAAATACTTAAAGCCAAGAATCCATCATATATGTATTCCTGCCCTATCCATTATTGAAAAAAATCTAATCCAAAATAATTTTGTTAATTCAAAATAATACATTTATGAAAAAATTGATTTACACATTAGTTTTCTTTCTAATTGTACATTGCATATTAATTATTGAAGATTGCTCTGCGCAGTGGCAACCAGACGTAAGACTGACGAATAACACTGCATTCTCATATACATCTGCCAATAATGCATGGTGCATAGCATCCAGCGGCTCGGTTGTGCACGTTGTATGGAATGACTCGCGCGACGGGAACAATGAGATATACTACAAACGCTCGACAGATGCAGGTGTAAACTGGGAAGCAGATACCCGCCTGACGAACAACACATCTAATTCACAGTTACCTTCTGTCGCAGTATCCGGCTCTGATGTGTATGTTGTATGGAATGAATATCGTGACGGAAACTGGGAGATATACTGCAAACACTCAACAGACGCCGGCTTAAACTGGTCTTCAGATGTACGTCTGACGATTAACCCTGCTCTTTCATTATCTCCTTCTGTCACAGTATCCGGATCGGATGTGCATGTGGTATGGCGTGACTTTCGTGATAGTAATCATGAGATATACTACAAACGTTCAACAAACTCAGGAACTACTTGGAGTGCGGATACACGGCTGACGAATAACACTGCTATTTCAGGGGATCCTGCTGTATCAGTTTCAGGCTCTTTTGTTCATGTTGTCTGGAGTGACGAGCGTGACGGGAACCCCGAGATATACTGCAAAAGCTCAACAGACGCCGGCGGAAGCTGGGGAGCAGATACACGACTGACGAATAATACTGCTAAATTCATACTTTCCTTCTGTATCAGTAACCGGCTCAGTTGTGACACGTTGTATGGAATGACTATCGTGACGGAAACTGGGAGATATACCACAAAAGCTCAACAGACGCCGGAAATACATGGAATGCGGATACACGGCTGACGAATAACACATCTATTTCACAGTATCCATCTGTTGCGGTATCAGGCTCATTTGTTCATATTGTATGGGATGACTCTCGTGACGGAAACCGGGAAGTATATTACAAACGCTCAACAAATGCAGGGGTAAGCTGGGAGACAGATACACGGTTGACTAATAACACTGGTGATTCATACTCTTCATCTGTCGTTGTATCAGGCTCAGTTGTTCATGTTGTATGGAATGACAATCGTGATGGGAACTTTGAGATATACTACAAACGAAATCCAACCGGTAATCTTGTTGGAATAAATAATAACGGCACAAAAATACCTTCGTCGTATTCATTATCACAAAACTACCCGAACCCATTCAATCCAATAACGAAAATAAAGCTTGAAATACCACAAGACGTAAAACGTAAAACGTCAGACGTAAAACTAGTAGTATATGACATCCTCGGAAAAGAATTTGCAAAACTCGTAAACGAACAACTACAGCCGGGGACATATGAAGTGACATTCGACGGCTCCACATTATACAGCGGAGTGTATTTCTATAAAATTGTGGCTGACAATTTCGTAGAAACCAGAAAAATGATATTACTCAAATAATTATTTAATCATTAAATTCTTGCCGCTTTATGATCTGAGAGAGGCTGGAATTTTTAAGGAAGAAAAAGATTTTATCAAGAAACAATTTTTGGAAAATAAATTAAATGGTAATGAAAAAATTGATTTACACATTAGCTCTTGTTCTAATTCTTAATTCTGCACTCTTAATTCAGAATTGCCAAAGTCAGTGGGTGGCGACGAATATTCCTAACTGTGGAAATATAAAAAGTTTAGCAGTTATAGGAACAAACATTTTTGCAGGAACTTACGGCGGTGTATATTTATCAACAAATAACGGCGCTAGCTGGACTGCTGTTAATAACGGATTAACTAATTCATATGTTATCTCACTTGCAGTTTCAGGAACCTACCTTTTTGCAGGGACTGAGGGCGGCGGTGTTTTTTTATCAGCAAATTACGGTGCAATCTGGGGGGCGGTCGGATTACCGACTCAAATTGTTTCTGCACTTGCGGTTTCGGGTACAACCATCTTTGCAGGGACTGAGGGCGGCGGTGTTTATCGCTCATCGAATTATGGAAGCAATTGGACTCAAGTAAATAGCGGATTAGGAAATCCATATGTTCATTCACTTGCAGTTTCAGCCACCTACCTCTTTGCCGGGACTAATGTTGTCGGCGTATTTAGAACATCAAATAACGGTGCAAACTGGACTGCGGTTGGTTCAACGAGTCCATTTATTTCTGCACTTGCAGTTTTAGGTACAAACCTTTTTGCAGGGACTTCCAGCGGGGGCGTTTATTTATCAACAAATGACGGAAGTAATTTTGCTGCAGTAAATAACGGATTAACGAATCAGGGTATTTATGCACTTACAGTTTCAAGCTCAAACCTCTTTGCAGGAACATACACCGGAGTATTTTTATCAAAAAATAACGGAACAAACTGGTTAAATAGAAATCAGGGATTCAGTTCTGTTCCAATTGTTTATTCATTGTTAATTGCAAACGACAATATCTTCGCTGGAACTAATCAAGCTGTATGGAGACGCTTATATTCTGATGTAATCGGAATACAAAACATCAGCACTGAAATACCATCAAAATATTCATTATCACAAAACTATCCGAACCCATTTAATCCAATAACGAAGATTAAATTTGATATTGCCGCGAATTTAGTAGGACAGACATTCCTGTCTGTCTATGATATATTAGGGCGAGAAGTTTCAATACTTGTGAACGAACAATTGAAGCCGGGGATATACGAAGTGACATTCGACGGTTCGCAATATCCCAACGGTGTTTATTTCTATAGATTAATAACGAATGACTTCAGTGAAACAAAGAAAATGCTGATGATAAAATAGCAACAGCTATTTTATCAAAAGTCCTTCAATCTTTGCGGAGGATTGATGATTAAGAAATGTTAATCGCTGAATCAGGAAGAGATAAATGATTTTTAACATCGGACAAGGCAAAGACAGATAATTAATATATAAAATTTAATTTGGCATTAAATTTGTATTCCCTCAATAATTTAAGTACATTTTACTCTTGATTATTGAATTTATTGGATTTAAAATTAACCTGCGTTAAAATTAGCGAAGTGAATGTTACGGGGTTCATAAATCTAATTCATTTCTTTTCTTCAGTTAAGATACTTGAAGTGGACCTACAATAAGGTATATATAATTACCACCGAACCGATAGGTTTCAAAAAGACTAATTTCAAAATTAAAATATTTAGCCAGGAAAACAATTACTTTTATTTTCATTTAGATTTTTTCATCAGCAAATCTTTGATTGTGCTAATGAATACTTTTTATACAAAACTAAATCCAAAAGTGTGCAAAATAAATAAATAATCTTTAGAATTCTAAAAATAAGGGGGATACAAAAATGAAAAAAATCAACAAACTCTTTGTTCTTTTAGTTTTAATTTTCAGTTTCACATTTAACATTGACAATTGTATGAGTCAATGGCAGCAGACTGCCGGACCGCAGGGTTCTAATATTATTAGTATTTATTCACCCGATCAAAAAACTATTTTTGCCGGTACACTCGGGGATGGAGTTTTCCGTTCAAATAATCTTGGTGCTAAATGGCAGGCTGTAAATAACGGATTGCCGGAATGGTAATCCTCGTTATGATTATGCTTTTACATCAAATGGAAGTTATTTATTCGTCGGAACTCAGAATGGCGTTTACCGTTCATCTTCAAATGGTAATTCCTGGGAACCTGCAAATACAGGTATTGAAAACTTTATAGTTTTTAGTTTAACGAACAAAAACGTTTCGGGTGTCAATTACCTCTTTGCAGGTACATCAGATGGAGTTTTCAAATCATCAGATAATGGAAATTCCTGGATTTCCACCGGTCTAAATTTCTGGATAAATGCTCTTACTTTCAAAACACAAAATGGCATTTCTCTTTTTGCAGCCGCAAGTTCCGATAATGGTGTCTTTCGCTCTGATGATTATGGAGCGACCTGGATAAATGTAAATAACGGATTACCGCTACATATTGATAATTAATGACATAATTGCAGTGGGGCAGAATATATTTATCGGGACATATGGCAATGGAGTATTTCTCTCAACAAATAATGGTGCAAACTGGTCATTCCGTCGATATACGGGTTTACCTGTTATCTGCTCTGATTTTGATGTAAAATCTTTTACTTATTTCTAATAATTCATATATATGCCGGTACAAGCTCCGGAATATATAAATCCACTAATCTTGGAGACAAATTGGTTTACAGTTAATAAAGGGTTTACGGATAACTATGTAAATAAAATTTATTCTTTTGCATATAATTTTTTTGCGGGAACAAAAGCGTCAATTTATGCATCTTTCAATGAAGGCAAAACCTGGGAGCCTGTTATTGACGGTTTGCCATATTTGAGTGTAACCTGTATGGCTGCTAAGTAAAATAAACTTTTTACAGGAACACGATTGGAAGTTTCATATACGGATGATAATGGAGATACCTGGTACCCAACTAATTCTATCAGAGGTAGTGACAGAATATATTCCCTGGGATTTAAGGGAAATATGTTATAGGGGAAGTAATTTTATGATATTCCGTTCCGGTAATAATGGGAAATCCTGGGCACAAACAGGGTATGAAGGAAATAGAGTAATTTCCTTAGCTTCGAATAGTCAATTTTTATTTGCGGGAAGCAAGAATACTCATAGCCAGCCAAGTGGTGGTGTGGATCGTTCAAGTGATAATGGTAACAGCTGGACACCTCTTCCAGATGGAATACCTAGTACGCCTGTACTTAGCACTTGCAGTTAATAATTCGAATATATTTGCAGGAACTGATGATGGAATATATCGTTCGTTGAACAACGGAAATAACTGGACACTTGTTAATTCAGGTTTGACAAATACTAATGTTAATTTTCTTGCTCTGTCAGGTACAATAATTTTTGCCGGGACTGATGGAGGAGTTTTCCGTTCAAAAAACAATGGAGCGTCCTGGACAAAGTTTAATACAGGCCTGAAAGATTCTATAATTACTGCATTGGTTTTTACAACTAATCAGAACAGGATTTTCACGGCAACTGACTCCGGAGTTTTTTATACTACATTAAATGGAGTAAAATGGACTAAGATAAACAGAGGGTTAAAAAGTTATAGTATTTTATCACTTGGCACTGATAATGATTATATTTATGCCGGGATAAGCGGTTCCGGTATGTGGAGATATTCATTGGCAAAAATGCAAACTGATGAATTATTTGCAAATGAATTGCCAACTAATTTCAGTCTGATGCAAAACTATCCGAATCCGTTTAACCCTACTACCAATGTACAATTTTCAATTCCCAATGTACAATTTGTTACTTTGAAAGTTTTTGATATTCTTGGGAAGGAAGTTGCAACTTTGGTAAATGAAAAATTGAATGCCGGAACTTATGAAGTAACATTCAACGCTTCGCAATATCCAAGCGGAGTTTATTTTTATAAATTAAGAACGGATGGATTCAGTGAAACCAAGAAGATGATTCTTTTAAAATAATTTTTTAATAATAAAACTAATATCGTTACTTTATATAAATTAAAACATCGGGGAGTGTTATGAAAAAAATAATTTTCATATTAATCATTCTTCATTGCTCATTATGCATTGCGAATGCGCAATGGGTTTTACAATCAAGTGGTACTGAACAATCACTTCGTTCAGTTTATTTCGTAGATGAACATACCGGTTGGACTGTCGGTGACAGCGGCACAATTTTGACCACAATAAACGGTGGAAAAAAATGGAAAAGTCTCAAACATTATTCAATAACTACTAATCTTAACTCTGTTCGTTTTATAAATGATAAAACAGGATGGTGTGTCGGAGATAATGGTGTAATATTGAAAACAAAAGATAAAGGAAAAAATTGGTCATATCAATATAGCGGTTCTTCGAATGCAATTAATTCGGTGTTTTTTGTAAGTTCACATACTGGTTGGTGTGTTGGGAATTTTGGTTTAATATTAAAAACTACTAATGCCGGAACTAACTGGACTACTCAAACAGATTATGATGATAGTTATAATTCAGTATATTTTATTAATAAGAATACCGGCTGGATATGCGGTACTGGTGAAAGAATTTTAAAAACAACTAATGGTGGAATTAATTGGTTAACAAAAGAAACTCCGGAATATCGTCAATGGCATTCAATTTTTTTCATTAATCCACTTACGGGATGGGTAGTTGGAAGAATTTATGCCATTGAAAAAAGTACAGATGGAGGAGAAAGCTGGTCAGACAATTCATATTCAATAAAAAAAGAAAACGAAAAAAGTCCCCCTGGAATTTATTCATCTGTTTTTTTTATAAATAAAAATACCGGTTGGTATACTGTGGCTTCCAGCTTAAGAAATGGAATAGAACAAACAACTGATTGTGGTTTAACTTGGTTTACTGCTCTTAACACAATACGTACACCTTTATATTCGATTTATTCTGTTAATCCTCGCACAGGCTGGGCAGTTGGTGCCTCGGGAACTATTTATAAATCAATGAACAACAATTATTCACCGAACACTAATATTAAAGAAGAAAATATACTGAATAATTATTCATTATCACAAAATTATCCGAACCCATTTAACCCTACTACCAATGTACAATTTTCAATTCCCAATGTACAATTTGTTACTTTGAAAGTTTTTGATATTCTTGGGAAGGAAGTTGCAACTTTGGTAAATGAAAAATTGAATGCCGGAACTTATGAAGCAACATTCAACGCACTTCAATATCCAAGCGGAGTTTATTTTTATAGATTAATTACGGATGGATTCATTGAAACCAAGAAAATGCTATTAATAAAATAACAAAAGCGATTGTTTCAGAATCTCCGATGAAAAAAGTGTATCGGGAAACTAATTTTACTAAAATCGAATACTTACTGTCAGGTGGAAACACTTGCTAAAAGGAAAAGAATAATGACAGATTTTTTTTATCGTATATTAATTGAATAAATATATTAATAAATTTGATTTAGTATTTTATTCTTCAATTCAAATTAATTTATGGTAAAAAGATATTATCCTTATGTTATAATATTCTTTTTCGCTTTTTTATGCTTTTTTATTGTTTTTTCCTAATCTTAGTAATACGACTCTATTCGATTGGGATGAGATAAATTTTGCAGAAGCAGCCCGTGAAATGATTGTCAACGGTGATTATTCACGCGTAACAATCAATTTTCTTCCATTTTGGGAAAAACCGCCATTGTTTTTATGGATGCAGGCTGTTTGTATGAATATGTTCGGGATTAATGAATTTTCTGCTCGTCTGCCGAATGCTATTTTCGGAATTATATCACTGCTAACTCTTTTTGCAATCGGAAAAAAATATTTCGGCGAAAAGATGGCATGGCTATGGGTCGTGATTTATACGGGCTCTTTCTTTGCTCAGTTTTATTTTATGATGGGAATGATTGACCCGGTGTTTAATTATTTTATTTTTCTGGGAATATATTTCCTTTTCAGATATTCAACTGATGAAAACACAGAAAAAAAATCTTCCGGTGAAAGAATTAAATTAGTTTCGATTTCAGGAATGTTCGTCGGACTTGCAGTACTTACTAAAGGTCCGGTCGGTTTCCTTATCGTCTTCTTGTGTATCACCGTATATTTTATTTTGAAAAGAAAATCATTTTCTGTTAAAGTTTATGAAATGCTTCTGTTTTGTTTTATTGTGTTAATTGTTTCAACTGCCTGGTTCGGAATTGAAACTATACAAAACGGATTTTTTTTCTTACGGGAATTTATTGTTTACCAGATTCGATTGTTTACCACACAGGATGCAGGTCACGGCGGACCTTTTTACTATCACTTCGTGGTAATACTCTTAGGACTTTTTCCTGCTTCGGTATTTGCGATTTGGGGATTCAGGAAAATATCTTCAGATAGTGTAAATCAAAAAGCCTTTCATACCTGGATGGTAGTTTTATTCTGGGTCGTGATGATATTATTCGCAATTGTTAAAACTAAAATTATACATTATTCATCACTTGCTTATTTTCCGGTCACTTTTCTTGCTGCATATTATCTTAATAATGTAATAATGGAAAAAGCAAAATGGAAAAAATGGAAGGATGTTTTAATAATTTTCATGGGAAGTATTCTTACGATAGTAGTTGTTTCTCTGCCCATAATATTTGTTTATAAAGAAAAATGGATTGACAAAATAAGCGATAAATTTACATATGACCTGATTATGAAACCGGTTCAATGGACCGGATTTGAGACTCTTGCGTATGCGTTACTTATTGCGGGAATAATTGTTTTTATTCTGGTCAGAAAAAGAAAAGGTTTCTTTACCGGACTGGTTTTATTATTTGTGATTTACACAATTGGCATCAACCTTTCTTTAAAATTCTTCGCTCCTAAAATTGATGAACATTTACAAAAAGATATTGTCGGTTTTTACAAAAGTCTTGAAAACAAAGATGTATATTGTGATGTAATCGGTTTTAAAAGCTATGCCCACTTGTTTTACACATTTAAAAAAAATCCTGATAACAAAAATAGCCTTGTTCATGATTGGCTTCTAAGCGGGCAAATTGATAAACCGGTTTATTTTGTATGCAAGAGCACATACAGGGAAAAGATGGAAAAGGAACATCCGGAAATTAAGGAAATAAAGCAAATTGGCGGATATATTGTATATTTAAGAGATAAAAATTAAGAGTATTAACTATAATTAGTAGCTGTAAAATAGAGACTTCTGACAGCGAATGAAAAGATTAAAAGATATAATAATAAATTAATATTTTAATATTAATTTTAATTATATATATTTCGATTAACGTTTGATAAGGGGTTATAATATGAGGGTAACAAGACTAATATTTCTATTAATTAGTATTTTTTTCTGCGTTAGTTTAAACAGTTCAGTTGCGCAATGGTCTTTACAGACCAGCGGAATAAATAGTACACTTTATTCGGTACATTTTGCTAATAATAATTTAGGGTTAGCTGTTGGCGAAATGGGTATTATTTTGAAGACAACAAATGGCGGTAATAATTGGTCGGTTATGTCTGTTGTTGCTAATTTAAGTTTTTATGGAGTCAGATTTGCAAATGCAAATTATGGCTGGGTGGTTGGCGATAGCGGCAGAATCATGAGAACAAGTAATGGCGGCATGAACTGGACCACACAGGTTAGCGGCACTAATCAAACTCTCCGGTCTGTGTTTTTTATTAATGCTTTAACAGGATGGGTTGTGGGAGATTCAGTGATTTTAAGAACCACAAACAGAGGTGTCAATTGGAATATGCAGACTGCAAATAATATGAAGAGTTTTTATTCGGTTTATTTTTTAAATTCCGACACCGGCTGGATAACAGGTAATAGCACCTTGAAAACCACAAATGGCGGGGATGATTGGTTAGTAGAAATTAATCAAACAAATGGCGGGCGTTCAATTTTTTTTGTTAATGCAAGTACCGGTTGGTATGTCGGTCGTGTTTATACTCTGAAAAAAAGTACCGATGGCGGTGAAACCTGGTATTCGGGTTTATTTAATAACGAAAAAATCAGTCCCCCTGCAATATATACATCAATATGTTTTATAAATGAGAATACCGGTTGGTTTACGAGTGCACATTCCTTCGGAGGGCGAATTATGATGACTATCGATAATGGTTTGAGTTGGATTACTGATTATCCGACAACACAGGACAGAAGCTTGTATGGAGTGTTTTCAAAAAGTGCGCGAATCGGCTGGGCTGTTGGTGAGAATGGAACTATATTGAAGCGAGATGCACTAACCGGCATTGAAAATATTGGGAACAAAATACCTTCATCATATTCATTATATCAAAACTATCCGAATCCTTTCAATCCAACAACAAAAATAAAATTTGATATTGCAGCTTACTCCCCACCTTTACAAGGGGGGGCAAGGGGGGGTGTCTCTTAAAATATTTGACATTCTCGGAAAGGAAATCGAAACACTTGTAAATGAACCGTTACAGCCCGGAACATATGAAGTGTCTTTTAACGCCAGCCAATTTACCAAGTGGAATTTATTTTTATCGCTTGAGGGCAAGTGATTTTAAGGGACTAAAAAATTAGTTTTATTAAAATAATTTAATAACTGTCAGTTGGGAAATCTGTCAGTACAAAAAAATTAAATTTTAAAAGGATTTGTATGAGGAAAACAGAGGTAATATTTTTATTCACGTTCTTGTTATTTTTCTCATCCGTGAAGTCACAGGTTCTTCTTGATGGCAATAATATACGTTCGGGATTCCAAAATTCCGGGGTTTTCGAACAATATTCTGTCAACGGACAATTATCAGGCTTTGAGTGGCCGAAGGGTTCGGGAAAAATAGCTATTTTCACTGCTGGGCTTTGTCTTGCGGGTTATATAAATGCATCAAATGGTAATAAGCTTGCCGAATGTATGGCTTCATATATGGGAGAATGGTCACCGGGATACTGTACTAATAATTCCGCTCATCGTGATTCTACGTTCAGGTTTTACAAAGTCAAATCCGGTGATAATCAATATAACAACTATGACTGGGCGAATTGGGGTAGAATGGTTCCTTATGGTGCACCTTTTATTGACGTTAATAATAATGGAATTTATGAACCAGCAATAGATACACCCGGAGTAAAGAATGCAGCTCAAACAATTTTTCTATGTATGACGGACGGTTTTGCATCTGAACGAAATTACGGTGAAGGTTTTGGAGGCGGTATTAGTACTCCCCTCTTTTATGCTGAGGTGCATCTCACTGCCTGGTGTTATAATACTCCGGGTTTAGAAGATGTGCAGTTTATCAAATGGGTTATAATAAATAAAAATAATAAAAAATGGGAAAATGTTTTTGCAAGCATTGTCTCTGACCCTGACCTTGGAAATCCAAAAGACGATTATATTGGATGCGATACCGTAAGAAATCTTTGCTATGATTATAATGCCACAAACTATGATAGTATTTACGGAGTTAATCCCCCGGCAGTTGGATTTCTGCTTTTAAAAGGTTTTAAAAATAAAGATATTGTTCCATATAAAAATGTAAATTTATCGACTTTTACAACTTTTATAAATACTTCTTCAATGCCCCCTCCCTGTGAAAGTGACCCGAACGGAGAAGCATACCCTGCTTTTCTGCTTATGCAGGGATACAAAAAGGATTCAACAAATTGGATGGATGTAAGTCAAAGTCCCCCAAAGAAGACAAAGATTTTATATCCCGGTGACCCCGAGACCAATACGGGGTGGACAGAATTCAAAGGGAGTATGAAAAACTGCGGGCGGGATTCAACCGGACCTATAATTCCTGTCAATCCTCCCGGGGACAGAAGATTAGTTATGAGTATCGGAGCAGAAAATTTTTCTGTCCAGTCAAACGATACTCAGACTCTTATTGTTGCTCAATTGATTGCACAGGGAAACAGTAATCTGAATTCGGTTACAAAATTAAAAATGCTGAGCGACAGTATAATAAGTTTTTATAATGAACATTTGATTGATACGAATAACTATTATCCTCTGCCGCCACCAACAAGTTTTATATTATTCCAGAATTACCCGAATCCATTTAATGCAAAAACTGTAATCAAATATCAGTTACCAAACTCAGCGGATGTGAATCTAATAATCTATGATGTAATGGGTAGAAAAATTGCTGTACTTGTAAATGAACAAAAACAACCCGGATATTATGAAGTCACTTTTGACGCCAGCAATTTTGCGAGCGGAGTTTATTTTTATCAATTAAGGGCAGGTGAATTTATTTCGTCTAAGAAATTTGTGTTATTAAAATAATTTAATTGCTGGCAGAAAAAAAATTGACAGTATAAAAATTGGGAAAATTGTTTTACAAAGTAAAACTTTAAATATGAAAAAAATAATTATCGTTGTTTTATTTTTGCTCACGGCTTATATATTAATCGCAAATGTCAATGAACCGAATTCATTAGTTATTCAGAGAGTGCAGATAAAAGGTAATGAGGCATGCACCTATCTTCAGAACACGGGAATTTTCAATCAGAACACAACATCCGGAAATGCACCGGGACTTCTCTGGCCCTGCGGAATTAATTCCTATTGTTTTACTTCCGGTTTAAGCGGTGCCGGAATTATAAATGGTAAACTGGGAATGTTTGTCTGCAGTTATATGGGCGAACTTGTTCCGGGGTATATTGCAAATAACAAACTGCAAAAAAATCCTGATTTTAAAATATATATTGTTAAAGCAGGAGATAACGAAACAAATAATCCTGACTATGCAAACTGGTATAAAATGATTCCTTTTGGTGCGCCGTATCAGGATATTAACAATAACTGTAAATATGACCCGGGGATTGATAAACCCGGGATGCCAAATGCTGCACAAACAGTTTTTGTTTGTCTGACTGATGCTGACTCATCGCAACGCAGTTACGGTGAAGGCTTTGGAGGCGGAATCAGGAATCCACTATTAATGGCAGAAATAAGATTGACTGTCTGGACATATATGGATTATCCATTAAACTCCTCACAAATGTTTCGATATCAGATTATAAATAAGGGTATTAATACCTGGGATTCTCTTTACTTCACTTTATTTTCTGATCCCGATATAAATGCAAGCTATGTTGTTAATGAATTTGTCGGGTGTGATACATCACGGCATTTAGGATTTGCATACAGCGCAGATACCGGGAAAGTAGCTTATGGATTGAGAATATTAAGAGGTCCTGTAAATAAAATAACCGGTGATTCAATTTTCTTGTCTTCATCTACATGGATAGATAAATATTCTCCTTGCGAAGACGACGTTAATGGAGAACCGGCAGAAGCATTCTTTTATATGAAGGGATATAAAAAAGGGGGAACTTCATTTCTCGACCCTACACGCCCGTTGGGTAACGGAAAATATTTAAAAACAAAATTTGTTTTTTCCGGTGACCCTGAAACCAACAGCGGGATGGACACCCTCAAAAGGCAGAATATATAATTGCCTGGATTCGGATACAGGTAATATTGAACCTGTTTACGGAGGTGATAGAAGAATGATTATGGGAATTGGAGCAAATAACTTTTCCATGATGCCGGGAGATACGCAAGTAATTGTTTTTTCCCAGACACTTACAGGAGGTTCAAGTAATCTCAATTCTGTTACAAGACTGAAGAAGATTTCTGATATGATTAACTATGTATATCAGAAAGAAATAAAATTGTATGCTGAGAATTTCTGCTCCTACGTATCGTCTGTTGTCCCTGATGTTTTTTCGCTATCACAGAATTATCCTAATCCGTTTAATTCTATGACGAATATTAAGTTTTCCATTCCGGTTATTTCAGATGTGAGACTTGAAGTCTTTGATGTGCTTGGAAAGCAGGTCGAACTTCTCGCAAAAGGAGAATATAATCCTGGATTTTACGAAATTGCGTTTAATGCGAAGGAACTTCCTTCAGGAATTTATTTCTACAGACTTGTAGTTGTTGATAAGACGGTCAATGCTATGAAAATTTACAGCAGGGTTAAGAAAATGGCATTATTCAAGAGTGACGGGACTTCTTATCTTGACCCGACCCGACCGCTTGGCAATAACAGATATTTAAAAACGAAATATATTTATTCCGGAGACCCGGAAACAAATACCGGCTGGACACCAAGAAAAGGAAGAATTGCTAATTGCGGCGGTATTGATAGCGGTTATATAACTCCAGTATACCCGGGCGGTGCAAATACATTAATGGGAATCGGTGCCGGAAATTTATCTGTGATGCCAGGCGACACTCAATTAATCATTTTTTCTCAGACGCTTGCAGCGGGAATTGATACAGCAAATGCAGTAACTAATCTGAAAAAAATTACAGATGCGATAAATTATGTTTATCAAATAGATATTAAAAAATATGCCGAGCAATTTTGCCCCAATTTCTCAATTCAAATTCCGACTGATTATTTTCTTTCACAGAACTATCCTAATCCGTTTAACTCTGTAACGAAGATTAAGTTTTCCATTCCCGGTATCTCAGATGTGAGACTCGAAGTCTTTGATGTGCTTGGAAAGCAGGTTGAACTTCTGGCTAACGGTGAATATAATCCCGGATTTTATGAAATAGCGTTTGATGCGAAAGAACTTCCTTCAGGAATTTATTTCTACAGGCTTGTCGTAGTTGATAAAACGGTGAGTGCTGAAAAAATATACAGCAGTGTTAAAAAAATGGCACTCCTGAAATAAAAATTTCAAACTCATCCGATGACTCAGAGTCATCGGATGAGTTTTTCGTTGTATTGAATCCACGTTTTAGCATCAAATTTCCAATTTTAAATTTCACATTTAAAATTTATAAAAATTCCTCATTGTTTATTTTTTAATATTTTTGCAGATTATTAAGTTGGAGGTATCAATAAAACCTCAATTTTAATATAAATTATGCTGATAAGACTATATCGCCCATTTAATATTCTAATATTCCTTCTTTTAATTTCAAACCCTTGTTTGTATTCGCAGGCAAAGATTTCCGGTATTGTAATCGATGCAAAAGAAAATACTCCTATTGAAGGAGTAACTGTAAAGGTCTTAAATATTATCGATTCTTCCCTTGCTAACGGTACTTCCACAGACTCAAAAGGATTGTTCAGTATTTCAGGAATTAATCCGGGAAAGTATAAAATCTCGTTCGACTTAATTGGATACAAAAACTCAAAAAGGACAGTCCTGCTAAAGGATAGCAGTATTTCAATTAATTTGGATACGATAAAATTATTTTCCGATAGTTATACTACTGAAGAAATAAATGTCGAAAGCGAAATTCCCGAAATGAGATTCGAAGATGAAAAGAAAGTATTCGATGTTGAAAAAATCGCTTCAACAAGGGGCGGAACTGCACTCGATGTTTTAAGAAAGATTCCGATGATAGATGTCGATATAAACGACAATGTCACTCTGAGGGGAAGCTCTCAAGTGTTGATTCTTGTTGATAACAAACCAATGAAATTTGCAAGTCTCAGGCAGGTGCCTGCTGAAGCGATAAAAGAAGTTGAAATTATTACCAACCCGTCGGCAAAATATGATGCTGAAGGAGTAACCGGAATCATCAATCTTGTTATGCAGCCAAAGAATGAAAATGTCATTGGTTATAGCGGGTACACCCAGGCGGGTATTAAAAGCAACCTTGAGGGTGGATATGCAAACCTTGGATTAACTTTTAACAAAAATAAATGGAGCTTATTTTTAAACGGCGGCGGCGGCATTTTTCAATTCAATAATAGCTTTAATGCCGTAACAAATTATGATAACCCCCTTTCGTCTTACCTGACAAATTCCACCGGTACAGGGAAAAGCAAATACGGATACATTTCACTTGGAGTAGAATACGAATTAAATAAAGGTCACTCCATAGGAACAGATTTAAATTTCAATGTGAGCAAATATGATAATACAAGCAACGGACTGAGTAAAAATCTTAATTCTTCCGGCATATTAAGTTCTCAAAATACTATTAACTTTTCGGGAGACGGAAATTTCAGGACTTTCGGGACAAGTCTGTATTATAACGGAAAATTTGATAAACTCGGGAAAGAATTGAATGTTGATTTATACTATGGTAATGATAACAACTCTTTTAATTCATTACAGGATTTGCAATATTACGACTCTCTTATACTGCCAATTCCAAATCCGACCAATCAAAAAAATACAACGGGTAATAATAACTGGAATATCAAACTGCAGGCTGATTACTCAAATCCTTTTAACGATAAAACTAAATTTGAAACAGGAGTTAAAAGTACGTTCAGGTCAAATGATAATGATTATACTTATGATACATTGAATTATATTCTGAATAGTTTTGTCAGGAATTATGATTTGACAAATCATTTCAAACTGAAAGAAAATATCAGTGCAGTCTATGGAACATTTTCACATAAAATTAAAGATTTCAAGTTTAAAGCAGGTCTGAGATTAGAATATACGCATACAACCGGCGACCTTATAACCACCGGATTCAATTTTACAAAAGACTATTTTGATTTATTCCCGACATTAAGTTTTTCACAGAAACTAAATGACATAAACGAACTTCAAATAAGCTATACAAGAAGGATAACAAGGCCTAATATCTGGAGATTGAATCCGTTTGTGAACAAATACAACTCAAGGTATATAAATATCGGGAACCCTGAACTGACGCCTGAATTCACTGATTCATATGAATTAAATCACAATTTATACAGTAAAGTTCTGAACCTTACAACATCGATATTTTACAGAAAATCTTATGATGTAATTTCAGCTTATAGTTATCTGCTCGATTCTGTCACTTCAGTCACTACATACCGTAACGACGCAAGGGCACAATCCTACGGAGCGGATTTCATTATCAGGTCAAATGCGATTAAATGGCTCGGCCTGAATGCAACTTTCAGTATGTACCAGACTAAATTTGACGGAAGCATTATAAATGATTTCAAAGGTGAAGAAGGTTTTTCCTGGCGTGCCAATGTTCGTTCAAATATAAATCTCAGCGAATTATTCAGCATCGAAATTTATTATAATTATAACGGAAAAAGATTCACTGCGACCGGATTTAATGTTCCGAATCAGAATCTTGATATTTCATTAAATATGAAATTCCTGGAGAAAAAAATGAGTGTAGGTCTACGTGCTGAAGATATTTTTAAAACCAGAAAATGGGGAGGTGAAAATGACGGTATCGGGTTCAGGACTGTTAATAACAGTTCCTGGGATTCCCGTGTTATCTTTTTAAACCTGTCTTATAATTTCGGTAACACTGATAAATATTACCAGAAATCCAAAAACACTAAGCAAAACGAAAACGAAAACCAGGACGTAAAAGAAAATAACCAGTAAAGTTCTTTTAAGCAGGAATGGACAGAAAAGTTCATTTCATTTGCATTTAAATAGAATTTTTTAATAAACTTAATATAATTTTTCTGGGAGATAATATTATGAAAAAGTTATTAGGTTTTTTGGTAATTCATTTAATTTCCTCGCAATTCTCCGTTGCTCAGGTCATACACAGCAATAAGATTGATTCAATCCTTAATCTCGTTTCTATACAATCTATTTCAAAAATGGATAGAGAATTAAGCGGAGATACAATTGTTAATATCGGAGGAGTACCGCAGATCTTAATATCGAGGGCATGGAATAGCCAGGGTAACATAAAAGCGGCACAATACATCTATGAAAAATTTCAGTCTTTTGGATTGACTCCGAAATATATGGTTAACAATTCTACCAATGTAAATGTATATGCCGTAAAGACGGGTTTCAAATACCCGAACAAAAAATTTGTCATTGGTGCTCATTACGATGATTTACTATATAACCATTAATCCCAATCCTCTTGATACGATGCACGGTGCGGATGATAATGCATCAGGAGTGTGCGGAGTGCTTGAAGCAGCAAGGCTGCTATGCTAATATGTCTTTAGAATATACGGTTATTTTTGTTGCTTTTGATGAAGAAGAAGCACCTGTAATCTTATCAGGAAGCAAAGCTTTTGCCGACAGTTGTTATTTCAGGAATGATACTCTAATCGGAATGTTAAACCTGGATATGATTGGCTGGGATGGTAATAATGATAATAGGTTTGCAGTACTTACCGATACAAATTCTTATTTTATGCCTCGGGTATTAAATAATTGCTTGCAATCTTATCAGATTAATTTGCATTTTTTTGAAATCTATAATGAACACTGGGACGAAGGTTCATTTCAGAACAGAGGGTACAGAGCCATTGCAATGGCAGAAGAAGCAAGAGGGCTTTTTAATCCCTATTATCATACAATAAATGAAACTTTTGATAAATTTAATGTCCCCTATTTTCATAAGATGGTGCAAGCATCAATAGCTACATTAATGACATATGGTATGAATTTGCACATCGATGTATCGCATAAACCATTAGTATCGACTTCAGATACCTCAGGAAGAAATGCTGTAACGTATATTTCTTTCCCTTCCAATGTTCCTACGGGTTCGAATGCACCAAGACTTTATTATAAAGTAAATAATGGTTCATATAATTTCACTAATGCATACAATATCATTGGTAATAATTATTATTTTACGATTCCGGGTTACCCTTCGGGAACGAAAATTTCATATTATTTAGCTGCACAGGATTCTACAGGAAATATAATTATTACGCTACCAAATGGTGGAAGCGGGATAAACCCCGCCGGTACAACTCCACCGCCTACAAACTATGTTTATTATATTTTGTCAGCGTTGAGTCAGTGTTCTCAATCAACCCCAAAACCTATAAACGATTTACAGATACTAACTGACACAATTCACATTAACCAGCCCGGAAACATTAAAGAGGTTAAAGTTATTTTAAACATTAATCACAGTAATGACGGTGATCTTTTCGTTAGATTAAGTTCTCCTTACGGATCATCAATTTTAACACAATATAATGGCGCAAACGGACAAAATTTCACTAATACCATCTTTGACGACACGGCACAAATATCCATAACCGAGGGAATCCCTCCGTTTACAGGCAGGTACAGACCTCAGAGTTTATTGTCAGCATTTAATAATACTCAATCTGAAGGTAACTGGATGCTTTTTGTTTATGATAAAAACGCCGGTAACCAGGGAACATTGTTGAATTGGTGTTTACAAATTGTTTACGAAAATACAGTGAGCATTAAGGAAATTTCAAATGAAGTTCCGGATAGATTTATATTATTCCAAAATTACCCAAATCCTTTTAATCCCTTAACAAAAATAAAATTTCGAATACCGTCAAACGGCAAGAAGTGAGAAGTCTAACGATAATCCCCCCTTTTACAAAGGGGGGCTGGGGGGTTATATTACTCTCAAAGTCTTCGACATCCTCGGTCGTGAAGTCGCTACCCTTATAAATGAACAACTTCAACCCGGGACATACGAAGTCACATTCGATGGAAGCAACTTTCTATCGGGAATTTATTTTTATCAACTGCGAACAGAAAAATTTAATGAAACGAAAAGAATGATATTATTGAAATGATAAATAAAAGCGAAGCGAAAATCTCGATCCATCGGGATGAAAAAACTCATTTTATTGAAATAAAATTTTTTATTATGCGAAAGATCATTTTTACATTATTCATTATTCATTGTTCATTAATCATTGCAGGCGCTCAGGTCATACACAGCAATAAGATTGATTCAATACTTAATCTCGTTTCTATACAATCTATTTCTAAAATGAATAAAGAATTAAGCGGAGACACTATCACAACAATCGGAGGAGTTCCGCAAATTATACTTTCCCGCTATTGGACTACGATTGGAAATATCCGTGCTTCTCAGTATATCTTCGAAAAATTTCAAAACTTTGGGCTTTCTCCTAAATATATGGTAAACAGCTCTACCAGTACTCACATTTACGCTGAAAAGACAGGAACAAAATATCCAGACAGGAAATATATTATCGGTGCACATTATGATGATATTATTAGCTGGGGAATTATTTCCGATACAATTCATGGTGCGGATGATAACGCCTCAGGTGTCTGCGCCGTGCTTGAAGCAGCGAGATTACTCGCGAATATGAACCTCGATTACACAGTAATATTTGTAGCATTTGACGAAGAAGAAGAAGGAGGCAGCGATAGGGGAAGTGCTGCATTTGCTGACACGTTGTACTTCAGGGGTGATACTGTTCTTGGAATGATAAATGTTGATATGATTGGCTATCATACAGCTCCTAACAATAAAGCCGCGTTGATGATTGATACAAATTCTTATAGCTTATATAATATCTTCGATGCCTGTAACCAATCTTATAATACGGGATTTACATTTTATCCTCTATGGAATGCCAATTTAAGTGACCATTGGTCTTTCTGGCAAAGGGGTTATAAAGCAATAGGAGTGATTGAAGATTACTCGGGAAATTTTAATTTATTTTATCACTCTATAAATGATAAATTTGACAAGTTTAATATTCAGTATTTTCATAAATTAGTTAAAAATAATGTTGCTGCATTATTGACTCTGGCTTTGGATTTGAATGTAATGATGAACCATATACCTCTCGGTTTCACTGCTGATACATCTTCAAGGATTGCAAAAGTTCATATTAAAGCTCCGTTTAAAATTGCATCAGCGAATAATGCACCAAGATTATATTATAAAATCAATAACAGTAATTATAATTTTATAAACGCATCATCGATTGTTCAGGATACTTTTAAATTTACAATACCCGGTGAACCTACCGGCTCGGCAATTTCATATTATTTTGCATTGCAGGATTCTGCAGGTTCCGTTTCCGTAACACTTCCAAACGGCGGGAGCGGTATTAATCCTCCGGGAACAACACCTCCTCCAAATACATTCAGGTATGATATTTATATGGACAACAATCAATGTTCGAATACACTTCCAAAACCGATTAATGATTTGCAATTTACCTATGATACAATCAGTGTTAATCAGGCTTCTAAGATTATCAATAAAGCAAAAGTTAACCTAACTATATACCACCCGAATGACGGGGATTTGATAATACAATTTCAGGGACCGAACGGAATGATAAACCTTAGTCAGGGAAACGGTTCAAGTGGAGCGAATTATATCAATACAACTTTTGATGATAGTGCTTCTTTATCTATAACACAGGGTTCACCTCCATATACAGGAAGTTACAAGCCACAAAATCCATTAAGTCAATTTAATAATCAACCCGCATCGTGGAACTGGATTCTAAGGGTTTTTGATTCACATACCGGGTAACCAGGGCAGCCTGGTAAGCTGGTGTATATTATTACAATTAAAAAATACTGTGTCTGTGACAGAGCAGAAAATTCCTTTGAAATATGAACTTTCACAAAATTATCCTAATCCTTTTAATCCTGTTACAAGAATATCATATAGTATTGCGGAAAACTCTAAAGTGAAATTAAGTGTCTTTGACATACTTGGAAAGGAAGTCAAAATATTAGTCAACGAGAAGCAGAGTGCCGGAAACTATGAAGTAATTTTTAATGCTTCTGATTTACCAAGCGGAGTTTATTTTTATCAACTGCGAACAAATAATTTTGCACAGACGAAAAAATTATTTCTATTAAAATAATATAGAAACTTATTTACATTCTCATAAGTGGGTCACCCGGAGGGTTCCCGGGAATGAGTTGTAAAAAATATGTTTAACAACTTATAACATTAAAAAGGATCAAAATGAGTAAAAGCAAAGTTTGTTCTGTTGAATTAGCCGGAGGTCTGGATAATAAATTCAGAAGATTTCTTCAGAATCCACAAAAGATATTAAAGCCATACCTCAAAGAAGGAATGACTGTTCTTGATTTAGGGTGCGGTCCGGGTTTTTTTACAATCGAAATCGCAAAAATGATTGGCAGCTTCCGGAAAAGTGATTGCTGCAGATTTGCAGGAAGGAATGCTTCAGAAAGTCAAAGATAAAATTACGGGTACACCACTTGAGAAAATTATTTCATTGCATAAATGTGAAGAGAATAAAATCGGGTTGAATGAAACAGTTGATTTTGTTCTTGCGTTTTATTTCGTTCACGAGGTACCCGACCAGGATGCACTTTTTAAGGAAATTTATACAATCTTAAAACCCGGTGGGAATATGTTAATAGTCGAGCCTCCGTTTCACGTCTCTAAAGCAGGATTTAATGAAATGTTAACGAAAATTGAAAATGCCGGTTTAGAAATTATTTCGGAGCCTAAATCATTTTTGAATAAAGCGGTATTATTAAAGAAAATTGAATCTTAAAGATTATGACACAATACACATATATAGCTTTATTACGCGGAATTAACGTTAGCGGGCAAAAAATAATTAAGATTGATGAACTGAGAAAATTATTTGAATCCTTAGGTTTCAAAAATGTTAAAACATACATTCAAAGCGGTAATGTGATTTTTAATTCTCAGATTGAGAGTATTGATAAAATAGTTAAATTGATTGAGAAAAAGATAAAAGAAGTTTTTTCTTTTGATGTGACTGTTATAATACGAAACCGTGATGAGCTTGGGAAAATAATTCAGACAAATCCATTTTCGAAAACCAAACCTATTGAGAAATTATATGTTATATTTCTTATCTGATATAGCAATTATTGATAATGTGGAAAAACTTCAGCCATACAAAAGTAAAACTGAAGAATTCCGTATAATTGGAAAAGAAATATATCTTTTTTATCCCGACGGATACGGCAGGTCGAAATTAACAAATAATGTTTTTGAATCAAAACTTGGTGTGAAAGCAACAACAAGAAACTGGAATACGGTTAATAAGCTGTTCGAGATGTCAAAAGAGAAATATAAAGCAAATTAAATAACAATTAAATTATGAAAACTCCCTTTACACTGGAACAATTTTTAGAGGTATTTAAAAATTATAATCTCGATGTCTGGCCAATGCAGGTTGTTTTTTATTTGCTTGCTGTTATAGTAATTTTCTTATCGTTTAAAAAATTCAATAACAGTAATCAGATTATTAACATAGTATTATCTTTTTTCTGGCTTTGGATAGGTATCGTATATCATATAATTTATTTCAGCGGAATCAATAAAGCTGCATTTGGTTTCGGTGTAATATTTATTATTCAGGGATTTATTTTTTTATTTTATGGGGTATTTAAATCTAAAATCTCTTTTCATTTCAGATACAACATTAATAACATAATCGGGGCATTGCTGATATTATATGCGCTTATTATTTATCCGTTATTGGGATATTTTCTCGGTCACAGATATCCTTACTCTCCGACATTCGGTCTGCCCTGCCCTACTACAATATTCACATTTGGTATTCTGTTAACTGCAAACAGAAAAGTCCCTGTATTTGTTTTAATAATTCCTGTAATATGGTCTGTAATTGGATTTTTTGCGGCAATAAGTTTTGGGATTCTGGAAGATACAGGGCTTTTAATTTCGGGAATTTTAGCATCAATCTTAATTTTACGGAATAATAAATATCAGGAAAATGATTGAATTATTAGTAATTTAATTCATTTTTTGTGTTTATCTATGGAAATATACATTTTTCGTGAAATTGTATTAGTTTAGATTTAATTGATTGATTTTAATTAAAATTCTGATTAAAATTCATAAATTAAAGGGGGCAATGTGGGAAATACAGCACTTTGTTTTACTTTTCTATATTACATATCTAAACGAAAAATTAATTTTCGCTGTTATCCGATTTATACCTCTCTCCAAAAAAATAATATTAAATTAAAATATAATATTATGAGAAAAATACTATGTATATTATTTTTGTCTTTCGCAGTTACCGCCGTTTATTCACAAAATAAACCTTTAAAAAGTTTATCATCTGCAAAAGATGATTCTTATACATATTTTAACCCATTAAATCAGTCTTTAATTTTTACATCCACAAGTTACAATTCTTATTCGCCTGCAGGAAATGTTCCATTTGGCGTAGTTAATTACAATGATTATGGAACAAACGGAAATAATATGAGGAAAACTTGTAATATTGGGAGATACTATTATTGTCGCAGCAGATATTAATCCTGATAAATCCGGTCCCCCGCCGATAACCACCTCTAATCGCATTTATTATCAGGTTAGTTATGATGGCGGTACAACCTGGTTACCTACTTCAATAAGAACTGACACCATAACAAATAGATTTCCAAATATCGTACCAATGTTCAATTCAGGATTAAGGTCAATATTATTTATGGGAAGACAGAAACACTACTGTTCCCAGGGGACTTGCATGGTTGAGACTATTCTCGGATTAGGTTCCTTAACATCTTATATGACTCCGATAACATATTCGGCAGACTTTTTTGGTAATTACAAAAACAATATTATGGTTGGTGGATTAATTTCTTCTCCTCCCAATAGTACTGCCCCGACTGATGTTTTATGGTATATGGATTTTAATTATTCAACAGGTGTATATGGAACGGCAAGACATATTGCTGATAGTATAGATGTAAATTTCAGATATGGTTGTGACATTGCTTCTAATGGGCAAAATATAGTGGCAGTTCGCTGGAAAAGTTCCAATTTATGGTCTCCGCAAGCTTATTACTTATATGAATCAACTAATGGTGGAACTACCTGGTCAGCTGGGACTATGGTCGGGAATGCAAAACCGATAAATGGAGATTCATGTGTTGCCTGGTCTTCTTTTGATGTTATTTATAAACCCGGAACAACCCAAAAGTGCCTTGCCTTTGCAACTTTATCACCTTCAAACACAGCAACAAGAGAAGGCAGCAAAATTTTATTCTGGTCTCCGAATATAAATGGAGGAAACCCTGTTGTAGTCTGCGATTATCATAAATATTATTTTATGAATGATACAGCCATTTGGAATCATAACAGAAATAATATTCAGGTCGGTATGACTCCACTTTCGCATCCTTCGCTTGCATATTCGAATGATGGTACAAAATTATATTGTGCTTTCTCTGTTATTCAGATAGATACAAGCAGTTATACTACGGGTAAAAATTATCACTATAATGATATATTTATTTGTACATCGGTTAATGATGGAGCATCGTGGTCAAACCCACAATTTATAACTAATTCACCAAGAAGAGATGAAACATATCCAACTTTAGCGAGAAATGGTAATAACGGAAATTTCGTTAACATAGTATATAGTGAATCCGGTTCACCCGGTTCATTTACATTTTATGATAATGCACCTTCTGATACAGTTTATACAATATATAAAAAAGTATACATAGAAACGGATGTGCATAATAACACTAACGAAATACCTGCAAATTATTCCCTGTATCAAAATTATCCTAATCCATTTAATCCGACAACAAAAATAAAATTCCAAATTCCGTCAGACGTAAAACGTAAAACGTCAGACGTAAAATCCTTAACAGTATTTACTGACATTTACTCAGGGAAGGAAATATCAACACTTGTAAACGAACAACTTCAGCCCGGAACTTACGAAGTAACATTTGACGGCGGAAATTTACCAAGTGGAGTCTATTTTTATCAACTTAAATCTAATAATTTTATAGAAACTAAAAAATTAATATTACTCAAATGAGAAAAATATTTTACTTATTGGTTTTCTTTTTAATTGTGCATTGTACATTTATAATTGATAATTGTAAGTGCCAGTGGGTTCAGACAAATGGTCCTGACGGAGGGAGCATTCGCTGCTTCGCAAAAACTTCCACGAACAAATGGTTCGCAGGCACAATCGGAAACGGAGTCTATTACACGACAAATGAAGGCACAAACTGGATTGCATCAAATAATGGTATTACAAATGCCAGGGTGAATGGAATGGCAATAGATTCTGCAAATTATATTTATGCTGCTACTGAAAGAGGTTTATTTCTTTCAACTAATAGCGGTGTCTTATGGTCAAACATTGCATTTCAGACCGATGTTATTTATTCAATTGCAGTTGATGCAGGTAACAGGTTATTTGCCGCTGCATCGAACACAATCTGGGTTTCTACGGATAACGGCACAACCTGGGCGCTTAGTAATGGCGGGCTTTCAAGCGGGTCATTTTATAATATAACCACCGCTCCGAATTCTTATATGTATGCAAACACTTCATCAAGCGGGATATTTCGTTCTACCGATTTTGGTGCGAACTGGACAAATGTTAACGCGGGACTGCCGAATACTTATCACAAGCGCTATAAATGTGGCTTCAAATAATTACGTTTTTGCAGGAGTTTCCGGTTCGGGAATCTATCTCTCGACTAATAACGGCGATAACTGGTCAGCTGTAATTTCAGGATTGGGAAATTTATTTATAAATGGCATTGGTTCATCCGGGACATTACTTTTTGCAGGAACAAATAACGGAATTTATAAATCAACAAATTACGGAACTAACTGGATTGCGGTGAATTCAGGTTTTCCTTCTCCTTATACAGGGTGCAGTGGTTTTGGCTTTATTTCAGGTTCTGTAATTTATGCGGGAACTTATGCTCTCGGAGTGCTGAAATCAACAGACAGCGGGAATTCCTGGTTCAAAGCCAGCAGCGGTATCAATGCAACAACAGTTAAATCCATCGAAGTTGCTTTGAATGGAAATATTTTTGTCGGGATAACAGGAGGGGTATATATCTCAACCGATAACGGAGCAACTTTCCAGCAATCGGATGCCGGACTTACAAATACAATGAATAATGTCATTAGAGTACATCCGAACGGATACATTTTTGCAGGAACTTTTCCAATGTCGGGAACACCTTTAAGCGGAATTTACCGCTCCACCAATAACGGTGTAAACTGGACTGTTGCACAAAACGGATTCACATATACTTTTAATAATGTTCTTGATTTTGCATTCGATACCAGCGGATATATTTATGCAGCATCGAATGATAATGTTTATAAATCAACTAATCTCGGAAATAGCTGGTTCAGGTCAAATACAGGTATTACAAATCCTCAGATTTATTCGATTGCAGTTGACAGGCAGAATAATTATGTCTATGCGGGAACCTATGGCTCGGGAATGTTTCGCTCTAGAGATAACGGAGCAAACTGGGCAGAAATAAATAACGGACTTACTGCAACACAGATAATGTCTCTTGCGATAAAACCAAACGGTCACGTCTTTGCAGGTTCAAACGGATATGGAGTATGGCGCTCGATTGACAACGGAGACAGCTGGCAGCAGGTACTTTCATTACCGAATATGCAAGCCTGGAAAGTAGCAATAAACAGTATCGGACATATTTATGCCGGAATAGTCGGCGGGCAAATTGTAAATTTAGGAGTATGGCGTTCAACCGATAATGGAGATAACTGGACACAAGTCAGTGACGGAATTTTTTATCCTTTTATAGATGCTCTTGCATTCGACGTGAATGGTTATGCTTACGCCGGTTCCCTGGGTGGCGGATTATATAAAAGTACTTCCTCTACACGTATAAATAATAATCGAAATATTGTTGCAACAAATTACTTGCTTGAACAAAATTACCCAAATCCTTTTAATCCGACAACAAAGATTAAATTCCAAATCCCGTCAGACGTAAAGACGTAAAACGTCAGAGGTAAAACTAACGGTGTATAATATGTTAGGCAAGGAAATCACGACACTAGTGGATAAAAATCTTCAGCCCGGCAATTACGAAGTTACATTTGATGGTGGCAATCTCCCGAGCGGAGTGTATTTCTATAAATTGACATCAGGTGATTTTATTGACACTAAAAAACTTATTTTACTAAAATAAAAAATTTATGATTGTGAAAAAGATAATTTTTACATTATCATTATTCATTGTTCATTATCATTGTAAATGCCCAGTGGGTGCAGAAATCAAATGGAATGGGAACAAATAGAACCGTCTGGTCTTTAGCCGTAAGCGGAAATAATATATTTGCTGGAACTAATGCCGGTGTTTATCTTTCCACTAATAACGGAGAATTCTGGTCACTGACTTCTTTTAATCAATCGGGTAATGTTTTATTGATTAACGGCAATAGTATCTATGCGGGGACTAATAACGGAGTCTTTCTTTCAACAAACAATGGACAGAACTGGACACATCTTGGACTAAATAATAATGTATGGTCACTTGCTATAAACGGGAGCAATATCTTCGCGGGAACTAATGAATTCGGTGTTTATCGGTCGACTGACAATGGAGTGAACTGGACACAGACTTCTCTGAATAATAAATGGATAAATTCCCTGGTTATAAGCGGGAATAATATTTTTGCAGGTGATTTAACATCATGCAGTGTATTTCGTTCCACAAACAATGGTGACAACTGGACACAAATACCTCTGGGTGGTAGTGCTACTGAGGTTGTTAGTTGTCTCGCTGTAAACGGAAATAATTTTTTTGCAGGAACAGATAATGGCGGTGTTTTTCGTTCTACTAACTATGGATTGAACTGGGCTTTGACCGATTTAATGGATGTATCTATCATGTCTCTTACAATAAATGGAAACTATATTTTTGCTGGCGCTGCTATCTGGACATTGTCTCATGGAGGAGTCTTTTTGTCCTCCGACAATGGTGAAAGTTGGATATTGAAAAAACAGGGAATGAGCAACTCCAGTGTTTGGTCATTGGCAACAACAAGTCAATATATTTTTGCCGGAACCGACTCGAGTGTTTGGCGCCGGGATTTATCTGAAATTATAGGAATACAAAATATAAGCACAGAAATTCCATCGGGATTTATATTATATCAGAATTATCCAAATCCGTTTAATCCATCAACGAAAATAAAATTTGATATTCCCGCGAATTTAGTAGGACAGACATTCCTGTCTGTCTATGATATATCAGGTCACGAAGTTGCAAAACTTGTGAATGAAGTATTACAGCCAGGAACCTACGAAGTTACATTTGAGGGTGGCAATCTTCCAAGTGGTGTGTATTTTTATAAATTGACATCCGGAGAATTTACAGCAACTAAGAAATTAATTTTACTAAAATGAATAATTTTAAGATTATGAAAAAAATAATTTTCGCATTACTCATTATTCATTGTTCATTACTCATTGCAAATGCCCAGTGGGTGCAACTGAATCCTTCTCCTGGTTTAGTTCATTCACTTATAGTTAATAATTCAAATATCTTTGCAGGAGCAAACAGAGTGTTTCGCTCAACAAATTATGGATTAAACTGGACAGATGCCAATTTAGATAATAGACTAGTTTATTCCCTCACGGTTAGTGGAAATAACCTTTTCGCGGGAACCAGTTTAAATGGTGTCTATATTTCTACTAATAACGGGACAAACTGGACACAAACCGCTCTAAACAATCTTACAGTATGGTCCCTAACTGCTAACGGCTCGAATATTTTTGCCGGAACAGCCAATCTGGGAATTTATCTCTCAACAAACAATGGGACAAACTGGACTCAAACGTCTCTAAATAATAAAACCATTTTGTCTTTAGAGGTGAATGGGGTAACTATTTTTGCGGGAACGGTTTACGATGGTATATATATTTCATCAAACAATGGAATAAATTGGAATCAGACTTCTCTGATTAATAAAACTGTTTATTCTCTTGCAAAGAGTGGCTCATATATTTTTGCAGGTACAAATTTTGGGGTGTACCTTTCCACAGATAATGGTATCAATTGGGTACAAACTTCAATGCCTGCGTTCGGAATTCTTTCTCTTGCCATAAATGGTTCAAATATTGCTGCCGGAACCTGGGGATTTGGAGTATATCTCTCTAAAAATAATGGTGAAACCTGGAAAGAAAAAAATGAAGGATTCCTGCCAATACTATCAATATTACCAAATATTGGTTCATTATTAATTCTGAACAATTATATCTTTGCCGGAACATATGAGAATAGTACCTGGCGCCGCTCTTTTTCAGAAATAATCGGCATACAAAATATTAGCACAGAAATTCCATCGGGATTCTCCTTATGTCAGAATTACCCTAATCCATTTAATCCATCAACGAAGATAAAATTTGATATCTCAGGGGAAGTAAAACGTAAAACGTTAGACGTAAAACTCACAGTTTATAATATGCTTGGAAAAGAAGTTGCAAGCCTTGTTAATGAACAACTACAGCCAGGAACTTATGAAGTCACGTTTGACGCCCGCCAGCCTGGGCTGGGAAGCAATCTTCCGAGCGGGGTGTATTTTTATCAACTTCGAACAGATAATTTTGTGCAAACGAAAAAATTGATTCTTTTAAAATAATATTTTTTTGTTCGATAGGTGTTTCCACTTGCCGGTCTCAGGAAGTAATTCCTGACACACACCGTAATTGCGGCTGTTATTTTTAAACATAAGGTCCGATGAGTATTCATTATGGATTGATAAATTCGGGAAAGCTTCATAGTTTGTACTAATTTATTTTATTCCCCTTTAGTGTAACGGTTAGCACATAACTCTCTGAAAGTTACAGTTGTGGTTCGAATCCACAAAGGGGAACAAGGAAAAGAAACTCATCCGATGACAAAGAGCAGTCATCGGATGAGAAAAAATGATTCTAAAATTGAAATTGCGTTCCCAAATACTTTTAATGATGGTTGGAATTTAATTTTTCGTATTTGCTTATTTTATTTATTCTTCTTAAATGCCTTCCCTTTTTAAAAGTCGAATTCAGCCAGGTGTCGACAATTAATAGCGCTTCTTTTTCCGTAATAAGTCGCGCTCCGAGAGATATCATATTAGCATTATTATGTTCTTTTGCCAGCCTTGCAGTCGTCTCGTTCCAGCATAATGCACATCGGATTCCTTTTACTTTATTTGCGGCAATTGCTTCCCCGTTCCCGCTTCCGCCGATAACAATTCCAATATTATTTTTTCTTTTAGCGACGCTTTCCGCTGCGGGAATAATATAATCGGGATAATCCACAGGCTTATCTGAAAAAGTCCCAAAATCTGTTACATTGAATTCTTTTTCCTTCAAATGATTTATTATAATCATTTTTAGCTTATATCCCGCATGGTCTGAGCCAATGGCAATTTTTATCATAAAAAATATTATTTAAATATTGTCATTTAGTGACTTCTTATTTTTCGCATTAAGTTTTTTTTCAGATTAGAATTGATTTAAGCACTGCCTTTTCAAACAGAAAAAGATTTTTCTAAAATTGAAATTGCTTTTCCCGTATCATCATCCAGCTGAAATGTTACCACTTTCCTTCCGTTTTCAATTAATGCCTGACGGTCTCCAAATGCCTGAGATGTTATGAGAACTCCAAAAGTCATTCCTGATTTTTCTTCGCCTGCATTATCGGGGATAGGAACATCTTTATTTATTTTTGAAATTATCTGTATAAAAACTCCCTTGCCTGCATCACCTTTGTGTAACTGCCCTGTCGAGTGAAGAAATCTCGGTCCATAACCGACAGTTACTGCCGATTTATATTTTTTTTGAAGGACAGTTCTGAATGTCTGTAATAACCGTGAATTCGATTCATCAGGTTTTATATAAGCCTGAATTGAAATATATTGATTTCCTTTGCTTCTGAATTCTTTATCATCTTTGCCAAAATACTGACTGATAACAGAATTCAAATCATTAACATTTTCATCCGAATAAACTTTAATTCCATTCTCTTCAAACCTGATTTCCGGCTGAGGAATCTTTCCATCTTTCAGATATTTCGAAAGCATTTCCCTCGCAAGGACTTTTGCTGCCTCAACATTCGGCTGGTCGAAAGGCTGAATGCCAATTACCCATCCTGCAATAACGGTTGCGAATTCCCAGCGGAAATATTCGCCGCCGAGGTCATAAATATCATTCAGGATTATTTCAATAACAGGAAATCCTGCATTAATTAATGCTTGTACTCGTTCGTCCTTTGTGTTATCATCTTTTAATTTTAAATAAACAAATAATCTGTCATTATAATAATACGACGGTTCCGTTACCGCTTCACCCACAACCGGTAAAATTCCTTTCCCTGATTTTCCCGTGCTTTCTGCAATTAACTGCTCAATCCAGTTACCAAAGTATGATAATTTGTCTGAGGTGATAAAAGTAATTTTATCCCTTCCGGATTTTGCGAGCTGACCAATTAATATTCCCAGCTTTGCGGAAATATTTTCTTTTTGTCCGTTAAAATCTGATGTCTTTGATTCGTTTGCAATTGTTTTTGCCCGGTTGAGTAATTCTTTTATATCAATCCCGATTAATGCAGCGGGTACAATTCCAAATAAAGATAATGCGGAATATCTTCCTCCGATATTCGGGTCGTTCAAAAATATTTTCCTGAAATTTAATTGTCTGGCAATTTTCTCTAATCCGCTTCCCGGGTCTGTAATAGCTGTAAAATGTTTTCCTGCATTTTCTTTCCCGACTGAATCGATTGTCTTGTTATAAAAGAATTTCATAAATGAGAAGGTTTCTACAGTTCCGCCTGATTTCGTCGATACTATATAAAGAGTCTTTTCGGGATTGTATCTTTTTGAATATTCTAATATCGCTTCGGGATGTGTACTATCCAGAATAGATAATTCAGGAAATCCTTTTTGTGAACCGAATGTATAACTGAAAACTTCCGGAGCAAGGCTTGACCCTCCCATCCCTAAAAGCAGGACATTTGTAATTCCGTCTTTTCTGACAGATTCAGCAAAACCATAAATTTCATCAGCCATATCAAACGAAACAGCTGGGCTTTTTAACCATCCAAGTCTGTTCGTAATCTCAGATGGACTCTTGCTCCATACCGTATAATCACAATCCCAGATTCTCTCAACTATCTTTTGAGTTTTTGCTTCAGAGATTGTTTCATCAATTTCTTTTTGATACTTATCACAATAAATTTTGAATACCTCATTTTCCGTTTTAATATCTTTATTTGATTTAATAGACATAGATTAATAACTAATTAGTTTTTATTTAATAATTCCTTCGAAGTTTTCACGATTGTTTCGACTGTGATACCAAATTCTTTAAAAAGGTCTTTGTAATTTGCAGATGCACCGAATGTTTTCATTCCTATTACTGCACTCGTGCTTTCATTCCCTGTATAATGGCACCATCCGAAAGTTGAGCCTGCTTCAACCGCTACACGGGTTTTAACTTTTTTCGGTAATACAGATTCCCTGTACTTAGCTGATTGTCTGTCGAATAAGCTCCAGCATGGAAGACTTACAACTCTTGCTTTAATACCTTCTTTTTTTAACTTCTCGTATGCTTCGACACATAAATAAACTTCCGAGCCGGTTGCAATTAATATTATTTCCGGTGTTCCTTCACTGTCCGCCAGTATATAACCCCCTTTGAGTGCTCCATCTGCCGGTGAATATTTCGTTCTATCGAAAACAGGTAAGTCCTGCCTGGTTAATATCAAAGCTGCCGGTTTATCTTTTAATTGTATAATGTATTTCCATAGAACTGAAACTTCGTTTGCATCTGCAGGACGGATTACTTCAATGTCCGGCATTGCTCTTAATGCAGCAAGTTGTTCTATCGGTTGATGTGTCGGACCGTCTTCTCCGAGTCCGATACTATCGTGTGTTAATATATAAATTACAGGAAGCTTCATCAGTGCAGCAAGTCTGATTGATGGTTTCATATAATCAGTAAATATAAAAAATGTTGATGCGAACGCTTTGAGTTTGCTCAAAGCCAATCCGCTCGTTATTGCCGTCATTGAATGCTCCCGGATTCCATAATGCAAATTTCTTCCCGTAAAATTTCCTTTTTCAATGTTTGATGTTTTATCCAATAAAGTCAATGTTGATGGTGCAAGGTCCCCTGCTCCGCCTATAATCCAGGGAATCTTTTCTGCAATTGCATTTAAAATCTTATTGCTTGCTTTCCTTCCTGATATAGGTTTTGAATCTGCGGGAAAAGTTGGCAAACCGGAATCCCATCCTTTGGGAAGCTCTCCGTTTTGAATCATTTTGAATTCTTTAGCAAGGTCAGGATATTCTTTTTCATATTTATCAAATAATTCATTCCATTCTTGTTCTGCTTTTTTCCCTTTTTCAATTGCAGTCTTTGTATATTCGTTTACTTCTTCCGGTACGAAAAATTTTTTATCCGGGTCCCATCCATAAAACTTTTTTGCCCCGCGGATTTCCTCTTCACCAAGCGGTGAACCGTGCGCTTCTGCTGTATCCTGCTTGGTTGGAGCACCGTATGCAATGTGACTGTTGACAATTATAATTGACGGCTTTTTCTTCTTTTGAATTGCAATCTTTATTTTATCTTCTATTAAATTAGTGTTATTCGCATCATCTACCTGGCGGACATTCCATTCATAGGCAAGAAATCTTTTCCTTACATTTTCCGAAAAAGCCAGAGAAGTATTTCCCTCAATAGTGATATGATTGTTATCATATATCCATATTAAGTTATCAAGTCCTAAATGACCTGCAATCGAAGCGGCTTCGCCTGATATTCCCTCCATCATATCACCATCACTCGCAATTGCAAATATTCTGTAATCAATTATTTTAAATCCGGGTTTATTAAATCTTTCCGCTAACCATTTTTGTGCTATTGCCATTCCCACGCTTGTTGCAGCACCCTGTCCCAGAGGACCGGTTGTAGTCTCTATTCCCGGAGCTAATCCATATTCCGGATGACCGGCGCATATACTGTGCAACTGCCTGAAATTTTTAATGTCATCAATCGTTATCTTATATCCCATCAAATGCAGTGTACTGTATAGAAGCATTGATGCGTGCCCTGCTGACAAAACAAACCTGTCGCGGTTAGGCCAGTCAGGATTTGAAGGATTAAACCTTAAGAATTTATCGAACAAAGTAAAAGACAGCGGTGCCAAAGCCATTGGTGTTCCCGGGTGGCCTGAATTTGCTTTCTGAACAGCATCCATAGATAATGTTCTTATTGTATTTATGCACAGATTCAATAATGTTTTGTCCATCATTTATTTTTTATATGTTTTATTAATTTTTTAAAAGTGATGCAGCTTCTGCATCCAGCAGCCATTCCATTTCCCCGGAAACAGGGACTATATGTGAAGCGGGAAATACCATATAGTTATCTATCTTTTTTAAAACTCTGTAAACAACCTCTTTTTTTCTGTTTCCTGTTACAATAAACGATATTTTTTTCGCATTGTTAATTACTCTTATTGTAAGTGTTATTCTTTCCTGATGGGTCTTAGGGTTAAATGTAACTTCACAAATCTTTTCCGAATTAATTAATTCCATCTGACGCGGAAATATAGATGCTGTATGTCCATCCTCACCCAAGCCAAGCAATACCAAATCAAACAAGGGTAGTTTATTGTTAACCGGAACATTTTTTTTAATTTCTTTTTCATATCTTAACGCTTCTTTTTCCGGTTTCTCATTCCCGTCAATTCTATGAATGTTTTCGAAAGGAATATCAATCCTCTCCAGCAATAGAGTTTTTACGTTTCCATAGTTGCTTTCCTCATCATAAAAAGGGACGCACCGTTCATCCACCCACCAGAAATGAATATTTGTCCAGATTATTTTAGTGCCATAATCGCGGAATAAAGATTGATATATTATATTCGGAGTTTTTCCCCCGGATAATGCTACGTTAAAATTTACTTTATTCTTCAGATAGATTTTTGAAGTTTTATAAAATTCTTTTACAAAAGCATCTGCAAGTGCAAATCTATTTTCAAATATTCTAATTTCCATTTCAGTATCTATTTATAATTCGCAATAAATTCCATCGCCCTCAAGATTTTTGCAGGGATATCTCCAGGTAAAGTTTTTACCTTCGATAAGGTCATCAGCATTTTCCGGTCCCCAGGTACCTGCAGGATAACCATATACTTTAATTTCGGGATTATCATCCCAGGCATTCTGGATTGGAGTAATAAATTTCCAGGTCGCTTCTACCGCATCAACTCTCGAATATAAAGTTGAATCCCCTATCATACAATCGTGCAAAAGGCGCTCATAAGCTTCCGGAATATGGACATCTGATAATTCTTTATAATGAAAATCCATATTAATATTCTGAACGTTATGTCCCGTGCCGGGAACTTTCATACCTATTTTTAACAATATCCCTTCATCCGGCTGAATCCTTATTACCAGCTGGTTACAGGATTGCGAAACTTTTTCTTTGCTGAATAAATAATGGGGTGTCGGTTTAAAATTAATGACTACCTCTGTAACATGTGTAGGAAGGCGCTTCCCGGTCCTTATGTAAAAAGGGACCCCTCCCCAGCGCCAGTTGTCTATATAAAGTTTCATTGCAAAGAATGTTTCCGTTCTTGAATCCGGATTGACATCCTTTTCTTCCCTGTATCCGCGGATTTGTTCACCTCTGATTTTTGAATCGGTATATTGACCTCTGATTATATATTTTTCAACATCCTTTTCTTTCAGTGGTCTTAAAGATTGAAAAACTTTGAGAGTTTCATTCCTGATAGCATTCGAATCGAAAGAAGAAGGGGGTTCCATAGCAATTAAACCTGTTAAATGAAGTAAATGGTTTTGCACCATATCTCTCAATGCACCTGCATTGTCATAATAAGCACCTCTGTTTTCAACACCAATACTCTCTGCAGCAGTAATTTCAATATGATGAATATAATTTCTATTCCATAAAGGTTCGAATATTCCGTTCGAAAATCTGGTGACTAAAATATTTTGTACTGTTTCTTTTCCGAGATAATGGTCAATTCGATAAATCTGATTCTCTTCAAATACAGTCAGCAGTTTTTTGTTAAGCTTAATTGCAGTCTCAAGGCTGTAACCAAATGGTTTCTCTACAACCAGTCTTTTATAACCGTCAGACTGGTCTGCGAGATTTTCTTTACCGAGGTATTCAGCAATTGTTCCGAACATATTTGGCGGTGTTGCAAGATAATAAATAAAATTCCTTGCTGTATTAAATTCTTTATCAATTTGATATAAATGATTCTTCAATAGAGTGTATTCTTCTACTGAATCGGTTTGTAAAGAGATATAATTAAGTTTGTTCAGGAAAGTATTTAGTTGTTCTTCATCACATTTTTCTGCGAATGATTTGATTCCATCCGACATACTTGCACGGAATGATTCATTATTCATATCGGCACGTGAAACACCGAGGACAGCAAAGTTATCCGGAAGCAAATTTTGTTTGAATAGCTGGAAAATCGATGGCACTAATTTTCTTTTTGTTAAATCTCCCGACGCTCCGAATATTACTATAATACAGTTTTTTGGCTTATCCATATTTATCCTTAATTAATTATTCTTTGACGACTGAATGACCACCGAACTGATTCCTCAAAGCTGCAAGCACCTTCATGGCAAAAGATTCCTCCTGTCTTGAACGAAATCTGCTGAACAGAGATGCTGTAATTACATTAGCCGGAACATCAAGGTCAATGGCGGTCTGAACTGTCCACCTGCCTTCACCGCTGTCCTCAACATAGCCTTTTATTTTATCCAGATTAGGGTCTTCTTTGAATGCGAGATTTGCTAATTCCAAAAGCCAGGACCGTACAACACTTCCATATTGCCACCCGCTCGTGATTGCAGCAAGGTCGAGATGAAATGGGGATTTCTGTAATATTTCAAAACCCTCTGCAAATGATTGCATCATACCATATTCAATTCCGTTATGCACCATCTTCACAAAATGCCCCGCACCGCTTTCACCGCAATATGTATAGCCTCCTTCAGGTGCAAGAGATTTATAAATAGGATATACAAAATCCGCCGCCTCTTTGTTTCCTCCTGTCATCAGGCTGTAACCATTTTTAAGTCCCCAAACGCCCCCGCTTGTACCGCAATCAAGATAAAAAATTCCCTTTTCGGAAAGTTTGTTCGCCCGTGCTTGTGAATCTTTCCAGAATGAATTCCCACCGTCTATTATAATATCATTTTTCATTAAAAGATTTTCTAACTCACAAATACTTTCGTCTACAGGTTTTCCTGATGGAATCATCAGCCAGACAATTCTTCGTCCGGGTAATTTATCCGCTAAATCTTTTAATGAGTTCGCAGCTATTGCCCCTTTCTTTACTGCAATTTCGACCTCGGGTTTTGTAAGATTGTAAACTACGATTTCATGACCATCTTTTAATAGCCGTTCAACCATATTACCCCCCATTTTACCAAGACCTACAAATCCTAATTTCATAAAATATTCCTTTCAATATTAATGAATACAAAACAGGTGTTTATAAATAATATAACAAAATTTATGCTGTATCGTTTCAGATTATTCTGTTAAATTATTAATGAATTCAAGTTTGTATTTGGCGATATTTTTATATTGTGTTAATTAGTTGTTTATTATATTTATTAATATTAACTTTTTTATAAGTAATTATTATAACAATATTATATAATTTATGAGAGCCAATCACACAATAAAAAAGTTAATGAATGAAACTAAAAAGTTCATAAAACGTCATCCCGATTGTTTTAAAAACGAAATTCAAAAGAAAGAACTCGTTGTCAAAATTAATGACATGATAAGATTTTCAGAGAACAGTTTTAGCAGTTCCTTATCACCTCTGAAAGATTTCAAGACAATTGACCATGCAAAAATGGATGAGAAAAAATTAAAAAGCATGTGGGAGAATATTTCAGGTAAAATAATTGCTTTGCCGGATGATAATCCATTTTCTAAAGAATATTAGTCATTAAGCACCGTACTTAAAAAAGTTTTAAATTAATTAAATTTTTTATTATTATGCGAACATCAATTATACTGTTTGTTATATTGATTCTATCTTGTTCCGGTAATTTATTTTCTCAAACCTGGACTCCAACATTTGTAAATACAGGCGGAGGAACGATATATGACCTTGCTTCAAACAGTTCCCCGCAATGGATTGCACAGGACCCTAATACACCTGACAATATACATATGGTTATTATGTCTGCTCCTCTCGGAGACCCGACCACTTATCCAAACAGGATGACAAAATATTTTTTCAGTTCTGACAGAGGAGTTACCTGGACTTTTCAGAGTAATGTTAATGAGAGGAAATCCGGCTTTTGTTCTGTAATGGTAGCAAGCGATGGTACTGCTTTTATTTGCAACCACGGTTCTACAAGTGCAAATACCACAACGAGAGTGTTGCTTTATCTGGATGCATTTCCGGGACTAGGTGTTTTCACATTATTAGATCCCCCTACAAACACATTTTTTTTCGGAAGAGCCTGTCTCACATCGAGCATCACAAGCACAACTAAGGTGATTTTGATTGCACAGAATCCATTGACAATTGATACTACATTTTTAAGAACAGGGTATCCTGCCTGGTCGGGGTGGATACCCTTTGCAAATACTGCCCCGGAGGGATACTGCGCCGCAAGAGGACTGGACGGAAGAATCGGAATTACATACATTCAAAATTCTTCTCTGATATCCGATTATAAAAGTGTATATTTTACTGAAACTACGAACAGCGGACAGACTTTTTCTACTCCGTTAAAAATTTATCAGGCAGTATTTTCCGGTTCCGGTGCCGATAGTTTGGCTGCATTCAGGGGTCTTGCCATTGCGTATAAAGGAAACGTACCTTGTGTCACTTTCGAAACAGTTAAACAGGATCCAACAGGAGGAAGCTATTTTCAAAAAGCTCCTGCGAAAATCAGATTCTGGAGCAGCGAACTCCCGGGCTCTGACCCATTCAGGAGCATCTCGATTGCAGACCAGTCAAACGTTCCAATTCCGTCACCGGATTCCATCAAGACCGGTGTAAATGACCAATTCGGGAGTTTATCCAGACCGGTTATCGGAGTTTCTTCTGATAATAATTCAGTGTTCGTAGTATTCCAGGCTTTCACAAACCGACTGGGGTGGAACTCCTCCTGATACTACAAACTTCAAAGCTTTGTATATAACCAAGGCAACAGGGAATTATAATTTTTCAAAACCATTTAAGTTTACACCCGATTCTCCTTTGAAAGATTGGTCTTATCCGAGTATTTCTGTCTGGAATGATAATAGTTCATCTTTGTTATATGCAAATGTTTGTGCATTAAGGGACTCAATTCCGGGAAATTATCCGAATTCAACAAATAATGGACAATCTTTTGCAGAGTTATATTATATCAGGCTAAGTACAAACCATACAATAGGAATAAATGAAAATCAGCAGACAGTTTTGAAATATTCACTGTCTCAGAATTTCCCGAATCCGTTTAATCCGAAATCAGTTATAAAATATCAAATATCAAAAAGTTCTTTCGTCAGTTTAAAAATTTATAATGTTAACGGGAAAGAAGTTTCATCAATAGTAAATGAAACATTGCCGCCCGGTGAATATGAGACTACATTCGACGGCAGCAATCTACCATCAGGGGTTTATTTTTATAAGTTGTCAGCAGGTGACTTTACCGATACCAAAAAAATGGTTTTAATAAAATAGAAAATAATTATGAATAAAATATTTATTATTTTTTTATTTTTAGCAGTTTTTTACATTCCCTGCAGGGCAGATAACGATAATATCAGCAGTTATATTTTTACACAAACAATGGAAACCTTCACAAGTATTCATACTACCGGTACATATATAACCGGAGGATGTACCAGTTCCGTTTTTGGAAATTTACCAATAGGTTTTACATTTATTTATAACGGAACACCATTTACGCAATTCGGTATGTGCTGCAGCGGATGGATATCTTTAGGACCGGGTGCACCGGCAACGAGCATTTACCCTTTAAGTACCGGCTCGACAAATAATGTGATATCACCATTCAGTGCACAGCTGACTTCGACTGTTGCAGGTGACGGTATATTTTATAAAACCGAAGGGTCAACGCCAGACAGGATTCTGACAGTGGAATGGTGGCAATACGGTTTTTGGCTCAACGGATTCGATGAAATTTGTTTTCAGATTAAGCTTTATGAAACAACAAATCAGATTCGCTTTGTTTATACTACGAACGATGTGTATTCGATCAGAACAATACAGGTTGGGTTAAGAGGTTCTACAAATGCAGATTTTAATAACAGGCAGACTACAACAAATTGGGCACAAACAACTGCCGGAACAACTAATGCCGCAACATGCACCTTTCAGTCCGGAATAACTCCACCTTCAGGTTTAACTTTTATCTTTACACCTGTTCCTGTGGGAATTATTAATATAAATTCTCAAATTCCGGAAAATTTTGCGCTTTATCAAAACTATCCGAATCCATTTAATCCTGTAACGAAAATTAAATTTGATATAAAGGCAAACACAGTAGGACAGACATTCTTGTCTGTCCACGATATTCAAGGAAAAGAAATTTCATCATTAGTAAATGAGCAATTAAAACCAGGTACATATCAAGTTACATTTGATGGGAGCAATCTGCCGTCTGGAGTGTATTTTTATATGTTAACTGCCGGGGATTTTACCGATACAAAAAAAATGATTTTGATAAAGTAATTTTACTATTATAAAGTAATAATTTATTAAAATTTAAATTATTACAGTTATTTTTAATCTTCAAATTAATTATTTTAATACATAAATATTAAAATAATTAATGATGAAAAAAGTAACTTTTCTATTTCTCCTGCTGATTGCATGTAATTTTGTAATTGGGCAGGATTTCAGTACAATGACAGGAGCTGAAATTTGTTCTTACCAAAAATCACACAGCCCGAACATTGGAAATCTATTGGGAGATTCCCCAAACACACCGAGACATTCTTATGATGTATTAAAATATACATTAAACCTGAATATATATAATTGCTTTAAAACACCCGGCAGTAAAGCATATTCAGGAAGTAATATAGTAAATTTCAGGGTTGATTCAACTTTAAATTCAATACAGTTGAACGCAGTATATACTTCACTCGTTATTGATTCTGTGCGTTTATTAAATGGAACTGTTCTGAATTTTAATCACAGTAACTCGACAAATATTTTGACGGTGACTCTGGACAGAACTTATAATCCAGCTGAAATTGTGACAATAAAAATATATTACAGACATAATAATGTTACCGATAATGCTTTCAATTCTAACACTTCCGGATATGTATTTACTGATTGTGAACCGGAAGGTGCAAGGAAATGGTTCCCCTGCTGGGATAAGCCTTCCGATAAAGCTTTAACTGATATTACAGTAAAAGTACCTTCTAATGTGATTCTCGGTTCAAACGGAAGACTTGCCGACTCGACTGCATCCGCAGATTCTATCTGGTATCACTGGATAAGCCGTGACCCTATGTCAACTTATCTTGTCGTTCTGACCGGAAAAACAGGATATACGTATGATGTAGTATGGTGGCATAAATTATCAAATCCAAATGACAGTATCCCCATCAGACTATATTATGCACCCGGCGAAAATATAGCTCCAACAAAAAATGCGATAGCCGATATGACCACTTATTATTCGCAAACGTTCTGTGAGCATCCATTTGAAAAAGACGGATTTGCGTCAGTTTCGGGTTATGGGGGAGGAATGGAAAACCAAACTCTGACAACTATTTATACGACAGGATGGTCTTCGGTAGTAAGTTTAATTTCGCATGAATACGGACATCAATGGTTTGGCGATATGATTACCTGCGGTACCTGGGCTGATATATGGTTGAATGAAGGATTTGCAACATACTGTGAAGCATTATATTCCGAACATATAAGCGGATATGCTGCATATAAAACGAGGGTAACTTCAAATGCATCAGGATATTTATCATCGAATCCCGGATGGGCTATGTATAATCCTGCATGGATAAACACAACTCCCCCAAATAGCACATTATTTAATACTGCAATTACATATTATAAAGGCTCCTGTGTTTTACATATGCTGCGTTATACAATTGGTGACTCATTATTTTTTGCAGCACTTAAAGCTTATGCTTCTGATACAGTAAATTTCAAATTAAATAATGCAGTGACAGATGATTTTACTACTAAAATCAGTGCTGTTGCAGGACAGGATTTAACATGGTTTATTGATGAATGGGTAAAACAGCCGAATCATCCGACATATCAAAATACATATGGAATTTCAAATCTTGGTTCGGGAAACTGGAGAGTAAATTTTACGGCTATTCAAACTCAATCGAATACAGTTTTCCATAAAATGCCAATTGTAATAAAAGTATCATTTTCATCGGGCTCTGATTCCTCAATCAGAGTGATGAATGATGTAAATAATCAATTATTTTCTTTTGATTTTAACAGGCAGCCGACGACTGTAGCGTTTGACCCGAATAATGATATTCTCCTCAAAACTGCAACTTTAACACTTGGAATAAATAAAATATCCAATATTGTTCCTGATAAATTCGAAATGTATCAGAACTATCCGAATCCATTTAACCCGGTTACGAAAATAAAATTTGATATTCCAGGTGCAGTAAAAGGTAAAACGTTAGAGGTAAAACTAATAATATTTGACATACTTGGAAAGGAAATTCAGACACTTGTAAACGAGCAGTTAAAACCCGGAAGTTATGAGGTTACATTCGATGGCATAAATATACCATCAGGTGTATATTTTTATAAATTGATTGCCGGAGAGTTTACCGATACAAAAAGAATGTTACTTATTAAATAAAGACATTTGTCCGAATAGTATGTAATATTTGTCTCTTTAAATGAATTAAGTTATATAATGTGTTTTCTAAAAGAGTTTTTGATTAATTAAGTTTTCGTAATTTTCAATCAACCAGCTTCTTTCTGCGAATGCCGGGGTTTTCTTTAATTCAATCAGTATTTGTCCGGGGTCATTTTCTTTTTCTTCCGTTACATCAAGTAATTTTTTGTAATATTTTATAAACAGTGTAAAGTTACTTCTAAATATGTTCTTAGCTACTTTGTTTTTGCCGACAAATTTATTGAAAGATTCGAGAGAATCTTCAGCCTGCAGATATGATTGCTTTTCCAAATAATATTTTAACTTTAACAGACGTGCATCCAATTTAGAGAATATGTTCAAACATTTTATTTTTTTTATTCCCTCATAAGCTTCATCATATAATTTTTTTTCATATTTTAGATTTGATGCGATTAGACAAAGAGTTTCCTCCCTTACTTCATGTGGTAGTTCGTTAATATAATTATCTGCGAAATTCCTTACCCATTCTGTTTCTCCAAGTTCAAGGGCGTTCAAATAATAAGACCTGAATTTATTAAACTGAAAAGCACCTGTTTTCATAATCTTATAGCAGTTATTCTTTAATGAGAATAAAGCAAGTTTGTGAAATTCGTTCCTGAATTTTTCATCTTTAATTTTATCCTTGTCTTCATATAGAATAAATAAAAGAATCGATGTAACGTAAAATAACATTCTTGAACTGAATTTCGGATAATTTCTGAATAAAAGGTCACGCATTTTTTCGTAACTTGTAAATCCCGCCTTTTTTGTTTTGTGAATTAAATAATATACAAAAATCAAAATTAATTCTTTGTTGCTATCGTTTGTATCAGAAATCATTTTCTCAAGTTTTTCCAGGTCAATTATACCTGCATAATATTCATTGAACTCTTTCCCATCTTTGATATTTAACATAGAATTCCTTATGGAAGAATTATAAATAGATAGCGCCAGTGTAATTAAAGAAAAATAGATAAATTTAATTCCCGTTGTGAATGGTTTCCCCGTTTCGTGATTTCGTCCGTGCTTTTTATTATACATAATCGTACCGGCAATTTCATTAATTCCTTTGCAGTAAAAGTATGTCTCATCAATACCATTTTCATCGAGCTTTTTTTCAAGGATATTAATATTATGATTTGCAAGATGAAAAAGATTTCTCTTCGATTCTTCTATTGCAAGTGATGCAAGATTCTGATGATTATATTCTTTTGCAATTTTCTGGAATAGAGTTTCCTCTGCCAGGTGAATTAAATCTGTAAATATATTTTTCATATACTGGTCGTTATATCGCCTCTCAGGATATGTAATTTTAAAAATATATTTCCGTGCATTATTTCTGCAGAAATTATCACCTTTAAATTCCGGGTAATGTTTCTTCAGCGATTTTATATATGGTAAATAGTTCCTTCCTTTATTAAAATAACCGGAAGCGGCGATTTTTTCGAATTCATTAAACTCGCGGGAACTTAATGTTTTTAAGATTTCAATTAATTTACAGCATTTTAAATATTCCATAGGTTATTTTTCATTTAAAATGTAATAGAAAAAGTACTTTTATATATAGAATAAAGCACAAATCCCAAATATTTTTAAAGATTATTTTCTTCATTATTTCCCCAAATATGAATAATCAATAAAAATTTTCTAAAAAGTTAATAAAACAATACTTTTTAAAAATAAAAAGCCAATTTTTAAAGATTACTTATTACATATATTATATCCGATAAACTGTTGTTTATTACTATATTATATACTTCTGAGGTAAAATTTAATGAGTACTTTTATTAAAAACCCTCTTTGCAATAAACAATGCTTCTACATATATTACAAAAATCTTATTTTGGGTATATAAGTAATCAATAAATGTTGCGGTAATAATTATATGATTAAAGAATGAATCATAGACAATTATATGTATTTATTAAATTTCGGATAGTTTCTCCAAAAAAATTTTATGTGACAACTGTATAAATTATGAGTGGACAAAAAGCTGGACTAAGCCAAAACAGATAATCTGTTTATACTTTAATTTATTAGCCTATCCGGTAATAAGCAACCATTCGGAATAACGAAGTGAATCTGCTTTGTGTCGGATTTATCTTTAGAAATGTCAGGAAGAAAAAATGATATCAATTAAATAATAAATAACTTTTTAATCCCAAGTATTGGGGAAAGGATAAAAATGAAAGTACGTACTTTTTTTTTAGCGGCATTCATTCTGTTTATTTCTTGTCAGTATGCCTTCACATACACACCTACCGACGACGAAGTAAATTCGTGGGTAGGAACGCCTGTTCCGGGATTTATCGAAAACAAAGGGCAGTTATGCGATTTGATTAATAACCCTGCACCATATCTTCTGTTTAAATTACAGGACAGAGGTACAGATGTATATATTACTGACCGTGGATTGAGTTATGTGTTTAAATACTCTGAAGAGAAACAGGAAAACACAGTTGCAGGAGAGAAAGATAAGAACGTGATTACCCAATGATAAATTTAAACCAAAAGATTTAATCATACACTACTGCAGGGCTGATATGGAACTTGCGGGAGCAGATATAAAAATAGAAAACATAATAAAAGAAAAACCTTCTCCGGATTATTTCAATTATTATTTATCTCATTGCCCGTGATGGAGTGATGGAAGTAAGGAGTTATGGAAAGATAACAATAAAGGAAGTATATCCGGGAATAGACTGGGTAATATACAATACATCCTCAGGCGGAATGAAATATGATTTTGTTGTTCATCCATACGCCGACCCGTCACAGATAAGATTAAGTTATAAGTGGACGGATAAGCCCGAGGAAAATACTATGGAGAATGAAGGCAGTATTACGATAGCCACACCTCTTGGAAAGATAACAGAAGGCAAACCATACGGGTATAATTCCGGGAATGCCGTAAATGTAAGCTATAATATCGAAGACATGGACATCAGTTTTCAAACGGGAGAGTACAACACAAGTGAAACACTCATCTTAGATTTTCAGCGAGTGTGGGCTACTTATTATGGAGGAAATAGTTTTGAGTTTGGTTACTCCATACAAAGCGACGGCACAAGCGTATGGGTAACAGGTACCAGTTGGTCAACTAACTTTCCCCTTCAGAACTTATCAGGAGCATATAATCAGGGAACTTATGGGGGTGGATATAATGATGCATTTATATTAAAATTCAGCACCTCGGGTACAAGGTCTTGGGCTACTTATTATGGAGGAAATAGTGATGATATCGGCTACTCCATACACAGCGATGGCACTAACGTTTGGGTAACAGGTTCTACTTACTCCTATAATTTTCCACTCCAGACCTTATCAGGTGCATACAATCAGGGAACTTATGGAGGAGGAGGTAATGATGCATTTATATTAAAATTCAGCATTTCAGGTGTAAGACAATGGGCTACTTATTATGGAGGAACCGGTGATGAAGTAGGCAAACTCAATACACAGCGACATCGCAAGTGTATGGGTAACAGGTCCGACCGGCTCCACTAACTTTCCGCTTCAGAGTTTATCAGGCGCTTATAATCAGGGAACAATTGGAGGGGATGTCGATGCATTCATTTTAAAATTCAGCACCTCGGGTGTAAGGGCTTGGGCTACTTATTATGGAGGAACCGGTGGTGATGAAGGCACATCCATACACAGCGACGGCACAAGCGTATGGGTAACAGGTGGTACTCAATCCGTTAACTTTCCCCTTCAGACCTTAGCAGGTGCTTATAATCAGGGAATTGGAACCGTTGGAGGAGCAACTAATGCATTCATATTAAAATTCAGCACTGCGGGTGTAAGAACTTGGGCGACCTATTATGGCGGAACAGGTACTGAATCTTCTTACGGCACATCCATACACAGCGACAGTACAAGCGTTTGGGTAACAGGTTAGACCTGGTCCCAAACCTTTCCTCTACAGACTTTATCCGGTGCCTATAATCAGGGGACTATTGGTGGAGGTAGTGATGCATTCATATTAAAATTCAGTACTTCCGGCGTAAGGTCTTGGGCTACGTATTATGGTGGATATTGTTAATGAGTATTGGCCACTCCATTCACAGCGACGGCATAAGCGTTGTGGGTAACGGGCCAAACCGGCTCCGCTGATTTTCCCCTTCAGACCTTATCAGGTGCTTATAATCAGGATACTCTTAGAGGAGGTAGTGATGCATTCATATTAAAATTCGACACATCCGGTGTAAGGCAATGGGCTACTTATTATGGTGGAACCGATGATGAAACTGGCTACTCAATACACAGCGACGGTACAAGCGTGTGGGTAACAGGTAATACCAACTCCACTGACTTTCCTGTTCAGACCTTATCAGGTGCTTATAATCAGGGAAGTATCGGAGGAAATAGTGATGCATTCATATTAAAATTCACGTCAGTAATAACAGGAATAAAATTTGTATCGAATGAAATTCCGTCGTCATATTCATTATCACAAAACTATCCGAACCCTTTTAATCCGACAACGAAAATTAAATATGGAATTCCGCTTAGTGGATTCGTGAAACTTGTTGTATTCGACGCACTCGGTCGGGAAGTAGAAACACTCGTTAATGAAAATCAACAGGCAGGAGTTTACGAAGCATCCTTTAACGCTTCGCAATATTCAAGCGGTGTATATTTTTATAAAATTATAGCTGAAGAGTTCATCAGTATTAAGAAAATGCTACTTATTAAGTAACATTAATATGTTAAAACTAATAAATTTATAACCGGAATTTGATAAAATAATATGAAAAAATTATTTGTAGTTTTAGTGATGCTCGCAGCAATTGATGCGAGCGGGCAGTGGCAGCCCGATGTTCGGCTGACCGATGACCCTGCGGTTTCTTATACATCTAACAATAATGCGTGGTGTATAGCAGCAAGCGGTTCTGTTGTACACGTTGTATGGGAGGACAATCGCGATGGGAACTTAGAAATCTATTACAAACGCTCAACAGACGCAGGTGTAAGCTGGGGAGCAGATACACGGCTGACTAATAATAATGCCAATTCATACGCTCCTTCTATTGCAGTTTCCGGTTCGGTTGTGCATGTCGTATGGTATGACTATCGTGATGGGAACGATGAAATTTATTACAAACGCTCAACAGATGCGGGCGTAAGTTGGGGCGCAGATATGCGTATGACGAATAGCACTACTTATGATATTTATCCTTCTATCGCAGTATCCGGTTCAGATGTGCACGTTGTATGGCAAGACTATAATAGCGGAGACGGGGAGATATACTACAAACGCTCGACAGATTCAGGCGTAAGCTGGGGAGCAAACATAAATCTGACGAATACCATTGAAGGTTCAAGCTATCCTTCTGTCGCAGTATCCGGCTTGATTGTCCACGTTGTATGGATGGAGTATACATGGTACGATAACGAAGAAATACATTACAAATGCTCAACCGATGCAGGAGTAAACTGGGGAGCAGATGTGCGGCTGACAAATAACACTGCTACTTCTGCGCTCCCATCTGTCGCAGTATCCGGCTCAGTTGTGCATGTTGTATGGCAGGAGAACCGTAATGGGAACAATGAAATCTACTACAAGCGCTCAACAGACGCAGGTGTTAACTGGGGAGCAGATATACGTCTGACGAATAACGCTACTAGTTCGTTGAGTCCTTCTATTGCAGTATCCGGCTCGAATGTGCATCTTGTATGGGAGGACGTTCGTAACGGGAACTGGGTGATATACTATAAGCGCTCAACAGACGCAGGTGTAAACTGGGAAGCAGATACATGGCTAACGAATAACACTTCTGAATTTGAAAATACCAATGTATCTGTATCCGGTTCGAATGTGCATGTTGTATGGTATGATGATCGCGACGGGAACTATGAAATTTATTACAAACGCAACCCAACGGGCTTTCCTACAGGAATAGAAAATATCAATTCGAAAATTGCTTCATCATGTTCATTATCACAGAACTATCCGAACCCGATTGACCCTACAAAACAGTTTTGTAACTTTCAAAGATAAATTATGATGTTGTTACATTGAAAGTTATGAAGTCTCGAAACTGAAGTTCAATCAACTTCAGAGTGCCGGGACATATGAGCTGCAATTTCCAAAGTAACTCTTAACCATAACGAATTATCCAGCGGAATTTATTTTTATAAACTAGTCGCTGGAGATTTTGTAGAAACATAAAAAAATGTTGATGATTAAGTAACGATAGTTACTTAATCAGAAATCTTGAAAATCCGCCTGGGCGGGCTCCGTTTTTTTGGAGGGCTGATGATTAAATGACAACAGATATTTAATCAGAAGTCTTGAAAATCCGCCTGGGCGGGCTCCAATCTTTGTGGAGGACGAGGTTCAATGCATTTTTAGAGTTTATTATATTCGTTAGGATTTGTTAATCGGGGTTTTAGCCGCGTTTAAGAAGTATTCATCAGGTTTGCAGAGGACTTGTAGGGTTTTACGATTTACGTGATGTAATTCTTCAGGGCTGAACCCTTGCGATTTTCATATAATGGGGATTTTTACCTGTAAATTTACTTGAATAAGATTTACCCGAAATGAGGATTTGTCAGTCTTTCGTTCATTGCTCTTTCGTAGAAATCTTTTTTATCCGGGACATTCTCCATTAGAAAACCATAGAATTTTCTGTAATATTCTTTCATCATATTTTTATCAGTCTTACCTTTTATTTTTTCCTCCATTGCATATTCATTTGCAAGAGGTTCTATAACATAATACTCAAGCGCACGAACCCTGTCGTCAGGCTGGTATGTATTTACCGAACCGCAGCTGTCGCATTTGATATTTACAGCCATGAAAGAATAAGCGCTTACGGGCAGGTCTGCAGCGCACTGAGTGCACCTGCGAATTTTTTTTTCGTCGATATGTTTTTGAACGTTTTCAAATATCTTTCTTGCAGCTTTTGCAAACAGTCTGATTTCATATTGCTCAAATTCAGTTTCCATTTGAACTCTAAGATTTTCAATTTTCTTAGCTTGTTCCGGTATTATAAAAAGACTTCCTGATTTGTATATTTCAGCCTGCATTTTCTCCCAGCCTTCTTCTGCTTTTTTGTGCAGTTGGTAAACAGACTGATCTTTCAGGCCGTTCAGGGCGTTAATTATTACAATATTGTCGTACTGCAATCCGCTAATGACGCCGTCAAAAGGTTCGTCAGCCGACTTAAGAACTTCATAAAATCTGTCGCTTAGTTTTTTAAGGTAGTTATCCCACCTTGCAATTAAATCCTGTCCGGACATATTGATTATTCTTTAATTTCGAAAAGCTTGCTTCCGCAGAAAAGGCAATTGTCATATTGCATTTCTTCAAGCCTCGGCGCTCCGCAGTTTTTACATGTCAATGTTTTTGTTTTTTCTTTCTGCAGTCCCGACGAATATTTTTGTGTCCCAACTGATGCATTTTTGAAAATGTCTCCGAGCCCTGAAAAAGGTTTAATCTTCATGTAATACTCTTTAACTTTCATTTCGATATTAAATTCACTTATAGTTTTTGTCAGCGATGGGTTAGTGTTTTCAATTGCACGATACTTGTCAAGGATTTTTTCATATACTTTCCTGAGTTCAACCGGGAATGCTCCCCGCGCAATCTTCATCTCAGAATTCAAAAGAAAATTCTTATTTTCCTGCGGCAGGGGGTCGATACCGTAAGAATTAATATACGCATTCCATTTGCTGTCACCGCCTTTTTCAGATTGCCATGCTTCTTTGAAAGCCGTATCTGTTTCCGCATTAAACTGGTTAATTAACCCGTCCTCAGACATAATATAATATTTGAGTTTCGAAAGAAAATGAAACTTTAAATTAGAAAAATTAATATAAATTTGCCGTTCTTAAAATTCTATATCCCCGTGTGAGCTTCCTCCTGACATGCTTTCGTATTTTTTTCTGTATTCATCCAGCAGAGGCTGCATTTTTGCTGCATACGAAAAGTCACTCATCATTTTACCGCTCCAGAAAGAACTTATATTTGAATAATCGGCGACAGTCAGCCCGAAATCCTTAAGTATATCTTGCGCATCACGCCCCAGTTTTGTAAATACTTCCTGCGCAGCCATTAATTCAATCCACTTCTCGAATGAATAAGATTCGGCGTTTATTTCCCCGCCTTTGCCTAGATTGCCTTCTGCTTTTTGGTTAAAAGCATCGCTGTAGGCTTTTGATATCACGAAGGAAGTATCGTTACGCATACGGGTAAGCCATTCATTATTTACGCGGTCCCATTTTGGCACGTCAACTCCGATTGCTTTGATTGCCTCATCGGTATTGACACCTGCCACAAGTTTTGCATTCACTGCCGCCCATTGTTCGCAGGTTATTCCTTCAACTGGTTCTAAAAGAGGGTTTTCCATTGTCTTGTTTTTAAGTTTATTGCTGCAATAAATATAAGAAGAATTTATTTAAAAATTAACCCATGAATAACATTTCACTTTAGAAATGCGATACCTCATAAAAAAGGTAACTAAGCCAAGGGAAGAAATAATAAAATTCTTCATTAAAATGGAATATTATTGACGGGTTAATTGTTACATTAATTATTCAATAGATTTAAAATTAAATAAAGAAAGGATAACAAATGAAAAAGCTACTATTTGTTTTCACAGTTTTAATAAGTATATATATACTTAGCAATATCTCTAATGCTCAGGCATTATCTTTTCAGGTGGTCAATAACACAGGTGTTACACTGGTCGATATTTTTGTAACTCCGGCTGAAACAGGTCACTGGGGTAATGATATACTTCCAAATGATCTTTTCGATAATGGCTCAACAGTTACTGTTGACATACCTGCGGATTACGGAACAACCTGTATGTTCGATATGAAAATCACTGATGGAGCAGGAGGTCACGTTACTTTTACAGGTATAGATGCGTGCAAGCTGGTAAAACTTCAGATTAACGGAGATGGGACATATCAATATTTAGCAACGCACTAAATTTCCAAAATCAGTTTAAAAAAAGATTCCATCTTATGTAAAGATGGAATCTTTTTTTTAAAAAAATTATTAGCTATTACTTCTTTTTCTTTTTCTTTTTATCCTGTTTCTTATTCTTTATTGTTTTAATTGGAAACTCTACTGCTGCTCTTGCTGCTGCAAGTCTTGCTATCGGGACTCTGAATGGCGAACAGGAAACATAATTCAATCCGAGCAAGTGACAGAATTCTACAGAATTTGGTTCACCGCCGTGCTCTCCGCATATGCCAATCTTTAAATCAGGTCTCATTCTTCTGCCTCTCTCAACAGCAACTGTCATCAATCTTCCGACTCCTGCCCTGTCTATCACCTGGAATGGATCAACTGGTAATATTTTCTTTTTTAAATAATCTGGAAGGAATCCGCTGATATCATCTCTCGAAAATCCAAAAGTCATTTGTGTCATGTCATTTGTTCCGAATGAGAAGAATTGTGCAAATTCAGCAATTTTATCTGCTGTGATAGCAGCCCTGGGAATTTCAATCATAGTACCGATTAAATGATTTATTTTCTTTATTCCGAATTTTTCCAATACTTCCTCATATACTTTCTTCACTATCACAAATTGATGTTCAAGTTCAAGATTTATACCGACAACAGGTATCATAATTTCCGGGAAAGGTTTTTTACCTTCTTTAAGCAGTTCCGCTGTTGCTTCAAAAATTGCTCTAACCTGCATCTCTGTGATTTCAGGATAAGTAATTCCGAGTCTTACTCCCCGGTGGCCAAGCATAGGATTGCTTTCGTGCAATGCATCAGCTCTGGTGTTTAATTCTTCTGCCGATATGTGTAAAGCCTCTGCAAGTTTTTCTCTTTGCTCGGGATGTTCAGGTACAAATTCGTGAAGCGGGGGATCGAGAGTTCTGATTGTTACAGGGAATCCGTCCATCGCTTCAAGTGTTTGTTTGATGTCAGATTTTACGAACGGGAAAAGTTCATTTAAAGCAGCTCTTCTCTCTGCTTCACCGTTAGACATTATCATTTTTCTTAATAAAAATAAAGCTTCTTCTGAACCTTCTCCATAAAACATATGCTCAGTTCTGAAAAGGCCAATACCTTCGGCTCCGAATGCTCTTGCTTTATATGAGTCTTCGGGAGTATCTGCATTTGTACGGATTTTAAGAATTCTTACTTTGTCGCAAATTTTCAGGAATTCAACGAGCGTGGGGTTATTAGAATCAACATCTATCATAGGATTCTGTCCTTTGTAAACATATCCCTTTGTGCCATTGAGTGAAATCCAGTCTCCTTCTCTGGTAATTTCATTACCCGCTTTAAAGTATTTTTCATCGTAATTCACTTCGACCTGTCCTGCTCCGACAATACAGCATTTTCCCCACCCTCTTGCAACAAGTGCTGCATGGGATGTCATTCCGCCTCTTGCCGTCAGGATAGCTTCTGCGGCTCTCATTCCTTCAATATCTTCCGGATTTGTTTCTTCGCGAACTAAAACAACTTTCTTTCCCTGCTTAACCCATTCCACTGCATCCTCGGCTGAAAAAACAACCTGCCCTGTGGCTCCGCCGGGTCCTGCAGGTAATCCTTTTGTTATCCTGACCGCATTTTTTTCTGCTTCGGGGTCAAGTACGGGATGAAGAAGTTCATCGAGCTGCTCAGGATGTACTCTTAAAACTGCTTCTTCTTTAGAAATAAGTTTCTGATTGAACATATCCACTGCCATCTTTACTGCAGCTGCACCATTGCGTTTACCTACTCTGCATTGAAGCATATATAATATTCCATCCTGAATCGTAAATTCAACATCAAGCATATCGCGGTAATGCTTTTCAAGGTTTTTCTCTATCTTGTCAAGTTGTTTGTAAACTTCCGGCATTTCGGTTTCAAGAGATTGAAGATGTTGATTATGTTCAGCTTTACCAACTTCATTAATCGGGTTCGGTGTCCTTATTCCTGCTACCACATCTTCACCTTGTGCGTTTGCAAGCCATTCACCATAAAAATAATTTTCACCGGTTGCGGGATTTCTTGTAAATGCCACACCGGTAGCTGATGTATCACCCATATTTCCAAATACCATTGACTGAACACTTACGGCTGTACCCCATTCATCAGGAATGCCTTCGATTTTTCTGTAAGAAATTGCTCTCTTTCCATTCCAGCTTTGGAACACTGCTCCTATCGCTCCCCATAACTGCTCAATAGCATTTTCAGGAAATGGTTTTCCGAGAACTTCCAGTACTTTTGCTTTATAAATATCTACTAATTCTTTCAGGTCATCTGCAGTAAGGTCAGTATCTGATTTACATCCTTTTGCAGTTTTCATTTTATGTAGTTCTTTTTCAAGCTGACTTCTTACACCTTTATTTTCTTCGGGTTCTATACCTGCTGCTTTTTCCATAACCACATCCGAATACATCTGAATCAATCTTCTTTGTGAATCATAAACAAATCTCGGATTGTTTGTTTTTTTAATTAAGCCTTCGCGTGTGGCATCATTTAACCCAACATTGAGTACAGTTTCCATCATTCCCGGCATTGAACTTCTGGCTCCGGAACGGATAGACAGCAGTAATGGATTTATAGCGTCACCAAACTTTGCGCCCATCTGTTTTTCAACTTTTTCAAGTGATTTTAAAACCTGGGATTTTAATTCCTTAGGATATTTTTTCTTATTTTTATAATAATAAGTACAAACTTCTGTTGAGATTGTAAAACCTGCAGGTACGGGTAAACCTATATTGACCATCTCTGCAAGATTGGCGCCTTTACCGCCAAGCAAGGACTTCATCTCTGCTTTTCCATCGGCTTTCTTTCCGCCAAAGTAATAGACATATTTTATTGTATTAGCCATTGTGATAATTTAAATTTTTGTATTAAATATTTGAAAATCATCAATAAAATTACTCATTTTGAGCTTAATATAACAGGTATTTATTCGGTTTTTTCGCAGAAATCTTCATTGTTTACACACATTTAACATAAGATTTATATATAAAATTTAATATTTAGTTTATTAAATTTTGCTTAATTCTATATTGGAAAATCGTTTTTATGAATGGATAAGAAATAGAGCTTTATTTTTAATACAAGCTTAAAATTTGATTGTTATAAATCCCGAAGGGATGTAATTATTGTAGAATAATATTATTAAGAATCTAAACCCCGAAGGGGTGACATAACAATGATTGGGAGGTATAAATTTAAACGATTAAAGCTCCAGATAATTTTGTTCTTCTTCTTTGAAAAGTTTCACTACTTCTTCATCGCTTTGAGCTTTAGTTAGTTTAACCCTGAATTCATCTTTATTCATCAGCCTTGATATTCTGCTAAGGAGTTTTATGTGAGCATTTAACATGCTGTCTTTCCCTATCAAAAGAAAAATAAATTTTACTTTCTCTCCGTCTATTGAATCAAACTCAATCGGATCTGACATAATACCGAAAGCAGCAGTGATATCGGAAACAAAATCTGATTTTCCGTGAGGAATCGCAAAACCCTTTCCTACACCTGTTGATACTAGTTTTTCCCGTTCGAAAACACATTCCCTTACTTTTTCCAGGTCAATAATATTTCCCGAGTTATTGGCAAGATCTATCATTTTATTTATGGCTTCCGTCTTGTCCTTTGCTATCAGTTTTATTCTGGTAACTTTTTCTTTTAAAATGTCGCTAATCTTCATATTTAATTAAATTCTATAAATTTTTCGCTTAATATTTTTTAAGATTTTTATTCGTTTTTGAATATTATTGAATATACAAGTTAAGTATTATTTTTTATTTTTAATATAACTTTCAATTTGGTGAGTGTATTCTTTCAATAATTTGCGGGATTTTTCAAGTGAATCTGTTTCTACATTCATTTGAACTAAGTTTCTGTTTTTATCGGGAATACATAATATGTTATCTGTTTTGCTTAAATGTATTTTAACTCCGTCAATGAGGGTTTGCTTAAATTTCATCGTATCTTCCATAAATCTTCTCATAATTTTGCCCTTATCTTCTTTTGAACAAGTTATATTAGCTTTTAGCATATGAAGTTTAGGAAGTACATCATCAAGTTCATCTATGGTGGTTTTTGTCTTTGCTAATAAATCCAAAATTTTAGCAATTGTAAACATTCCATCAGTAGCATATATAAATTCCGGGAATAAAAATCCACCCCTGGTACCTCCGACAAACTTCACTTCTGAATCATCACAAGCCATCATCATGGCATAATGTGAATCTTTTACCCTGATAACTTCGACTCCGTATTCTTTTGCAATAATATCAACTTCTGAAGTTGCCTGTATAGGCATTGCAATTTTCTTCACTCCCGGTGTTCCCATCAGGAACATCTTTGTCACTATAGTGCAGAACCTGTCCCCATTCAGTATTTTGCCCCCGTTGGTTGCAAGCCAAACTTTCTCTCCCCCTGAATCAATCATAAACCCTATGTCGTAATCAAGCGACTTTACTACAAATGAAAAATTATCAAGGGCATAGTTAAATTCTGCGGCATTCCTCGTCATCTTTTCTTTTTCGAGATGTGCTGATAGCGAAACAGTTTCGCAATTGAAATCACCAAGTATGTTCGGAAATATTGTTGAAGCAATTCCGAATGAATAATCTATGACAATCTTAAAATGTCTTTTTTGAATTGCAGGTACGTCGATGCAATCTAAAAAATGCTCTTTATATTTTCCGCTCGTTCTTTCAGAATACTTCAATGAACCTACATTTTCATAATCTGCCCGTATATATTCTTCGCTGAAGAATAAGCGCTCGATTGATTTCGTCTTACTGCTGGAAAGGTCCCGCCCGTCCTTATCAATAAAAATAATATCTGTAGAGTTTTTATCAAACGGAGATTTTCTTACAAATATTCCTCCAAAGCCGCCGCCGCTTTTAAGTTCCTGCCTCAATATCGGAATCGGAATCACCTGCAAATCAGTCACATTAACCCCTGATGAAAGTATACCGCTCGTAATTGAACGTTTAATCATATTTGAAATATTGTCAATATCACGTCCTGCCATCATAGTTTTATTTTTTCCCGCAAATGTACCGTAAACAATTCCAAGCTTCGAACCGAATTCCGGATTAATCTGAAGATTTGAAAGACCGGTTATTCTTGAATCAGTAAATAGTTCATTAAAGAAAGTGTCTTCATAAATCAGACTCCGTGTAACTTTCGCATTATTTTCTACAATCTTTTTATCCCATATCTTTATACTCGAGCTAATAAAAGCATTTTTACCTATAGAACAGTCATCACCTATAAAGACAAAATCATTTATACGGGCATTTTGCATAATGGTGCAGTTCTTTCCAATTACATCATATAACACTTTAGCTTTTGAACTGATTTTAACATTTTCCCATATAACAGAATTCTTAACAGAAACACCTTTATCAATCGTCACGTTTTCACCTATAATGCTGTTCTCAATAATTGCATTTTCACTTATTATTGCACTTGGGCTTATACAATTTCCGTTTGAGTCCTGTGCTTTTACATAATCGAGTTTTCCATTTAAAATGTCAAGATTAGCGGACAAATATTCTTCCAGGGTACCAACATCTTTCCAGTAACCCGAATTTTTATTTCCATAAAGAGGAATCTTATTTTTCAGAAGGTAAGGGAAAAGATCTTTAGAAAAATCAAAATTTTCTCCGTCCGGAATATGATTAAATACTTCTTTCTTGAAGTAATAGATTCCGGTATTAATAGTATCTGAAAATATTTCTGAGGAGGATGGTTTTTCAAGGAATCTGATTATCTTCCCTTCTTTATCTGTAAGTATAATACCATATTGCAGAGGGTTTTCAGAGCTGTATAAGGAAATTGTTGCGACGGAGTTTTTCTCTTTGTGAAAATTCAATAACTGAGTCAGGTCAAAATCTGTTAGAACATCCCCGCTTATAACCAGAAAATTATTCCTTATAAATTTTTCTGAAAGCTTAACAGCTCCCGCGGTGCCGTAATCGCGGTCAGGAATTATGTATTCAATCTGAACCCCGAACTTTTTCCCGTCACCAAAATAATTCCTGATAATATCCGGCTGGTAGTATAACAGCATCACATACTCTTTTATCTTATGATTTTTTAAAAGAGTAAACAGATGCTCCAGCATAGGCTTATTTACAACCGGAACCATCGGTTTCGGGATATGGTTGGTAAGAGGTTTTAGCCTCGTCCCGAATCCCCCCGCCATTATAACAGCCTGCATAAATATAATGATTAATGAATAATGATTAATGAATAATGATTACTATACAATATCGATGATAATGGTTAATTATTATTAATTCTGGTAGTTTTGATTATTGAAAACAATATTTTACAAATTTCATCGCAATCAGATTTAAGGGTATGAAATAATTCATCCCTAATTAAATTAGTCTCATGTAATAATCTAAGCCAGTAAAGTGTTTCTTTCGCTTCTTTATATGCAATGGAGATTTTACTGGAAAAATCTGCTTTTGATATCCCCCCATCTGCTTCCTCAACATTTGCTCCGATTGATGTACCGCTTTTTAATATTTGCTTCGATATTACAAATTCCTTTTCTTCTTTTATTAATGCTCTCGATAGATTGACAATTTTTACTGCAAACTCAAAGGATTTATCTTTGATTACATTTTCTTTCATTTTAATGATTCGTTTTATCGGATTTTATTATCATATTATCTTTTCTTTTTATTATTCATTACTCTTAATCATTAATCATTATTCGTTCAAATTTAATTTTGTTTCTTTTTATCCGATTTTATTAACATATTATCTTTGTCTTTCATTATTCATTACTCATTAATCATTATTCATTTAAATTTAATTTTGTTTCTTTTTATCAAAATTAAATTTTACATCGGGAGGTTGATCTGTTCCTTCTTTACCCTTGAAGTATTGTTTTTCCTTAAATCCCATTATACCTGCAAATATAATTGTCGGGAAACTTCTTCTTTCAGTATTAAATCTCTGAACGGCTTCGTTAAATTTCATTCTTTCCACTGAAATCCTGTTTTCTGTACCTTCCAGTTGAGACTGAAGCTGAAGGAAACTTTCATTTGATTTTAACTGTGGATAGTTTTCGGTCACTACGAGTAATCTCGATAATGCACTGGATAACCCATCCTGTGCCTTTTGGTATGCGGCAAATTTTTCCGGGTCATTTAAATCTTCGGCGCTTAATTTCACCTGGCCGACTCTGCTTCTCATTTCTGTCACTTCCGTTAGAACGCTTTTCTCAAAATCTGCTGCACCTTCAACTGTTTTAACAAGGTTAGGAATAAGGTCAGCTCTTCTCTGATATTGATTTTCTACTTGTGACCACCCTGAGTTAACACCCTCTTCTAGTGTTACAAGTTTATTATAACCGCATCCGTAAAATAAAGATGAGGATAAAAATAATGCAAAAATGGATATTATAATTACGATTTTGTTTTTCATACGCCTTTTTTAATAGTTTATCAAAAATACAAACACTCTACCTCAAATACAATTTATTAAACGATTGGAAATATAGCTTTTTACGGCTTAATTATTTATTAGATATCCTCTTAAAAGATTGGAGGACTATTAACTAAATAGCTATATTTATTTAATTAATAGCATTTTTTTTGCTTCAGAATAATTTCCTGCTGAGATTTTGTAAAAATAAGTTCCGCTCGGCATTTCAGAAGCATCCCATTTCACTTCATGTTCTCCCGGGGATAACTGCTCATCAACCAGTTTCAGAATCTGCCTTCCGGAAATATCGTAAATAAATATCTGTACATTTTGTTTTTTTATTCCTGCAGGAATTCCAAATTTGATTTTGGTTATAGGATTGAAGGGATTAGGAAAATTCTGAGATAAAAAATATTTTCCCGGAACAACCGATGTGTTTGAAATTACGTCATTAGAAATATAACCGATTAAAGGAAGCTGAATATAAGTGGGATTTGAAGAATTCATATAAATTGTATTCCTCGCTCTCATAAGAGAGGGTAATACATATGGATTAGTCCTCATAAAATAATCATTTGAAATATTGTCAAGGTTTGTTAATATCACCCGTATTTTGTTTCCCGCCTTAAATATATGTGAGTGCGAAGTTCCCCAGTATGTTAACTGTCGTATCGTATTAGGGGTTATATTGCGTTCCATCGCATTAGCCCTCGAAACGAGGTTTGATGTATTGTTGGGAAGTACTTCCCATATCTGGAAATTAAACTGACATTTATTCGCATCGCTTCTGTAATGCACATTTACCATAGGTGTCCCTGCCATCGTGGTATTCTGTATAAGCGGTGGGGTTTCAAATACTAATTGTGTCTTTCCGAATTTAGAATTAAATACAGTCCCGGTGAACTCCCTGTTTACCGCTTCAGTCATCGTTAACGTCTGATCCTTAATATCATTCAGAAATCCAACTGTGTCCGGATTTGAAGTGTTTACGACAGTTCTCAATTTAGAATTTGGCGTAAGGTAGAATTTGATATCCTCTACTCCTGCAGGTGGCCAGCTATTCGAGTAAGAACGGGTCCATGACCAGCAATTTCCAATCCTTGGATAGTTGCTTGATGAGTAAACATACATAGAAGAATCCATTACACCGTTTTGAATATCCTGAAGCCAATAGTCAAAATAATCCCCGAGAGTATTTCCATAATAAACATGCTCTACTTCGTTATCATCTGCTCCGTGCGCCAGATAAGTACCAAAATAGAATTTCTTAGGAACGCTTAAATTTTGAATTTGTTTGATTACTCCGTATACATTAAAAAATTTATCCTGCCAGACATTTGATAAGTATATCGGTACTGTATTTTGGGTCACTTTATTTGTAAAATCTCTGTTTATGGGAATATAATATGCTAAACTGTCCCATTTCTCGGGTGAGTCTTCAAGTATCCAGTTTCTGTAACTTGAGACCTGGTTATTATATCTGCATCTGCTTGTATCATAACTGAGGCTCCAGAGCAATGTCATTTTCACACACTTGTTTTCAATCCAGCTGGATGCAAATTCCGGGGAACTGACTTCAGAGGTAACCATTCTAAGATTTGTACCGTTGCAGACAGCCATAAAGGGAATGATTCCTCCCTGAGAAGCTCCGTTAACGCCTACCCTATCAGGGTTTACAATAGCATCATTTTTTACATAATTGACCACATTGTTAAAATCATTCATTTCCGTTGTGCTGATAAGATTTGATTTTCCTGTTGAAAATCCCTGCCCCCTCATTGAATATGTCATGCAATAATATCCGTATTGTGACTGTTCTATAGCGGCGGCTTCAACGTCTGCTTTGCTTAGACCATATCCGTGACAGTAAATAATTACGGGCCATCCGTTAACCGGGGGTGTTTCATCCGGGTAAAACTTTGAGCAATCTAAAATTGCACCATCGGGCATTGTAATCGTAAAATTAACCTGCGTGTAGTTCGGATATCTTTTAATGCGGATTTGTGATTGAACTGTGGTTGACTGGAATACAATTAAGGATATAAATACAATTGTAATAAATATTTTTTTCATAAATACTAAAATTAAAATATTATTTCTACTATCATTCCCACAGCAATTAAGATAATAATATTAAAATGAATTTCATTTTGTTCATATCATTAAACTTATAATAATAAATAACTAATATCAAGAGAACATTAACGAAGTGTGATTTTAAACTTCTGTTTTGTTCAAATTTGATAATTGATAAAATTAAATTTTATGATTAGTTTATTATCGGTGGTAATTAATTTTTTTCGTTTTATTTTGTTTATATGTGTAAGTAATGAAAAAAATTGCAATAATATTGTTATCGTTTTTGCTTTTATTTAACTCCTTCGGGTATGTATTGGTTTATTTTGAAGTAAAGCAATCTATTAAAGATGATGCTTTCGAAAAAATGAGAAACTACATATCTGAAGAAGATCTGGATATTATAGTCCTGAGTAAAGACTTAATCCCCTATAATATTGAATGCATATTCCTCCATGATTATGAAATAAAATACAAAGGAAAATTGTATGATATTTACAGGAAATATGAAGAAGGAGACAAATTAATCCTATACTGTTTTAATGACGAAAAAGAAAATACAATCGAGAAAATATTTTCTTCTTATATAGAGGATCTGAATACTAAAAGATCGGGACAACCTGCAATTCGAAATATATTAAGGACTAAAATATCATTGGGAATCACTCCTCAGCAAGGTTCTCTCTTTACAAATCAGATTATTGAATTTATTCGCTTTAATAAAATCAATTTAAAAACGAATTTCAAAGAAATCCTGACACCCCCTCCAAAAGAGTCATCCACCGCATAATATTTCATTCTCAAATTGTTTACTGATAAATTGTCAAAAAACAATTATTCATTTTTAATTAATCTAATTAAAAAAACTTATGAAAAAAATTATTATAGCAGTTATAATATTACTGTGCAGTAATATATTATGGGCACAGGATAATAAAGATACTTTGAAAAATTTTATATTGCCCACAGAAATTATCGTGCGTGCCCCGAGGCTTGATTTACCGCTTCGCAATATTCCTGCTCCAATCAGTATTATAGGAAATGATATACTTAATAGTCTGCCGCGTTCCGTAGCAATGGACGAGCCGTTAAAACTTGTTCCGGGTGTCAAAGTCGATAATCAGGCAAACGGGGAAAGACTTCACCTGTCAATCAGGGGTCAGGGAATACTGACTGAGCGCGGTACAAGAGGCATTAGAGGAATATTAGATGGAATTCCCTTAAATGACCCGAGCGGATTTTTATCGGATTTCTACGATATCGATTTCAACAATGTTGATAAAATCGAAGTCTTGCGGGGACCATCCGCTTCGTTATTCGGCGGAAGCTCGAATGGTGGTATTATTAATATAATCACTAAAAATGCCCCAAACCTCCCGCTTTTTGGGGAAGCCGATGCATCGTATGGTTCCAATAATTTCTGGAAAGGATTCGGATTATTCGGGGGACAGGTAAAAAATGCAAATTACCGTGTATCATTTTCAAGAACAATGGGAGACGGATGGAGAGATCATACACATTTCTGGGGGAATAATGTAAGTGCAAAGTTAAATTATTCTCCTGTTAAGAATATTACCTTAACACCGATATTAACATATTCTCATACATATCATGAAAACCCTGAAGGTATTGATTTAGCGACTTATAATTCAAGTCCCATAACATCGAATCCCGATGCTATTCCGTTTAATGAACATGTCGAGAACGATCGACTCACAAATGGATTAACAGGAAAAATATTTTTCGACAATGATAATGAACTGAATTTCAGCGGTTATGTAAAAACTACTCAATTTGTCGAAGCAAACAACCATACTTTCAACACCCAAATATTTACTACTCCGGGAGCATCAGTTCAATATACAAACACTTCTGTCTTCGATAAAAAAAGTAATATCGTAAATAAAGTCAGTATCGGCAGCGATATGCAATGGCAGACAATTGACGGACACGAAAATCCAAATAATTTTTCATTAATTGATTTAACGACTTTGTTATCACACGAAAAAATTACTCAAAGCAATTACGGAGTGTTCGCAGTTGATGAAATTGGATTTAACAATAAATTTAATTTTATGGTATCATTAAGATATGATGCTATTAACAATAATCTGCAAGACCTTCTGGATTCTACAACAGCAAAACAAACTGCAGACTTCAATCACCCGACATTTAAAGTAGGAGCTACCTATACTCCATTACCGGAATTTAATGTGTTTGTAAGCTGGGGACAAGGATTCCTTCCTCCTTCCACTGAAGAGCTCTCCCAAAATCCTGCTTCTTTTACAGGGTTCAATAAAAACCTTACGTTTGCAACTTCAAGCGGTTTTGACGTAGGATTCAGGGGAAGCGTAAAAAATCTATTCACTTATGACATAACCGGGTTCTACCTTAAAACGCAAAATGATTTTAACAGATTCTATATTCCATACCCGAGAAACCACGAAACATTCTATAATAACGTAGGCGCAACTAACAGAACCGGGCTTGAATTATATGCAAAATATACTCCCGTAAAAGATCTTATAATTCAGGCAGCATATACATTCTCAAGCTTCAAATATGATCTTAGTGCTCCTATACAGATAATTATGGATGATACAACCGACATCAGATATATTCAAAACGGAAATAAACTTCCGAATATTCCTGATCACCAATTATATGTTGATGTAGAATGGGATTTCTATCCCGGATTCTTTGTAGCATTAAATACCGAATCGTTATCAAAATCTTTTATTGACGGTGCTAATATAGAATCTCAGGCGGTACCGGCATATACACTTCTCGGAGCAAGATTAGGATACAATTTCAACTGCTCGGGAATTAAAGGACAAATTAGTATAAACGGAAGAAATCTTACTGACCAGACTTATGTAGCGTTTAGTGAACCGGATTCAGGCGGGAACGCATATCAGCCAGGTGCAAAACGGGAAATATTTGGTAATATAAAAATCGGATTTTAATATATTTTACTCCACCCTCCTCTCCCTTCTTCAAGGGGGAGGAGATTTTTTTTATGTAAGATGATTTGACTTTATTATGTTTTGATAATTATAAAGATTTAAGAACAAATTAAATTATTCACACATGAGACTTTTTACGATTTTATTCATATTATTTCTTTCAACATATTGTTATTCGCAGAGCGAAAAAGATACTAATAAATATGAAACAGAAGAACTTGTTATTACGGGAACAAGAACTTTTGAAAAGATTATAGATATTCCTTATTCTGTTTTCCGCGTGGATAAAAAAGAACTGGGATACGGCAGAAAAATTTCCGCAAAAGATGTTCTCGCAGATGTACCGGGTCTTTTTCTTCAAAACCATTTCGGCAGTAATGATTTAAGAATATCACTTCGTGGTTTTGGTATGAGGTCCAACTCAGGAGTGCGCGGTATAAGGATACTGCAGGATGGAATACCAGAATCTGAACCTGATGGAGAAACAACAATAGATGCCGTGGATTTTACATCACTCGGAGGAGTGGAAGTTGTTAAAGGAAATTTATCTTCCCTTTATGCAAATGCACCGGGCGGTGTAGTAAATTTTCTATCAGATATGAATTTCACGAAGAACTACGTGACATCAATGAATCAGGTAGGAAAGTTTGGCTTTAGACAAAACGGATTAAAATTCGGATTACAGGATGTTAATAACCGGTTTTACACATCCTACTATTACAGAAATCTGGAGGGATTCAGACCACATTCCGGAAGCGACCAGCATTTGATTAACTCCGTTTACGAAGGATACATAGGAAAAAAAACAACAGTATCCGTTCTGGGAAATTATGTAAATAGTTTTACTCGCGACCCGTATTCATTGACCCAGTCAGAATTCAGGCTTGATCCTTTTCAAGCCAGTCCTTTGGCTCTCACTCAGGACTTTCGGAACAAAACTGAAAAGGGAAGATTAGCCGTAAGATTTAAAAGTTCATTTGGAAAAAATGATTTAAATGAAATCGAGGTTACAGGTTACGGCGGGATAAAAGAATTAATGAAAGCAGATTTGAATTTTGTATCTTTCGCCACCCGTTATTCGGTTGGCTCTCTCGTTCGATTTTCTAATCGCTCACAAATATTAGAAAGGCGAAATGTTTTTTCCCTCGGAATGGATTATGCTTATCAAACCGGACCAATAACCGAATTCCCGAATATAAACGGCAGACGTGATATCACCGTTCAAAACGAGTATAATTCAAGCCTTAGTAATATCGGATTCTATGCTTTCGACCAGATAAACATCCTTGCGAATAAAATGGATTTCTATGTTTCAGCGAGATATGATAAAAATATATTTGCCCGTGAAAATTATATTCCTTACGGAAGCACAGATACGATGAGGGTATTCCAGAGAATTACGCCTAAAGTCGCTTTGAATTATAAACTTACCCCGTCAATAGCACTTTATACTTCTTATGGCGTAGGATACGATATTCCTGCTTTGAGCGAACTTAACAACTCTCCCGTATCTACAAATTTAAAATATACATTGAATCCGGACCTTGATGCACAAAAATCCGGTAATTTCGAGTTTGGAATTAAAGGAAATATTTTAAATAAGAAATCAGAATTTATGCGTAAACTTTTCTTTGAGGTGACATTCTTTAATTATAATTTATCTGATGAAATTGTACCGTTTGTAATAAACCAGATATCATATTTCAGGAATGCTGCAAAGACAACAAGAACCGGTGTAGAGTGCGGATTTAAAAGCGAACCTTTTGAAGGTGTGGACCTGATTATTAACTATACGAGAACCCATTTTAAATATGACGAATACAAAGCTATAATTTACGGACCATCCGGAAATACTACAGAAGATTATTCGGGAAATTTTGTTCCTTCTGTTCCGGAAAATATATTCAATTTTATTCTGGAATACGAACTGGAAATAAATGAAAATATTTCGGGTTTGCTTGTGTGGGATTGTGACTATCTGACAAGAATGTACGTCAACGATAAAAATTCTGAATCAACATCACCTTATTTCTATGGAAATTTTATGGCAGGACTTACATTCACTTATGATAAATTAGGAGCAATATTTTATTTCGGAGGAGCAAATATTTTTGACAGAAGGTATGTCGGCTTTGTGAATACGAATGATTTTTTTGGAAATTATTACAGTATGGGTGAACCAAGAAACTTTTATTCCGGTTTAAATATTAGTTACAGATTTTAATTAAAAAATTTATGTTTAAAAGAATATTTATTTCTTTAATAATGCTGACGGTATTTTCAGGAGTGGTACTATCACAGAGGTATAGCAGTTTCAGCAATTACCAGATATTTCCTTCTACGATTACACAGACAGAACCCGTTATATGCGTTAGCCCTTTGAATCACCAGATATTATTTGTAAGTGCTGTAACAATTAAACTTGGTACAAGTTTGCTTCGGAGCGAAGGAGTTTATTTTTCCACTAATGGCGGTACAAACTGGATTGGAATTGATTCCTGCACCGGTCAATCAACTTCAAATCATGGCGGTTCACCGGGAGTTGCGATAAATAATAATGGTATATTTGTTCTTACACATAACGGACTATTTATACCGGGAGCTTACGGACATTTTTCGACTGACTTCGGAACAACATGGTCAAATGCCGCAACAATTATAGGAACGCAGACGGATGACAAATGTGTTTCCCCTACAACTGCGGATTACGACCCTGCAAGCCCGTTTTATGGAAGGATTTACCATGCAAGAGTTGTTTTTACTTCACCTTTCCCGGTAAATTTTTCTTATTCAACAAATGGGGGAAATAGCTGGAATGCTTCGTTTGCAATAAATAGTCCTCCCCCGCAAAGATGTTCCGGGGCATATGTAAGGACAGGATTAGATGGTAAAGTATATGTTTGCTGGGCGGGAGTGGCACCAACATCTCCTTTTCCTGAAAATATTATTGGATTTGCAGTCTCAACAAACGGAGGTGATAACTGGTCTGTAAATCAAAACATTTATGCAGTGAACGGAATAAGCGGTACCTTACCATCAAAAGAAAGCATCCGGGTGAACGGACTTCCTAATCTTGGAATAGATAAATCAAACGGACCAAGAAGAGGGTGGATGTACATTGCAACTACAGAAAAAAATCTCGCACCTGCAGGGAGTGATCCGGATATCATTTTGCATTATTCTTCAAACAATGGTACGAGCTGGTCTTCCGGAATCAGGGTTAATAAGGACCCGATTAACAACGGCAAGATTCAATATTTTCCTTCAATTGATGTTGACTCTACAGGTGCTGTAAACATACTTTATTATGATGACCGGAATACTTCTTCTGATTCAGCGGAGGTTTATCTTTCACGTTCAAAAGACGGCGGCTCAACCTGGACAGAATTTCTTGTAAGCAATCACCGTTTTAAACCAAAACCAATACCAGGTGGGGCCGCCGGGTATCAGGGTGACCACATTACTTTAGAATCTTCCGGAAATAAAATATATGCTTTATGGATGGATGATTTCTCCGGATTATATCAGGTTTGGCTCGCTCCGATTGATATCAACACCATTGGAATCAGAAATATCACAACTGAAATTCCGGATAACTTTAATTTGCTTCAAAATTACCCGAATCCTTTCAATCCGATAACAAAAATAAAATTTGATATAGCATCACACTCAGTAGGACAGACATTCCTGTCTGTCTATGATATAACAGGACGAGAAATCACTACACTCGTAAATGAATATTTGCAAGCAGGTTCGTATGAAGTTACATTTGATGGTTCAAATTTTTCAAGTGGTGTTTATTTCTATCGCCTCACAACTGATAACTATTCACAGTCGAAAAAGATGACGCTAATTAAATAATGATATCTGTCATAATTTTAAATAATCTTTTTTAACAGGGTCTCCAGCTTTTCGGGACTCTTCTAAAAAATTAAGATGTAAAAAAACCCGGTAAAACATTTTATTTACCGGGCTTTATTTATATTATTGATAACTTTATTTCTCGAATAGCTTCACCAACTCGAAATCTTTATTTCCCTGAATTTATTTGGTAGCTTTAATAATTTCAAGCAAGTCGTTAACTTCGTACGGCATGCGGGATTCGTACATTTTCGATTCTTCATCAAGATTTTTTACAGTTTCTCCGCTCGTATTATTCATCTTTATTAGTTTGTTATTATCAAAATATAGTTCTTTTCCGGGTTCACCTGTGTCTTTACCTTCATTTTTTGGTCCTTTATCCTGTATAAAGACAAATACAAGTTTACCATCCATTAAATAAAATTCTTCTGTTCTTTCACTCATACCTTTATGAGGATATAACTGTAACCTGACGATTTTATCCCCTTCAGAATAAACATCCATTTTATCCCATTTTTGTTTTATGGTTTCTTTTATTTTGTCGCCGGTAAGAGGTATTACTTTTTTGGTAAATGAATTATTTACCAGTTTCGCTTCGTTATCTGCTCTGTATTTTGAAATTTTTCCGACAATTTCATCCGTGTTAACTTTAGTGACTTGTTCTGTTTTTGGTTTTTCTTTATCGACTTCTATTTTTGCCGTTTCATTTTTACATGAAGTAAAAGACAGGATAAAAGCGATCAAGACTAAAACTGAAATGTAAATTTGATTTCTCATGATTTTTTGTTTTGATTATAAAAGGTTATTTTAAAAGGATCTTTTTTTAGAACCTTGAATTTCAAAAGCAAAGAACTCCTAATCTATAATAAGTAATACTAATCTATTAAATTTGATGGTGCAATTCAATATTTTTTACCCTTAGGTTTGTTTTTATATTCAGTACTTATGCTGAATAAGAAGTGTTCATCCCCTATAGAATGAAATTATATAATTCGCTAATTATTTATCTTGGAATAAATTTTCTTGCCATCGCCGAATTCAGGTCTGTTGCTCTTTGCTTTTTCAAGTTCGTTTAAGAAACTCTTTTTCAATATTGTTATCACCTGTTATCTCCTGCGAAATTTCGATAGCTCGTCTCGCATATTCTAATATCTTCTGAGTTTCTATTCCCGATATATCGGAAAAAAACCATCCACAGCTTGTGTACATAAACATCGCAAACTTTTGCATTTCAAGAAGTTTAAAGCACAAGTTCCTTTCCTTCTCATTTAATTCCTTGATTGAATGGTGATTGAAAAATTCATTCGATGTATCGTCAGATTTATCCAGTAAAATATCTATATAATCATTTCTTGCAGCCCATATGTCTTTTAAATATTCTCCTCCTTTAGTTTCAAATATTTTAATAAGATTATCCCTTAATATATCAAGAGCATTACGGAGCGGAGTTCTCCACTTCTGGTTCCATCCCGGCTCACCTCCTGTGTGGCAACCGCAATCCTCTTTCCATCTGCTCGTTCCGTGAACACAGCTCCACGATGTTCCTTCGTTATTCTTGCCTTTTTTAATTATAACTTCATTCTTTGGTTTATGTTTTGCTAGATATTCTCCGAAATTTACGACTTTATACCCTTCCCGATTTGCAAGTTCTGATAAAAGATAAGCTAAAGTTCTGTCCGTGAAATGCTTGTGGTGTCCGAATGTTTCCCCGTCTGTCGCAGCAGATATCAACTGGTCATTTTTTAAATCCGGAATAGTAATTAATTTAATTCTCTCCATCATTTTTTGTGCACTGTAAACCATATCATCAAAAGCTATGCCTCGTGCAAATGGTCCGTCATAAAAAAATACGTCAATATATTTTTCTTTCTTTTCGTCAATAAAGCATCTGTAAGGAACTTTTGGATTAATGGTCGTACCGGATACGTCTTCCCACCCGTCTGCAGATTTAATACTTTTTATTTTTTCCGCCTGTGATGGATCGAGTATAGTATATTTCACTCCTTCATCTGCAAGGACTTCAAGCGTTTTCATATCGCATGCTGTTTCCGAAAGCCAGATGCCTTCCGAATCCCTTCCGAAATAAAATTTAAAATATTTAAGTCCCCACTTAACCTGTGTTATTTTGTCATTCCTGTTCGCAAGAGGCATTATAATGTGATTATAAACCTGTGCAATTGCATTCCCGTGTCCCTTATGCTCAAGCAAACTTTTTTCATCTGCTTCAAGGATTTTGAAAAATACTTTTGGATGTTTATCTTTTATCCAGTTTAAAAGTGTGGGACCAAAATTAAAATTTATATATTGATAATTGTTTATTCGTTTCAGAACATTTCCTTTGTCATCAATTATTATTGCTTCTGAATTAGGTTTGTAGCATTCCTGATAGATTCGTTCATTCCAATCGTGAAATGGAGATGCAGATTCTTGTTTTTCAATTTCGTCTGTCCAGGGATTTTCCCTTGGCGGCTGGTAAAAATGCCCGTGTATGCAAATGTAATTCTTATTATCCAAATCAATAACTTTTTAACTTTATAAAATTTTCCGTTTCAAAAGAGATAATTCTGAGAGCTTACTCAGAGAAACACAGTGGCAAAAATAAGAAATTTTAAATCAAAATATTATTACCATAATATGTAACCTTATTAAACTTATGATAAACAACAGATAATTATTAAACTTCATATTTAAATATCACCCCTGCCAGAGGAGGCAAAGCAATATTTATCGAATGCTGCCACAGGAATCTGTTGATTGGGGCTGAATGCACACCGCCAAGATTTCCTTTTCCGCTTCCGCCGTAATCTTCTGCATCACTATTGAATATCTCCTTATAGAATCCCGGTTTGGGAACTCCGAATACATAACTCTCCCTGAATACAGGAGTAAAATTAAATGCGAAAATCAAAATCTCATTTTCGTCATAAGTTTTTCTCATAAAGCATATCACGCTTCCTTCAGAATCAGAAAAATCTATCCATTGAAATCCTTCCTGCTTGAAATCCACTTCATAAAATGCCTTGTGCATTTTATAAAGTTTATTTAATTCGCTGAAAAAGAACTGAAGCTCTTTGTGTTCAGGGAAATCGAGAATGAACCAGTCCATCTCTTTTTCTGAATTCCACTCATTGTACTGTGCAATATCATCTGTCATAAAATTAAGTTTCTTCCCGGGATGCCCGAACATAAAAATAAAGAAACATCTCAGGTTTGCAAATCTCTGCCACTGGTCTCCCGGCATTTTTTCAAGAAGGGATTTTTTACCGTGGACAACTTCATCGTGAGATATCGGCAAAATGAAATTTTCCGAAAATGCATACCATAAAGAAAATGTAATATTATTATGGTGATATTTCCTGTGTATCGGGTCCAGTGAAAAGTAACTTAAAATATCATTCATCCAGCCCATATTCCATTTCATATCAAACCCCAGTCCCCCGAGATAAACAGGATTTGTAACCTGCGGAAATGCAGTTGATTCCTCTGCAATCATCATAATTCCTTTATGGTTTTCGTGAACAATTACATTAAGTTTTTTAATAAATTCAATTGCTTCAAGATTTTCCCTTCCTCCAAATATATTCGGCTCCCATTCACCTTCTTCCCGTGAATAGTCAAGATAAAGTATTGAAGCAACCGCATCGACACGTAAACCGTCTATATGATATTTATCAAACCAGAAAAGAGCATTTGAAATCAGAAAATTAATCACTTCATTTCTTCCGTAATCGAAAACATAAGTTCCCCATTCCATATGGTAACCTTTTTTAGGATTCTTGTAAGCATATAACTGAGTGGTATCAAAATTTGCCAGTCCGTGCTCATCGGATGGAAAATGAGCCGGCACCCAGTCAAGAATAACCCCAATTCCTTTGCTGTGTAAATGGTCAACAAAAAACATAAAATCCTCGGGTGTTCCAAAACGGCTTGTCGGAGCGAAATAGTTTATCACCTGATATCCCCAGGATTGGTCATAAGGATGTTCCATTATCGGAAGCAGTTCAATGTGTGTATATCCCATTTCCTTTGCGTAGTCCGCAAGTTCATAAGCAAGCTGCCTGTAATTTTTGTATCCCCATTCGTTATAAAAATCTTTGTTGTTAAAATCTTTTTTCCAGGAACCAAGATGAACTTCATAAATGGATATTGGCTGATTCATAAAATTCCATTCTTTTCTTTGCTCCATCCAGTTATTGTCTTTCCAGTTATAACGGTTCGATGTTGGAAATTACAGAAGCCGTTCTTGGTCTGACTTCAGCCTGGAATGCATATGGATCTGATTTCATATATACGAAATCTTTCTCACGGGATTTAATCGCATATTTATAAACTTCACCTTCTCTGAGTCCCGGTATAAAAAGACCCCAGTTTCCTGATTCGTTCAGGTTATCCATTACATATTCACCTGTGCGCCAGTAATTAAAGTTTCCGGCAACGCTTACACTTTTAGCATTCGGAGCCCAAACAATAAATTGTGTTCCTTTCACTCCGTTAATCTCTTTTAACATTGCTCCGTATTTCTCATAACTCTTAAAATGATTTCCTTCTCCCATTAAAAACAAATCAAAATCAGAAAGGTCTATTTCAAAATTGTAAGGGTCATCTTTCAGAACTGTTGTTCCGTCATTATATGTTGCTTTTATTTTATAGTTAAATATCTCTTCGGTTTCTGAATATGTGCATTGGTAAAATCCGGGTTTATTAATTAATTTCATTTCACAGTTTTTAAAATTTCCTTCTGAAGGAATTATTTCAGCTTTTAAAGTCCCCGGAAGAAAAGCATTTATTATTACTTCATTTTTATCCTTCATAAAATGAGGTCCCATTATTTCAAACGGGTGATTGTGATTGAAATTAACTATCCAGTCTGAAGCTTTTAAACTGTAATCTTTAAACTGCTTCGATTTTTGTATGTTTTTGTGTTTGAATTTCTTTTCCTTCTTTTTCATAAGTTTATTCCATTAATTATCAGTCAATATATAAATAAAAAGGTTAGACTTGTCAAGTCTAACCTTTTTAAATTAACAATATTTTAAAAGAAATATTAGATAAAAACTATTTTTTCCCGATATAGAATGACATGCCCCCGAAGAAACTTATAAACGCTACATTTCTGTTATTTGATAAATTAACATTAAGGGACTGATTAGCCTCATCATTTAAATAAACATATCCGCTCTCATCTGTAACAGAAGATGATTTTCCAATTATGTTCGAAAACTGGAATCTGGAACCTACATTAATTCCGACAATATTTGAAATTCTGTAATTCCAGAATAAATTAAAGCCAAATCCTAATCTTGGATTTGCTCTGAGAGTATTAAATTCTTCAACTCCGGAAGCCGTAGTTTGAAAAACTCTTCCTGTAATCATGCTTAAAACTATATCGAGACCAAAATTAAATGAAGACTTTGCTTCACGGTCTGTATATTGAGCATATTCAAATCCTAATCCCGTATAAGGCTGATTAATCCTGATATAACTCGTTCCTCCGTTCAGGTAAGAGTAAGTTTTAGTTTGAGGAGGCCATCCTACCGGTGCAGGACCTAAATCTATCCCGCCTGCGCCATCGTTACTAAAATGTGCATATCCAAATATAGCATATAATCTTAACTGAAGCATTTTCCTTGTAAGAACGGCCATTTTTACATTAATAGCAGTACTTGGACCCAGACCAACGCCATAATCCTGAAAATTATAAAATCCTAAAGGTCCTGTTCCTTTAAGATCCAGTAAAGGAATATTTAATCCTCCGGAAACATCAATTGTAAAAAATGGTTTGTTTTTATCAGTCGTAGTCTGGCAATGCGAGGAACCCGCAGTATAGAAAAATATCAACACTACAATGGATAACAGAACTGTAAATTTTTTCATATGATTTATTTTAAATTTATTAATTTAAATAATCGCTAATATCCTGATTATAATGAATTAGAAAAGAACTGAAAAAGTGATGCTCTGATTCTTTTTTCCGTTGAATATAATTCCCTCTATTTGAATACCAATCGTAAAACTTTATGCACATTTTCTTAATATGTATATAAAAAACTGATAAAAGATAATAAACTTATAAATAATTGTAAATTATAAAAATAATCTTGATTTATAAAAAATTAAATTAAAAGCAGTTTAATTTAATCTCCTTTTTTAAAACCTAAATTCATTCCCGGCGATAACCCCAATGTTATATTTACAGTATCGAGTTCGTAAGCTCCAAGTTTAAATGCCTTATAGAATTCATCCGCTTTGAAAAGCATCTTTAAGATTAATTTCACAAGTTTTTTTTCTTTTGCTTCTTCTAAAAGTGCTGATTTATCTTCATCCGAAATATCTTTCTTAAAATGAAAAGCCAGTGAAAAAGAGAGTGCTAAACCAAGATTCGCTCCGATTCCTTTAAATTCATATCCGGATCTATTTATAAGTGCAATTGAATCTGTAATATTTTGCATAATATTCTGCATTTTAGATGCAGAATTGTCTTTAAACTCATCTTCAATTTCCTTCTCCTCGTCTCCCAGAAAATTATCTTTCAGCTCTACAAATTTATTTGATATACTGCCGGCAGATTCTTTTGCTTTATCTGCAAGATTGCCTGCAGACTCTTTCGCTTTGTCCAGTAAATCGTCTAATGCCATAAGTTTATATTTTAGATTTTCGTTAAGTTCTTTATAAAAATGATTTTTTACAATACTAAAAATAATTTATATTTTTAAGAAATTTTTATGCGAAACTGAATTCTGTTTTACCCTTGTTATAAAACTCGATTATTTATACATTACATTTTAAATGATTAATAATTATTTTTCAATAATAAAATTATAATTTAAGAGGTGAATAATGTATAAAATACAAAAATATTTATTTCTTATCCTTGTCACTATATTGCAGTAATATTATTCCAAAGCATTATCCGGGCTATGCTCAGGAGGTAATCTCAAAAACAGGAACCGTAAAATATTTTTCCTTTGAAGGCGGATTCTTTGGAATTGCAGGAGATGATGGAATTAATTATGATCCAATCAATCTAGATCAAGATTATAAAAAAGATAACCTTAAAATCAAATTTAAAGGTAAATATAAGGACAGATATGATGAGTACAAGAAATTGGGGAACAATTATTGAGATATCTAAGATTGAAGAACTTGGTACTCCTCCTCTTCCTTGGGTGGATATGAAATTTATGAATGGGGCGTTATGGTTGGCTGCAAAGACGATGATATTTTTTTTAATACATCCCGTCCTGAAAGGATAACACTTGTAAAACAGCCCGTGATTTATGTTCATTCCTCTGAAAAGAAACCTTTCGACCTTAAAGTTATATTTAATTCGGGAAAACCTACTGACACGTATCCTCCCGCAAATACCGATAAGAATACTACAGAATGGAAAAATGTTTCATTTCCAATGGGTGAAAAATCTTTGAAAGTAAATATTGATACGAACAGACTGGTTCCGCTTAAAGATATTATGGAAACTTTGAATAACGTAGATGCGGACGAACTTGAATATAGCGGAATTAAATCACGTTTTCTTTTTTATGAAGGGGAAATGACTTTCAGTAATAAAGTAACTGTAGAATATGACAGAGCGAAAAGTGAAGTGACAATTACAAATAACTTTTTCTATAATATTTATAATGTGGTGTTTTCAACTATTGAAGGAAATTTTATTAATCCTGTTTATTTATCCTGCGTGGCGGATGTAATTCCCCCCGGCGGATTTGTCACATTAAGGCTCGATTCAAAAGAAGTTGACTACTGGTCTGAAGATCTTAATAAACTTGGCTTCACAAAAATGGAGTCAAAATCTTTTTCGAGAATTTGGAATGGAACATTCCTTGAAAAATCTAATTCTAATAACTGGTCAAACCTGATATACAGGATTCCGCAAACTGAACTCGAAAAAATGATTACACTGGATTTTAATCCCGTACCATCAAAAGTAACCAGGGTAATGTATGTTCTTGTTCATCTTAACAAAGATTAATTAACTGCCGGACAAAAAAAAAGAATCAAGCAGGTTTTTTTCTTTTTATAATTGTTACAGTATCGAATATCCCTGCATTCGAACCGTAATTAAAAAAAGGATTCTGAAATACGGAACTGATTTCTTGTATATAAAAAAGAAGTAACCCTCAGTGAAGAGGGTTACTTCAATAATTATCAGCATTTTTTATTAAATCAGATTCTTCTTTCCTTAGTCCGGAATTCCATCTTTATTATTATCCTTGAATGCACTGAAATTCTCACCGTTATTATTTTTGATGTTATTGTCAATATCAATAGCGTTTGCGGGGTCACTTGGATCCATGTATTCATTATTCCTTAAAAACCAAATATACGGCTTTATAAGCAATGTCACATTTGTTCTTTCTGATTTTTGAAGGTTAATCACTTTCGGAAAATTTAGTGTCAGATTGGCTGTTTCACTGGATCGATAGACAAATCTATTCTGGTTAAAAGATCCTTTTACAACTACGGAATAACTATTTCCCATATAGTTCCAGAAATCAGGATCTGTAACATTTTCCCCGGGATTTGCTTTGTGAATTTCAAACATAAACCGATTGTATGAATCGGGATTAATTTGTTTAGATTCGATTGTATTAACATTATTGGGCTTAAAATAAATTACAAACACTCCTGAATCCAAATATTCGGAATTACCAAGTCCTGAAATTAGTTTAAAGTCTTTAAAAAGAATCTTGACTGTATCAAATGTTAATATGTTTTCCGGATTTTCAGGAGTCTCTTTTGATAATGCATATCCGAGAGTCAGATTATTGTTTGCATCCGGATTTGTCAGTAAATCTGTACAACTGTAAAAAACAACTGAAACACTAATTAATACTAAAATATATAGATGTATTCTGATTTTCATATAACTATTTTTAATTTTCTAAATTTATTTATAAATAAGAAATCTCTCATTCAGATTTTGTATCCAATTTTTGGGAAAAAATGTACCTCCGTTAACAATTAAACTTGCAATTTTAGTGCCACAATAAATTTGAAAAAATCTATTTAATTAAAGATTTAATTTGTTAATGTGGTTTTGAAAAAGTTTAAACGCGTAAAACAATAGTCGTGATACTATAACTTTTTCATATTTGGGATGGAATAAAACATCTGTTTTCTGAAAAATAACCCTATTTATTAATGATAAGTATCATAAACTGAAAACCGGATTCCGCTTTTATCTAGTTTCTTCCATTCATTTCCACTCAATCCCGCTTTCCGGCAAAGGCTTGAAAGAAAATCTGGTTCATCAGAAAAATGTTCCCATACCTGTGGTAAATATGTTGAACGGAAATATCCTTTTTCAATAGTGACACCTTTTCCTTTTATTTTTTCGAAAAGTTCGTCTTTTGTAGTAAACCTGATTTCCTGCGGTCGGGTAAGTACTGAGACTTCATACGTTAAGTTTTTCAATTCATCTTCTTTAACAGAATCAAATCTCATATCGCGGGTTGCGGAAGAAATTGCATTCTCGATTACACTTTTGTATAACATATCATATGGCTCTATCGTACCAATACATCCTCTTAATTCCCCACGTTTATAAATTGTTACGAAACAGGCAAGCTGTTTTTTCAAATTTTCCGGGACTTCATTTACATTAATTACTTTATCTGTTCGAATATATGTATCCACGGAATCTTTCGCGAGTTTTACAAGAAAATCTTTTTCTTCGGTGGTAAAAGTATTAATCATTTTCGTAAAATATTATTGACGCATATCCAACTACTTTGTTTTTATCTCCTGTTACATTTCCCGAATTTTTATAGCACAGTAATTTTGGTTTCCAGTTTTTTCTCTTGGCAAGTTTAATTAATGACATAACTGCAAACGGCGAGTCAATCTCAGAGTCTTCAATTTCTGAATCATTCAGTTCAAGAATATTTTTAATAGAAGAATTATCAATTTCTACTGCCTTCTCAAAGTTATGAAAATGGCTCAAATCAACTGAGACAACTATCACGCTATTTTCATCATAATATTTTTCAAGAAGTTCAGAAAAGTCTTCAGTATCTCACTTTCCCGACTATCATTGGCAATATTTCAAAATCTTTTAAATGTCGTTTCAGGAATGGTATTTCAATCTCTATCGAATGTTCCTCATCATCAGCACCGGGGATTGAAACAACATTTTTTTCTTTCAGCAAATCTTTCATTCGGTTATTCACCCTGACTTCACCAAGCGGAGAATCATACGCTTCATAATCCATAGCGCAGACACCTTTAAGCGGATATCGGTGTGCAGTCCCAAGTATAATGACATTTTTGGTATTTAAATCTATCTGCTTAAAAGAATGAGCTGCCACTTTTCCGGAATATAAATATCCAGCGTGCGGAACTATTACAGCCTTCACTTTATAATTCGCTTTTTTTACTCCATCGAGAAAATTATTTATCTCCTCAGATAATTTTTGCGGGTCATCATTATACCAGTGACCTGCACAATATGCCGGACGTTTTTTTCCCATATTTGTAATTTACGAATTTTGAATTAAATATTCCCTAAATAAACGAGGTCGAGATATTCCTTTGCGATATCACCAAATTTCTTTAATAATGACGACGGCGTTGGATTAAAATCAAGCTTATATCTCGGAAACGCTCTTGATATATGTAGTACAATATTTTTATTAAGATTTTTAATAAATGTACAATATTCCCTGAATTCATTTTCATTATCATTATATCCTTCAATTAGCAGAAATGTAACTTCGAGATGTTTTTTTTCCTCGACAATAATTCTGATTGCATTCTTCGTAGTCTCAATATCACCTTTACAGATTTTCTTATAGAAATCAGAGTTAAAAGATTTCAAATCAATATTGAAAGCGTCAATATATTTTATTAATTCCCTTAACGGAGCTTCGTTTATTTGCCCGTTTGAAACTACTACGGTTTTAATATCATTTGACTTACATAACTTAGCAGTCTCAAGCATATATTCGTAAAAAACCGTTGGCTCATTATATGTAAAGGCAACAAATTTCAAATCATGTTCCTTACATAATTTAATGATTGTGTCGGGATTCACTTCTTCAACAGAATTAAACACTCTTTTATCATCTTCCTGGCTTAAATCATAATTCTGGCAGAATGAACATGATAGATTGCATCCATAAGTCCCTATCGAAAGTATCTTTTCTCCGGGATGAAAATGATACAATGGTTTTTTCTCGATTGGGTCTATGTGTATTGCTACAGGTCTTTCATACACAAGAGAATACAAAGTTCCTTCAATATTTTCCCGCACTCCGCACACACCTGCCTTTCCATCCTCAAGCCTGCATCCGTGAGGACAGAGCATGCAAATTACACTCTTCTCTTTTTCTATTTCGTAATAAAGCGCTTCTTTCATTTATCCTTATTTTATGAAATATATCAATAATTCTGAAAATAAAATCAATGATTAATTTGGCATTAATTCCCTCGTTCCCTCGTTCCCAAATTTGATTTGGGAACGCACTTGCTTTGAAACTGAGTTTCGCTTAAATCAGTTCATCCAATTCTAATATTCCCCTCGTTCCCAAATTGTATTTGGGAACGCACTTGCTCTGAAACTTAGTTTCGCTTAAATCAGTTCATCCAATTCTGTTCATTTCTCCTCGTTCCCAAATTTGATTTGGGAACGCACTTGCTCTGAAACTGAGTTTCGCTTAAATCAGTTCATCCAATCCCCTCGTTCCCAAATTTGATTTGGGAACGCACTTGCTCTGAAACTGAGTTTCGCTTAAATCAGTTCATCCAATTCTAATATTCCCTTATTACCGTTCATCATTATTTCTGCCGAGCTATATTTCCAATGATTCGGTTCATTTACATACCCTCTACGCACGGGATTAAAATTCATATAATTAACTTTTTGTTCAAACATTTCATAAGATGAAATTTCTTGAGGATGATATCCCTCTTGCCATACTTGGTAAACGCTTTTTGTCTTATGCTTCACTTTATAGTATTCTAATTGATTTAAAAGCCAATCTTTATTATCATTCCTTATGGTTTCTAAGATTTTTCTTGCGGTATGTCTTTTAAAAGATTGTAATGTTAATTCAAGTTTTTGGCAACTCACTATGAGGTGAAAATGGTTATCCAATATCACAAATGCATAAATTTTCAATCCTTTTTCTTTCCTGCAGAATTTTAAAGATTCAATAATTATATCAAAATATTTTTCATCGGTAAAAACTGGAATCCACTGAATTATAGTCGAAGTTATAAAATATAATTGTCCTTCATTTATTATTTTATATCGGGAACGCACAATATAAAATAGAAGAAAACAAACTAAGTTTGAACTCCAATTGTGTTCCCAAATACAATTTGGGAACAAGAGGGAAAGAGAAATACAACAGGATACGTTTTGAGGATAACAAAAAACCCCGGAGCATTTCTGCCCGGGGTTTTAAAAATACTAAATGTCTTATTTTATTATTTTACTAATAACATTTTCTTTGTGTCATTGAAGTTATCCGTCGATAACTTATAGAAATATAATCCGCTGGTTAGACCTGACGCATCAAAACTTACCTGGTGATTACCCGCACTCATTGATTCGGAAATCAACGTAGCAACTTCTTTACCAATCGAATTATACACTTTTAGTGTAACAAATCCGGATTTGGGAAGATCAAATTTTATGCTTGTGCTCGGGTTGAATGGATTTGGATAGTTTTGTTCAAGTTTGTAGCTTGCAGGAATTTCATTATTGTTATTTCCGATTCCTGAAACAGGACCATATCTCAAAAGTCCGCCTAATGCTCCTGATGGGCTTCCGAGTGCTGCAAATCCAAGATTTGCATTGAGGAACTGTAAATGAGCAATTGAACTTGAAGAAGCCTGGGTAGGAACTTGCTCTCTGATCCAGGTCGTACCAAGATTTGATGTCTTCCAGATTACTGTTCCGCCGCCGGAGTCAATCGAAAGTCTGATTAAATTGGAACCGTCTTTCAAAGAAACCATATTCATAACTGCGAAGGCGGTTAATCCCGGAGGAGCAGTTACCGCTGAATATGTAACGCCGCCGTCTGTTGTTTTCTTTATGTCGCCGCCGCTTGAGCCAATCAAACCATTGTTATTATCTACAAAACCGACTGCCTGATAATAACATCCTGATGTACCGCCTGTTCCGGGAACAGAAACCGGTGTAAATGTTCCTGCAATACCGGTTGAAGACCTGTACACTTTAGCAAAGGTAGAACTGGGAGTTGTATTTGCAGAGCCAAACCAAATGTGATTGGCATCTGTCAAGTCCCATGCATTGATAACGCCATATTCTGTTGAAGAGGTCGGAGCAGTTGCATTTAAAATCCAATTAGTTCCTCCGTTTGTTGTCGATCTTATTTGATAAGGTTGACCTGTTACGGCAGTCGGGTCAGCATAAAGCCATCCTGTGTTTGCATCAAACATCTTTATTCCGTCAGTAAAACTGCCGGTAACTGTTAATTGTCCAACCCATGAACTTCCACCATCGGTGGTTTTATAAATAGTCATTATGTCACTGCCAATCCAGCAAGTCATTGAATCCAAAGCTGAACATCCATAGCCGTTCATTGTTGTCGGAAGTCCTGTGTTTTTTAATTGCCAGGTAGCCCCGCCATTTACAGTTCGGTAAATTCTTGCTGCACCACCTGCGGTTGCAGCTGCAACCCAGATTACGTTAGCATTAACAACTGAAATTGAATTGATAGAAGGACTTGGAGCCGGTAAATAGCTCACGAATGTCCATGAATTTTGCGAGTATGAAATGTTAATCATTAAGATTAAACCCGCTAAAATAGAAAGTAATTTTTTCATTTTTCTCCTGATTTATATTTTAAAACATAATAATCAAATTACATTTTTTAAATTTTTAAGTAAATAGTAAAAGAGTTTGATTTATTATAATTCATTATTAATTAATATTTCCAAAGCCAGGATTGTAAAATCTTTAAAATTCTTCATATTACTAAACATTTATATTTGATATATTGAATTTTCCCAAATTCTAATGGATAAATTTCAGAATAAATATAATGATTATAAAAGGCTGATTGATGACAAAATATCATCATTCATTCAAAAAAATGAGCCTGTTACTTTATATAAACCTCTTAAATATATTCTCGATGGAGGCGGGAAAAGAATCAGGCCTGTGCTTCTTCTTTTTTCCTGCGAAGCTGCGGGGGGAAATGCTTTAGATGCGGTTAATGCTGCAATCGCAGTGGAAATTCTTCATAATTTCACTCTGATTCATGATGATATTATGGATAATGCTGACTCAAGAAGAGGAAAAGAAACAATTCACAAAGTTTGGGACTCAAATGTAGCAATACTTGCAGGAGATAATTTAGTCGGGCTTGCTTACGAATCTCTTTTGAAAACTCAATCGGCGGATATTTCTAAAGTGGCAAAAGAATTTACAACAGGTATCATCGAAGTATGCGAAGGACAAAGTTTTGATAAAGAATTCGAGGTCAGAAAAGATGTAAATTTAGATGAATATCTGATGATGATTGATAAGAAAACTTCAAAATTACTCGAGACTTCCGCTGCAATCGGGGCATTAATTGCAAATGCAAATCCGGATAAATATGATGCTCTTAAATTATTTGCACGAAATCTTGGATTGGCATTTCAGATACAGGATGACCTGCTTGATATACTCGGCGATGAGAAGAAGTTCGGAAAAAAAACGGGCGGGGACCTTATTGAAGGTAAAAAGACTTTTCTTCTGCTCAAAGCAATTGAACTTGTAAATAAAGAACCTGATAAATCAAGAATTCTGAAAATCGTTTCAGATAGCGGCATTAAATCCGGATTTGAAACAGAAATTGAAAATATCAAAAAAATTTATGTTGATTATGGAGTGATAAAAGATGCCAGAGAAGAAATCGAACGTTATACAAAGCTGGCTGAAAATTATTTGTCAGTGTTTGAAAATGATGAAATGAAAGAGATGCTTAAATGGTTTTCCAGAATGCTTCTTGGCAGGAGTCATTGAATGATAGAAAAAGAAGTCACCATCATAAATCAGGCCGGAATGCATACCAGACCGGCTTCTTCAATAGTAAAAATTGCAGCAAAATATAAAGCCGAATTTTTCATTTCAAAAAACGAATTTGAAGTAAATGGCAAAAGCATCATCGGAGTAATGACGCTTGCAGCAGAACAGGGGTCGAAACTTACATTGCGTTTTTCAGGTCCTGACGAACAGGAACTTGCAGTTGAAATGATAGACTTCTTCGAGAAAGGATTTAACGAAATATAAATATGATAAAATTTTTACCGGTTGTGATATTAATGTTTTTAGCTTCATTAACATTAGCTGACGATACCGACTTTCGTACTCCCTCAAAAACAAGCAAGTATTTTCTCGAACTTCCTTCAGGAGAAACCTATGTTTCGTTTATAGAATTATTTTCTAAAGGTAAATATTCAACCAGTTTTATAGAAATAAATTCAGATAAAACCAAAAATTATCTGATTTCAAATTCGCCGATATTTTCAACTGTGTTAAATGGATATGCCTACAATTTTGCAAATTTTAGTTATGGAATTTTTGATATCAAAGATAATGTTATTACTTATTTAGATAAGACCTTTCTTCAGAAAATCTTTTTCATTTTTCACAAAATAGGATTCAGGCCCAGGATTACTGATGCGATGAGGACAACAACGAACCAGACAAAATATAAAAGACGGGGCTGGTCAAATATGGATATATCTCCTCATCTTGTCGGGCTTGCAGTGGATCTGGTTATTTATTCTGCTTCAGACCGCGAAATCATAAAAAAACTTTCGGAATTACTCGGATTGAAATTTTTATATCACGGCGGAGGAGGTAACAGGCATATTCATCTTCAGGATGAGATGCACTGGTCTGAAATTCAAAAATCTGATATCAGATTAATATCAGATTCCCTTAACGTTTTTTTGAAATCTCTGTCCGGTAAAGAAGAAATACAGGAAATTGATTCGCAAAAAGAGGGACAGAACTTCACTTATAATTTTGTAACGGAAAAACACGGCGGAATAATTTTTAACATTGAAGATATCTATGGAGAAAAAGCGGCAGATATAAATACCGGTATATTTGAACCCGGGAATTATGCAATAAAGATTAATCTGGACTATCTTGAGAAAGGATTCTATAAAGTCAATATTTATGAACGGGAAAAATTTACAGTTCAGAAATACTTTGTGAAATACTAATCATGCCTTCTCTCTTCGAAAAATGCTCTAAGCAACTCACCGCAGTCATAATCCATTAACCCTCCATAAACATTGCATTTATGATTCAGAGATTTGTTATTCGTAATATTCAGTACCGTTCCGCAGGCTCCGCTTTTTTTATCATAAGCACCAAAATATAGATTTTCCAGTTTTGACAATACAACTGCACCGGCACACATAGTACACGGTTCAAGCGTTACATACATTGAGCAATCAATCAGTTGTTTAGATTGCAGATATTCCGCCGCGGAAGTGATAGCGAGTATTTCACTGTGAGCTGTGGGATCCTTAAGAGTTTCTACCTGATTATATGATTTAGCAATTATTGTATTGCGAAATACTATAATACAGCCAACCGGAACTTCATTTTCTTCATATGCTTTTTCCGCCTCCCTCAATGCATATTGCATCCATTTTTCGTGAATGGAATTCATACTTACTGTCTCTTAATTAAATCACTGAACACTCTGAATCGAAATCCCTTCTTTTTAAGTGTGTATATCTGGATTCCGAATTCCGTGAGGTCGTCGGCAGAAAAATTGACAAGATAATAGATTGTTTTGTATCCTTTATTTGTCTTTACATTGATGTCATTTATCAGGTCACTGATTTTTTTTGGCGGCTTTTCTTTTGATTCAAATTTTACAAATATAGTATCAAGGTATAATTTGATGTTGTATCTTGAAAACTCTTCCTTTATATCACTCTCAAATATCGGTATACTCCTCCGGGCTGATAAAATAAATGCAGATGATTTACCGTATTCATAACTGATAGATTTTATTTTTGATTTCCACTCCCCGGGTTTCATATCCGAGCGGAAATCCGCATCGACATCCTTTTCAGATCCCGTTTCGAAAATCAAGATGTAATCTTTCCTTGAATCAAATATTTTTGACTGTATTTCGCTTTTTTCAATATCAAATGGAAGCACTACCGTAAATTTTTCCGGAGATGAGAGGATTTTTGCCATATCCTGCTCGGGGAGTAAATCAAGATTGTCCATCACGATACAGATTTCTGCGGCATTGCGTTTTAATTCTTTAACCTGATTAAAAGTTATCTTTCCGATTAATTTTTTTGTGCTGTCTTCGCTCAGATAAACATCAGATATGACAGAAAATTTCTTAGGATCTTCCGATGCTGAAAGCAAACTATAATGCTCTTTAAAATAATTATTAAGATCAATATTGACTTCCGCCACGGATAAGTCGAGCGGTACAGAAACTTTTTTATTAAACCATAAATCCGAACCCGGAGATTTTGTTGTCTTAATTTTCTCTTTATTTTTTTTATCCCCTACCGGTTTTTTTATCTTTTCGGAACCTGAGGATGGGTAATTTTCAATCCAATCTTTCTTAATTCCGAACTGCAACAGCAGTGAATCAATAGCAGAAGGAAACTTTCTTTTTAATTCATCTTCATTAATGGAAGACTTTTTTTTGTTGTCCTCCGAACTGTTTTCCGGACTACTGCCTGAACGGTTAAGAAAAAAGAACAATAATATGACCATAATAACAAAAAGCAATGATGCTGATATTATTTTGATTTTGATGTTCTTTTGCATTTTGGCAGATTATTTTAGTGTAATTTAAATTTAAATCTAAATAAGAAGAATTTAAAGTTGAAAATTTCTAATTGTTTATTTGACCCGGAATTTCGATTATCCAAATGGTTTTGGCATATAATTCATTATTTATATTTGAATTAAATTTTAATTATTTTATATTATATATAGGGTGTGTAAAATTGCGTTATATGGGGAGGTGTGGCACCCATAAATTAAGATTTAAAAATTTATTAATTAAATAAATTTGTTGATGAAGCAATTATTACTTCTGTTTATTACTCTATTTCTGTTTGTATTAACTCCCTGGCAATATCTATATTCCCAGGAATATAACTGGGATAATGATTGCTGTGATGAATATTATCTTGAAGATACGACTACATTGAATATGGAAAGTTGGGAAAAGCAGATGAGTGAACAGATGAAGATGGTGGATAATTTACGCAGCGAGTTAAATCTCATAAATACTGAAATAGAAAGCCTTCGTATTTTATCTCTCTCCAGGGATAAAGATATAACAAATGCTGAACTGGATCTTTATACAGCCATTGGCTCCAATAAAGCTGAAGTTGATGATTTCAGAATCAAATTTAAAGACTGCGAAAAAAGAATAATGAATTGCAAAAACGCAGAAACCGCTGAATTAATACGAAAATCCTGCTTTGATGAAATTGAAGCTTCAAGAATTAAGTGTCTTCCTGAATTCTGGGAAAGATACCTTATAATGAAAAAACGTCTTGAAGAATGTTCTGAAAAAGAACCGATAGAAGAAAAATCCGGAAATTACACTGTAGTAAAAGGAGACTGTTTGTGGAAAATTTCAGCTAAGCATGAAATATATGGAAACAGCAGGTTCTGGCCTAAGATCTGGGAAGCAAACAAAAACGGCGTGATATCTGCACCTGCAAGGATTCCGAAAACAATAAAGAATCCAAACCTGATTTATCCGGGACAGGTACTGAGAATTCCTGTACTCTCCGAAGTTGAAATGAAAATGGAAAGCAATAAGACTAAAGAAATTAAAAAGACACGAAAGAAGAAACCATAAGTTTACTTGAAAAGTAACGTGTTCGAATATTGAACGCCTCTTTATTAAAATAAAGAGGCGTTTTTATTTTATCTGTTCTTTGATATTTACTTTCAGAACCTGCAGCGTTTCTTTTGTGTTGTAGTCAGGTACTGATTTGAAAATTATTTCACCAAAACCCGAAAATCTTTTCATCTTTCTTTCCCATGTAACAATATAAACATCTTTATTCGTGTTCACTGCATTAGTAATCATTTCGGCAGCTTCTTTATTCTCAAGCCATACCCTGTTGAAGATGTGCATATCCAGACCGCTTAATACTTCTACGGAAGCCTCGTCACAGAAAATATATTTGTCGTTTGGAAGATTTTTTATGAAATCTACTGTCTGATATCTTTCAATAAATAGTTTACCCGTATATGTAAGCCATCCTATTGACCATATGACTGTTACAATGATTTGTGAAATGATTAATAAAATAACTAAAGTTTTTTTTATTCTTATAATTTGTTCTTCATATGGAATTATAGATTTTTTTAATCTTGATTTAATTTTATAAATCAAAACTGAAGCAGATGGGATTCCATTCACGAGCAATACCGAATAGAACGGAACCAGAACATTAAAATGTCTGTGTAAACCAAGTGATGATTTCTTTATCCAGGTTATTGTCAAAAACAATAATATAAATGAATAAAAGATAACCCAGATATAATGTTGTCTCTGCATCGTTCTTTTGATTCCGAAATATGCAAGAATTACAAGCGGACCGGCGAGATAATAAGGAACAATGAGAGGATAATATAACACATCGCGAATAAACTGTAATATACCGCTATCAAACGAACTGGAAACCTTAAGTACTTCATTTGCGAAACCCTGTGTTACGAAAATAAATCCGAACCAGATGCCATCACTATTATGTCTTGCAACTATCCAGATTGCCATTGCAATTAAAGGAAGAAGAGTTGACAGTATAGGTTTTGGACTTTGTAATTTTTTCAGGAAGTCAGGTCTTTTAAAAAAATAACCCCACAATACAAGACCAATTATTAAAGGAGGCAGAATCCAGGCTTCATATCTCCATAAGACTGCCAGTGTGAGAAATAGGGACGAAACAAAATATTTTTTTTCAACAAAAGATATTGCGAAGATTAAAATTATCAGACAAAATAACGGCTCCGGTTGTGCGGTTGTCCCCATTAATATCAGGATTGGAAACAGCATGCAGATTAAAGACGCAATAAATGATTCAGAGTATGATAATTCTTTATCTTCTTTTTTATTCAGCCGGAAAAATAAAACAAGCGGAATAATAAATGTTATTGCAAGATTAAAAAACCTCAGGCTTTGCATTGTTAAACCAATTGCAATCATTGCCACCTGCATATAATGAAAAAGCGGCAGCCATACCCAGTTTATACTAAGATTTGTATTGCCGAGATAAATTTCCCTTGAAATGCAGTGGTGCGCATATGCATCGGTATCGAAATCCGGAAATACGAAAATATAAATTAACCCGGCAATGAATAACACGATGTCGGATATAATTAGAATCCGGAAATATTTATTTCTGAGATATTGAAAACAATAATATTCTAAGAGTTTTTTATTTTTATTATCTGTGCCGCTATGCTGACTGCAATCTCTTCAGGGGTTTTACTGGTTATCGGGATTCCAATCGGAGCGTGGACTTTATCCAGTTCTTTCTTTTTAAACCCATCTGTTATTAAATTATCGAATATTTGTTTGACTTTGGAAGGACTTCCCATCATCCCGATATATTTATATTCTTTTCTGAGCAACTGTTTCAGAACGAGTTCATCAGCTTTATGTCCGAATGTCATTATAACAAAGTAATTTCTGTTGCTTCCCTTAATTAAAGATTCAAGCCATCGTAATTTACAAATTTCTTTTCATTAGCAAAAGTATTTATTTTCATTGTTTCAACTTCCTGCCTGTCATCGTAAACCGTAATATGAAAATTCAGTTCCTTCATTATCCGTGAGAGCGCAAGACTGCAATGTCCTCCGCCTATTATATGCAGGGCATTCAGGTTACCAGTCTTTTCAGAATAGCTCCAGTTATTTTCATCTGAAAATAAAAATTCAAAATCTTTTTTTGCAATTTTCTCGGATTCGAAATGCATACCTGAAGGTGAAAGATTAAGCACTCCTTCCTTATTCCTATCGATGGAATCATATATAGCTGTTATTACTTCTGTATCTTTCAAATCTAAGGGACATAATACAATAGCCTGAGAACCGGAGCATATCATTCCGGATTTATTAACTAATTCATCATCAGTATGATAATATCTTTTGCAAATGATATCCCGGTTGTTGGTTTTTAATTTTGCCCTGGCTATTTCAACAATATTATGCTCAAGTGCTCCCCCGCCTATAGAGCCAAGAAGTGACCCATCGGATGATACCAGCATTTTGAATCCTTCCCTGCCGGGTGATGAACCGTCACTTTCCGTAACTATAAGTAATGTGCAATTTAAGCCGGATTCAAATTTTTTTAATACCGAATCCCAAAATGTCTTTGTTCCCGTTTGAAATGACATATCTTATATAATATAATTTTATTTTAATTTCTCGAAATCCTCTTTTGTATCAATATCTATCAGCACACCCTCATCATTTACCTCTTCCAAAATATAATTATTCTTTTCAATAAACTCCTTAAAATTTGAATCTGTATTTTCTTTTAAAAGTTCAGGAATGAATTTACTGTTCATTAAAACCGGGTGTCCTTTTTTTCCTTTATATACAGGAATTACAATGTATCCTTTGACCTTCAATAAATTTAAATAAGTTTCTTTCTTAATCATTGGCATGTCAGACGGCACTACGAAGAATTTATTTGATTTAATATGCTTTATACCTTCGAGTATCGAACTGAACATACCGTCAGAATAAACTTCATTCATTACAAACTCTATTTTATCATAAACCTGTAAAACCTTTTTTATATCTTCTGCCCGGTGACCGCAAACTACAATAATCCGGCTGCAAACATCATAAAGATTAGATATCGTATGTTCAATTATTGTTTTATCTTTGATTTTCAAAAGCGGCTTAAACTCGGGATAACGGGAAGAATATCCTGCCGCTAATACAATTGCCTCCGTTTCTATTTTTATCATTTATTCAAAAGTAGTTTGCCTTTATCGCTTTCTTTAATGAATTTTCCATCAGTAAAAATAGTTTTACCCCCTTTTATCACAAGCTTTGGGGCTCCCTTGATTTTAAATCCTTCATATAAGTTATAGTCACACCTCTGAAACTGATTCTTTGCACGTATAACAAATTCTTTTTCCGGATTCCATAGTATAATGTCGGCATCACTGCCTTCACTGATGGTTCCTTTTTGCGGATACATATCGAAAATCTTTGCCGGATTTGCAGATGTGATTTCAACAAACCTGTTTAGCGAGATTTTATTGCCAAGAACTCCATAAGTGTAAAGAAGGTGCAGTCTGTTTTCAATTCCTCCTCCCCCGTTGGGAATTTTTGTAAAATCATTTTTGCCGAGTTCTTTTTGCCCGATAAAATTAAACGGACAATGGTCTGTGGACACAGCATCCAGAATATTTTTATTCAATGCATTCCATAATTTATCCTGATTCACTTTTGGTCTTAACGGTGGACATATTACATATTTTGCAGACTCAAAACCCGGCAAATAGTATTTAGTTTCATTCAGAAATAAATATTGCGGACAGGTCTCCGCAAATACTTCCTGACCTGATAACTTTGCTTTTTCGATTTCACTAACCGATTCACCGGTTGAAGTATGAACAATATATATCGCAGTATTAATTATTTTTGCATATGTAAGAATCCGGTTGACAGCCTCGCTTTCTGTTTCCGGGGGTCTCGAAAGCGGATGATATTCAGGAGATGTTTTTCCTTTTGAGATATAATTATTCGTGAGTTCGTTTATTAAATCTCCGTTCTCACAATGAACCAATACCAATGCGTTCACACTTTGAGCTATTTCAAGAATCTTTATAATATCCTCATCATTCAGTCCGATAGTATCTTTATAAGCCATATAAATCTTGAAGGAAGTAAAACCGCTTTTCACACATTCTTCCATTTCCTTTTGTGTGTTTTCATTAAAATAAGTCACACCGATATGAAGAGAATAATCACAAAAAGATTTTTCTGCTAATTTTAATCTGTCATTAAGACAATCGATTAGCGATTCTCCGCGTTTGGGGGTTGTGAAGTCAATAATAGTCGTCGTTCCACCCGAAATAGCCGCTATTGTTCCGCTTTCAAAATCATCAGATGATTTTGTTCCTCTGACAGGCAATTCCATATGGGTATGAACATCTATTCCACCCGGAAAAACGAAAAGCCCCTGCGCATCGATAATATCGCCTGAATCTTTAGTTTCTTTAATCGTTGAATCAATCCGGGCAATTATTCCATCTTTGATAAGAATATCCGCCTGAACAGATTCATCAGAATTAATAATATAAGCGTTCTTTATAAGCATTGAATAGCATTAAGTAATTATAAATTAAATAAATAAATAGTTTATTAAAACGATTAAAGTTTTATATATAAGTAATAATCCAAAAAAATTTCACAAAGATACACAAAGAATGAGCACGAAGTAACGCGGAGAAAATATAAAATCCCCGATGGGGCGAAATTATTGTAGCAAAAAAGATTCTTCTCTCCCTTTCCTAAGGTCGAAGAACCTCCGAGGAGGGAAGGTAGGAGGGGGTCTAAGTATTTATTAACGTTATATTCTTAACCCAGGGAAATAAACAGCGGATGTGATTCACGGGTTATTGGAACATTACTTTTCTCTGAAAAAGCCTTGGTTTCGTTTATTAATTCGCTGTTCCAGTAAGATTTCACCGCTTCCTCATTTTCCCAGATCGTGATAGTAATACCTTCACCTTTTTCTTTACTATAGTAGCTATATACGGCTTTAACACCCGGATATTTTCTAAAACGGGGGAGAAAGTCAGAGAGAAATTTTTCTGTCTCAGCACGACCTTGAGCAGTTTCTTTAGTATTTGTTAATGTAATATGCATTTTAATTATTTTTAAATTAATAAAAATTATTTAATTACATATAACATTTTTGAAATTAATAAAGTTAAAAACTTATGTAATAACGAATTGATAATTTATAAAGTATAGGGATTGAAAATTTTAGAAAATAGATGTTCTTATATTTTTTTTATTATTTTTATTTTTTTCTAAGCGTAATCTACTTTTGCAAATGTACGGTTGATTGCTTTGTGATATTTGTATTTTGGATATCCGTATATAACAAAAATACCATCTTTCGATTTTAAATCTATTCCGTATTTTTTCTTAATTTGAGCACCTCCTTTTTTAATCATTGGTGCAATGCTTCCTATCATACAGCTTCCGAGTCCTAGCGATTCTGCAACAAGCATAGAGTAAGTTGCGGGGATATATGAATCTACCTGGTCGGCGAAAGGATTCCCGTAAAAATATATAGCCAGCGGTGCATCATACAGTAAGAAGTCTTCACCCGCCTCCCATTTTTCAATCAGTTTGTTATAAAGTGGAATTATAAATTCTTTAAATTGTTTGATTTCGATTTTTGAGAAAAAGGGACGGAAAAGTGTTGTCATCACGGGGAACATCCATTTCATTTTTTTCACATAGCCAAGAAAATCCCCTGTGAACTCTCTGACTTTATCCTTTCCGTGAAATATGAGCAGACTGACATCCGAAGGAGGAATACCCATAGGTGCAGTTGAACACGAACGGATGATTTTATCCACAATTTCAGGCTCAATTGGAATATCTTTGAAATCCCTTACACTTCTTCTTCTGAGCATTAAAGAATGAAGCTGTTCATATGTCGAACACTTATCTTTAGGGGGCAAATCAATTATATCCTCCGGGTGAAATTCCCTGCCAAATATTTTTATCGCACCGTTCGGACAAATTGCTGCACACTGACCGCAGCCGAAGCATCCGAATATGGGGTCATTATTTACTACTAATTTTTCATCCTCGATCTTTAAGGAAAAGTCCTTGCAGATTTTCACGCACAATTCACACAGGTTACACTTCCCCTGGTCGATTATTATATGTGCATTATCATTTGTACGGCTTGTAGGTATTGGCATAACGTTAAAATTTGGTTACTCAAATTTAGCATATAAAAGAAATAAAATAAACTGAGATAAAAAGTCTGAATCAGGTTGAAATTAAGTTTTTTGTATTCAGTGATTCCCGGGTGTTCTTTAATCCGAAAAAGAAGAAAAACCTTCAATTAATGTGTAAATCAATCATAAAAATTTATGAATGGCTCAGGGATACTTTCTTTTTATTTTCAGGGTCGTATTTTACCCAAACCTGTTTACCGGGCTGGAATTTTTGTGTTGAAGCTGTGGAAACAACTGCGTAACAGGTTGCTTCATAAGCAGGTTCGTTATCGGGCAATACTTCCAGTTCGAAAAAATTAAACGGATAACCTTCGGCAACGTATATATTCGTAAACTGGCAACTTTTTATTATTGCTCTGCACTCTGTTCCAACCGACACTATCCTTTTTGATTCTGTATCTATTTCTCTCATAGATTTTTCAATTTCTTCCGGTGATTTTCCAGGGAAAAAAGGACTACCCGGGCTTGAAGCCGTAGCAGGTGTGTCAAATTGATTTTCATTCGAGCCGTAAAAGCCGGTCGTACTTGTTTGAGAACCTAATGTTCCTCCGAGACTTTCGATTGCAACTGTCTTTTTATTGTTCGGGTCGTACCGCACTATACAGCTTACTCCGACCTGATAATATGCAGTTTGTAATCGGGAGATAACAAGCGTAATCTCGGAAGTGAAAGGAGCTCCGGTCGGAGGAGTGACTTCAATCTTCATTCCTATTTGAGGCTGATTATTCACGGTTACACCCGTATCCCACATATCTATAATTTTGCCGTCTGCCTGAAGTCCCGTAGCGAGTAAATTTTTTCTTTTTCTGCTTCTCAAATATTGTCCGCCGAAGAAATAGCCGAAATACAACAATGAAGAATAACGAAAATATACTTCCGAATAAGGGTGATGCGGCGATGGCAACAGCCATGCCCAATAACCCGCCTAATGTTCCGACTATAATTCCAATGTAGTACAGTATTTTTTGTCCTTCAGGTTTCATATTTAATTTATTTGATTTTTTATCATTTCATTAAAATCATCTTTTTCGTCTCACTATAATTTCCTGCTGTGAGTTTGTAAAAATAAACACCACTCGGAAGTCCATATGAATTAAATGTCACTTCATAAGTACCCGGCTGGAGTTGTTCATTTACAAGCGTTGCGATTTCTTTTCCGGAAATGTCATAGATTTTAAGAGTTGTTAACACACCCCTGACTTCGTCCACCCCTCTCGAGAGGCGAGCTATATCAAATTTTATATTTGTAGAAGGATTGAAGGGATTTGGATAATTTTGAGAAAGAGAATAATCTTTTGGTATCCCGGTTTCGTTTTTAGTGATATAAGTGAGTCCGCCGTTTGTTGTTTTTAATATCTTGCCTGACCATGAGCATATATATCCGGTATTGACGGAAGGAAAACTTATCTCATAGAGATTTTCAGATAAAGGTGTATTTTGTTCGCCCCAGTTATTTCCTGCGTTGGTAGTTTTAAGAACTTTCCCTGTCGAAGTGCATCCATATCCTGTTTGTGCATTCACAAAAGAAATTCCCCATATCCCTCCTGACATAGTGTATGTTAATGACCACGAACTACCCCCATCTATTGTTTTTACTATTCGTCCTGCATTCGTACAATATAAGCCATTGTTCACATCCGAAAAATAAATAGCTGTTGCTGTTTCAAACCCGCTTATGAATGAGCCGTTCATATTCACCCAATTATTTCCTGAATTTGTGGTTTTTAAAATCAAATTTGAACCGCCGACGTATCCTGTATTTTCATTTACAAACCAGATTCCGTCGAGAGCATTTTGATTTGAGGTAATTTGCTGAATCCAGTTACACCTTTATTCGTTGTTTTTAAAATTGTACCGTAACTCCCCGCTACGAATCCTGTATTAGAATTAACAAAATGCATTCCCCAGAATTGTATAGTGGTATCAGAATATACATAAGGAATCCAGTTCTGCCCCCCGTTAAATGTCCTGAGTATTATCCCGTAATTACCGCAAATCAAAACAGTATCCGGATGAATTATGAATATGGACATAAATCTCTGGGAAGTATAAAAAGAATTTTGCGCAGTATAATTCAAGCCGCCGTTTGTGGTTTTATAAATATTCATAGTAGAACCATTGTATAGAACACCGGAATGATAGCCTGTATTATTATCGTAAAATTTTAAAGCCATTATAGTTTGTGCCGGATTCGAAGTATACTGCGTGAACCATTGTGAATATAAGGAAGAAACAGTAAAGAGAATTATGAAGATTGTAGTTATAATCGATTTCATTATAAAAATATTTAAATTTAAATTTTATTGAATTCTTCTATCATTTCATCCCATTTTTCAACCTGGTGAAATATGTTTTGCCAGAGATTTCGGTCATACCATAATTGGTTTAAGTCTTCGATGCTTCTGCCCTGCTGTTCCACCCAGGTGAAATATTTCAAATTATGAATCGCTTTTCTGTCAACATAATTTAATTCTTTCATATTATCGGTGCGAGTGCCGTATATGCATTTTTCAAAATCTTTTGCAGCTTGCAATTCGGAATATTCACCCCGCTCTTCCCTGAGTTCGTCAAGACGCGATTGATATAGTGCGGACGAATCAGTCGCAATACTTATAATAACGTCATCGGAATTCATTTCATAATATTTGGCTGTCTTTATTGCTGAAAGCATATTCGCTATACCTGAAATCCCTATTACATCGAGTTTGTTGATGAATTCTTTTTCTATCCCTTCGCCTGCAAGAAATTTTTTCCCTTTGTTTTCATTGAAGAGTCTGAAAATTCTCATGCAGTCTTCGTCGTCAATTGATGTGACAACATCGGTATTTTTTACATTATGTACCCAGGGAATATGTTTATCGCCGATTCCTTCTATCCGTGCCCGCCAAATCCATTCATAAGCATAGTCGGACATTGCAATGCTTCAGATGCAACAACTTTTAACCCGGGATATTTCGTTTTCAGATAATCTCCTGCTGCGATTGTTCCTGCAGAGCCGGTGTTGGAGATGTATGCGGCGAGGTTTAACTGTTTTCCGTTACCCATCGGGAGATGGGTAACGAGGATTGTTGTAAACTTCTTCAATCGCAGAGCCGGTGACGTGATAATGCCAGCAGGGATTTCCAAATTCTTCAAACTGATTAAACACAATACAATCTTTTCGAGTTCTTTTTATTTCCCAGCATTTATCATATATCTCTTTTACATTTGATTCACATCCGGGAGTTGCAATCACCTCAGCGCCAATATCCTTAAGCCATTCAAATCTTTCTTTGCTCATTTCTTCAGGCAAAATCGCTACGGCTGTACATCCCATTAAATAAGAATCGAAAGCACCTCCTCTGCAGTAATTGCCTGTTGAAGGCCAGACGGCTTTGTTATATGATGGATCAAAATCACCGGAAATTATTCTCGGAACAAGACAACCATATGCGGCTCCCACCTTGTGTGCGCCTGTAGGAAACCACTTCCCCAATAATAAAATAATTCTGGTATCAACTCCCGTCAGTGATTTCGGAAGCTCAAGATAATTAACACCACCATACATTCCGCCTTTTTCTTTTGGTTCATTTTTCCAGGAGATTCGGAAAAGATTTAAAGGATGCAGTTCCCACAAGCCGATTTCTTTCAGCTTTATTTTTACTGATTCGGGAATCAAATCAGGATTTTTCATCTGCGAAAAAGTAGGAAGTATTATTCCTTTTTCTTTGAATATTTTCGCCGTCTTCTTTAATGTCTCTTTGTTTTTTATTTTATCAATTAATTCTATCATTATTTTTTAATTTATAATTCTAATAAAACCCTCATCTTTCCCCCCTTTGATTAAAGGGGGGATGAGGGGTTAGATACTTTTTTACTTATATAATTTACTCCAGAGTTTTTTTGACATCTCTTTAGATAATTCTAAAATATCTTCTTCTTTTTTATTTACTAATTTCCCTTTGTTCACTATTAAATTCCCTTTTGAAATTACACTTTCGATATGTTTCGATTCAATTCCGAAAATAAAATGTCCAAGAAAATTATTCTGATTAATTTCAGTGGGAGAATCATAATTCAAAATAACCAGGTTATTATCAGAGTCACCTGAGAATTCATTTTTATATAAATAGTTATGAATATTCCTGAGCCTCGCATATACAGTCATTGCCTGAATTTCTTCTGCTTCTCTTCCGACCAGATAAGAAGCCTTTGCTGAACGAAGCATATCGCTGTGCATCCCGTCAGTTCCGTAAAATATATTTTCATTCAATCCATATGAATTAAAACTTCCGACATTGTTATTCATATTACTTTCAGTATTTTGCGCAATCCAGACAACGGTATCCTTAAGAATATCCCTTTCCTGCACATTGATATTTACACAATGTGCCAGTATGGTTTTGCTAAATTCCAGCACACCTGTATCTTTGAATCTGTTGATAATTCTTTTATTGTGATTTCTAACAGTAAACTCCTGGTCTATAGAGTCCTCGGCAGTATGAACGTGAATTCCCGATTTATATTTTTCTGCCAGCGATACTGATTTTTTTAATAAATCATCACCCACAGTAAATGAAGCGTGCAGGCCTACAAGCCCATGCCTGCCTGATTTCAAATAATTTTCTGTTTCGGTGAGCCCCTTTTCTTTTGACAAGTTTCCATCCCTGTCAGATAATTCAATGCATAGCAAATGTGAAAGCCCGATTTCATCCAAAGCATTTGCAATAATACCCAGTGAGCCTTCTATGGCAAAAGGTGACGAATGATGATCTGAAATAAAAGTTATTCCATTCTTTGCACAAAACATTCCTGTTACAAGAGCGCTCGCACGAATCATATCAGCATCTAGATTTTTATCAAGTTCCCACCAGATATATTTCAGAATTTCGTAAAAGTTTTTCGGAGGGATCGGGGGTGAAGGCATACCTGCAGCGAGAGCTGAGTAAATATGATGATGCCCGCAGGCAAATGATTTTGTAACTAATTTACCTGTACAATCTATAACTTTATACATATCAGAAATCACAGGATATGTTTTCTCAATAAATTCAATTTTGCCATTCTCCCCATTGGAAACTTTTATATCAGTTTTTTGAAATTCAAAAGTTTTCCAGTCTACATATGTTGCATTTTTCAGATATATAGCCATTTACATATTATTTTTATTTTTCATAGGTAGTTTTGTTCTTCGGATTCCATCAAATTGGTATAATGCATTTGCCACTGCTCCTGCTGTGGGTACCATTCCAATTTCACCAACACCCTTTGCACCATAAGGTCCAAGCAGGTCCTTCACTTCTACACCGATTACAACGACTTCGGGCATATCTTTTGCTTTATATAATCCTAAATCGCGATATCTTGTGCTGAGAGGATTTCCATCTTTTAGAACAAGTTCTTCAGTCAACGCATAACCAAGACCCATGCAGACCGAGCCTTCAATCTGACCTTCAAAAAGTGTCGGGTTCATAATTTTTCCTGCATCGTGTGCGGCAATCACTTTTTCCACTTTACCTTTGTCATTCAGAATCACAAGTTGTGCAGCATAACTGTATGAATAATGTGTTATCACTTCACCCGGTGCACCCGGCTTTGTGGTTTTATCATAAATCCAGCTGCCTTCATATATTTTTCCTGAAAGCTCGGCAAGTGATTTTGTTTCCATATCTTTTTTCAAAGATTTGCACGTTTCAATAATTGCATTGCCAACGAGTGATGTTCCCCGTGAAGCAGTTGTCATTCCAGTTTCAACAGCGAATTTAGTATCAACATTCACCTCCACAAATTCAGGATTAATTCCGGTCTCTTCACAGAAAGTCTGCAGCGCCATTGTATGAACTCCCTGCCCCATTTCAGTCCAGCCGTGATGAACCACTATGTGTTCCGGTGATTTAATTTCAATTTTAATGTTACTGAAGTCAGGCATTCCGTTTCCTATTCCTGTATTTTTAATACCGCAGGAAATACCTGCATATTTTGCTTTATAGAATTCATTTTTTATTGCAAGTAAAGTTTCCCGGACGCCTACTCCGCTTTTTAGCACCTGACCTGTCGCTGTCTTACTACCGTTGACCAGAGCATTATCATATCTGAATTTCCATCTGTCGAAATTTCCCATTTCACATAATTCATCTATACAGCTCTCCATCGCAAACGCCGTTTGCGGAACTCCGAATCCTCTCATTGCACCGCAGGGAATATTATTTGTATAAATCGTTTGCGAAATCACATCAACTACAGGAACGTTATATGCACCGGTCGAATGCCCCGCAGCTCGTTCCAATACTTTCATCCCGACCGAAGCATAAGCTCCTGAATCACCTTTAATCCTGGCTTTGACTGCTGTCAGTAATCCATTCTTATCACACCCGACCTGATATTCCATATACAACGGATGTCTTTTCGGATGAAACATTATTGATTCGTCTCTTGTGAATGCAACCCTGACGGGTTTTTTGAGAATATACGACATTAGCGCTGCATGCCCCTGAACGGACATATCCTCTTTGCCCCCGAAACCGCCGCCGTTTGGAACAAGTATCACGTTAACTTTTTCTTCGGATAATCCCAGCAATTCTGAAATCTGCCTTTTGTCCTCGTATACACCCTGGCTTTGCGAATAAACCTGAACTCCGTCGTCACGCCATGGCATTGCAACAGCGCATTCCGGTTCCAGATATGCGTGTTCAATAATTTGTGTTTGAAAAGTCCTGCTGACTTTATAATCAGAATTTTTTATAACATCACCGGCATCTCCGCCGCGGTATATTACGCACTCATCAAGAAGATTTCCGGATTTATGAATTTTAATGTCGCTGTCAAGTGCCTTATGAACATCTGTAAGAGCGTCCAGAACTTCATATTCAACTTTGATTTTTTTGACTGCTTCTTTTGCAATTTCTTCCGTCTCAGCCACAACCTCCGCAAGCACGTCTCCGATATATCTTGTTATCTCACCTTCTGCTATCATCAGGTCCCAGTCATCAACTATCAAGCCAACATTTCTTTTCCCCGGAATATCTTTTGCCGTAAATATTTTTATTACACCCTTCATTTTTTCTGCTTCGCCGGTATCTATCTTAATAATTTTCGCTCTGGGATAATCACTGAATTTTAATGCACCATGTAACATACCATCAAATTTCAAATCACAAACAAACGGTCTGAATCCGATTGCAGTCTCGAATGCCTGATATTTCGGATAACGGGTTCCGACTTTTCCGGTCTGTGGTTTGGGAATAAATTTCTCTTCACCGCGTAAAACTTTTCCTGCATATTCGATTGCATCTACAATTTTCACATAACCGGTGCACCGGCACAAATTAAATTTTAATGCATCAATAATTTCTTTTCTGGTAGCGTTTGGATTTGTTTCAATAAGCACTTTTGTCCGCATTAAAAAACCCGGAGTGCAGAATCCGCACTGAACTGCACCTTTTTCGACAAATATTTTCCCAAATAAATCTTTCAAATGTTCGGGAAATCCTTCTATTGTTATGACTTCACCGCCGTTAACTTTTTTCATCGGGATTACACAAGACAACACAGCTTTTCCGTTCAGTTCAACCATGCAGGTTCCGCAATATGCCTGGCAGGAACATCCGTCCTTTGGGGAAGTGATACCCTCATATTCCCGAAGATATTTCAGGAGGGAAAGATTTTCATCTCCTTCGAAAGTTTTTTGTGTGCTGTTTAATATAAAACTAATCATTAAAAATGTTACTTCAGATTTTGTTTATAATTTTTCCAAAATTTTCAGGGTCGGTATCACCCTCCGTATTAATTAATAATATATTGGATTTTTCATTAATTCCCAATTTATTTTTTGCTTCTTCCAGTTTTGGGTTTTTGCACAATGCTAAAAGCCCTGCTAATCCGGCAGAACCTGATTCGCCGGAAATTATTCTTTCATCATTTTCTTCAGGATTATAATATATTCTCATTGCTTCCTCTGCATAGCCATCGGATACAGACAAGAAGAAATCCATTCCGTCTTTAATAATTTTCCATGCAAGAGGTGATGGTATTCCGCAATTCAGCCCCGCCATAATTGATTCTTGTTTTCCTTTTGTCGGGAGCGGTTCTCCATTTCCATTTTTAACAGATTCCAGGAAACAATCGCTGTCAACCGGCTCCACGCTGATAAGCTTAGGTCTCGCTTCACCACAATTCAACACATAATGACTCGTACCGGCAGCTGATAACCCTCCGACACCTGACTGGAGAAATACAAAAACCGGAGATGATAAGTTTTGAGATTTTATTTGCTGCTCGATTTCTTTAAAAATTGTTGTATATCCGAGCAGAATATAAGCCGGTATTTCCATATAGCCGGGATAGGCAGTGTCGGAAATAACCTGCCACCCGTTCTTTCTCGAATCCTCCGCTACCTTTTCAACGCAATCATCGAAAGTGCCGTTGACTAATACTACTTCACCGTTTTCATTGTAAATATTATCAATTCTTGATTTGGCAGTGTTTGATGGCATATAAATTATCGCTTTTTGTTTTAATTTATTTGCCGTCCAGGCAACTGCCATACCGTGATTACCATCTGTTGCAGCACAAAAGGTAAAATCACCGATTTTATTTTTTATGTCTGCATTGAAAAATTCCTTTGCGGTTAAATCGCTTCCATAATTATTCTTCCATTTTTTATTTATCGTTCTGAACATTGCATATGAAGCTCCCAGCGCCTTGAAAGCTTTAATCCCGAATCTTTGTGATTCATCCTTTACATAAATATTTTTAACACTTAGCGATTTCGCAAGTGAACTTAATGAAATTAACGGAGTCGGGAAATATCCTGCAATTGATTTATGAAACTCAAGCATATCATTGCTCTTCAGAAAATTATATTCTTCGCCGCTCCAGTCGGGACTTTTTATATAATATGGATTAAAACTGTATTCGCACATAGAATATTATATAAATAAATAACCTGTTAAATTTTCAAGAAGTATGTTCATTTTTATTGCACTCATTAAATCAATTTCACCTTCAAAGTTATCTTTTATTTTTACTTCAGGATTTTTAAAATTATTTTTATTAAATTTTATTTCAACTATACTGGATTCATATAAACAATAATCTTTAAACAGAGTCAGCATTTCCATACCGAATCCGTTCTTATATTTTATACTTCTGTTTCCATTTTTTGTGAACACAAAGTATCCTTCGTTTCCATTTGTCATCAAATCGTTCTCGTTAAGGAAGAGCCGTGGTTTATCTATATATGGCGCACCGCTGGTCGGGCAAAAAGTTGTACAGTTTCCGCATTCATTGCAAAAATCCTGTATATTTAATACCTGATGTGGTTGACTGATTTTAAACATTTTCTCATCAGAAAATTTCACTTCTCCTTTTTCAATCAATATATTTTTAAAACGATATTCTGCGGGATTTATCTCAAAAGAAATATTTGCCCTGTTTGGGCATACTGTTACGCAAACGTTACATAATGTATCACAATATAAACATCTTAAAGATTCTTTTATTGCCGCTTCAGTTGTTAAAGATTTTGTAACAACTTCAAAATTATTTCTCTCATATACGAATGTCTCGATAACACTTTCGCCAAAAACTCTTACCGCATTCTTTTTCTGAAAATCCTTTTTCGATAGATTTTTATTTATTTCAATATTAGAACTTTGAGGATTTCCTCCGGATTTCGTGATTATGTTGTAAGCTGCATTTTTGCCGTCAGCTATTGCTTTTATCAGTGTTGAAGCACCTCTCAGGGCATCACCGCCGAGATAAACATTTTCATACTGAGTTTCGAATGTGTATGGGTTGACTTTCAATGAGCCGAGAAATTCCGAAGCAACTTCCTGCCCGATTGCAGGAATAATGTAATCAAAATTCATCCCGAATTCAGAGCCTTCAATTATCACAGGCTTTGCTCTTCCGCTCTCATCTTTTCCGCTCAATTCCATTTTATGGCAAATAAGTTTTAGCTTCTTTTCTTCCTGAATTATTTCATCAGGTGCCGTTAACTCAAGCAGTTCGATTCCTTCATCGAGCATTGATTTAATTTCATCTTTATCTGCAGGCATTTCTTTTCTTGTTCTTCGGTATATCAAAGTAACTTTACCATTTTCACCTGCAATTCTTTTTGCGGTCCGTGCTGTATCTATTGCAGTATTACCGCCGCCTATGACTGCAATATTTTTACCAAACTCGAATTTATTATTTTTCTTTACATCAGATAAAAAATTCAGCGCATCAAGAACACGATTATTGTTTTCCCCTTTTATATTCATCTTTTTGCTTTTTTGTGCACCTACACCAATATATAAAAAATTACCGTTGAGATTATCTTTAATCTTTTTAATCTCTTCGTCGTTTATTTTTTTATCGTAACTAAATTTTACACCAAGATTCTCTATTCTTTTAATATCTTTGTTTAACGCTTCTTTTGATAAGACGGAATTCAGGAATAACATCAGAGACCATACCGCCCGCAGATTTTTTCGAATCAAATATTTCAACTTCAAATCCTTCAAGCGCAAGAAAGTATGCTGCTGACAACCCCGAAGGACCACCACCTATAATAAAAACTTTTTTCCCGTTTTTCTTTTTGACTTCAGGATTTTTTTCTTTTGCATTCTCGGCAACAAATCTTTTCACCTCCCTTATCAAAAGTGAATTATCATAATTTATTCTCGTGCATTTTGTCTGGCACTGATGGTCGCAAATCATTCCTGTAACATTCGGGAACGGATTATTTCTGATTATCACCTCATACGCTTTATCAAATTCACCTTTCGAAGTGTAATACATATAATCAGGTATATCCTGGCTATCGGGACAGGTATATACACAGGGTGCTTTTATGCAGTCAAAATCTTTCAGCTCTCTCCCTGTCTTAATAGTCGTTCCCGCAAAAAAAGATTTCATATAATACTTATCGTGCTTCAGCACTTCTGCATAAATATTCAGATTATTGAGTGAGGCAAGTTTTACATAATCCGTTTTTTCGGGATTCTTTTTAATAATAAATTCATCTATCGTTTTAGCCCCTGCAGTTTTAAACTCTGATTTAATATTTTCCAGATATTGAATTTGTCTTGCATATCCGCCCGGTTTTAAAAGGTCCGAGCATACCGTAACAGGCTTTATTCCGCAAGCGAGAATTTCACTGATATTAAAACAATCTGCGCCGGCTGAAAAACTAATATCAAGTTCGTTATCAAAATCATTCTGAAGTTTTTGAGCTACTGCAATACTAATTGGGTGCAGAGCCCGCCCGCTCATATACATCATCTTTTCCTTCTGCGGAAATATCGTTTTGTTGTTAACAGATTCGAGAGTATTGGTAAGTTTAATTGAAAACTCCACCTTGTTTTCTATTGCCGTTCTTTGAAGCGAATTTATGATGTCTTACTGCATCCTCATATTTCAAATCATGTTCGAATCGCTTCCGGCGGCACAACTGTATCATACCCGAGATTCTTTTTTAAAATTGTATTTAATTCATCATATCCGAGAAGTGTAGGATTTAATTTTACTGCCGTGTGCAATTTCTTTTCTTCAATAAGATACTTTGCAATTTTTTCGATTTCATCCGGCGGACATCCGTGCATCGTTGAAAGTGTAACATTATCAGAAATCCTGTCGGGTATGTTTACATTTTTTAGCTGCGGGTAAATTTTCTCCAGCAGGTTTAACTTTTTTTCTTTCTCTTCTTTTGCATTACTCATCATTGCCAGAAATTCCTGAACATTTTCTTTCAGAATTCCCTCCATATTGTAACCGACGCTCATATTGAAAATGCAGTTTATATCTTCACCGAAATTAAACTTGTGATTCAATACGTGAATTATTATCCACGCTGTTAAGTACTGGTCAAACGACTGTCGGAGCTTCAGTTCCTGCGACCACTCGCAGTTGTACCCTTCATCTTCCATATCGATACAGGGTTTCGACACATTAAGTTCATCGAGTGTTTGAACTGTCTTCAGTTCGATATATCTTGAGCCTGTAAGATATGCCGTAATAATATTCTGAGCCAGCTGTGTATGAGGACCTGCTGCAACTCCTATGGGTGTGTCGAGCGTTTTTCCATAACGCTTCATTTTGAATACATCATCTTCCCTGGGTCTGAAGAACATATTATCGGTGATTCCAAAAATCTGTCCGGTCTTCTCTTCTTCAAAAATCCATTTCAGCAGTTTATCCGCAGGTAATATAGAAAATCTGTCTGACAATTTCTTACCTTCCGCCCATTGTTAATGCCATAATGGCTTTAGCAGTGTGGAGCCTGTTTTCAGCTTCATCATATACTATCGAAATATTTTCATCATCAATCACTTCATCGGTCACTTCCCTGTTTCGGTCTGCAGGTAAAGCGTGCATAAGTTTTACATTTTTATCTGCAAGCTTAATTCTTCTATCAGTCACAAATCCAGTCTTTATATTTTTCAAGATTTGTAGACATTTCCTTCTTGCATTTATCTTCATTTGCAGATAATCTTCCATAGAATAATGTCCAAATCCGCCCCAGTTCTTGGGAATTACAATATGTGCACCTTCAAATGCCTCATCCATATTATTGGTGAATCTCAAGCTTGGAGCCGCCATCTTTTGCATTTTTCTTTGCTTTTTCAACAATCTCTTTGCTCATTGGAAATTCTTTTGGATGGGCTACCGTAACATCAATTCCATATCTCGGGAAAAGAAGTATTTGAGTTTGCGGAACAGATAAAGGTTTTGCGTGTGTTTTTGCATAAGCCCAGGAGATTGTTACTTTCAATCCTTTTGGTTCTTTTCCGCAATGCTCAAAGATTGTCATAAGATCCGCAAGTCCCTGGAATGGATGATAAATATCATCCTGAAGTGACATTACGGGAACAGTTGCATACTTAGCCATCTCTTGAAGATATTTATTTCCAACACCGTAGAAACAATTACTGCAGGCAATTCCGTGTCCCATTCTGGAAAGAATGATTGCTGTATCCTTTGCAACTTCACCATGAGATATTTGCATTTTATCCGGAGTTAAATCGTGTGCATGTCCGCCAAGCTGAGTCATTCCTGCTTCCATAGAATTGCGTGTTCTGGTTGACTGCTCGAAGAACATCATAAACAATGTTTTATCGAGATAAAGACGTGGGTTCTTCCCGCTGCAAATTTTCTTTTTAAATCAAATGATAAATCAAATACTGTATCAAGTTCCTGCTTTGTCCACGTATCTTCGGATTAAAAAGTGTTTATTTCCTGTAATTTTATACCGTTTTTCATAAAATATATATTTTATTGTGTCCTAATAATTATTGTCCGAGTAGTTAAACTAAATATTCATACATCGCAAAAATATATAAAATGCAGATGCTTTTACCAAATCATCAACCGGTAATTTTTCATCCGGTGCATGAGCAAATACTTCATTTCCCGGACCAAAACCTATTCACGGTATTCCGTAAATTCCATTTATCACAACTCCATTCGTTGAGAATGTCCATTTATCAACCACCGGATTTTTACCAAATAAATCTTTATAAGTTTTCACTCCCGGTTTGAAACCGCATTGTGATTTTCTTCCAGCTTCCATGTCGGATAATATTTCTCCATTCCGTATTTCAAACCTGTATATGCTTTCTCATTATAATCAAGTGCTTTCACCTTTGCATTCAATTTTTTACAAGTTCTTCAATTTCTTTTACGGCAATTCTTTTATCTTCTCCCCAGGTAAGTCTTCTGTCCAAGATGAATCCTTGCAAAATCTGAAACAGCACAAAGTGACGGACTTGCAGAAACAAATTCCGAAATTGTAATAGATCCTTTTCCAAGAAATTCATCATTTGCTAATCTTTCATTTAGTTTTTCAATTTCAAGTGAAATATTTGACGCCATATAAATTGCATTTTTTCCTCTTTCCGGAGCGGAACCGTGTGATGAAAGCCCTTTGAAAGATAACATTAATTTCCATTCTTCCCCGCTGACCGCGTAGATATTCCGCAATTTGTTGGTTCGGTAATAATTACAATGTCCGGTTTAATCTTGTCTTCTTCAATTATATATTTCCAGCACAAGCCATCGCAATCTTCTTCCATTACAGTAAAAGATAAAGTAAATCAGTCACGTCTTTATCAAATTTCAGGTCTTTTAAAATTTTCCCTGCTGTAATCATCGCTGCAGCTCCGCCTTTTTGGTCAACTGACCCGCGTCCGTGAACAAATCCGTTTTCTATCTTTCCGGAAAATGGGTTTAAACTCCAGTTGGAAAGATTTCCTGTATCAACAGTATCAATATGAGCGTCTATCGCAAGAATTTTCTTTCCGTTTCCGATTCTGCCTATCACATTTCCCAGTCCGTCAATTTCAACTTCATCAAAACCCGCCTCTTCCATCTGGTGTTTTAATTCCAAACAGACTTCCTTTTCGCCTGTGCTAAGTGATTTGATTTTAACAATCTTAGACAAGTTGTTCGCAGTATAATCACTATACTTCTCTGATAATTCTCTTATTTTCGTAGTAAATTCTTGCATAATCAAAATTGTTTTTAAAATGGACTATAAAAATAACTGAATATTACCACAAATAAACGGGAATTATAAAGTATAAGAGTGTTTTTGATTGATAAATTTAGCGTGAGTGATAATATTTTAATACTCAACTATACATCGTCATCAATACTTTTTCCGCAGTCATCGGGGCATCAAATTTATATTTCAAATCTTTCCTGAATGACTTCATCGCATTAAGCAGAGCGAAATATGCCCCTATCCCATACATAAACGGCGGTTCCCCGATTGCTTTCGAATTGAAAATGCCCAGGGGGTTTTCTGAATTTTCAAGAAAGTGCAATTTCAAGTTCATCCGGTATGAAATTAATATCCGGCACTTTATATGTCGATAATGTATCGGTAATCAGTTTCCCTTTTGCATCATGCAATATTTCTTCAGTTGTCATCCACCCTAAACCCTGCATTAGCGCACCCTCAGCCTGCCCTCTGTCTATTACCCTGTTCAGGCTCGTTCCAAAATCGTGAACTGCTTTCACCGAATTTATTTTATATGTCCCCCTGATGCAGTCAATCGTTGCCTCAATTAAAGCGGTCCCGTAAACGTGATATGCAAAAGGTTTACCTTTGTTGCTCACCCTGTCAAAATGTATTCCCGGTGTTGCATAATATGCATAAGAGGAAAGATTCACTCTTCTTAGATTTGCTTCGGATATAAAATCTTTCCACTTCAATGAAATTGGCTTTCCAGCAACACAAACCACCTCATCGACAAAACTTATACTGTTCTCATTTTCTTCTTCCAAAATATCTGCTGCTGATTTTTTAAGCCTGCTGAGAATCTCGCTGCAAGCCATTTCCGTTGCTTTTCCATTCAGGTCAGCTCCGCTGCTTGCTGCCGTTGGTGATGTGTTTGCAACTCTTGTTGTGTTTGTAGGCTCAATTTTTACTTTATCTATATTTATTGAAAATATATTCGCTGCCACCTGTCTCATTTTCATATTTACGCCTTGCCCCATCTCTATTGCCCCTGTACTCACCCCGACACTTCCGTCTGTATAAATATGCACAAGTGCTCCTGCTCTGTTCATCGGTGTATTCGTAAAGGATATCCCAAAACAAATCGGCATTAAAGCGAATCCTTTTTTCAAAATATTATTTTCAGAGTTGAATTCTGAGGTTTTCTTTTTTACTTCATCAAGCTTGAATTTGCTGACAGCTTGAGTCCAGCATTTTCCGGCATTGCAATTTTCTGATTTTTGACCGTATGGAAATTCATCACCTTCTTTCAGAATATTTTTTTCCTGAATCACGTTAACATCCATCCCCATTTTTTCCGCTGACTTGTAGATAGCCGATTCCATTACAAACATTCCCTGCGGTCCTCCGAATCCGCGGAATGCCGTATTCGGAACAAGATTTGTTTTACAGCAATATGCCGTAGCTTTTACGTTCGGAATAAAATAACTGTTAGTTGCGTGGAATAATGTCCTGTCAAGTATTGCAGGTGATAAATCCGCAGCAGCTCCGGCATCCTGGTAATATGTTACTTCGTATGCTAAAATCTTTCCGTCATTCTTCAGTCCTATCTTGAAATCAGAGCTGTATGGATGCCTCTTTCCTGTCGCAATCATATCATCGTGCCTGAGCAGAATTAGTTTTACCGGCTTTTTGAATTTCGCTGCACCGAGAGCAGCAAGCACTGCCCACGCAGTTGCCTGGTCCTCTTTTCCGCCAAATGCTCCGCCCAGCCGTAATACTTCACATTCAATTTTGTTTTGCGTTACATTTAAAACCGCAGCCGCCGTTCTTTGTATCGCACTTGGATTCTGTGTCGCGGAAAATATTCTCATGCTTTCGCTTTCAGCAGGTATCGCAACGGCACCCTGAGTTTCAAGATACAAATGCTCCTGCGAACCTGAATCCACGCGCCCTTCCACTATCACATCACATTTCTCCCAGGTTTCATTTATATCCCCCGCCGTAAATATCCTTGGCGGCATTATCAAACTGTTTTTTTTGAATGCTGTCCTCGCATCGAGTATGGCTTCTTTTTCCTCTATGTCAATTTTGATTTTCTTTACCGCTTCTCTCGCAGTTATCCAGTTATTCGCAACAACTAAAGCTATAGGTTGACCGATAAATTCTACTACATCCTCTGCAAGCAGATTTTCATCTTTTATTATTCCCCCTATCTGGTTCTCTCCGGGAATATCTTTAAATGTTAATATTCCTTTTACACCCGGAATTTTTTCCGCTTCCGATAAATCCAGCTTTCTGATTATTCCGTGTGCGACCGGTGAATAAAAAACCGCTCCGTGCAATGTTCCTTCCGGCACAGTCATATCATCTATAAATACAGACTCCCCACGTGTATGTTTTATGGAATCCGTATTATGCATGCAATAACTCCTCTGCCTTCACAGCATCGGGATATAATTTTAAAAAATGAGCATAAATCAATTGCCTTAGTAATAACCTTTTATACTCCGCACTTCCCCTCGCATCGCTTATCGGAGAAATTTCCTGCATGGCAATCGAAGCAGCTTCTTTTATCGAATCTTTGTTCAAATCTTTTCCTGTTAAATATTGTGATGTGTCTTTCAGATAAAGCGGAATAGGTGCGATGCCTCCTGCCGAAATATGAGCCTTTATTATATACCCGTTTTTAACTTCTATTAGTATAGAAGAATTTACACTTGCAATATCGAGGTGGATTCTCTTCGAAACTTTTTCAAAATTGAACTTTGCATTTTTTCCGGGAATAGTAAATATTATTTCACTGATTAGTTCACCATTTTTTCTGTCGAGGGTTTTGTACCCTTTGTAATAATCTTTCAGAAATATTTCTCTTTTTGTTTTTTCGCTCTTTAATATAATTTTAGAATTAAGTGCAAGAAAAATATTCGTCATATCTCCGATTGGTGAAGCATTGTTTATATTTCCTCCGGGTGTCGCACGGTTTTTTATAGGGCGTGAACCGAACAGACTCAGAAATTCTTTTAACCCGGGAATTATTTTATTTAACTCTTTTGATTCTTCAATTTCACTTACTGTAGTAGTTGCCTTAATTGTGCAAACTCCGTTTGTCAGTGTAATATTGTCTTTATCTCCGGTTTTGAAAATTAAAGATATTTCCTTTTTTAATAATTCATCCCACCGCTGTACCAGTATATCCGTTCCTCCACTTATAACTTCAGAATTGTTTTTAACAAAATTTGTATTCTTGCCACTATTGATGGATTTTATTAATTCCGGAATATCTTTTATATAATCGGGAATCAGGTTTAATCTGCAAAGATAATTTAACTTGTTTTCACCGTTAACAGGAGTGGATGCATTAATAAAATTTAATGAATTGGTTACAGCTTTTTTTATTGTCCCATGACCGGTGCATCTGCAGATATTACCGCCGAGAAAATCAATTGCTTCATCGAAATTGTATCTTTTATTAGCCAGTAAATAACCCGAAAATGAAACAATAAATCCCGGTGTGCAGAATCCGCATTGTGTTCCGCCTTCGTTTACCATTTCATTCTGGAAATTTGTCAGCTCTGACTTGTTCAGACCTTCTATTGTAATTACGTGTTTGCCATTCATATCTCCTATAGGAACTAAGCATGAATTTACATTTTTATATTCAATTTCTTTTCCATTCAGCTCACCAATCAGCACTGTACAGGCACCGCAATCCCCCTCTCTGCATCCTTCCTTTGTTCCTTTCAGGTTTTGATTTCGTCTGATGAAGTCAAGGAGTGAAGTTGCAGGATGGACATCCGTATTAATAATATCACTATTAAGTATAAACCTCATTCGGAAAACTTTGTTTGTATCATCACTCAATAAACCAAAAACAAAAATTTAATTAAATGCAAAAGCGATTAAACCCAGGTTTTTTCTCTATTCTTCCTCTTTAGAAAATAGGTGGAATCACGAATTTTTTTCGAAGATTATTTGTTCAAAGTTCTAATTGTACGAAATAAAAAAGGAGACAAGCAAAATGAAAGATTCAACACCCCAATTGTTCGTAATTAAGGAAAAGATGAAAGAAATATGGTCGGCAGGTGATTTTGGAGTTATTGCTAAAATTATTGAATCCGAAGGAATTGATTTCATTAGCAGGCTTAATATTAAACCGGATTCCAAAGTTCTAGACGTTGCCTGCGGAACCGGTAATCTGGCAATTCCTGCTGCGAAAACAGGTGCTCAGGTAACCGGTCTGGATTTTGTTCCCGCTTTGATAAAACAGGCAAAGAAAAAAGCTGAAACAGAAAATCTCGATATAGAATTTGATGTCGGAGATGCGGAATCAATGCCATATCCAAATAATGAATTTGATTTTGTCGTTACTATGTTCGGTGCAATGTTTTGTCCGCGTCCGGATATTACGACAAGGGAACTAATAAGAGTTTGTAAACCCGGCGGTACCGTTGCAATGGCTAACTGGACACCTGAAGGATTTGTGGGAAGATTTTTTAAACTGGGCGCTTCATATATGCCTCCCCCTCCCGGAATGCCTTCACCAATCATCTGGGGCACCGAATCTGCCGTAAAGGAAAGGTTTGGCAGTTATGTATCGGATTTAATACTAAACCGCAGAATGGCGAGATGGATTGTTCCTATGCATGAACGAGAGGTTGCTGAACATTTTATAAAATATTTTGGTCCGACGAATAAATTATTTGAACTTCTGGATAGTGAGAGCAGGATAAAGTTTAAAAACGAGTTAACTGAACTTTATATTGAGAATAATATCTCTAAAACCGGTTCTGTAACCATAGATGCAGAATATCTTGAAGTTGTAGCAACAAAAAAGTAACACAGCTTTACAACATTTGAATCAGATTTTTCAGTGATTCTTTTGAATCAGTTCAATGATTCTTTTAAATCAGTTTTTTCAATGATTCATTTGAATCAGTTTTTTCAATGATTCATTTGAATCAGTTTTTTCAGTGATTCTTCTTTCTTTTAATTATTAATTATTAATTACTAATTATTAATTATTCTTTGCGCCTACTCCTATTCCTTCGCGGTTAATTTTTCTTTTCTTCGTGTTATTAGTGATCTTAGTGTTAAGTGTGTGTTTTTTCTGGATTCTGATAATGTTTCCTGTTTATCCCGTTAATCCTGTCCCTTTAACTCTGTAATTGAATGTTCAACAAAAGCAAAGCCTCAGCGAAATCATTTGAATCAGTTTTTTTCAGTGATATTTATTTGATTTTAAAGTTTACCTCTAAATCATTAACTTTAACAAACTTATTTTTCGAATGTCTTAATACCTTTATATGACATCTTTAATAATTATGCCTTTGATTATTGAAATACTTGTAGTACTCGCTATAAGTCTCATAATTACATTTATAGGATTTCTTATTATCAGGAAGTTATTTTCGCACGAGAGTTTGTCCGAAAACCACACGGTCGCGAGTTATATATTTAATGCGTTCTCCGTAACTTATGGAGTACTGATTGCTTTCGTGGTTTATTCAAACTGGTATGATTATGAAAAAGCTCAACAGCACGTAATGGACGAGTCAACTTATTTATCAAATTTTTATCGTGATACAAGGACTTTACCTGATTCGATTAAAACTATCGTTACAGATAAATTAGTAGAATATACCAAAACTGTTATTGACGATGAGTGGCCCCTGATGGCAAAAGGAGAATCAAGCCGGAAAGCGATGATTGCTTTGGATGATTTATGGGATTCATATTCCCGGATTCCTGTTTCAAAAATTACCAATACATATTTTTACGAGGTCTCTATTGAAAAGTTAAACCTGGTCAGCCAGCACAGGAGATTAAGGATTTTGGATATGGACCAGACTACTCCCGGTGTAATCTGGATTGTGTTAATAATATGTGCTTTAATATCTGTGAGTTATACTTATTTTTTTACCACCAAAAACCGGGCAGCACATTTATCCCTGATTGCGTCATTCATTGTTATTAATGTTTTGCTTTTTTATCTGATATATGTTCTTGACCATCCATATCAAGGGTATGCAACTATATCTCCGGAACCTTTTAAATTAATTCTTAACAAATTCATTACCGGAATATAAACGAATAAAGTGTTTACATTAATGGAAAAATTTCATAATATTAAAACTATATAATTTCAGTTATTAATTATGATCGATAAATGGAATCTTAAAAATAAAAAAGCCCTTATAACCGGTGCGACAAGAGGAATAGGACAGGCAATTGCTAAAGAATTTATTTCTCTTGGGGCTGAAATATTTATTGTTGCTAGAGGCGAAGATATCCTCAACAAACAATTGAAAGAATATTCAGTTAACAAAAACAAAGTTTATGGGTTCGCGGGCGATATGAGCAAGAAAGATGACAGAATAAAAATGTTCGATGAAATTAAAAAAGTCTGGGATTCTTTTGATATTCTGATTAATAATGTTGGCTTCAATATAAGGAAAAAAGTTATTGATTACGGTGATGATGAATTCAATTTTCTTATGGATACAAATCTTAAAGCAACTTTCGCCAATTGCAGGTTAGCTTATCCGTTTTTAATAAAATCTGAGTCCGGCTGCATTGTTAATATTGTATCGGTTTCCGGGCTTACACATATCAGAACAGGTGCTCCTTATGCAATGTCAAAAGCAGCAGTTATTCAGTTGACAAAAAATCTTGCAGTCGAATGGGCACCGGATAATATAAGAGTAAACTCAATTGCACCATGGTATATTAAAACTCCCCTTACAGAACCTGTACTAAATGTAAAAGAGTATTATGATGAAGTTATCAAACGAACTCCGATGCGAAGAATTGGCAAACCGGAAGAGATCGCTTCCACAGCAGCTTTTCTTTCAATGCCCGCTTCATCTTATATTACAGGGCAATGTATAAGTGTTGATGGCGGATTCACGATTTATGGTTTTTAAACAAAAATATATTAAATTTGATTTATACTATTCATATAATTTGTTTCAATTGTTCAAATAAAACTTAATCAGGTTGTTAGAAAATTTTTTATCTTCTGCCGGAATTGCTTTTATAACTTTATTTCCTTTGGTAAATCCAATAGGTGCTGTTCCTGTTTTTATTTCTCTTGCTTCTGATTTTGAAGCGGATTACAGAGCTCAGCAGGCGCGGAAAACTGCCATTAATGTCGCAATTATTTTAATCGTTTTCTTTTTTGTTGGAGAGTTGTTATTGCGGTTCTTCGGTATTTCAATATATGTTTTAAAAATTGCCGGGGGATTGATAATAGCACATACAGCCTGGGAAATGGTTACATCTAAAAGCAAACTCTCGCGCGAAGAAGACACAGAATCCCAGTCCAAATCCGATATCTCTTTCACACCGCTTGCGATCCCCATGCTCAGCGGTCCGGGTTCAATCGGTGCAGTTATAACTTTATCATCCCACGAACAAAATATAATTTCTTATCTGGGAGCAAGTGCCGGGATTATATTAATCGGGGTAGCGTCTTATATTTGCCTTAAACTTGCAACCCCGCTATTTAAATTACTTGGTAAAACAGGTGTCGGAGTTCTGAACAGAATTATGGGATTTTTTATTCTCGCAATTGCAGTCGGATTAATCACCGAAGGCATTAAAGCGGTTTTTCAATTAAAATAAATTTATGCTTACAGTTAAAATATATTCTTTCAGTTATTTTAAATCCGGAATTCCGGATGATGACTCGGGTAACGGAGGAGGTTTCGTCTTCGATTGCAGATTTATTTATAATCCGGGAAAGATTCAAAGATTTCAGGGCATGACGGGAATTGATGAACCTGTGAAAAAAACACTCGACTCCAAACTTGAAATGCAGGAATTTTTATCTGATGTAAAAAAAATTATTTCTGCTGCAATCAAAAATTATGTTGAAAGAGATTTTACAAGTTTAATGGTTTCGTTTGGATGTACAGGTGGTCAGCACAGGTCTGTCTATTCCGCTGAGAGGATGAAGGAATTTATTGAAACCAAATTCCGGGAAGTGAATGTTGAACTGAAACATCTGGAATTATAGAATTTATAAAGCCTATTTAAACATTAACCGCAAAGAGCGAAGAGAAAAATCGCAAAGTTCGCAAAGAATAAATATTAAACTACCAAGATTGCAAAATTCTAAAATTCCAGCTTGTTTCCGACCAGTAAGTTAATCACTTTCCCTGCAATGTAATCTGCCAGATCGTTAAAGTTCTTCGGGTTGTTTTCGAAACATGGCATCGCCGGTACTATTTTACCTCCGGCATCAATTATCTTTATCATATTTTCCAGGTGAGTGCGGTTAACCGGAGTAGCCCTTGGAACTATAATCAAAGGTCTTGAATATGAAAGAGCATAGTCTGCAGCTTTTTCCATAAGTGTTTTACTGTCACCGTGCGCAATTCCAGCAAGAAAGTTATTGGCGCAGGGACTGACTATCATACCAAATGCGTTGTAATCATTTGAGAATATTTCAGATTTAAGGTCAAGATTGTTATGAAGATGTATTGAAGATTTCGAAATATTAATTTCAGGGAATAATCCCGCAATATTTGACTGCTTTATTTCTATGCCGCATTCTTTATATAGGGAGTAAACGGCATATTCCGAAAGTATCATATCCACATTGAATTCATTTAAAAGCAGAGCACGAAGCATTCTTAATCCGTATATTGCACCGCTCGTTCCGGTAATACCTAAAATTATATTTTTCCCTTCGCCGTTGTATTTGCTTATCAAGGGTTTTGTTTCTGTTTGAGGAATTTCAGTTGGTTTATAATCCTGGCTCATAAACTGTTATTTGATTATTTATAAAATTTTATTTTTTAGAAACAAAATATATCAGTAAAGAAATAATAATTATTGAAATTATGACAAATATAACACTTTTAAATATAAAAATCTGAACAACAAATATTGCAACTCCAATGAACATCATAAGGAATATTTCTATAAGTTTACTTGCGGAATTGTATTTCGAACTCTTTAATGTAAAAGGATATCTGTTATCAAAAAGCAGAAAAAGGGAATTTACAAAAAAAACAAATACTGCCATAAACAGCATATTAAGTATTAGGGGAACCGGCTCAATTTTAAAAGCCAGAATTATTGTAGCTGCTATAAAAACAGGAATGATGAAATATATATTTATAAATTTTTGAATTCCCCTGAGAAATAATTTCTTATTTCCGATTGGCAGAACAGAATAAATCCATTCTATATCTTCGCTGTTCTCATCGGCAATTTTTGTGTTTGAGATAAGCAGCCTTGATATCATCATTACTGTCAGAATAATAGATGGAGTAAGGATTAAAACCGCTCCCGGAGCAAGCGGAACACCTTTATCCACGGTAAATACGAGATAACTTCTCACATCTGTTAACACACCAATAACGCAAAATATAAGAGGAACAAAAACTAACGGAACATATCTTAACTTAAATGTTTTCGAATTTAATAACTGGTTCCTGATAAGGTTATAAGATGCCCTTTCGTAATTATTTCTCACGAAAACTTTTTGTATAAACGAATTAATCATTGAAAATATCCTGATTTTTCTTATCTTCCTGGATTTTCTTTCAAGAGTGAAAATAATATCACTGATTTGAAGATACCTGTTTTTCACAAAGAAATATAACAGAAGATAAACAGTCAGAAAAACCGCGACAGATATCGCGAAGTAAAAGGGGTTGTCAACGGACAATGCAAAAAACTTTTGAGGTAAATAATTTACGAAATCAAAGTCAAGAATGCTTTGTTTTTGGTTAATTTTTGCTTTTCCTGCAAGACTCGATGAATACATTATGAATATCAGGAAAACGAATTGAATAATATAAAGTATGGAGTTTGATTTCCCGGGAATTTTTATCAAAGCAATCATGAATAATAATATTATTATTCCGATTGAAAAAAATGAAAATAAATAATCTGTTAATAAAAAAATAAGGGTTTTGGTTATACCAAGATCGTAAAAATGAAATACGATCGTTTGAGAAATAATGGGAGCAGAAATGATTAATAACAAAAAGATAAAAGCTGACAAAAACTTTGAAACAAATAAATCCCTTATCTCAAGTGGCAGCGTCCTGAGAATTTCAATATGTGTTTTTGCAAAAAAAAGATTCTGGAAATCATTAAGGGCAATAAAAGAAAGCATGAAAATGTTTACGCTATACGATAATATAGTATAACTAAAATAATCGAAAAAGAAATAATAATTGAGAGACAGCATCAGGTTCGTGAACAGGTAACTTATCACAATTCCGATAAATTTCTTTTTGGATGATTTATCGCGGTCCCTGTAATCGAGTTTTAGAAATAAATATGTAAGTTCTTTATTCAAAATAATAATGCAAAATATTTAATCAGACAAATATTTCAGTAAACTACAAAAGTTTTTAAATCTTTTGACACACAAATAAAATTTGCCGTCCTTGTGGTCTTAATTTTAATAAATTTATTTAAACTTTTGTAGTCTTATTTTTGTTTTTTTCTGTATTCTTTTATTGCTTTCTGATGCTCTTCATATGTAACGGAAAATTTGTGACCACCTTCTCCGGTTGCAACAAAGTAAAGATAATTATTCTTTTCGGGATTTACAGCGGCAAGAATTGCAGCAAGTCCAGGATTATTAATTGGTCCGGGCGGCAATCCCGAATGTAAATAAGTATTATAGGGAGAATCATATTTTAAATCATCATAAAGAAGTCTTTGTTTAGGTCCATCAGGAATCACATAATTTACAGTCGGGTCTGCCTGTAATTTCATTTTTTTATTTAACCTGTTATGATATACACCTGAAATCACCGGGAGTTCCGATTTAACCGGCGTTTCCGCTTCTAATATTGAACCAAGAGTCACTGCAAATAATATATCAATTTTGTTTGTATCCAGTGCTGCTTTTAAATCAGGGTTATTTTTTACTTTTCTTACAAATTCTTTTGTAAGAAATTCCACCAGACCTTTTTCATCTATTGCAGCCGGTATCTGGTACGTATCAGGGAAAAGAAATCCTTCCAGGTTTTTTACTTTCCCTTTTAGCCCAAGACTTTCTATCAGTGAATCATTTTGAGTCTCTAAAATAAATTTCTCCGCAGACATCGAGAGTTTGCTCTCAACAAGTTTTGATATTTGCTTAATAGTAAAACCTTCCGGTATTCTAAATCTTATACTTACTGTTTTATCGGTAAGTACTGTAAGTAATTCCATATTGCTCATTCCATTTTTGAAAATATAATTGCGTGAAATTATTTTATCCTGATCTCCTGAAAGTTTAATCATTATTTTAAAAACAAATGCATTCCTTATAATATCCTGCTCTTTAAGTTCGTTTACGATTTCAGTTACATTTTGTCCTGATTTGATTGAGAATCTTTTTTCCGGCTCACCTGTCCAGAAATATTTCGAAAACATTGAATAATATATTATTGAAATAAAAATTATCAGGTAAATAAGAACCAGCACAGGAGCAAAAATACCCGGTCTTTTTAATGCAAAGTTTCCTAACCAGTCGAAAAAGCTTTTTAATAATTTAAAGACCAGAATCAGAAATGACTTAATTCCCGGCAGGAACTTATCTCTCATAAATCTGTAAAAAGCTTTTGAATAAGATTTCAGTTCCGGCAGAACCTCTTCCTTCAAAAAACTGTAAAGAGATTTCAATAAACGGATTGTTTTTGGGATTATTTCACTGTGCTTTAGTTTTTCATAAAGAACGGGAATCAGTTTAATGGTTTTTTTTACTAATCTTCCAAGTGTATTAATGATAGCCATTCCGGCAGACTTCAGAAATGCGATTGCTCTTTTAAATTCATTCGAAGTGAAAACTCTTTTTATAAAAGAAATTATTGTAGCAAACAGATTACGAATACCTCCGGCAAATTTTTTCAGTAATTCTTCCGGGGTCATCTTTTCATTCAGTTTGCTCACGTATTTTTTTCTCTCTCATTTCGCACATTTCTTAAATGGTCGTATGTTCCGTAACAAAACACTCCAAGAAGAGTTATCAAACTGATAACCAAAAAAGTTTTTACATTGCCTTCATCATAATATACTTCTATCTCAGCACCTGAAGATGGTGATATTACTCCGCGCATTGAATTGTTTACCCTATATACCTTACTTTCCGTGCCATTAATCCGTGCTTTCCATTTTGGATACCAGGTATCGCTGATAATTACCATACCCGGAGCATATGCTTTGATTTTTAATAAATGATTTTTTTCTTCGGTTATTTCCGCCTTTCCGTTTTCTGAGCCTGAAGGCATTTGCGGTGCTTCCCCGTTAACAATTGCTTTTTCCAAAGGATTAAATTTATCATCTGTCAGAAGTTCCGCGCTTTTCTTGTTATCCTCCGGAGTTGGCATTAAGTCTTTTACTATCCACGTTCTTGGAAATACATCCGGGAGTTCATAATGCTTAATCCCAAGTGTATCTGATTTCAGAACATAAGGTTCGGGCATTGTAAAAATTGTGCAGAAATCTCTGACAGCCCACATCTTACAAAGTTTGACAAATGCGGGTGTCGTTTTAAGCGTCTTCCCGTCCGGCGATGTTGCTGTTTTCCTTACTACACCGGGGTGATCCTGATCCCCCCAGACTTCATAGTAATAGTGCGGAGTTAAATTAATATATCCGCTTACTGAATTAATATCGTAATATGCCCCGAGGTTTGGAGGAAGTATATTCGCTGATATCCTGTAAAATGATTTATCACCTTCCCATCCTTTGCTTCTCTCGTATATCTTTGTGTTAAGTTCAACTTCCCCTGCTGTAAATTCCCTTCCGAAACTTTCTTTGCTGAGTGAATTTATAATTTTGTTGTCCTTTGGAAAAAACACATCGGGCTCAGCGGTTGATACTCCTCTCCCGGTTACAATATAGATATCCAGTATTACTACCAGTGATATAGCTATCCCTGGAAGATAAGGTTTACTTTCTATCAGTTTTCTTAAACCGCCTGAGTTCTTTGGCTGTTGAACTCTTGCTTTTCCCTTTGAGTGTCCTTTTTCCTGAATTACTTTTTTAACTCCTTTTATTTTATCAATCATAAATTGCAATCCAAACACGCTTATGAATATCAAAGAAAATTCAGTTCCTATCAACCATCTTGAAGGAAAACGAAATGAACTTATTACCGGGAAAAATGAAAATATCCTGTACAGTTTCAGATTTTCCCCAAGTGCAAATAGAAAAGAAATAACAGATATTATAAGAAAAATTTTAACATAACTATTTGTTTTGAATTTCCGGACGAATGCTATTAATGCAAGAATTAAAATTGCAATTCCGGTATAATGAAAGAATTCCCAGAACAAAAATGTTGTCCCCGAAGAATAAGTTGCGTTTCCTGCATTACCTGCGTAATACGGATAAATAAATGTTAAAAGGCCATTCCATGTCAGACTTCCCATTCCGGTATATTCCGGTGTATTCAAATCCTGACTGCGTATTGAAAATGAAGACAGGTTAAGGGTTTCGCGTAGCTGGAAAAATGATATTGCAAGGCTTACACCAAGAGCAATTAAAATAAATAAAAGTAACTTTTTTCCGTAATTGGAAATTTTTAATTCACTAAAATAAAACCTGAGAAACAAATAAAGAAATGTGAAAAAACCGCAAATAAACGAAAACTGTGGGTGATTAGTTAATAGCATCAATCCGAGAACTGAACCAAAAAGCATTGCAGATGAAAATCTCAGTTTCCTGACGAACGACTCTGCAAAAAGGAATAGCCAGGGTGTAAGTGCAATGATTGCGAAAATATTTAAGTGCCTTGTGTGCCCAGTCGTAAGTGAACCGCAGATGGAAGCGGCAACCGCCGCTGGAATTGCATTCCAGCCTGAGCCCGAGATTTTTTTTACGAAAAAATAAACTCCTGTTCCGGCAAGAATTGCATGAAAAATTAAAAACCAGTTTAAAGCCTGAAATGGATTTAATAGATAAGATGTGATAAGATTGAAGGGATATAAAAACCCGCTTTGCCCTTCTGCGAATACCGGAAATCCTGAACTGATGTTAGTTGCCCACTGAAGTATTTCCCCGGCTTTTAATGCTTCCGCATAAAGATATCTTACGGGAAAATATAAATAGAGTAAATCGTTTGTTCCGACATCATTCGTTGCTATTATCTGCCCTTTGAGCAGGTTTTGAAATACCAGAAATACTGCCGCGATAACAAACAGTATTGCCGTGAAGTCAGGTATTCTTTCTCTTAGAAATTTATTTTTTACCATTTTTCAAAATAATTATTTAGCATTGTAATATCAATTTTCAAAATTCGTCGAGTAGAAATAGCACGCAGTTGCCGCTGATGAAACTGATGCACTCAGATAATAAAATTCATAATTAGGACAGGTTTATCAGGATAAGAAAAATAGTTATCTTTGTTGGTGTCACTAAGTTTAAACACCAACAAGGGCACGAAATGTTCAGAAAAAATGGAATCACTGTGTAAGGAACTGGGAACTTATTCTCAGTCAATTTTTAATTATCTTTGAAGAAAGATGCAGATACAAATTTTAAATGCAGTTACCTAAAAACACAAAATTATTTACAGGCTCTTCTTAATTATTTGTTTGCCGGAATATTATATTGACAAACAAAATATTTTTATTTATAATTATGAAAGAGGGGAAATTTTACCCCCCCCCCCCAAAAAAAAAAGTAAGGTGGTATTATGATATTATTGAACACATCCGAAAAATCTTCATCAGGAACTTATTTTTATTTGTTTTATTCTCATTTATTAAAACCTTATAAAATAATTAAAATTATTTTATTAATAACATTTGTTGTAATATCCATTTCTACAAATGCCCAATGGACTTTACAGCAATCAGGCGTTACCTCCGCTTTAAGAGATATCAGATTTACAAATGATTTAACAGGATGGATTTGTGGTTCTGATGGAGTAATTTTTAAAACCACAAATGGTGGTATAAATTGGGTAAGTCAATATAATGAAGCAATTGATAAATCATTATATGGAATATATCCTGTTAATGATAATATAGTATATTGTGTGGGCTGGTTTGAAACTATTTTAAAAACTACAAACGGGGGAATAAACTGGTTGACCTTACAAAATGGACCTATTGGACAGGGCAATTGTTATTTTAGTTTATTCTTTTTAGATGAAAATACAGGTTGGATTGGAAGCACTTTTCAAGTTAAGAAAACTACAAATGGAGGATTAAATTGGATTGATTATATATATGGCGATTGGTTATATGACATTTATTTTAAGGACAGTTTAAATGGCATTGGTGTTAACGGTGAAGCATATCACTATGGTATAACAACAAATGGAGGATTAAATTGGATTCCATTAATTTCGGGTGAAGGAAACTATTTCAATATTTCTATTATGCCTTATAATAAAAATATTGGATTCATCATTAATTCGATGGGTTTTAGTGTAAGAAAAACTACAAATTTCGGAGTTACTTTCGATAGCATTGGAAATATACCAAATGTCCCTCACGTTTTATACTGTTCCAAATTTATTAACGAAAATATTGGTTGGGCAGGAGGGAGTTATGGACAACTTTACAAAACGGAAAACGGTGGCAGAGCCTGGAGAGCTCAAAATTCATTAAATGAATCATTTATTAGAAAATTTTACGCATTAAATGATTCGGTGGTTTGGGCTTGTGGAGGTGGTGGTAAAATAATACATACAACAAATGGCGGTGATACAATAACTTCCATACATCAGATTTCTTCAAATGTTCCTGACAAATTTGATTTATCTCAAAACTATCCAAATCCTTTTAATAACAATACAATTATAAAATTTAAGATAAAAACAACTGGTAATTACAAACTCAACATATATGATATCTCGGGGAAAGAAATTTCTAGTTTAGTTAATTCAATTTTAATTCCCGGTGAATATCAATATAATTTTAAAAGTGACAATCTTTCATCAGGTCTATATTTTTATAAATTAGAAAGTGAAAAGAATATTATTGTTAAAAAAATGATTTTGATAAAATAGCCATAAAAACACAGGGACCCCTATTTGACCGGCAAGTCAATTTTAGAATAACTCTAAAAAGAGGTCCCTTTTTATTCACTTTAAATTACAAATATATGAAAAAGAAATTAATTAATCTTTGTATTTTATTTCTATGGTTATTTTTTACGGGAAATTTACTTCCGCAAGACTATTGTGGAACTACAGAAATAAGTACTGTACCGATATTGAATGATATCGGTGGTTACTTAAAACCCGAAAGAACTGATAAATCAAACGGACAAAATTATGATGGAACGTTTAAAATGCTTTTTGTCTTTGTACAGTTTCAAGGTGAAAACCCGGTTCCTCCATCATATGAATGGCCTATTGGTCAACCTCCTATATATAAAGACCAATTATTTTCAGAAAATAAACTTTACACTGGAAATTATTGGGATAGATATAGCGACCAAAACCAATTTTTTTCTGATTACTACATGGAAGTTAGCAGAGGTATTTTAGATGTCACGGGTATAACCAGGAATATTATTTTAGATCATACTGCATCAGAATATAGAGATATTCCTGAATTGGGAGGATATAACGGAATGTTGAGTGAAATTTATTATAAACTTTCTCATGATCAAGTTCAACCAATTGATTGGGAATCGTTAGACCGATGGAGAAGAAATAATACTACTGGGCTATTTGAAGGCATAGCTGATAGTTATATAGATATGATAGGGTTATTTTTTAGAACAAATCCGGTTGCAGGTTTATTTATTCATGATGCAGCAGGCTATGTACCCCTTTTTGGCCCCGAATATTCTTTACCTAATAATAAAAAAATTGGACCGAATAGAGATCAATATGGTTCTGGATTTCTTTCTTTGGGGTGGAGTAATTCTCCAAACTCCAAATTGAGAAATTTCGGAATTGCAATTCATGAAATTGGTCATTATTTATTTGCTAACAATCATTCATCCTCTGGACTTATGACATCAAGAGGTGGAATTAGTATCAACGATTTCTTTTATTCCGGTTTCGAAAGGATGAAATTAGGATATGTAGATGCAACTACGGTAGATTTCAATCAAGTGGAATATCAGTTAGACGATGTATCAGGAAGAGATGGAACAAGTAATTTAATGTTAAAGGTACCAATTTCTCCAACAGAATTTTTCTTAATTGAGAACCGGAGGAAGATATCTCAGTATGATATTTATATGCTTGGAGATACTGCAGGTTACAATCAATTGATTGACGCAGGAGATAAAGGAAAAGGTATATATATTTATCATGCCATGGAAGGTTATGACTATGCAGGTAATGTTGATTTAGAATGTGCTGATGGATTGTGGAATTGGTCAGCTAATGGATATACAACTCCCGATTGGGACCTTTCACAACAAATGCCAATTATTGCCAGAACGTCCATTCCAAATCCTCTAAATAATGATGATTCATATTGGGACTTCGGTACACATTTAATAAACAGAGATGGTGTTTCAGCTTGTTATAGAGATTATAACGATCCTAATTATCCACTATATGGAATATTTTTCACATCAGGCAAACGGCATACACAAGTAGGTCAACTCGGAACTGTAATAAAATACACAAATACACCCGACTGGTACACTTCAAGGGAGTTATGGGGAGATAGATTTGATGCATGGAACTTAGAATATAATAAAATATTTTCTCCTTATTCTAATCCAAACACAAAAGACAAGAACAATTCACAAACTGGTACTGGTATATATATTTATTACCACGGGTTAACTAATAATAAAACTGATATTAGTATATATAAAGTTGGCGAACCACCGGGAAATCCTCGTTCTGATGCTGATATTTTAGCACTTACTCCTCCTTCAAAACCTATGGGTTTGAAAGAAATTGATTGTGTGTATTTTAATGGTCAATTTAGACCTCGAATAACCTGGAATCATAATACCGAAACAGATATGGTGCGAACAATAAACCATATTGAATATAAAAGATATAATATCTGGAGGGTTTTTTCGAACAATATGAATATACTACCAGATGAATTAAATTATACGTTTCTTGCTTATAGAGATATTCCTGTAAATGAAACTCCAACTTTTGTAGATGAAACATTAATATCTGCTTGTTATTTACCTGATAATGCACCCTGCCCGCCTTCGTGTTGGATTATTTATCCTATAAGGTATAAAGTAGAAGCTGTTGATGCAGATGATATGATTTCAGTTAAATCAGATTATATGCAAGCTTTGGGTGCAAGAGTTGAAAGCGGCGGTTCCGGTGGAACAGATAGTGATAACCCGAAAGCTATTAATTATAACAATGATAACATTCCAAAAACTTACAGCTTAGAGCAAAATTATCCTAATCCTTTTAATCCAGTTACTAATATCAGATTTTCTATAAAAGAACAGAATTTTGTTACTTTAAAAATATATGATATTACGGGAAGAGAAATTAAAACACTTGTTAACGAAGTTAAATCGCCGGGAGAATATATTATTTCTTTTGACGGTTCTGATTTTGCAAGTGGCATTTATTTCTTTAAAATTACAGCTGGAGATTTTGTAAGTGTTAAGAAAATGATGCTGATAAAATAAAATTGTCTATTATATTGATTAAAGAAATATTCTGATAATGTGAATGCCTCCTTTTCAAAATGGAGATTGGGAAGGAGGCAAATAAATAAATTTCAAGAACAAGAATCTCAACATAGTATAGAAGACGTTTGAAGCACTCCAGTTCGGGAGAAGAACAGGATAGTATTCAAAGGTGAATTAGATTATTGAATTTTAATTTTCCTACTTCGTTTTTAAAGTATCCCTCAATGATTTAAGCATTTCAGATGCTTTTTTATTGCCCGGTTCCAATTTCAGATATCTTTCTAAATATGTTTTTGCTTCTTCAGTTCTGTTAACCTGCTTGCAGTAATTTCCCATCTGCAGTAAAGCGTCTTTAAAATCGGGAAATATTTCAAGAGCTTTGTTCATATTTTTTTCAAAATTCAATCTGTCGTCTAGTCCTAAATAAGTATCGGCAATTAAAAAATATGTGAAAGATGATTGGGGGTCAGTTTTTAATGCCTGCGCCAGGTATTTTAAAGCTTGCTGATTTCCCCTTTGAGCAAGAAGATTCTGGGCTGCCATTATCAGGCTATTAGTCTCACGGTTTATTATATGAGTTTTATCAGGCTCAAACTTAAAAATATCGATAGTCTCAATCGGCTCTTTATTGATACTCGTATATAGAGGATTCTGATTCACCACCCGGTACCACTCTCTCTGGAAAGCAAGATATTTTGCTCCGCTTTTTTTCAGGAAATCTGTCATTATAACAGAATAATTCCTGTCGTTGATTTTGCTTATAAGTTCAGGAGTAATCAGACCTGCAACATCTACTATTTTTCTTCCGCCGTAAAAGCCTATTGCCCCGACATCGTGTGTTGCAATTATGTCATCCGGGTTAGTGTTTTCATTTATCCAGTTTGCCGATACTATATGGCGGTCGTGTATATAAACGCACTGTTCTGCATAATTATTCTTATTATCGAAATAATTAATATAGGAAAAGATAAAGATAATACCCGAAATAATAATCATTGCTGATATTGCAATTTTCCGGCTCTTTAAATAGCCTCCGACTAGTTTTGAAATATCCCTGAATCCTAATCCTGAAGCCAATATAATAAATGGAATTGCCGGCATTAAATAACGCCCAAACCTGTGTGCATAAGGGAGTTTGTACCAGTACATAAAGATAAGGACAAACACAAAAATTATGTAAAGTACATTTGTGTTATATTGTTTTTTAATCAAATCATAGTAACATTTTGAAAACAGAGAAAAAGAATCCGACAGCTATAATTCCATATGCTCCGGATGTAAAATAAGCCCATACTTCATACTTTAAAAAATCGATTCTACTCCTGAATTCCGGGTCATAATATGCAAGCTTTGCATTATAAGTATTCGGAAGCAATGAACCGGAAAGAATAAGATTTAATCCAAAATATATAATTATTATTGTTCCTGCAATTATTCCAATTTTTGTAAGTTCGTTTTTCGAAAATAATTTTATTTCCTTATTTTGTTTCGAAAGATATTGAGCGATAATATAATCAGCTGCGAGTGCCACGATAAAAGCAATACCATCAGGTCTTCCCCAGAGAATCAGTCCCAGAAATACTGCGAAAGGTACTGCTTTTCTTCTTTTGTAATAGTTTGCACACGCAATCAAAATAAAAATATACATTGTCGTTTCCATTCCTGAGACAGAAATGAAATTCATCCATTTATCAACTATAAATATTCCCGTTATTAAAAGAGCATAAACGTTTTCCTTCAAAAATTCAAAGGAAGAGAGTTTATAGAAAAATATCGCTGAAACACAAGAAATATTATCCCGAGAATATAACTTAAAATCATTTCATTTTTCGTAATCAAATAACCTGCTGCAAGAATGAATGTATAGGCGGGGGAAGTTGACCCTGCCGTTACAATTTCATTTTTGAAATAAGAAAAACTATGATAATCAATCAGATTTCTTGCAAACGTCAGGTGAATCCAGGGATCATCGAGAGGAAACCCGTTGTAACTGTTTTTCGAAAATGCAAAATTTAAATAATAATATGCAAGACCGGTAGCTAAAATTGCTACAAAAACATATACAAATAAAATAATCTTGTCCGCGGGCATATAAGCAAAATCAAGATTTATTTTTTCGACAGTGTGTTTTTTTGAAGTATCTTTCTTTTTCGCCATTTTTTCAAAATAATTATTTCAATTTGTAATATCAATTTTCAAAATCTATAGCTTTTTTATCATTTTTATTCATTGCAATAGAGAAAATTAATCGGAATATTTAAAAAAATAAAATATATGAATAGAAAAATTTTACTGTTTTTACTTATATTCTCATTCATTTCAGTCCTGAAAAGCTCTGCACAAACCGAAAAAATTCGCTTCGGGATGAGATACAATATAAAAAACCACACCTATGAGATTCTTGATGATGTTCCGAACCATAAGATGGGACTGGCACACGGTACCGGAGTAGCATACATTAAAACAGGAAGCACTGCAAGTGTAAATGTCTATTTTATATATGATTATATTAATGGCAAAGGAAATTTCGTTGAAAATTATGTTATACAAATGAGCGATAGCTCAAAATTAACCATAAAAGCCGAGGGTTTTTCATTCGGAGATGAAAGCAATCCACTATTCAATGCGACTGTTACTATAGTAGGCGGAACCGGGGAATATGCCGGAATAAAAGGAAAAGGTAAAATGACCGGAGACAGGAAAGATATTTTAACCGAAAATACTACAGTTAACCTTAATTTTGACCTGGAATATACATTTGGGAATTAGCTATTGTTTATAATATTTTCTACCTTTCTTTTATGAACGATAATTAATATTAGTTTCGGTATATTTATAATAAATAAACCGAAACTAAAATCGAATCTTATGAGGCAAAAATTACAATTTTTATCATTTCTATCAATTATTGTTTTAATTACTACAGTTTCATTTTCTCAGGTAACAAGAAAAGTTCTTTTTGAAGAAGGAACAAATGCATCATGCGCTCCGTGTGCTCAAAGTAATCCAATTCTGGAAGCTTTTTTACAGGCAAACGAGACAAATGTTCAGTCAATAATGTATCACGCATCTTGGCCCGGAGTTGACCCGATGTATTCCGCCAACCCAACTCAGAATACCGAACGCATAGTAAATTATTATAATATGGGAGCAAGCGGAGTACCCTATTGCAATTGTGACGGGCTGATTCAGGATATCTGGCCATTCTCAAATACTGCATTTGTAAATGCAATGAATACAAGACTTGCAATAACTTCATTAATAGGTATTACGGTTAATGACCTGAGAATAGCAGGAGACAGTATAAAATCTACCATTAGTTTAAATGTAGTTTCTAATTTGCCTTCCGGGAATTATAAACACGCGTGATGGCTATTGAAAAGAAAATAGAATATTCTACACCTCCCCGAGTGATGGCTATCGAAAAGAAAATAGAATATTCTACACCTCCCGGTTCAAACGGTGAAACAATATTTTATACTGTTTTCAGAAGAGCTTATCCCAATACAGACGGGGTAGTGATTCCGACGACATCTGGTGTGTACAATTACACTTATACATATAAAAGAGAAACTGAATGGATAGATACATAAATGTACACAGTTGCCTTTGTTCAGAATGATAATAATAAAGAAGTGATAAATAGCGAGAAGGGAACATTTATAGCTACCGGTATTGGTAACATCGGAAACGGAATACCGGCTGAGTATTCCCTATCTCAAAATTACCCGAACCCATTTAACCCGGTCACAACTATTAATTATTCAATTCCAAAGTCAGGATTTGTTTCGTTAAAGGTTTTTGACTTACTTGGAAAAGAAGTTGCAACCTTAGTTAACGGTAATGCTCCTGCAGGAAACTATTCTGTGGAATTCCATTCGGGAAATCTCGCAAGCGGATTATACTTTTATAAAATGAATTCGGGAAATTTCAGCGAAACAAAGAAACTGATTATAACAAAATAAAACTATTTAATTTTTAATAAATAAAATAATAAAAAAATGAAGAGGATTTTACAACCTTTGATTCTTATTATAGCTTTGCTTATTGTCGGTAATCTTTTTGCCGGTGATAGGCTTATGATAATAGAATTTTTCACAAGTTCGACCTGCGGACCGTGTGCATCTAACAATCCAATACTGACAGCTTTTATGAACAGCCACGACCCCGAAAAAATAACATCAATAGGTTATCATATGAGCTGGCCTGCACCTGGAAATGACCCCATGTATTTGTATAACACTGGTGATAACGATGGAAGAAGAAACTACTATGGCATTAATTCAATTCCGCAGGGAAGATTCGACGGCTCGATAGTTTTAAATTCAGGATATTCCAATTCTACGTTCCAGTATTATTACGATCAAAATATTAATATATTGAGCCCGGTTTCAATTATTCTTACCGACAGTGCATTCGCTACAGACAGCGTCAAAGTCAGGGCGACTGTAATATGTGAAACAATGCTGTCAGGACCCGTGGTTGTCTATGTCGCAGTTGTAGAAAATCATATTCATTATACCTCTCCCCCCGGTTCAAACGGTGAAATGGATTTTTATACAGTAATGAGAAAAATGTTACCAAGTTCCAGCGGTACTCAGCTTTCTCTGTTCCCGGGAGCCAGAAAAGTACTAGAATTCAAATTCAGGAAAGATCCGGTCTGGAATAGTAACGAAATCTATGTAATGGCTTTTGCACAAAATCCTACAACAAAGGAAATGTTCACTGCTGCGAGAAAGACTTTGAATTTCACACTGTTGCCGAACCCCGGCTATAAATCCGTTCCACAGGGTCAAAGTAGTTCTGCAGGTTTCAGCATTAAGGTGCCGGTAATTGCATCAGGTTATACTTCTCCGATTACTTTTTCAGCAACTGTGGACCCGGTAACAACCGGAGTTAATGTTACGTTTCCAAACGGAAATGTTCTGAGCAATTTCAATGATTCTCTTTTAATGCACGTTACATCTACTGCTTCCGTTCCGACAGGTACTTATAAAATTTTAATTACCGGTACAAATACAAACGGAAAATCTCATATCACGGCAGTAAACTATCTTGTAGGGAAAAATTTTGTAACTGTCGGTACGAACAGATATGGAGATGCGCAGTATTCTGTTAACGGAACAGCTTACTCAGCACCTCAGAATTTTGAGTGGAACCTTGGTTCAAGCCAGGTTCTCTCTGCAATTCCTCAGACTTTGAGCACATACAAATTATTATTCCAAAGCTGGAGTAATGGCGGCGATACAACACAGACAATTACTGTGAATTCAGATTTAAACCAGTATATTGCAAATTTCAAAATTCAGTATAAAGTACAAGCTACTGCTTTACCGGGCGGAATAAGTTCTCTGGTAAATGTCACAGGCGGAAATCTTTTTTATGATTCATCTTCTACAGCGAATATAAGTATTGCTCCACTTTCTGTTCCATTTAACGGAACAACTTATTATTTCCAGAGATGGCTTGGTGCAGGAATTGGTTCTTATACAGGAACAAATCCGAGTTTTCAGATTACTGTAAATAATTTCATAAACCAGATTGCAATATATGATACCATTAATACAGGTATTAATCAGCTTGGCAGTGAAATCCCGAACAAATTCGCACTGATGCAAAATTATCCTAATCCTTTTAACCCCGTAACGATAATTAAATTTAATTTACCGAATGCGGGACTTGTGTCATTAAAATTATATGATGTTCTCGGCAAAGAAGTTGATAACCTTTTTAAGGGTTCATTAAGTGCCGGATACTATCAGATGAACTTTAATGCATCTTTTCTTTCAAGCGGAATTTATTTTTACAGGTTAGAAACTGAAAATTTTTCCGATATAAAGCGCATGGTGCTGGTGAAATAAGGAAAATTATTCGTTTTAAATATATTTAGAAGGAAGTTCTTTGAACTTCCTTCTTTTTTTATGACAGAGCTTTCCTTTTTAAATTGCATAGAATCATGTGTGCTGTTACAAGTTTCAATCATAAATTCCCCCCTTTTACAAAGGGGGCTTTGGGGGGTTATTATTTAATTTCGGAATTTGCACAATAATTCAAACTTTACCTCTACTTTTTTCACTTTTTATCCCCCTTTTTATTTTATAAAATTTCATACAATTTATATAAAATAACTATATCCAAATGAGAAAATTCAATTCTATATATTTCGCCATTTTATTTCCCTTTTCTGTAATTCTGGCTATAACTTTTGCCGTTTTACATAATAATAATACCGATTCTGTACCCGTGAAAACGAAGATTAAATCCTTTGTACCGGCTGATGACTGGTTTGAAAGGCAACGGGCATATCCCTTCGCTGAAATTCCAAACGAAGAATACATTAAATCCATTGAATATTCAAAGAAGAATATTCCTGCAGATAAGAACATAACATCAAGCTGGTCTTTAGCGGGACCGATTAATATCGAGGGAAGGATTACAACCGTTGCAATTCATCCTACAAATCCGCAGATTGTTTATGCAGGTTGTGCAAATGGCGGAGTATGGAAATCAACGAATTTCTGTGCAAGCTGGGTGAGCGTTTTTGATAACCAGAATACATCATCAATCGGTGCGCTTGCAATTGACCCTTCGAATCCTTCAATAATTTATTGCGGTACCGGTGAAGACAATTCTTTGAGAAGTTATTATCCCGGTACAGGTATTTATAAATCGACAGACGCGGGAAATTCATGGCAATTGATAGGATTACCAAATTCATTCAGCATTGGCAGAGTAGTGATTAACCCTTCAAATACACAGGAATTGTATGCAGCAGCTGTAGGCTCTTTAAGAAGGGTAAATACTGAAAGAGGAGTTTATAAAAGTTCAAACGGTGGTCTGAACTGGAACCGGGTTTTATTTGTGGCTGATTCGGTCGGAGCAATTGATGTAATCTTAGACCCGACAAACCCGTCAAAAGTTTTTGCAGCAATGTGGGAAAGGCTTCGGAGAGAAGATTACATAAAATACGGCGGACCGCAGACAGCTTTGTATTTATCTACTAACTCAGGACAAAACTGGTCGGTTGTAACAGGTGGATTCCCGTCAAATGATGCTACGATGGGAAGAATATCTCTTGATATATGCGCATCGAATCCTAACATTATTTATGCGCTGACTGCATACGCAAACGGAAGTTCAAGAGGGCTGTATAAATCGACAAACGGAGGAACGAACTGGACATTAATAAATACATCGGTAGCAAGTTCTTCATCCTACGCTTATTTTAACCGGATTTGTACCGTAAGCCCGGTTGATGCGAATATATTATTTTGCGGAGGACTTGGGCATGGAAAAATCTATCAATGGAGGAACAGGTTTTTCAAGCACAAATTATGAGCACGTTGACCAGCATGCAGCAGCCTTTGCTCCTTCAAATACAAATTACGTAGTAATCGGAAATGACGGCGGGATTGAATCTTCAACAAACGGCGGTACAACGTGGCAATACAGCCATACGTTACCTGTCACACAATTTTATGCGGGTGATATAAACTATAGTAATCCGAATGATATTCTTGGCGGGGCACAGGATAACGGAACAGTAAGAACAACAACAGGAGCGTTGAACAACTGGACTGATATTACGGGGGGTGATGGATTCTACTGCCTGATAGATTACTCAAATCCGCAGAGAGTGTATGCATCAACGCAAAATGGAGCTCTTGAATATTCAACAAATGGTGGTACTTATTTTAATTATGGAACGAGCGGACTTGATTTAACATATACCAACTGGTCAACTCCATATGTTATGGATAAAAATAATCCTCTGACCTTATACTGCGGTACTTATAAAATCCACAAGACAATAAACGGAATGCAAAGCTGGACTGCAATCAGCCCTGACCTTGCAAATGCACACGTTCAGAATTTAGGAACAATCACGACAGTTGATGTATCGAAGTCAAATCCGAATGTTATTTACTGCGGAACGGATGATGCAAACGTCTGGGTAACACAGAACGGCGGGGCAAACTGGACAAAAATTAATTCAGGACTGCCAAACAGATGGGTTACAAGAGTAACGATTCATCCCGATTCTGCAAATGTCTGCTATGTAACTTTATCGGGATATAAAGTTGATACAACGGGTGCGCATATTTTCAGAACAACCAATTATGGAACGAACTGGACATCAATAAAAGGCAACTTACCTGATGCACCTATTAATGATGTTATTATATATCCTTTTAATTACAACACTTTGATAATTGGAACTGATATCGGAGTTGAATACACAACCAATCTCGGTGCAACCTGGAGTTTTCTGGGAACAGGATTTCCGACCTATGTTCCCGTCCACAATCTTAAATTTCATCCGCCAACCGGAAAACTCGTCGCCTGGACACACGGAAGGAGTGCACTCAGTTTAACCATAACACCAACAAGTATTGGAAATATTGGACAGAATATTGCAGGAGAATATAAATTATATCAGAATTATCCGAACCCATTCAATCCGGTTACGAAAATAAAATTCAATATAGCGTCAAACGTCAAAGGTCAGACGTCAAACGTAAAGCTAAATATTTACGACATCACCGGACGTGAAATCAAAACACTTGTAAACGAACAACTTCAGCCAGGAACATATGAAGTCACATTCGACGGAAGCAATCTGCCAAGCGGTGTGTATTTTTATAAATTAAGTGCAGGAAATTATATGAGACAAAAAAATGTTATTAATTAAATAAGAAATTGGAGCGAAGCGGAAATCCGCCGTGGCGGACTAAAAAATTAATTTTGATGAAATAAAAACTTAAATTTTTTTGGTTATGAGAAAAGTGGTTTGGGTTATTTTATTATTTGTTTATGCGGATTGCTATTCGCAATCAGGTTGGCAGTGGGTAAATCCATATCCAACAGGACAGGCAATATATTCTATGTCTTTTATAAATGCTAATACCGGTATGGCGACAACCACTTATGGGGGGACTATATTATGGACAACTAATGGAGGAAATAATTGGACATCGTTCAGACCTTTTAATAATGGCTATTTTGGTTGTTTGCTCTTAAACGAAAATACCGGTTTTGCTGGAGAATTCAATGATTACGCTCCTGTACGTATTGTAAGAACTACAAACAAAGGCAAAAATTGGGAAGTTGTTTTTAATACGGGTTTATACAGCTTTGGTATTCATAGTATTGTGAAATGTGGAAATATTATTTATGCCTGTGGTGGAAACAGGTATATGAAATCGACTGATTATGGAACAAATTGGATTATGAATACATTAGGAGAATATCCGACAGATTTAAGGTCAATAAAATTCATTAATGAATATACAGGTTTTGTATGTGGTACTCCTAATGTTGTCGCTAAAACAACTAATGGTGGTGAAAACTGGTATAGTATTTTTCAAGATTCAATGCCCTATAATTTCCATTCAGTATTGTTTAAAGATGAAAATACAGGATTCGTAATCTCATCAGAACGAGGTTCTGTCAGAACAACAAACGGAGGAGGGAACTGGACGTTATATCCTAATAAACTTGGGGGTACTGGAGATTGTTATGGGGAAAACATTGTTATGAAAGACTACTATTCAACAAATTTTGGTTTAACATGGATATTTTCAAGTAATGAGGGTTATTCCCAAAATTTTGCTGATTCAAATACTTGTTATTCTTGCTGTAATGAATATCAAACTATATGGAAAAGCACTAATAAAGGTGTAAATTGGAATAAAATTTCCAAAAATACATTTGAAAATAACAGAGATTTAAAAATATGCAATAAGAATATTATGTATGTTTTAACTACAAACCAAATATTTAAAACTTTTGATTCAGGGGAGAACTTCATTAATAAATTTGAAAACAATCAGTATTACCTGAATGCAATGGATTTTGGAGATAGTTTGAAAGGTGTGGTAGTCGGCTCAAATGGAAGAGTCTTATCTACTACAAATGGTGGTAACAACTGGGTTTCGTATACTGTTGGGAGTAATAGTTTTATAGATGTATCAGTAATTAATAACAAAATTGTTATGTTAGATTCAGCTACAACAACAGTTTATGTTTCAACAAATTTTGGGAATAATTGGAATTTAATAAATATTTCATCGGAACGTGGAAGAGTATTGCAATTTTTAAATTACAGTGTCGGATATATATTAAACTATAATTCGAAATTGTATAAAACAACAAACGGTGGATTTAACTGGAATTTTGTATCAAATTTAAGTGCGGCTAATTTTGATTTTCTGAATGAGAATATTGGTATTGGGGTAGCATTTAATAAGTATCACCGAACAACAGATGGAGGAATGACCTGGGATACAATTTACTTCCCATCAAATTTTAACTCAACTTGCATTAAATTCGCAGGTATGAATACAGTATATACTGCAGGATTATATGGAAGAATTTTAAAATCCACTGATTTAGGATTAAGCTGGGTTGAACAGGAGGCGTATTCATATATTGATAACATGATAATGCATATTGATTTTCTTGATTCACTGTATGGATTTGTTCTTGGTGGCAGAAATCTATTAAGAACTTATACCGGTGGAGAAATTAATGTTAGAATTAATGAAATTAATACGATTGTACCTGATAAATATTATTTATCCCAAAACTGTCCAAATCCGTTTAATCCAACTACGAAGATAAAATTTGATATTCCGTCAAATGTCAAACGTGAGACGGCAAACGTAAAACTAATAGTCTATGACATACTCGGAAAAGAAATTCAGACACTCGTGAAAGAACAGCTTCAGCCGGGAACATACGAAGTCACTTTCGACGGCAGTAATTTGCCATCAGGAGTTTATTTTTATCAATTGAGAACAGGTAATTATACCGAGACGAAGAAACTTGTTCTGCTAAAATAATTACAGTAAATTATATACAAATCATTATATTATATATATGAACAACACTTTTACTTTCACTCAGTCCAGACCTGCAATTAAAATTGCTGTTATTGATTTGCTGGCACTGGTGTTTATTTACTTCACACCGGCTTTGTCCCATATGCTAAGCCTGCCTGTGTATTTAATTGAGCCAATGAGATTAATGCTGATCTTATCAATAGCGCACTCTTCAAAAGTAAATTCTTTTATTCTTGCACTGAGTCTTCCGTTGTTTTCGCACCTGATATCTGCTCATCCCGTTTTCCTGAAAACAGTTTTGATTTCTCTGGAACTGTCACTATTTTCTTTTCTGTTCTATGAATTTTCAAAGAAGTTTAAAAGTGTATTTTTGGTGATGCTTGTTTCTACTGCGGCAGGTAAGCTGTTCTATTACATCGCTAAATATTTGTTTATAAGCTACGGGCTGATAAATTCAGAGTTAATTTCAACCCCGGTATATATACAAATAATTACTTCATTAATTTTCAGTATTTATGTGTCGATAATTTTGAACAGAAATAAACCCGGCGTTTATAAATTTTAGCTATCAAAATTATGGAAAGCAAAAAGAATAAACTTAAAGATTACGGCTGGACTTTCTGGATAATCGGTTTTTTCGCTTTTCTCTGGTTCGTATTAAGAAGCGGAACAAATCCCAAGCGTCTGACCTATCCCTGCCAGCAGGCAGTATATCCTTTAGCTTCAAGCTGGGTTATTGCAATTCTTACTTTCATCGGAGGGAGCCTGATATTCGGGAAGTTTATTAATTTTTCTAAATCAGGTTTTTTAATCGCTGCAGTGATATGGTTTTCAATTGCCTTACCCGGAGACCAGCGTGCATATGAAAACACCAACACCGAGATTCAGTCCTTACCGGTCTGGGAAGTGCAGAATCCGGTATCGAAAGTTTTTGTAATGGATAATATTCCACCGACTTCAGGCTCACTTGCAGTGGGAGATTCGACCGTCCCGAATGCTTATCTTTCAGACCCTGCAATTGACACAATGCTATTGATGATGCAGAAAAAAAATATATATTTCTATAAAACCGCCTTGCATCCGGACGGAATTGTCGGAGCAAATAACGCAGTTGTATTGAAATGTAATTTTCAATGGACGAGCAGGAATACTACAAGTTCAGACAGAATTAAAGGAGTTATCTGGAAAATATTAAATCACCCTGATGGATTCACAGGTGAAATTCTTATATGCGATAACACGCAGGATATAGGAACGGGAATTAATCAAAATGACAATAATTCCGAAGACACCGCACAGTCAGTTATAGATGTTGTTAATACATTCCATTCAAAGGGTTATAAAGTCCATGCACTTGACTGGCAAACATTCTGGAGTGTTGTAGTGGATGAATATTCTTCGGGAAATTATACTAACGGGTATGTTTATGAAAGCTCTACAAAAATATCATATCCAAAATTTAAATCACCTTCTGACTTGCGATACATATCGATGAGATACGGTGTCTGGGATTCTGCTGCATCGGCTTATGATGCTTCGAAACTATGCATAATAAGTTTTCCTGTTTTGAAAGCACACAGTATGGCGGGTGCTACTATAGCCGTAAAAAACTGGATTGGACTGCTCACGACAGCTTATTCATCTCAAAGATATGGCGGTTCGACACCTATGCATTATACTTACTTCTGGGGAACGTTCGCACTCGTTGCAAGAGTAATGAACGTAACATTTCCGAAGCTCAGCATTATAGATGCAGCCTGGACAACAAGACAGGGACCAAGTAATTTGAATTATGTGCAAAGGACAAATATGCTTGTGGCTTCGACTGACCCGGTTGCTTCTTCCTGGTATGCGGCAAAATTTATTTTAACTCCGATAGCAGTCAGTCCTAATGCAACAAATCCTGATTATCCGGGCGGAACATACAGGAACACACTAACAAACTGGCGAAATTACCTGAGGGATTCTGCAAACCGCCCCTGTACAAAAGATTCTACGGAAATATCGGTATATGACAGAAATATCCTTACTTCGGTTGAAGGAAATAATACTATTACTATCACGAGTTATAAAGTTTACCAGAATTATCCGAATCCTTTCAATCCGGTGACAAAAATTAAGTTTGACTTACCGTCAGATGTGAAACGGCAAACGGCAAACGTAAAATTGATTGTCTACGAGGTACTAGGAAAAGAAATTACAACTCTTGTAAACGAACAACTTCAACCCGGTACATATGAAGTCACATTCGACGGAAGTAATCTGCCAAGCGGTGTTTATTTTTATCAATTAAGTACAGGAACTTTTACTGAAACTAAAAAGATGTTAATGTTAAAATGATGATAGTTATTTTATCGGGAATCCCGGTTTATCGGGACTAAAAGTTCAAAGAATGAAAAAAGTCACTTTATCGGAAATCTTGAAAATCCGCCAGGGTGGGCTCCAGTCTTTGTGGAGGAGTACTAATAAAATAATTTTAATTTATTAATGAAAAAAATATTTATTCTAATATATCTATTAATTTGTACCGGTGTTTATTCACAGAACACACGAAGCATTTATGAAAAAGCTCCGGATGAAGTAAAATCAAGAAATTCATTCCAGCGAGAGAAATGGTTCTATGAGCAGAGAATGTATCCAAACTCATATATACCTGAAGGGGCTTATGGAAAAGCATACAGGGATAAAATAAATCTCAGGAATAATTCCGGTTTTTATAATAAAATCAACAATTGGTTTAGCATAGGACCGACTCCCGGAATAAATACATATTACAGTTATGTCTCTTCAAGAGTTGCAACTGTGAAATTTCATCCCACGAATCCGAACATTATTTACCTGGGAGCTGCTTGCGGCGGAGTCTGGAAAACTACGAACGGGGGTCAGAACTGGATTCCGAAAACAGATTTTGAAATCTCGCTTTCATCAGGGGCTCTTGCAATTGATAACTCTAATCCCGAAATAATTTATATCGGAACAGGCGAAGCAACTTATTTTACATATTCATATTACGGCAGAGGCATTCTTAAATCAACGAATGGTGGTGACAATTGGGTTAATTTTACAAACGGGCTTCCTTCAATGACCTATTTCTCACGGCTCGTGATTAAACCGGGAAACTCAAATATCCTTTTTGCAGCGCTTGGGACATCAGGTTTATACAAAAGCACCGACGCAGGACAGAACTGGACCCGGGTGTTGTCAGGCAGGTGCGACGACATTATTTTTGCTCCGGATGGGAACATGGCATATTCTATAGGTAACGGCTCGGGATACAGAATTTCAACAGACGGCGGCAACACTTTCACTGAATCCACTCCGTTCTCTCCGGGAGTAAGGAATCACATCGCTCTTTGTAAGTCTTCCCCGAATGTGTTATATGCTTCCACTTATTCGGGAACGGGTGTCAAAGTTTATAAATCCACAGATTACGGAAATAGTTTTTCGCTGATACAGGATAGCTTTACCGGAACAACTCAGGGCTGGTATGATTTTTATATGTATGTCAATCCCTTTGATGCAAATTATGCATATGTCGGGCTTGTAGATTTATGGAGAACTACCAACGGTTCTGTATTTTCAAAAATTACCAATACATCAGCAGGTCCTGTTCACGTAGATCATCATAATATGGATTTCCATCCGACAGACCCGGACAAGCTGATATGTGCAAACGACGGAGGTGTTTGGTATTCCACGAACAGGGGAACAAACTGGACCAACCTTAATTACAGCCTTAATCTTACACAGTTTTACCGTCTGACTTCAGACCCTGCTAACGCGGCACATATATTAGGAGGAACACAGGATAATGGTGTTCAGAGAACAACGGGTTCACCAAACTGGAATGTTCTTATATTTGGAGGGGATGGAGGTGATGTTTGTTTCAATCCAAAAGATTCGCGATACATTATTACTGAAAATCAGAATAATCTTTTACGAAGGTCATTTGACGGAGGTTTGTTCTGGAGCATCGACACCGCGGGAATTACGGGAACTCCGACCTGGATTGCTCCGATTATTGCACATCCGGATTCATCGGGAATATTTTATACTGCACGGCAAAGAGTTTTTAAATCCACCAATAACGGTGAATCATGGTTCGGATATTCATCCGGAACAGCCGGGGTAATAAGAGAACTGTCAATATCAAGATCAAATCCTTTGGTTATGTATGCATCTGCAAATGAATACATTTACGGGTCAACGAACGGCGGATTAACATTTTCAAGCAAGACAAATGGCTTGCCCTCAAGAATTATTACAAGCATTAATATTCACCCTGACTCTTCTAAAATTGTATTGATTACTCTCAGCGGATTTAGCGGAGGACATGTTTACAAAACAGTTGACGGAGGAAGCAGCTGGAATGATGTATCGGGTAATCTACCCGACTGTCCCGTCAATGACGGAATGTTTTACTATCCCGGCAGTGCAACAGGAATATTGATTGCAGCAACTGACGTTGGTGTTTTTATTTCAAGTAATTACGGCAACCACTGGTCAGAGCTCGCAAGCGGTTTACCCAATACTGTTGCAATGCATCTGGATTATAATACTGGACAAAATAAACTGCGTGTAGCAACTCACGGCAGAGGAGTCTGGGAATACACCGGAAATATCATCGGCATCACAAATTTAAATACACCGGTACCTGAAAATTACCGGTTATATCAGAACTATCCAAATCCTTTTAATCCTATTACGAAAATAAAGTTTGAAATTCCAGGGGCGGTAAAACGTAAAACGTTAGACGTAAGACTAATAGTTTTTGACATACTAGGGAAAGAAATTTCAACCCTCGTAAATGAACTATTACGGCCAGGGACTTATGAAGTCACTTTCGACGGAAATAATTTGTCATCGGGAATATATTTTTATAAATTAACTTCCGTTAAATATTCGGAGACGAGAAAATTAGTTTTATTAAAATAATAATGATATTTATTCATTTTAAATTTAAATCATATAAACTTAAAAAATAAAATTATGAAAAAAATAATTTCTATTTTATTTCTTTTAATTGTATTATCCGTATCGAGAGCTTTTCCCCAATGGTACTCACAAGTAACCCCGATTAATGAATCATTAAATTCTGTTTATTTTGTTAATTCCAATATTGCTTATGTTGTAGGATATTATGAAAGCATATTGAAAACTACGAACGGTGGCATAAACTGGATTTTACAGCATCACGATTTAAACGGAATGGAACTCGACGCAGTATGGTTCACAAGTGAAACAACAGGGTTTGCGGTTGGAGGAACATATTCTTCCACCACCGCAGGAAAAATTTTCAAAACTACGAACGGAGGAATTAACTGGGACAATATAATAATTAATGATATATGTTTCAGGGCAGTACAATTTTTAAACTCCAATACAGGTTTTGCGGGGGGATGGACCCGAAGTTTAGCAATTTCTCCGTTATACAGAACAACTAATGGAGGAAATAACTGGATTCAAATGTTTCCGATTAATTCGAGCGGGGTGGAAGATTTTTATTTTATTGATGCAAATACCGGCTGGGCTGTCGGAGACGGTTCGACAGATGAAATAGTTATAAAAACAACTAATGGCGGCGGTGACTGGAGTATTTCAAATTCATTTACCAATACCTGGCTCAGTTCGATATTTTTTGTAAATGCAAATACAGGCTGGATTACGGGAACTCAGTTTAGTCCCTGGATGGGCCTGCTCCGCAAAACGACAGATGGAGGTTTAACCTGGACTCAGCAGGCGAATCATAACGGTAATGAACTTTACCAGACATTCTTTTTAAATGAAAATACCGGCTGGGTTGCAGGTGACAATCCGCCAATTCAGAAAACCACAAACGGCGGTCTTAACTGGAATATACAAATAACACCGACTATGAATTGGTGCTGGGATATATATTTTACTGATGCTAACAAAGGATGGGCTGTTGGAGACGGCCCGGCGTTTAATATTTTAACTACTACAAACGGCGGCGGTCCGGTTTTCATTTCGAATCTTAATAACGATATACCTTCAACATTTCACTTGTATCAGAACTATCCGAATCCCTTTAATCCGATGACGAAGATAAAATTTGATATTTCCTCAGATGTCAAACGTCAGATGTCAAACGTCAAGATTATAGTATATGACATAAAGGGAAAAGAGATTACAACTCTTGTAAATGAAAAATTAAATGCCGGGATATATGAAGCTACATTCGATGGAAGTAATCTGCCAAGCGGAGTTTATTTTTATAAATTAACAGTGGGCAATTATATAGCGACGAAAAAAATGCTGATGATAAAATAGCGACAGCTATTTTATCGGAAATCTTGAAAATTCGCCCGGGTAGACTCCTCTCTTTGTGGAGGAATGCTGATAAAATATGAATAATAGTTATAGCAGATAAAAAGATTCCATCTTTTAAAAAGATGGAATCTTTATCTCAAAATTTTAAGTTGAAATTAATTTACATTTTCTTTTTATTGTAAAAAAATTAATAACAAGCATTGTTAAAGAAAACTATAGAAAGATTAAAAAACCGGGCAGAGATGAACGAACTGGGCTTTGGTGCTAATCTCACAGATGTTTCAGAGGGCATTATAAATAAGGATGGAACATTTAATGTAAAAAGGACGGGAATTCCTTTCTCGGAATCATTTGGCTTTTTCCACTTCTTCATTAACATGTCCTGGCTGAAATTCTGCGGGTACATAATTCTTCTTTATACAATGATTAATTTATTTTTCACTTTTCTTTATTTGCTTGCGGGTATTGATGGCATTCACGGATTGCCTGATAAAGGTTTCTTTGAAAAATTTTTGTTTACTTTCTTTTTCAGTACACAGACTTTCACTACTGTCGGCTATGGAACCATGGCTCCAGCCGGAATAATTCATAATATTATATCATCAATTGAATCACTGGTCGGATTGTTATCGCTTGCGTTTGCAACGGGTTTGTTGTACGGGAGATTTTCAAAACCGGTCGCAAAAATTTTATACAGCGAAAATGCACTGATTGCACCTTTCAAGAATTTAAATGCTCTACAGTTCCGTGTGGCAAACCAGAGAATGAAACATGAGATGATTGAAGTTGAAGTAACCGTAATTTTCACCATTATCGAAAACATTAACGGTAATCTCAAACGACAGTTCTTTAACCTTGAACTTGAATACAGCAAGATAAGCTTCTTTGCATCTACCTGGACTGTGAATCATATCATTAATGAAAACAGCCCGTTATTTGGTTTAGTAAAGGAAGATCTTGAGAGAATTGATGCAGAATTCCTGATTCTTCTGAAAGGCTTTGATACTGCCTATGCACAAATTGTTCAATCTTTATATTCTTATAGATTCCCGGACATTATATGGGGAGCAAAATTTACAAAGATATATGACCGTTCTAAATCCGGAAAAATGAGGGTCAAACTCGATAGAATTAATGATTACGACCGAGCCGAATTAAACACACCAACAGCTGGAAATTTTTCATAAATTAAATCAATCTTGAAAACTGTATGGGAAAGTTTTTAAGTGAGTACGAAAAGCCAACATCGAAACATTATAAAATTCTGTTTTTAAGCTGGGCAGGATGGGTGTTTGATTTTTATGACTTAATACTTTATACATTTCTAATGATTCCTATTAAAAAGGAATTAGGTTTTTCGGATGTTGAGGTTTCATTCATTCTTGGTGCGAGCCTTGCCGCTACTGCAATCGGAGGTGTGATATTCGGATATCTTTCCGATAAATACGGCAGAAAGAAAGTTTTGCAGTGGACAATTTTAACATACAGTATCGGAACTTTTTTAAGCGGATTTTCGGGGAGTGTGTTTATGCTTTTGGTTTTCAGAATTATAACCGGTCTGGGTGTCGGAGGCGAATGGGGCACGGGACAAACATATATAGGAGAAACGTTTCCGCCGAAGATGCGCGGAAGGTACGGTGCGTTTATGCAGACAGGGGCGCCGATAGGCATAGCACTTGCGTCGATTGTTGGCGGTTATATAGCCCCTGAAATCGGATGGAGACTCTGCTTTTTTGTTTCAATTTTGCCTGCCATTCTTGTAATGGTCATCAGAAAACACCTGCCGGAATCAGATATTTGGGAAGAAAGACAAAAACTTGTTGAAGATGGATTACTGTCGAAAGAAGAATTAATAAAAGAACGAAGCAATAAATTTTTATCTTTGTTTTCAAAAGAGCATAGAAAATATTTTATACTCGCACTGGTACTTGCGATTTTTGATATGTCTGCTTACTGGTTTACATATTCCTGGATGCCGGGATATCTTCACGAGCAAAGGCAATTCACAATGGCAAAGTCCGCTTTATTTATACTCGTAACCCAGTCAGGCGGGTTCCTGGGATATTTCACGTTTGGCTTTGTTGCCGACAAACTTGGAAGAAGACCCGCATATTCAATATATTCAGTCCTGATGGCGGCAGGACTTATATTAATTACAGTCCTTTGGGATGTAATCATTGTTTATAATATACTGATTCTCGCCTGTATGTTTCTCGTTGGTTTCGGTACAGGAATGTTCGGAGGATATGGACCATTGTTTTCGGAATTATTCCCCACTAAAATACGAGGCACTGCGATGGGAACAGCATTCAATCTTGCACGGGGAATTCAGTTTTTCACGCCTGTTGTTATCGCAATGATAGCTGTCAATTACGGACTTGGCGGGGGGATATCGATTGCTGCTTTGTTTGCGTTACTAACCGGGATGTGGATATGGACTTTCCCCGAAACCAAGGGAAGAAAAATAAACGTTTTGGATTTGGAATAATAATTAAAATTTTTAATTCGCGCAAAAAAAATCCCTGCAAAGTAAACACCTTGCAGGGATATTTATTATATAATTGTATACTTATTTTAATAATGTCATTTTCTTTGAAATGACAACTTCATTTCCGTTTGAGCTTGCTATCATTCTGTAGATATAAACACCGCTTGAAAGTGAAGAGCCATTGAGCTGAACAGTGTGGTATCCGGCTGTTTGATTATCGTTTACAAGAGTCATTACTTCCCTGCCTGTCATGTCATATACTTTCATCATAACTTTGCTGTCTGTTGCTAACTGATATTGTATGCTTGTAACCGGGTTAAAAGGATTGGGATAATTCTGAGATAGTTCAAATTTAACAGGTACATTAATATTTATTTCACTGCTTAATTTGAAGTATTCATAGTTTCCGTTATAATCAACTTGTTTAAGTCTGTAGCTATATTTTCCTGAATTCAAATTTCTGTCAGTGAAAGAATAATCTGTGGTTGTATTTGTATTTCCTTTTCCATTTACGAATGCGATTTTAGCATAATTATTTTCACCTGCATTACTTCTTTGAATTTCAAAACCTGAATTGTTTACCTCGTTAACTGTTGACCAGTTTAATTTTACATTATTACTGTTAACTGATGATGTGAAAGAATTAATTTCAACCGGCATTGGTGAATTCTCATCAGAGAAAGCTAAGATTGAAAATGTGCTCATTCCCATAACAGTTATCGTTTTATTTCCTGTATTTGGAGTTACATTATATTGCGACCACATTCCCTGACTGTAAGATACGGGTCTTAAATCGTTTTCGGAAGAAACCGTTCCTAAAAGTGCCGGATTATAATTTATTGTGAGGTCAAAAGTATATCCTGAGCCTCCGACAGCATTTAGCTGGAGATAATAATTAGAAACGTCTGCTCCCGGAGTTGTATTCGGAGGATTGACACCCGTAAAATATTTTAAGGATACTGTTGACGGAAGATTTGTTCCATACCATTTGATTGTTGCGATTTTATATCCGGAATATGTAAAATCAGTTGAATTACCATTTGCTATTACTCCTGTTACGATTGCATCTGTCGGGATTTGAGTTGAAGTGAATTCATATGCTCCTATTCCCGGTGCACCTGATGATACGATTGCACTTCTTGTATTTCCATTGAAATCGTCTGTATTACCTGAAATCTGAATACCTTTACCTATAAGGTTCCATGAATTGGCATTATTTACATTCGGAGTTAAATCTGTTGCAGAAGTGAAACCCGGATCACTATTTAATGAATATCTATCCCGGCTTGTTAAATTTCTCCAAGCTGTTAATGTTGATGCATTTCCAAGCCTTCCGATTTTACTGATGTACTTAGCAATGCTTCCGGACGGATTAACATTATATACATTGTTATCTATATATGTAAATTGAGAAGCGGATGATTGAGCAAAAATTGCCGCTGCTCCGAAAGGATTTGCTGTTGAACTTCCGAGATTGTTTTGAATTGCATTATTTCTGATATCGGCACTGGAACCTGTTCCAAGAAAAATTCCCGCTGATATTCCGTTGCTTTCACTTAATGTATTTCCGCTCAAATAAATTGAATTATTGTATAAATTAATTCCCGACTGATTTCCTGTTAATACTATTCCATAAGGATTTTGAATTGGAGAAGCAGTATAATCTCTGCCTTTTCCAGTGATTCCATAAATAAGATTATTCTTGATTGTGATATTAGCATTGGTTAAACCCGTCGATACTGTGATTGCAGAACTTCCAAGAGAATTATTATCGGATATGGTATTAACTTTATTTTTTTCAATCGTGGAATTGCTATTATTGCTCGATATTATGATACCTGAAACAGGAAAGTTGTTCGATGCAGAGATATTAGCTATGAGATTACTTTTTACATTTAATCCGTTTATACCAATTGTATAAACTCCGGTATAACCTATGCTATTAATTTGATTTAATAAATTTGATGAAATTGTAACGTTGTTTCCGTTTGCAGTGCCGTTTGTTCCGCCGTTCAAATATATTCCTGCTCCGGAATTGTAAATAAAATTGTTTGAAATATTAATATTGCTGAAATATCCGGGATTTGGATATGTTGTTTCGTCTCCTGCAAAAATTCCTGCTTTAGTTAAATCAGAATACATTTTCCCGTTATCTATTTCACAATTTTTTATTGTTACGTTAGTGACCGGTGTTGTTCCTTTAGAGCCGATAACAATAGCGGTTGAAGGATTCTGGCTTAAATTTCTGATGACCAAATTTCTTGTTGTTCCGTTAACTGTATTCGAACCGTCAATTATTACGTAACTTGAAGTAATTTTTAATATAGAGCCATTATCCCTGTTCCATTTGATTATTGTTGATATTCCGGCTGCCGGTTTTAATGTTAATGTTTTAGATGCCGATAAACCCTGAACATCAATTACTATAGGGTAAGCTTCTGAATTCGGATTATAATTGTTATCAAGTAAACTTATTGTAACTGATCCGTCCATTCCTTTTAATTTCAAATCTGAAATGGCGGATGTTATGTTTGAATAGTTTCCTTGATTTCCTACTGTAATGGTGCCTGATATTGGCTGGGAAAAGGTTAAATTCGAAATTATAAATAGAAATGCGATAGAAATTACGATTTCTACACTGATGTTTTTACTTCTTCTTTCTTTGTTTTTCATTTTTCTCTTTCTTTCGATTGTTTAATTTTCTTTCACATATTTATATAGCAATCCACATGCCGAACACATAAATATATGTTTATACAATGTTTGGTAATAATTTTTTGCTAAAATTTTCAAGATTTAGCAGTATTCTAACTATATTAAAATGACTTATTTCGGCTTTGCAGAAATTTTATGAATTATTTATTATAAAAAGCGACTAAATCATTGTATTATCAACAAATAAAATGAACTCAAGATAAGTGTTTAAATGCAGTTAACAAACTATATGTTTTCTGTCGAAAAGAGAGGTTATTTTAAAGAAAAATGGGATTTATGGTAATATGAGAATTTTTAATTTCATAATTACCTTTTTCAGGATTTCATTAGGCAATTTTATTAAAAATTCTGCCTTTCTTTGTCTCCAGTCAATGGTCTTTATCCGGTCAGATAACACTACTCCTGAAAATTTTGGATTTACCGGAATTTTCACTTCAAACGGATAATTTTCAATCTGTTCAGAAATAAGACAAAATATAACCATTCCTGTTTTTCCGTTATATTCTTTTGGAGAGATAACGAGTCCCGGTATCCTGCCTGTCTGATTACTCGCTTCTCTTTGTTCTTCGTCCAGCAGTATAATATCTCCCCGCTGAGGTATGTATTCAGAAGGCATTATTCTTTCTCCTTACTATGACTTTTTTTAAAACCATATTCGTTGTGAAGATTTTCATTAGTGACCAATGACAAAAGTTCCTTCAATTTATAAGTCTGATTCTTCTTTCTGGAGATAACAATTTTATTTTTCTCAACTTTGATTTTTACATCAGAGCCTTCTTCAATCTTAATAGTTTTAGCTATAGATTTTGGAATTCTTAAAGCGAGACTATTACCCCATTTTTGGATTTTTGTAATCATATAAATATAATTTTGTATATACAATAAATATACAAATTGATGATATCCAATTCAATTGAAGATTGAATATAGAAAAAGCGGGATTTCACCCGCTTTTTCTTTTCAACATTTTAACTTTATTACTTTTTAGTAGTTATCTATTTGAGCTCTTTGAAGTTTTCCGGAATAGTCCACATAAACGGCTTTCCATTCTGAATAGAATTCATAAACAGTCCAGCCGCCTTCACGATGTCCGTTGCCGGTCGCTTTTACTCCGCCGAAAGGCATATGTGCTTCGGCTCCTATTGTCGCTCCGTTAATATATGTTATACCTGCTTTAATATCTCTTACTGCAATAAATGCATCATTTACATTATTAGTAAATATACTCGATGATAATCCATACACTGTATCATTCAGAATATCTATTCCTTCGTTGAGATCATTACATTTTATTACTGAGAGCACAGGTCCGAATATTTCTTCCTGTTCAATTCTCATTCCCGGTTTCACTTCAGTGAATATTGTTGGTTTATAGAACCAGCCTTTTTTCAAATCACCATCCTGTGCAAACTCACCGCCCATTAGCAGTTTTGCTTTATCTTCATTCAATCCGATTTTCACATATTCATCGACAGTATTTCTCTGTGCTTCACTTACACACGGACCAACATCGACACCTTTTTCATTTCCATAACCAAGTTTTAGCTTCGCTACCCTATCTGCAAGCATCTTAATAAATTTATCATGAATATTTTTGTGTAAAATAAGTCTTGAAGTGGCTGTGCATCTTTGTCCGGTCGTTCCAAATGCTCCCCATAGAACTGCATCGAGGGCAAGGTCGAGATTTGCATCATCCATTACTATCTGAGCATTTTTTCCGCCAAGCTCAAGGGAAACTCTTTTAAGTTCTCTTCCACCGACTTCATTTATTCTTCTCCCTACAAGTGTTGAACCCGTGAATGAAATCAAATCAATATCTTTATTTGCAAGCAATGCCTCACCTACAATACTTCCTTTTCCGTGAACAAGATTAATAACCCCGGGAATATATTCTTTTCCCAGAACGGTTTTCATCGCTTCATCGATAATTTGAACGAGTATATTAGCTGTCTTAGGTGTGATTTCAGCGGGTTTGAATACGACTGTGTTTCCGCAGACTAATGCCGGAAATATTTTCCACGTAGGAATTGCCATCGGAAAATTCCAGGGAGTGATAATACCTGCAACACCAATCGGGACTCTGAAACTGAGATTCATTTTATTCGGAAGTTCGCTTGGTGCATTTATTCCGAAAAGTCTTCTGCCTTCTGAGGCAGCATAATATGCAGTATCTATACCTTCCTGAGTATCACCTTTTGTTTCCGCAAATACTTTTCCCATTTCCCTTGTCATTTCAAATGCAATTTCATCTTTTCTTTTCAGCATTATGTCACCTACCTCTTTTAATACATCGCCTCTTTTAGGAGCAGGTATCAGTCTCCATTTTTTAAAAGCTTCTTTTGCCGCTGCCACTGCTTCATCCACATCTTTTTGTGTAGATAACGGAAACAAGCCGATTAAATCTTCATTCCAATTTGCAGGGTTCCTGTTTTCACTGAATTTACTGTCTGAAGATGATTTCCAAACTCCATTAATAAAATTTTTAAATTCCATATTTTTCTTAGGTTAATATTTAAGGTAATAAATGTAAAAATATAAAACGGTAATATTAGAAAAAATGACATAAAAAAGTTGATTCAATCTACAATTATCAATTTTCACAGGTACAGACAGATAGAATTTCACATAGTTAGCGTACATCGCTGAGAAAAGATAAAAACACTTAAAGGGCAAACAATTTTCAGAACAATTTTTCCTGGAACTCTTCGTTTGGATTTTTTAGTTTGAATGTTTTGGGCTTTTTCCGGATTAATTCTATTTCTTCTAATTTGGATAAGTATCTGTTGAGTTTAACCGACGTCCAATTGATATCGGTTTTTTCAATAATTTCCTTTGATGTAAGTTGCTGATTTGATAATATTTTTAAAATCTTTTCTTTAATTATATCTTCTTCACTTTGCTGCCTCGCAGGAGAATTCGCAATTTGTAAATCATCAATCTCTATTAAAGGAGTTCCATTGAAATCAACGGGTATAGCTCCTTTTTTTATCAGGAGATTATTAGCATTTTTTTCGTTTTCTTCCGTGTTCCGCACAAATATTTTTCTTCCTTTTCGGATACCGTCAATAACACCGGACCATGTTCCGCCTTTTTCATTTGATTCGGCAACATAAATATTTTTTGCTAAAGCATAAATTATCGGATTTCTTGCCATAGCAAATTGCACACTCCAGGGGGCTTTCGGATAAAATGTACTTAATACAACCACATCCCCTTCTGTAATTTGTTTATAATATTTATTTATACCGGAACCAAAGGTCATTATTCCCTGAGGTAAAACAATTATACTTCTTCCTATGTGTATCAAAGCTGATTCAAGGGCTTGCTGGTCAATACCCTTTGCAAATCCACTGACGATAACTTTAAATTGTTCTGAAAAAAGATTTACAATATTATCAGTAAATTTCAACGAGATTTCAGAAGCAGTTCTTGAACCTACAACTGCTATTGAATCCTCTTCAAATATTTGTTTATTTCCTTTAATATAAACTACCGGGGGTGAATATTTTATTCCAAGATTATCTTTCAAGGTTTTAGGATATGAAGAGGAATCAATTGTCAATATATCAAAACCTTGTAAAATCAAGTCTTCAGCCAGGAAAGAATTATTGGGAATTTCGGTTCTGACTTTGTTTAAGTCTAAAATATCACCCGGGTCCAAATTATATAAATCCCGGATTTCTTTTTCTGATAATGCAAAGAATTCTTCGAGAGTTGAATTATTCTCAATTATTATTTTAAGAATTAAACTATTAATTTTTTCATTTTTCCATTTCAGGAAGTGTGATAATGTTATATAATATGGTATTTCAGAAATATTCATTATAGGTTTTTAAATTTATTTACTATATTTATAATTGATTCGCCATATTTTTTTAGTGTTATCTTTCCAACTCCTTTTACACCGGCTAAATCATATATACTTACCGGTCGATTCTTTGCAATATTGTCAATTGTTTCATTACCGAAAATATAAAAAACAGGTAAGCGGGCTTTCTTTGCCAAATCTTCTCTCATTTTTTTCAGTTCTTTTTTAATTGATTCTTCTTTGAAATGATCCGGAGCAAGGGTGATTAAAGCTTTTTTCAAAGAATCATTTTGCCAAAGAATTTTAGTAGAATCGGTTCGTAAATCGTTGTTAATCGTCTTTGCAATCACAAGAGGAGCGATTATTATTGCTCCGAGTCCGGTTAAATATCCGCCGATTTCTTTTATTGTTGCACCACTATCAAAAATATCATCAATTAGCAGAATTGATTTTCCTTTTATTTCTGTTTCCGGGTTATATTCAAAACAGTTTCTTACGTTTGACATTTTTGTTATAGTACTTTGAAATATTTTCTGTGATTCTGTTTTTCTATTTTTATATAAATTATTGGATAATGGAATTTTTAGACTATCAGATAATTTTATCGCGAAATTTTTAACTAAATTTTTTGATTCGGTAGGAGGAACGAAAAGAATCAAATCGAATTTAAATTGAATAAGATGTTTTCGATATGCTTGTACTGTTTGTTTGAGAAGGGAGTCAGGAAAATCACCTCCGTTTTGATATTTACAACGGTGAATAGTATTTCCGACATTAGAGAAACCATAATAAGAAGCGGCTACTCCATTAATTAAATTGGTTTTTGAAGATTCTACTTCTAAAATCGGGAAATAATTGTCCTGATAATTTTTTAGTTTAAATTGCCATTCATCTGAAACAGTTAGTTTGATATGTTTGTTAGTATCGTTATCACATTTTCCGCAATCATAATCCAAATCATCATCGAGATAGTTACAAAGAAATTTCATCCTGCATTTTGACGTCTCAATATATGCGACCATTCGGTTCAAATCATCAGTTTTTAATTTTTTTGATTCTTCGAATTGCGACGTATTTAGTTCCGGTGCATTAAATCTATATTCGTATTTCTTTGTTCTTTCTTCAAGAACCTCATTAATTATTTTTTGCTCTATCAAATCTGAAATAATCACATCAACCTGATTTTTTTTCAGGTCTGTTAGTCTTGCTATTTGATTAATATTGAGTCGTTCCGATTTTATCGTACTGATGACTCTGTAATATTTATTCGTTGATGGTTTAGCGTTTTCTATAAATGCCTGCGGTAAAGATAAATCTTCATCCGGATTAAAAAACACAATAATTAATGATGCTTTTCCGTCTCTCCCTGCTCTTCCTATTTCCTGGTAATAGTGTATCGGTGATTGCGGTATTTGTGTGTGGATTATAAATCTTAAATCCGGTTTATCAATACCCATTCCTAAAGCATTGGTTGAAACTACGCATTTATATGAATTATCCGATAATCCTTTTTCGATTGAGATTCTGCTTTCTGCATCAAGTCCTCCGTTGTATGCGGCTGATTTGATATTTAAATGCTCCAGCCATTTCGAATATATTTCAGTATTTACCTGCGTACCGGTATAAATAATTCCTGTACCGTTTATTTTGTTTATATTTTCTCCTATCCAAATCATTTTTTCTTCTTCTGATTTAACTTTCACTACCCGGAGATTCAGATTAGGGCGAAGAAGATTTCCCCTCATACTAGTCATATCTTTTCCAATCTGGGTTTTGATATCTTCTTCAACTCTTTTAGTTGCAGTAGCCGTTGTGGCGAGGACAGGGAAATTTATCGGCAATAAATTTACTACGCTGATGATTCTTCTGAATGACGGTCTGAACTCGTGACCCCAGACCGAGATACAGTGAGCTTCATCGACAACTACCATCGATATTTTCATATTTCGTGCTGTTTGAAGCCATTCTGCATTTTCCATTCTTTCGGGAGCGATATACAGAATTTTTATTTTATTTTCTTTTGCTTCCTGTATAATGTGATTGTTTTCATCGAATGTTTGATTTGAGTTTATACAGTTAGCAGATATACCGAGCTTTTGCAGTTTCTTGACCTGGTCCCGCATCAAAGCGATTAAGGGACTGAAAATTATTGTAGTTCCATCGAATAACAAAGCAGGAAATTGAAAGCACAATGATTTACCATATCCCGTCTTTTCAACGAGTAAGACCCTTTTTCCGGATAACAATTTTTCTATGACGTTCCATTGAGTATCGTAAAAAGATTCGAATCCGAAAATTTCTTTCAGTTTTATTTCAGCTTCTTTTCGCTCCAAAATAATAAAAGTTTTGGGATTTTAAAAAATAATGGGAATTCTTTATTTTAGTTAAATCACTAAAATTTATTTAATTATTGATTTAATTTCAATTGTAATAATTGAAGCTTATTAAGAGTAATTGATGACAAACAGAAATTTACAGATCAAATGATTATCAAAATCTTTAACTAATCATTAATTCCTATATAATCAAAATAATTTTCAGAATTTATTTGGAAAAAATAAGCGTTGGGATATGTTGATTTCCAGTATGGTGGAATTCTTTGTTTCTGCTCTTTCCACTTAATTTCGAATGCAGAAAATTTTCCTCCCAAATCTTCTATTAAGTCAATCTCCTGATTATCATATGTCCGTCCAAAATATTGTTCGGAATAAATATTATTATATGCACGGTATTTCAATCTTTCGCTTATTATATAATTTTCCCACAATTTTCCAACATCATCTCTTAACTGAACTGAATTAAAATTTGATATAATAGCATTTCTTATTCCATTATCGTAGAAATAGTATTTTTTGGATTTCGTAAGTTCTTTTCTTCTGTTTCGTCCGAATGCATCTAATCTGAATAAAATATAAACTTTCGTTAACAGGTCAAGATATTTTTCGACCGTGTTTTTGCTTAACGAGAGTTTATTGCTTAACTCCTGATATGACACTTCTCCGCCGATTTGAAATGCTATTAATTTCAACAAATCATATATTTTCACAGATTGTTTAATATTTTCTAATATTAAAATATCTTTTAAGAGATAAGAACTGACCAGATTTTTTAAATAATTAATTTTTTGGTTTTCTTCCTGAAGATGTAATAATTCGGGGTAATTTCCGAAAATTATTCTGTTACGAAGATTCTCTTTTAATTGAAAAAGATTATTCGTTTGTAAGAGTTCCTTTTCGCTAAAAGGGTAGAGGAAAAAATCAAATTTTCTGCCTGTTAACGGCTCACCCAGTTTATTATGAATATCAAATGCTGATGAACCGGTAACTATTATTTTCAAACCCTCAATTTCATCTATCATCAATTTTAGTATTAATCCAATTTCTGGTATTTTTTGAGCTTCATCAATTATAAGAATTTTATTGTTTTGCAATAACATTTTGTAATTTTCGATACTTCTTCGCTGAAGCTGTTCTAATGTTGTTATACTTTCGCCATTCAGGAATAAATATGGTTCGTTTACTCTTTGAAGTAAACTTTTGAGCAAAATTGTTTTTCCTACCCGTCTTGCCCCAACAATAACGAGAACTTTATTAGGTATTAGATGATCTAATATTTGAGTTTCTAACTCTCTTTTTATTGAATCCATAATTATGTCATTATATTGACTAAATTTAGTCAGATTTAGTCATTAAATCAATAGACTATATAATAATTTTTCCTAATATATAAAATAATATAATGTATTAACAGATTTTATAACGATTTATTAAATTCCGTCAGTCAATTGACTATATTTAGCTAAATATAGTCAGTTAAAATCAATAGGGATAATATTAACGTCCCCCAATAAGGAGACAAGGTAAGAGAATATTACTCAATAAATTCAAATGTTTTGATATGCTATGTTATTTGTTAAAGCTAATTGCAAAATTAATATCGCCTATTCCTTCACCCCTGCTTCCGGGTTTTATTTCGAAATCGTAGCTTATAAAATTTGGTTCTGCCCTGTAACTTTTTAAATCTTCAGGCGACAAGGAGACTTTATATATACCCGGCAGCAATCCGGTGCAGTAAAAACTGCCATCGGCATAGGTTGTCGCCGTTGTAATTTCATTTGTCTCTGTATTTTTAATTATGACCCGCAATCCAGGAATATCAAGTGTTTTGCTATTGCTTACCGTAGTCACTTTTCCGCTTATTTCAGCAGAATAATAAAATGGAATGTCAATTCTTTTATATCCATTCGGGTCCGCCGTAAACGTAAACTTTCTATGTAAAGGAACAAGCATAGGTACAGGCTGGTTCTCATCTTTTATTTCAACGGAATATTCCATATCGGGTATTAAATCGCTAACCCTTATTGTTTCGTCGCTGCTTTTCTCTATCAGTAATACCTGGCGCATATTTAAATTAACTCCTTTAACTAATTCTTCGTTTTCGTCATATATACCGTTACCGTTTTTATCAATGTACATTCTGAATGTTGCTCCGCCTGTTCCTGTCTTTTGTTTATTATATAATAACAATTTGCCTTTATTTGTTGCATCTATTCCAAAACTTCCCTGTACTAGTGATGACACAGAATTATGACTTAATGTATTGAAAACTCTTACAGATGATAAATCCATTGATATCTGCATACTAAAATCAGTGTTATTTGCAAGAATATTTCTGTTGAAATTAAACTGAACCCTTGCATAGGAAGATACATTTGTCGAAAATGAAAGATTTAAGTTAGAAACTTTCTTATCCTCAGCATCATAGTCAATCCGTGCATTCAGGAGATTTCCACCAAGAAATCTTAACAAATTATTTATATAAGGAACCGAAGTAAGGAATCCGGCAGAAAGCTGCTGGTTTTTATTTTCATTACCGGATGAACCGGAAAATTTATTATATCTATAGTCGATAAACGGATGAAATCCGTAAAAATCAAAACCCTGAATTATATCGAATGAATAAATTTTTTCTTCCGGGAATTTACTGTAAGAACCTGTTACCTGTGTGTTCGTCCTAATACCTGCTACTGTAATTGGAATCAAAGCGTTCAACTGCAGAATATCATTAAGTTTTTGCTGGTTGTAAAATTGGTTTTCCTTGTATTTAGAATATGTAATACTATAAGAAAGAAGAGAATAATAGTTGGCATAAAACGAAAAGTTATGATATAAATCCGGGGCAATAGTATATGAAAATAAATAATCCGTAAAAAATCTTGCATAAAGTGAATTATAAAATAACGGTTTGTTGAAAAGAGACTCTTTGATATAATCTACTCCTGCGTTATCCGTAATCCAGTCCGTAATACCACCGAAAACATTTGCTGATGTAATAAATTCTCCCGAGCCTGTTTTTTTCCCGGCACTTATATTATAATTAACCTCTCCCTGCGGAAGAAAGTTTAACGGTATTTGAATTCTTTTGTTGTTTTCAAGCAGTTCTCCGTTAGGTCCGTATATTTTAAGATATATTACGCTCGAACCGTAATTCAGCGGAACCTGAAAAGATACATTCCCCGACTCATCGCTTTTTTTATAATCGTATAAGATATTATTCAGATAAATTTCAACGTCACTATTCGGAATTGTTTTCTCAAAAACTGTATAGAATGTATATGATATTCGGGGAGCAGAAGGAGTATTCGTAAGGGTCAGCCCTTCAAAACTTAAATTGTTTAAACCATTTGATATTAAATTACCGGCAGCTATTTGTGTTAGTATTTTGTTTTTATTCAATGTGTACTTCCATTGAAAACTCGAGTTCACATTATTATTACCTGAATTCGGACTCAGTAAAGAGCCTCTTGTAAAAGCATTTAGTTCACCACCGAACAGTTCTGAGCCAAGTGAAAAATCATAATTATAAAGTGGATCAGAAGAATTTTCATAACTTAAAGAAAGTGAATAATCAAGAAAACCTGCATTTATAAATCTTCTATTTCTTTTAAATAGAAGCGGACCATCCTGGTCCTTTGCATACATATTACCGAATTCTCTTTTAGATTCCCTTTCCATCTTTGTCACGACGGGCAATTTTTCTGCAGTAGAAAGTGACAGGGTGAGATTGTTCATATTAACTACAAAATTTAACCCGAATATTTTTTTAATCAGCTCCGGTAGAACACAGATTGATTTACCGGAAATCAAAATTTCATCTTTATTAAATAAAATAAGGCGGTCTTTGAAAACCGCCTGTAAATTTTTAAAATCAATTTTGAATTCATCATCCGGAGAAATATAAAATCCTGAGAGTATTGATGCGGATTCATCTGAAATTACATTTACCTGAAGTATTCTGAAAATACTTTCAATTGGAACATACATTTCGTTCCTGTAATAATAAGCAAAAATAACAGATTCAAGAACTCTTTCATAACTGAACTTCAGAATGACCTCTTCAGGATTATCCAATCCTGTATTGTCAATCTGGCTATGGGCTTTTGATGTTACGCAAACTACAGCCAGAATGACAATCAGAATAACAAAGGATTTTATCATTTAACCGCAAAGTCAACCTTTTTAACCATTGGCTGAATTTGTCCTTTATCAGTTTTTGGAATATCAACACCCAAATCCGAAACTATACTAATCTCAGCAGTGTAATTTCCTGGTTTTAATGTACTGACAGGGAATTTAAAATTCTTGAGCATATCGAAATAAATTCCGAGGAATTCAATATTCTCATAAGCAATATTGTTTCCGGAGTCATAAACCTTATAACTGAACTCCGCATAAAACGGCTGGTCGCCTTTTACTGATAGGTTGGATAATATATTAATTGACTCGTTGTCTACATTGACATCAGCAGTTAAGAAGTCAACCTGGCTATCATATTTCTGATTTTTGTAAAGAACTGTGGTAATTTGGTTAAGCACGAAATTGATTCTTGCTTTGATGTTTCCGGAGGTATCAATGAACTTCTCCTGTCTTTGAGATGACGTAACTATTTTAGACCAGTAAGTACCTTTGCTTAAACCTGCAGGAGCATCAACTGTCATTCTGACAATTTGCTTATCACCCGGTTTCAAAACGAATTTCTTCGGGAAAGCTTTTATCCATGATGTTAAGTTATTCATATTTTCAGCGGATGAATCAAAAAACACATTTCCCGTTGCGTCTGATTTAAGATATTCGAACTTAAAGTTCACGGTTACTTCCTCTGATTCAGAGGTCTCGTTAACAACTGTGAACGTGCCGAACTTGTTCTTATCATCAATCATGACGATATAAGGTGTTACTACCACCTGAGAAAATGCCTGATACATCAGGACGAAAACGAAAAATATTGCTAAATAAAGGATTTTCATAATGAATTTGTTAAATATTTTTAAAAAATAATTTCATATTAATATTGACTCGTTGTTATTGTAATAGTTGCAGTATATGTTGCAGGAGAAGTACCGTTCGGAGGATGTGCAACACCACCCAGCCAGACGTAAATCACATTCTTATTAGACACGTTACTTAGTGTCAATTGATTATTAGGATTAAAATAAGTACTGCCATTAGGATTATTAGTGGTTTTTCTGTATGACGCATGTGCCATATCAAAAGTAACCAGGAATATCAGGATTGCCAGAAGATTTTAATACAGTCGGTAATACAAATGAAATCCTAAGATGAGATGAATTATTTGTATAAATGTAAAACTGTGCAGCATTAGGATCTGTTACAAGTACTTCAGAGTCGGTTCCCGCAAATACATTATCAAAAACCACGTCATTTAATTTTGAAAGCGACCTCTGACAAATTCCATAATCTGAAGAGATTGTTAGAAATAAAATGGCTGATAATATTATTATTTGAATTAATTTCATAATTTTATTAATCAATATGATACATTAATATTAATGTAACCGATATAATCACCGATTGGCTGATTCGGGCTGATTGTAATCTTTCCACCAACCCAGAGATACAATTTCCCAACCCCACCGGAATTTGTCAGTACAACAGAACCGCCATTGTTTACAGTTACAGGACTGATATAATTACTGTTAGCCAGAGTTTGAACAGGTACTGGATTTACTGTAAAATTTATTGTGCCCTGTGTCCCGCCGTATTGCAAAGCCCATAGTGAATTACTCAGTGTAACTGAAGTATTGTAATTAATAATAACACTCGTGCCCGGATTTCCCTGAACTAGAAATTTCTGACCATTTTGATTCGTAATTGTTTTTGTTTGCGTAATGTTTGAAGCATAAATATCTCCGAAAGCGAGAGTATTAGAGCCGGACACCGAAATCGAGACGCCTTTTAATACAAGAAGAGATGCATTCGCTGTTACACTTAACTGTATTGCATCACCTATACCGGATGCTGAAGATAAATCTCCTTCTACTTCTTCGTTTTCTGTTTGTGAAAATGAAGTGTTCAGAAATAAAGAAAGACCCAATATAATTATTACAGCAAATTTCATTTTTCTAAGTTAAATGTTTTATTCATAATTCTTTTGATCTTCGCCTTGGTCCAAAAAAAGACCAAGGCGTTAAATCTTAAAGTGAATTTTTAATAAGTTACTGAGACATTAAAGGTTCCGACATAATCTCCGTTTGGTTGAGTTGTCGAAGTACTAATGGCACCACCAACCCAGAGGTTTAATTTTCCCAGCCCTAGATCATTTACTAAAGGCAGTGTTGAACCGCTCGTTATTGCGGTCGGGGTTGTATATGTTATGCTTTTTCCTGTCTGGTCTGCCGTATTGGTAATAAATGACATCGTACCTTGTGTACCGCCGTTCGCAGTTACGTATGCATTATTATTCAAAACATCAGTCGCATCATAAGTTACAGTGACGTTTCTGTTAGGACGACCTGCTATTAGAAATCTTACACCGTTAGCATTAGTTATTGATTTGGTCTGAACCGTTCCGTTCATAATTATTTCGGGAAACATCAGCGAACCGGAAGCATTTGTAATCGATAATGCGTTAATAATTGAAATACCGATTGGTGATGTAGATGTTCCCGTGCTTTGTGCAAAAACAAAACTACTTAATGAGAGTAATATTGCAAGCGTTAACATAAGTTTTTTCATTTCTTTGTACCTTTCTGTTTTTTGTTTTAGTTTTTTATTTTTTTTCTCTCTCAGTTGAAAATTAATAATAAAATTTTATGTGAATTTTAGTAATTGATATTTATTACAATGTCTTTAGAATTATTATCCTGTGATTGATTATTAAATGATTCAGAAGTTTCAGTAAGATTTAAGTGTAATTTCCCTGTTTCATTATTATCATATATGATATTACTTTCGGTATCACCCCGATTTCCAGCGGAGCTAAGATCTCCTTGATTCGAGAAACTTGTATTGTTTTTATTGTCCAGGGAAATAATGTGACGGTTGAATTTTGTGCTATAACTGACAACAACCGTTCTTCCGGGGATACTATTTACGATTAGTTCTTTAGAACTATTATTTTCAGTTGAATTTATTGATTTATCAATTAACATCGCAGACATTCCATTTGTTACACTCACAGATATATTAGAACTGGAGGTCACAGTTTGAGCCCCCGCAAAAGGTGTCAAAAAAACGCAGGAAAGTAGCACGGTGAAAACAATTACTATCCCACTGAAATTTGCTTTATTCATAATATTGTCTTTTTTCATTTAGTGAACTATGTCGCAAATATCATGCCATGAAAAATCTGCGTTTTTTGATTAATTTTAAGGGTTTTCAAACGTAATTTGTCTCATATTGAGACTATGTTCTCAATATTAAAGAAAAATATTAACATAAGTAAAATGGTATATCTTAGGTTTAAAGATTGGTATTACTTATAGATTGTGGAATTGTTTTGAAAGCGGATTCGCCTATTGAAAATAATCTGTTAATTTACAATATTTTAAATGGTTTATTTTATGTCACTATGATATAATGTAAATAAAAAAGGCTGTCTCTTTTTGAGACAACCTTCGTTGAGAGAGAAAGTAAATCTATACTCTTTTAGAATTAATAATTAACTGTAATACTGAATGTTCCGACGTAATCTCCTGCCGGTTGATTTGCAGAAACTGTGATTGCGCCGCCTACCCATACATTTAATTCGCCTGTTCCATTATCGTTTACTAAAGGTAATGTTGAACCGCTAGTTATTGATGTCGGGTTGGAATAAGTGTTATTTGAACCTGTTTGATCTGCGTTATTCGTAATGAATGTCATTGTTCCGTTTGTTCCGCCGTTTGCCGCTACCCATGCATTGTTGTTTAATTGGTCGTTTACATCATAAGATAAAGTTACGTTTCTGTTCGGTTGTCCAGTAATAAGGAATCTGACACCGTTTGAATTGGTTTTTGATACGGTTTGTGATGTTCCGTTCATAATGACCTCCTGAAATCCAAGATTTCCGGCTACATTTTGAATTGTTAATGCTCTGATTATTGAAACTGTGATAGGAGCAGATGTACCTGCGGTGCTTTGTGCAAATGTGAAATTGGCAGCTACCAAACTCAGGATGATTGCTGTTATTATTGTTAGTGTGTTTTTCATTTTTCTTTCCTTTCTTTTTTGTTTTCTCATTGTTGTATTGTGCAATTGTCGTGCCGAAAAAAAACCCTCTTTTTGGCAAAATTTCGCAGGTTTTTTAATGTTTAAAGTAGTTTGCAAACTACTATTTTAGTGGGATATCCTGCTAATTGAGATATTTCAGACGAAATCGAGAGAATGGGTGACTATATTTAACCAGAAAACAATTAAACTTTATAAACTATTGAATTATCTATGTTTGTCCTGTAAATTATGGTTTTTTACCAAACAATTTTATAGTTGACAAACTATACATAAAAAATGATGAGTATTCAACAATGGTATGTGATGAATAAAATATTAGGAATAAGCTATGAATAAATCGAATAGAGTATAATGCAAAAAGGAGAAAAATGCCGTTATATGTCGCAACAATTATTAATTAGGCGAGAAAAGGTCCTTCATAACGAGGAAAACAGATGTTATGCTGCGTGAATTTTGAAAGAGTTAATATTTATTAGTTCTTTTTTCCTGATTTTTTGAGTCTCTTCCAAATCAAAGTCATTCTGTATCCCCAGCCAAAACTTCGCAGAGTTTCCAAAATAGGTGCTTAGTCTGAGAGCCGTATCTGCCGTAATACTCCTTTTACATCTTATAATTTCAGAAATTCTTGTTTGAGGAATTCCAAGCTCTTTTGATAATTTATATGCGGTTATTTTTAAAGGTATTAGAAATTCTTCTAAAAGAACTTCCCCCGGGTGTATATTATTTAATTTTTTCATAATTCTTTTTAATGATAATCAATTATTGATACTTTTTCAGAATTTCCATTTACCCATTTAAACATAATTCTCCATCGGACATTTATTCTGATGCTGTAGAAATCTTTTCTATTCCCACTTAATTTTTCCAATCTGTTCGAAGGCGGAACTATCAAATCTTTCAGGTTTTGAGAGTTATTCAGCATTCTGAGTTTTCTCCTTCCGATCGTTTGAATTTCGAATGGAATATTTTTTACTCTTTCTCCATTCCATATGTTTTCAGTTTCTTTACTTCCGAATGTAATTATCATATCGTTATACGTTACTAACGTTAAACGTAAGCAATGTTTTTCGGATAGTCAAGAGATAAAGATGGATCTTACTCAATTTAATTTTTCCCTACTTTTACATAGGGGACGGGGGTTAATTAAAATCGGATACCTATTTCATATTCGGGTCTATGTCGCAGGTGATTGAAATTGTCTTCGTAGGATTTGTAAGTTCGTTCGTGAATACAATAATAGTTTTTTCCTGCTTGCCTTCCCTGCCCTGAGTGTTGAAAGTAACTGAAATTTCTCCTGATTCATTATTCAGATATTCAGTTTTTTCCCCGACTGTTGCACCCGTGCATCCGCACGATGTCTGAACCTTATCAATTTTCAGCGGGAATGCACCTTGATTTTTGAATTTGAAATTATACTGAAGCTGAGGACCCTGGGGAACTTTTCCGAAATCGTGCACCACTTCCTGAAAATGTATTTGCGGACTATTGATAGAAGCGGCAAGCTTGGACCTCTTTAAAACGAAAGACATCGCAAAGACTATCACTGCAAAACCTATTATAAAATAAATGGTTTTGGCAATTTTTGATTCTATAAATTCAGCCATTTTGTTTTTTTCTCCTTTATTGTTCCATGTTCGGATCGATGTCGCAGGAAATTGTCAGAACCATCTCCGGATTAAAAGGATCATTTGATTTAACTATGATAGTTTTTTCGTTATGCCCTTCCCTGCCCTGAGTGTTGAATGTTACCGTTACTTCTCCTCTTTCATTCTTTTCATATTCTTTCTGATTACCCACAGTAGCTCCTGTGCAGCCGCAGGATGTAATAATGTCTTTTATAATCAGTGTTTCGGCGCCTTTGTTTTTAAATTTAAAACTGTAGGTGATTTGAGGTCCCTGCGGGACTTTTCCGAAATCGTGTTTAGTTTCGCTGAAGGAAATTTTTGGGGACTTCATTGTTTCATATCCGCTAAAGGACATTAATCCAATAGCGAAAACTATCAATAATACAGGAGTTATAATCCTGATTGCTTTTAAATTTTTTATTCTCATCATTTTTTTATTTAATTGCTTATAACTGTTTTTATTTTTTTTCTTTCAAAATTATATATTAAAAATGCTGCTATCAACATAAAAATATCTTCTATTATCCTTATTAGCAAGTAAGAACCTCCCTGCGTTTCTGTCGTGGGACTTACCGAAAAACATCCGCAGTCTATGGATAACCCTCTCGCATATGCCTGGGTTAATCCTATCAGGAAAATTACTAACATTGCTGTGATTATAAACACACTTCCACGCTTAAATATTCCAAATATCAAAAATAAACCCGAAAAAAACTCCAGAAACGGTAGAAAAACCGAAAGAACACTGATAAAACCGAGCGGCATCATATCATAACCTCTGATTGCCCGACCGAAATCTTCGGGATTAAGGAGTTTACTCCAGGACGCATAAATGAATAACCCGCCTAAAATTAACCTCAGAATTAATATTAATATCTTATTCTCAAAAATTTTCATTCTCAGATGTTTAAAATTATTTTTCTACGGGATAACCTGCGTTTTCCCATTCTTTATACCCGCCCCTGTAAATATTTAGATAATTGTAACCGATTTTAGCTATTTCATAAGCTAAATCAATACTTATTTCGCATTCTCCGCCGGAACAATAACATACTATCGTTCCTTCTTTGTTGTATTTTTTCATTATATCAATTTTTTCTTCTTTGCTTTTAGCAAGGAACTCACCATAGGGAATATTTATTGCACTTTTTATATGCCCTGAATCATACTGAACTTTCAGTCTTGCATCGATAAATAAGGCACCCTGGTCATAAAACAATTTCGCAAGGTCTATCTTAATATGCTGGGGTTTGACAAAACCTTCTTTGCTGATATTCGGGGGTTTATCAAGAGTTTTTGGTTTATTGTTGTTAGTTGTATCATAAGGATTTGTGACCAAATCTTTTATTGATTTTTCCTGTACATTTTTCGAATACCTTTCGCCGTCATCAAAAACGGATATTCCCTTTGGATTAACGGCATTCACTATTAAACCGATTATAAGAGCAAACCCGAGAATAAATAAAACCTGAGTTATTAATTTTACTCTGTTCATACTATCAATTTACAAAAAGTATAATATTAATATAATGGCAAAAAATAGCTTCAATTAACATATACTACAAAAGTCTTGAAGACTTTTGTAGTATAAACTTATTCAGAGTAATCAATTAATCATTTAAATCAGTGGTCACCATTTTCCCCAGTGTATATTTTCGGGTTTGAATTTATCTTTTGGTTTTGTTTCACCTTCGGGGTGACCGATGGGAATGACATTCAAAGGAATTATATCTGAGGGGATTCCGAGAATAGACCTGACTGTTTCCATTCTTGCATTATCAGGATAACAGGCGGTCCATAATCCTCCAAGCCCGAGAGCTTCGATAGCAAGCAGAATATTCTCACCGGCAAGCGAACAGTCTATGACTGCGAATTCTGTCGACCCATTAATTGCTTTCTCAGGAATTGCACAAACGATAATCGCGGCTCCTGCTTTGGAAAGCATTTTTGCTGAAGGAAGCGAGTCAGAAAGCTTATCGAGAGTTTTTCTGTCGGTCACAACCACAAAAGACCACGGCTGTTTATTCACCGCCGTTGGTGCGCTCATCCCTGCTTTGAGAATTACATCAAGATTTTCCTTGCTTACAGATTCACCAGTAAAATTCCTAACGCTCTTCCTGCCGAAAATCACGCTTAATGCATCCTTGCCATCCTGAGAAAATAAATTTTCGATATGGAAAAAAATAAAACTAATAATTAGAGTGGTTAAAATTATCTTCTTCATATTTTTATTTAAGTTTTAATTTGGTTGCTATGCTGGAGCATAGTAACCAGAACAAATTAATTATTTTATTTATTTTTGAATTCTATACTTCTATAATATCAGAGAAATCAGTTTAATCAGTTCCTTCAATGATTCAGTTCTTTCGGTGATTCGGTTCTTCCAGTGATTCAGTTCTTTCAGTGATTCGGTTTGAACATACTATATCCTTTTATCCCATGGAATCTGAATTTTTTCGTTAACTTATATCCCAGATGTTCGTAAAGTTTGATGTTTTCAGGATTGGATGTGTCCAGAGCAACTCCGGTTGAAGCCGGAATACTAAATGATATGCTTTCAGCATATTCCAGAAGAGCTTTCCCATAGCCTCTGCCCTGAAAATCTTTATTTACTGCAATTTCATTTATATAGAAATGCGGGGCTTTCGGTCTGTTCTTTATTGCTTTGGAGTAATATTCTCTAATCATATCGACATACTTCCTGCCTGTCCTCTCACCGGTTTTCTGACCTTCGACCATAAGGGATTCACTCCATTCTTTACGGCTGTCTGTGGTTGTGAAAACGACAGCACCTGCAAGTTCGCCATCAACTTCCAATCCTTTTAATTCATACTTCATTTCAGGTACGACATAAAAGACTACAAACCTATAAATGATTTCCACCATTTCATAACGTGTTGAATCATCATTGAATATTAAAATATTCATCGGGTCATCTTTGAATGCGTCAGCAAAAATTTTTACTGCCTGCTCTTTATCAGTAATATCTTTTATTTTGAATTCCGTAACCACTTAAATATTTATTTCGCCAATCATATATGTAACTGCTTCGCCTCCGATTTCGACTCTGTCGCCGAGGTATTTACATTTTAGTTTTCCTCGGCGTTTTGAAAGCTGTTTTGCAGTCAGCTCTTTCTTCCCGAGTTTTTGCGACCAGTATGGAATCAGTGTAGTGTGTGATGAACCTGTGACAGGATCTTCCGGCACTCCGCTTAAAGGTGCAAAGAACCTTGAAACAAAATCAACGCTGTTTCCCTTTGCTGTTACAATAATTCCTCTAGCCTTTGCTTTTTTAATAAGAGTAAAATTTGGAACAATGGATTCAATTTCCTTTTGGGTTCTATAAACAAGCATGTAATCAGTTTTTCCTTTATACGCTTCGATTGGCTGAATACCCAAACCTTCTATCAATGAATCCGGCGGGAGAATTTCTTTGTCAAATGAATCCGAAGGAAAATCCAGAACAAGCATTTCATCTTTTTTTGAAACCTTCAGTTCCCCGCTTTTGGAATCGAATTTTATCGCATTGCCCTTAAAATTCAAATGATTAAAAATAACGTGTGCTGAAGCGAGTGTGGCATGCCCGCAGAGGGCAACTTCGAGTTCAGGAGTGAACCACCTTATATGAAACCTCTCACCTTTCTGAACAAAAAAAGCTGTTTCTGAAAGATTATTTTCCATAGCGATAGATTGCATTTTCTCTTCGGGAAGCCAGACCTCGAGCGGACAGACTCCTGCCGGATTTCCTCCGAACAATTTATTTGTAAAAGCATCGACCTGATAAAGTGTAGTTTTCATAAGCGTTGAATTTTAAATTTTCAAAAATCTGATTCCAATTAGTATTTACTATTTATTGTTTTCTTTTAATTACTAATTATTACATTGTTAATTGTTAATTACCTATAGCCGATAGCCGCATAGCCAACCCAGTGATTAAGGTTAGCAGGGGCTGTAATGCCCATTCCGATATCATCAACTTTTATACGCTGATGGTCGATGCTTGTTGCGTATTTTACCAGCACACCTTTTAATTCATCTCCCGTATAATTCTCCATATTTAAAACGGTCAGCAATCCAAAAGGAACGGAATACCTTCCGCACCAGGTCCATTTGTAATCAAGATAATTATCTTCCTTGACAGTATAATTTACAAATTTTTTAACCTTTTCCCTGAGAATGTTTCCTGTCAGACAATTATTTATGATTTCCATTTCGTGTCCTACTGCTTTATTATAACCTGCACTGTCACTTCCGTAGTATGCGAAGTTTTTTCCGCCCCAGTCCCGGTCCCCGTAATGAACAGCGTCGGTTGATATTATCACAGCATAATCTTCTCCCCATACGAGTTCATTCTTTTTCATCACTTCTGTAATCGCTCCCGCAAGAATTGTTGATATTTCATTCATTCTTTCAAAAGGCATATAAGGTACCAGTATGCTTACTATCTGTACATCTTTATTAAAATATTGTAGAAAAGGAATAATGGCTTCAGTTGAATGCTCGGATGCCTGTGCGGAGTCATTTACCTGATATATATCATTAGAAAGTTTATTAATTATTTCATTTCGCAGACCGGATACCTGAACATCGCCATATGGCATTTGCCAGTGAGAGAAACTGTCGAATATTATTTGGTTTTCAAGTCCGAATTGTTTTGCTTTATGGGAAACTCCGAATAATATTATAGTTTTCGCTTTTATATTTGTCAGCAGTGCGGGATATAAATAACCAACGTAAGTATAATCATCGTGAGGACAAATTGCTGCTTTCCAGGTTGTCGAATTATCTATTCCGGCTTCGCTTAAAGAGCTTTCAATATTTCCGATTTGCTCTCGCAATAGCCTTCTCATAAATTCATCCATTTGAGATGCCCTGCTTGAAAATCCGACTGTATCCGTCTGATACCGGATTTTTTTATCTTTATGGTCTTCTTGTGACATTGAGATACCCGTAAACAGAAATTGACTGAGCAAAATAAATATTATCGGAAAATATGTTTTTCTCATAATATTATTTTAATTATTTGAATTTACAAATAATTTCGATTCGAAATAACACTAAAATATAAGACAGGATTAACGGGATAAAGGACAAAAGCAGATGGACAGGATAAAGAATTGATTAAGAAAAACTCATCGGATGAATCATGCGATTATGTTGGTTATTCATCCGATGAGTAAGAAAAAATTGTTTGAAACTCATCGGATGAATCATGCGGTTATGTTGGCTATTCATCCGATGAGTAAAATATAATTGGTTGTTAAAATATCGGTGGCAGAGTTAATCTATTAAATATATTTTTGTATAGAAACTTAAACATAAACAGAATGCTGACAGAACAAATAATGTATAACGCACTGCTGAATAAAGATTCTTCTTTCGAGGGAATTTTCTTCGTTGCAGTTAAAACCACCGGAATATTTTGCAGGCCGACTTGCAGTGCAAGAAAACCAAAACGCGAAAATGTAGAATTTTTCAATACCTGCAGGGAAGCTATAGTAAGCGGTTACAGACCCTGCAAAGTATGCACACCGCTTGAAAAATTAGGAGAAACTCCGCAATATATTAAAAAACTAATTGATGAAATCAGTCTTAACCCCACATCAAAATTAAAGGACTATGACCTGAGGACAAGAAATTTAGAGCCTAATAAAATCCGAAGGTGGTTTAAGAAAAACCATAATATGACTTTTCAGGCATATCAGAGAATGAGCAGGCTGAACAATGCATTTAATAAAATACAGTCCGGAGAAAAAGTGACCAATGCGGCTTATGATTCAGGATATGAATCTTTAAGCGGGTTTAATGATTCATTCAAATCCGCGATAGGCGATTCCCCGACAAAAGTTAAAAAACAGATTATTAATATCACAAGAATAGAAACTCCTTTAGGACCGATGTATGCCTGTGCAACTGAGAAAGGAATATGCCTTCTGGATTTTACAGACAGAAGAATGCTGGAAACCGAGTTAAAAGAACTGACACATTATATGGATGCAGTGATTCTGCCGGGAGAAAATGTCCACTTTAATCTGCTTAAAAAAGAACTTGGAGAATACTTCGAAGGAAAGCTGAAAGATTTTACAGTTCCCATCCATTCACCCGGGACAGAATTCCAGCTCAAAGTATGGGACAGACTTCGGCAGATTCCATACGGTAAAACTGTCTCATATAAATATCAGGCAAATGCAATAAAAAGACCGGAGGCAATACGTGCTGTCGCAAATGCAAATGGTCATAACAGGATTTCAATTATTATTCCGTGCCACAGGGTTATAGGGGAAGACGGAAACCTGACGGGTTACGGCGGAGGTCTCTGGAGAAAAAAATGGCTTCTCGAACACGAGCAAAAAGCATCTGCCGGTTTTTAACTCATATAAAAGATAAGTGCAATTAAGCAACAACTGACAGAATTTCTCTGTAAGCAGAGTCAACAAGTGGAATGAATTTTTGATAACTTTCCTGATATTCTTTCGAAGCAAAAACAGATTTTAGCTGGGTTTCGAAATCCGAGAGCGATTCGTGGGTTGTTTCAAGTACAAGTGTATATGAAACACCGGTTATATCTGTTAACACTCTGAATGTAACGCCTAATTTTTTATTTATTTCCATTATATCACTCAGAATGATTTTTGCATCTTTGGCTTTTCCGAATTTTAGTCTGAAAATGTTTCTTACTATTATCATTTTATCTCCTTCTTATATTTAATTTATAAAGTACAATCTATAAGCAATAATTATCTAATAAAGTTTCATCTGTTTACAGCCTGAAAAGATACTGCATTTTCAGGAAAAACTGCCTGTCTGTAAGAACATATTTAGGATAACCATTCGGGGTATCAAGATTTTCAAAGGTATGTGTGAAGCCAAAATAAAAAATCGTGAAACGGATTCGGCTTATAGCTTGCCAGAGGATTCAGATAAAAGCCGCCTGAAAATGAATTGAATTCGCTTACCATTCTGATGGATATATCCCTGGTTAAATTATATCCTGTGGTGTTTCTGAAAATATAACCCGCATATAGTTTTTCTCCCCTGTAACTTTGGGATAATTCGAAATAATCCAAATTATTTTGCATAACGATACTGCTAAGAGGCTTGAAAGTTGACCACAGGCTTATCGTCATTCCGTATCCAATTGACGGATTATCTGACCTGATAATATATTTCCCGAGTTCAAAGAAACCTCCGAGAGTAAATTCCTTTAATGCATTCACGTTGAAATTCACATACCCTCTTCTCACCCCTTCGTGATAAATTCCTCCGAATCTTTCACTGTTTACGGCAGCGAATCCAATATCAATATCTACCTGTTGAGCAAATCTCATCCAGATTTCCGGACGGGCAAAAATTTCCCTGAGACCTCCCTGAAAATCGTGCCTTACATAACCATATATTTGAGGCTGAATCCTCATTATTATTTTTGATTGCGGATAAAACATATATCCCTGCCAGCTTGCGAGTTCCCTGAAGTCGTTATTGCTGAGATAACCATTATCCCTTCTGGCTGTCGGTGATATATCCCTGTACGACACATTGAAGCTCCAGAAGCGCGCATCTCTGCGTAAGATTGCATAGTTCTGTGAACCAGTAAAATATTCACCGTCCAGAGCAGAAGTGTACCTGCCGTGGTCAAAAGTATTAGTGTTGTCATATTGAGTATAATTAATTTCTTTTGTGATATATTTCATTATCTGGAAATCCAGAGAGTAATTATTCAGGAATCTGATTTTTCCGTCAAAACCGTAAGCCCTGTTATAGCCGTCAATATTAAGGAACTGTTCGCCTGATTTATTTACTTCCCTGTCGGTTAAAATGAATCCGAGATAGGAATCATCTTTTAAAGTTTGCTTTACACGGAAAATATTAGACATAGATTTTCTGTCGGTCAATAAAAAATCACTATTCTCAGCAAATGGAATTATGAAGGGAGTTTTCTTATCATATGCCGTCAGATAGCCGAATTCGGTTTTTCCGATTTTACCTGTTAACTTAAAAGCATAAAGAGGATTATTTATGGCTCTTGTATAAACTACAAAGAGTGGCGAATTAAAAACATTAGCTCCTTCAAGGAAGAAAGGACGTTTTTCATTATAAGAAAATGCTAAAGTATTATTTGCGGTAATTACTCCTGCATCTGACTCGACCTGCGAGAAATCCGGATTGTAAGCCAGGTCTGCAGTAATGTTGGAAGTGATTCCATATTTAAGATTAAAACCAAAATCTCCTTTTATTTTTTCATTTTTGAATTCTGAATTGGAATTGGAGTTATCGGTTATAGCACCTGATTGAGTGCTGATGGCATACGGCAAAATTTCAATATTCTTACCGCCCTTAATATTTTTCACGCCGTTTAATTTCATTGCATGTGAAAATAAACTCGGGTCGTCCCTTGATAACGGCATAAGCGAGTACTGGCTCCTGTTCTCTCTCGGTCTTATTCTTAAAAATTGCATTTGCCAGTTTTGAATATCGTTATCCGGGAATCGTATGCTTTTGAAAGGGATTGAAATTTCAACTGTCCATTTATCCTTATATACCTTCGAAGCGGAGTACCATATCATATCAAAAGTGTCATCTTCATTTCCCGGAGTTGTCCACATTAAATCACCCTGAATTCCATAGGGATTTACAAAAAGTTCGTATGCCTGCCTGCCTTCATTATATGTGTCAAGAAAAAACCCGCAGAAATCATCACTGAACATTTTATCCCTTTCACAAAATGTCTTATGAACTTTTGTAACATCATTATCATAACATATATAGCCCAAATATAAGTTGTTATCGTCATAGAACATCATTACTTCGGTTTCAACTTCCGGTTTTGTATTATCTCCGGGACTAACTTCGCTAAAATTTTTATATCTTGTAACCGAGTTCCACACAGGTTCATCTAAATTTCCGTCAATTACTATGTTTGCATTATCATGTCTTTCAATAGTTATTTCGCTAAATGCATTTGGAGTAAATTTCTCGGTACCCGAAACTGTTCCTATTGTATCACGTTTAACTTTATTTCCCAGACTATCGGTTATATTAATCCCGGAATCCATACCGCTGTTTTGAATCTTACTTGCAAGCAATTCAAGATTTTTTGAATATTTAAATGAATTGCTATCGCTTTGCGAAAAACTCTTAAGGGAAACAAACAGAATGATAATAAATGAAAAACTGTACAGTAATGATTTCATATGAGGATAATATTTTTGAATAAATTATTCATTTATTTATATATAGATTCTGATTAGTTATTTCTTACGGAGAAAATCGGTAATAGTTACAAGGGGGTTGAAGAATAGACAAACTTAAGATTTTGAAAGTTGGATTGAAAGTGAACTGTGTAAAAATGAATAATACAGAGTTCAAATGGGCAGAAGACTCTGCTAAAAAAAGAACTAACAATTAAGTGTATGACAAAAATAATTCAATTTTTAATCATCTTTATACTGTTAACTCAATTATCTTATAGTCAGGAAAATAGTCCTCTCTTGATTCTCGAAAAGGGTGGATATGGTTATATTAATGAAAAAGGTGAAGTAGTTATTTCTCCTGCTTATAGATGGGCTTATGATTTCGTTGAGGGATTAGCTGTCGTAAGATTAAAAAGCGATACAGACAAAACAACTGATGGAATTATGGATGGAATTATTAACAAGTTTGGTAAAATAATATTTAAAATTGAAAAAGGTCAACCAGATTTATATTATTCGGAAGGTTTATTGAGAGTTGAAAATTGGGAAGAAAATCGGGTTGTTTATTATGATACAGCAGGAAAAATTGTAATCGATAAAAATATAGTTTTCGGTTGGGAGTTTTCCGGAGGTTTCGCACCGGTAAAATTTAGTAAAAACGGAAAAATAGGTTTTATTAACAAACTCGGGGATTTAGTTATAGATACTATATATAGCAGTATGGGGAGGTTTCATAATGGTTACACTTATATTTTTAAAGACGATGAATGTGGTTTACTTGATACGGTAGGAAATTTTATAAAATTAAAATGTTTGGATGACGATATTAGTAAAATATTTAAATCGAAATTTAACTCAAAATGTTTTTCAAATACAGGTGACTTTCAATATGGATTGATGCCAGTTAAGAAAGGTGGGTTATGTGGGTATATTAACACGAGTGGTGAATATGTAATTAATCCGATATTTTCTGAAGCTTGTAATTTTTCAGATGGATTGGCAGCCGTTAAATACAAAGGAAAATATGGATATATTGATACAACTGGGAGTTTTATAATTGAACCTCAATTTCGATATGCAGAAAGTTTTTCGGAGGGGTTAGCTTTTGTTTATACGGAAACAGATTTTAAAATGGCTGGACCACATACTAATGCTGTTATAAATAAGACAGGAGAAGTTGTAATTAATGTAGATACTGTTTTAGGAATTAAGGAATTTATTGAGGATGGTGAAAAAGGGTATATAATTAATATGTTCTATGGAGCATCGAAGTTTAAAAATGGAATTGCGAAGTTTTATGAAGGATATCATTTTTCAGGTAGAATTCGGTACATAAATAAAAACGGTAAACTTATTTGGTGATTAACACTATGTTTTTTTTAGCAGTGTCTCCAGTTCTATCGGGACTCTGCTAAAATTATAATAATTTGCATTCAAATTGACAGACAGGAATGTCTGTCCTACTGAAAATATATAGTCATCGGATGAAGAAGAGCATTCATCCGATGACTAACTAGAACTTATAATTTTCCGGCTTTTTTCAACGTTCGACAATCTTTTCCATTTCGGCAACATAGTTATCAAATCTTGAAAAACCTGATATATACGGCTGGTCGGTTGTCATATCGACTCCGGCTTTTTTAAGCAGTTCGAGCGGGTAGTCGCTTCCGCCGGATTTAAGCATTGTTAAATATTTCTCTGTATATTCACCGCCTTTGTTCACAACATTATTCGCAAGGAACATCGAAGCGAGCATTCCGGTGCTGTACTGATAAACATAGAAAGCCCTGTAAAAGTGAGGAATGAAACTCCATTCGTTCTGAATATAATCACCTACTTCTGTAACCCCTTCATCGCTTCCATAATATTTTTTTGTGATGTCCAGATATGTTTTATTCAGAAAATCCGGTGTTAAAGATTTACCTTCCTCGACGTGCTGATGCATTGCGAGTTCAAATTCGGCAAAAAGTGTCTGCCTGTAAATGGTTCCTCTCACACCATCAAGATAATTATCGAGTATGAAAAGCTTGAACATATCATCTGTTTCGTTTTTCAGCATATAATCCATTAAAAGGTTTTCATTGAACGTAGAAGCTATCTCCGCAAGGAATAAAGAATACCCGGCATTTGAATATGTCTGTGTGGCGTTTGCATTATATGAATGCATAGCATGTCCGAGTTCGTGCGCAAGAGTTGATACCGCATTATAATTCCCGTTATAATTCATTTTGACATAAGGATGTACTCCATAAATGCCTCCCGAATAAGCTCCTGTTTGTTTTCCTTTGTTGGGATAAATATCTATCCATTTGTTATCAAAAGCTTTTGCCAGGTTTTTCACATATTCATCTCCGAGCGGTGACATTGCTTTCAGAACTAATTTCTTTTGCTTCATCAAATGTATAAAGCTTATCGACCTGTTTTACGGCACTTGCATATACATCTTCATAACGGAATTTTTCAAGCCCGAGCAATTCTTTTTTCAATTTCAAAAACCTGTGAAGCGGTGCAAGATTTTCCCTGACGTTTTTTACAAGAGTATAATATACGCTCGTATCTATATTATCTGAAAATAATCGCGACTGCAAGCAGCTTCCGTAATTTCTGGTTTTAATTCCGAAAAGTCTTTGCTTCAAGGCTCCGTCAAGAAGTGCGGCAAATGTGTTTTCATATTTTTTGTAATTTCCGAAAAACGAACTCATTACCAGTGTTCTGTCTGCAGGATTTTTAGATGTACGGTACATCTGGAAATTTGCAGAATTGAGAATTATTTTTGTGCCGTCCGAAAGTGTGATTTCGGGAGCAGGCATATCCACATCCCTTAACAGACCTGATGCCTGCGAAGGAGTCGAGCCGAATAAACCAATCATCGAAAGAAGTTTTTCCTGGTCTTCCGGAAGAATGTGCGATTTACTTCTTAAGTGTATTCTGAATGTCGTGACGGAACGGCTCGAGTTTCGGTTCTTTTTCAAAATAGCTCCATAATACTTTTTCATCCATCTTGAGCAGGTCATTAGTCATAAAAGTAAACTTAGTACTCTTTTGAACATATATCTGCTGGATTTGACCAAGCATTTGTGTAAAAGTTGAATTTGCCATATCCATATCGTGCTGTAAACTGCAATATGAGCCGAGACGGTCCAGTTTCAGATTCATGTCCTCTTCAAACTTCAGCATATTATAGAAATTCTCCGCGGACTGTGTCCAGGTTTTTGATTTAGTGTCAACCTGATTCAGCATATCGGTTACGGCTTGTATATCTTTTTGCCATTCATCCATAGATGAATAAATATCTTCAATCTTCCACGTGTATTCAGCAGGAACTTCCGAGCGGGGGTTTTCGGAATAGTTCGGAATCGATTTCATCTGAGAATAAGTCTGCAAAGATGAGCACAACAAAACAAGAATTAGAATTGCTGTTATTTTTAGAAAAGATTTCGGCATACTTTATTTCCTTTCGGATATTAAATTATATGTAAAAATATTTTATTATTTATTATGGTTCAATGTAAGAACAAAAGAACAATAAAAGTATTTCACCTCTTAGATAAGTAAAACGTCAGACGTAAAACGTGAAACGCAAAAGAAATACTAAATATACATTTATGTCAACGAGAGTCACAAAGAGCGGAAGACTATGCTAAGAAAAACGTAAGAAGACTCTGCTACGATTTTTAAATTTCGGTTCAATTGTTTTTCTGATTTAAATCTACTGTACCGTTATCATAATGCCCTTCAATAGCCGAGACAGAATTTCCATCGGTCAAAAATTTAATACGGAAAACATCCATACCTTCCAGAGCAAAATAATCATTTGTAATTGGTATAAGCTTATATTTAGGTCTGCCCTCACGCTGGTAATATAAATTTCCATTTTCGAATGTAATAGCTCTGGGTCCGAAATTTCCCGCATAAGATTTCAACAGGTTTTCATCCAACTTCACAGGATTTGTTTTCAATGTCAATCCTTCCATCTGCCATTGGTACATCGAGCGGAAGAAATCGTTTGTTTCTTTGTCCAGTAATTTTTTATAAGCAGTTTGCATTGCGGTTTCAAGTGCTTTGTCCCTGTTGACCTTTATATCAGGTTCAACACCTGTCCCTTCCCAGTTTGTTTTCGAAAAAGGATTAATAGCCCTTGCAAAAGGAACAGTGATTATGAAGTTATCATTTATAATCTGTCTTTTTACAGGATGAGCCCCGCCTCCGGTTGTTTCACCCACAATAGTAACTCGATTTAGATTTTTTAAATCATAAGCAAAAGCTTCAGCACAGGAGAAAGTGAAATTACTTGTTAATATATATACATCTGCATTGGATAACAGCGTGCTATAAGCATTCGGCTCGGTCCAGAACTGCATCATCGTATCGTTTTCCCTGTCATAAATAGAACTTAACTGAACTGATTTGTCAAAAAAATATGAGCTCAGGAACTTCTGCATTTCGGGTTCGCCTCCCCCATTTTCCCTCAGGTCTATTATGAATGCGCTGCAATTTGAAAGGAAATCCATAGCTGCCGTTGCAGCTTTGTAAGCTTCTTTGGATGTATAAAATCCATTAAACTTTAAGTAGCCGACACCTCCGGGAAAAATTTTAGTCTCTTTGAATCCATAGTTATCATATGCCTGAAACCTTTTTAGTCTTTCCTCTAATATTTTCATGTCATCATCCGGACAGTTTTTCCCTTTGAATACGAATGCCTTCAGGGTTGAATAATAACCGCAAGATGCTTATCTTTACTGACACTTCTTAAATCTTTCGTCAGGATATCTGAAAGCATCATAGGGTTGTCGACTGAATTATAATCTCCATTTTTAAATTTGTCTTTTACAAGGTCGGACATTTTCTTAGCTGTTTCCGCGTAGACATAAGACCTGTTTAAAATGACTTCGATTGAATCGATGATTTCCTGTTTTTCCTTTTGAGTGACAGAAGGAAGTTTATCCTGAGAAAATACAAACGAAACCTGAAAGAGAACGAAAAAAATTATTAACAGTTTTTTCATTGTAGTTTTATTTTTAACTTAAAACTTATTTATTCAATAATATATATACGATTCAATATATAAATATGTTACAATTTGTGAAATAGGAGGCACACAGAAGAAATACGAAACTACAAAAGTCTTGGAGACTTTTGTAGTTTATTTCCTTTTTTTCTGTCTTTCTTTAATAACAGAGGTTATTTTGGTTCTGATATTAGCATCTATTGCAACTGATTCAGAATCTATAATTCCTAAAATTCTGTCAAATTCAGCTTCACTCACTTCGCTTAGCGAATTTATAAACCAGTATAATGCTATACGGTCATTTAAAATATCTTTTAATGTACTTTGATTTATAAGAGATGAATATTGTCTTTGGTAATTTTTCAGAATTGCTGATGAAAGTAATCTCACAGTATAATGGTAATCCGAACTCAAAAATTCGAGCAGTATGAAATATGAGGATTCAGATTCATAATTACCCAGACAAAAAACGATATCTTTATAAAAGGAAGAATAATCAGTTTTAATCTTTTTTAATTCATTTAGCTTTTCAATAATGGCCTTTTTATATTTTAATTCGGGATTCTTAATTTTTCCAAGTGCATTAACAGCATAGGATTTTACTTCTATGCTCGCATAATCAGTAAGAGATAAAAGCAACCCGGTGTTGGCATTATTTCCATATTCCCCTAAAAGGTAGCACGCATAAGATAATATATTTTCTTTTTGATTTTCTGTTTGCTGACCATTAATAACTTCCGGAATGTAATTTGCAATTTTACCGGAGAATGTATATCCCATTCTGTTCAAAACATTTACCAAAACAAGTTTAACCCTGGTATCATCCGTTCCCAGATACTTTAACAGAACATCCGAAGATTTTATACTGTCTGATATTAATTTATTAAAACCATATTTTTGCCATTCTTTAAATCTTGGTTCGATTGTTTTTGCCATTATAAGTAAATCCTCTGTTGTGTACTCATTTTCAATAACGGGTATAGTGGTTTCAATTAGATTATTGTTTGTGTTTTCATCTGCAATTGATAAATCTGCAAAGACACCGTAGTCAGATTGTATATTAAAATTATTATCCAATCCGCTTTGCGAATAAAAATCCTGACCATTGGCATCGATGAACAAACCAAGACTGAAGGTTCCTCTTCTGAAATTACCATAACCTCTTGAGTTGGTGGGTTCTTTATTAAGATATCCGTCAATGCCCGATAAATCAGCGAGAATACCGATACCGTTTGCATTTCCCGCACCCTGCGAAAGCGAATAAGCGGAATAATTATCATTTCCGTGACTATCGAGAAGCAAGCCGAATCCATAATCGTGTCCGCAGCCCTGTGAAACTCCGTTCGAAGTATAACGGTCATCCCCTGAATCATCGATTAAAAATCCGGAAGCGAAATGAATACCCGCTCCCTGTGAATACTGATACGAATTATAATTATCGTTTCCTTCCATATCAATTAAATATCCTGATGAAAACCAGTATGCACTTCCCTGCCCGTAAATATCGGAACTGTACGAATCATTGCCGGTGCAATCAAGAAGAATTCCGATACCGCCTGCATAATAAGGACTTAATCCGAAACCAAATCCCTGAGACATAGATTTATAATGGTCTTCATATCTTGTTACATCCAGAACCTGCGGCTTAATTATATAATTGTCATTACCTTTTAAATCACAAATCATTCCGATTCCCTGTGTCATACCAAATCCCTGGGAATACCCCGCTGAAGAATATGTATCATTTCCTTCGCCATCAGACAATAATCCTACACCGAACAATCCTGAGCCGCAGGTTAAAAGTTTACCGATGTAATAATCATCACCTTTTAAATCAATCAGTGCCGATATTCCGGCGATAGATGAGCCAAGGCTTACATTATTTCCTTTATAAATATCATTTCCCTCTGCATCCAGAATAAAAGATGACGAGAAAAATGCACCTGCAAGAGAAAAGTCCGCAAAGTCGAATAATAATCATCTCCTTTCAAATCGATAATCCAGCTCATACCTTTATTCACGGAATTATCTATTTCGTAATTATCATTTCCGCCTAAATCAATAATAATATCAAATCCCCCGTGATAAAAATTCTTGCCTGCATCCCCGATTACAATTTCCAAACCGGAATATTTCAAAATTGAAAACGAACCTTTTAAATAGTCATTATTATATGAATCAAACTTTAAGTTTTTAAAAAATCCGGGATTATATTTGACATAATTATAAAGGTCATAAAACAAGTATGAATCGGTTACTAGATTAGTATAATATTTATCCCTGTCAATTTTGCTCAGTAGTGTGATTATCCTATCGGTGTTTATTAGTTCAGAGTCACGTAACCGGTTGTAGCTAAATATATCTTTTGCAGAATCATTATTATTTCCTATGTTCAGGAGAACTTCGAGAAGATTATTTTTCAAATAATCTAAATCCGTTTCATCAATAACACTCAGAAGATTTTCTCTTTCAATAATGTTTTGCTTAATCAGTCTGCATAATTCTTCAAAATATTTATTGCCTGAGGATTCATTATAATTCCGATAATTAATAATATTTTTTTGAGGCAGCAAATTCTCATTTAAAATCTTAAACAGGAAATTCAGGATGCTTGTAAAATTTTCATCTCTTAATTCTTTCAAGTCGGTGCAGAAATTCACTGAATTTAACGGATTCAGAAGTGATTCTTTTACCTTCCCTATCAAAAGTTTGTGATTTGAAAAATCTTCCTTATCATCATTAGTGAAGAAAGGCAGCGAAACATCATTCCTGCTAAGACCTGACAAAGATAGTACAGAGTCTATTGTGCGGTTAAATACGGTTTGAGATTCTAAAACCTCTGATGCAAAAAAAATAATTATTATGCATATCGCGACGATTCTCATTGAAGTATGCAATTAATAATGAATTAAATAGTAGTTTATTAATACGATTCTTAAAAATCAACATACTAAAATTAATAGAAATAACATTCATGTGCACATCTAAAGAGTGTAATATTTCTTAATATCTTCTTGTAATTATGTTTTGGCTAAAGCCTCATCGGTGTTCGTTCATTCACCCCGTTCCTCCCAGGAGGACAGGCAGTAAACGACGGGGTAATTTTTATTATCCCCACCATTTACAGTCCACCCTCAGCGGGGCGACGGGGTAATTTTTATTTTCCCCACCGTTTACGGTGGGGTATGATTCACTACAAAACCGGCTTTAGCCAAACAACAGTTACTGAATTTCAAAAAAAATTATCCTTTGTTATTCTGTTCTGGATAATTTTAAATATGGAATTTTGGCTGAATTATTTTTGTAAACCAATGTAATTTTTTAAATTAAAAAAATGTTGTTTAAAAATAAGAAAAGGAGTAATGTATGATTAAAAAAACACTCTTACTCGCTATAGCAACATTATTATCAGGCTTTTCAACTATACTTGCACAACCTGAAAAAGTATCACCAAACGAAATATATATATCACCTGCCGGATTTAGTCAGGATGACAGTCTGTTATATGACGGACACTTCGGTAAACTTAAACCTACTGACAATTCCGCCGATTGCAAAATAACAGTAAAATATTCTTTCGGAACCGTGGATGGAACGAAGTACATAATAAAAGTTTATGACATTTGCGGAGAGATAGATACCGGAATGTCCACAAAGAAAAGTGAGATAAAGACGGGAGACAAACTGAAATATGGTGAAGAAATAACGACAGGAGATGATTCGGGGGTGGATATAGAACTATGGGACGGTTCGGAAGTAAAACTCGGACCTAACAGCAGTGTCGTAATAGAAGATTATATGTGCGAAGGAAGTGTATTAGTTCAATTGAAGAACGGGTCAATTTGGAACAAGGTAAAGCATCTTCTGGGCGGTGCAAAATATGAAGTGAAATCCGGTACAATGGGAGGTGTAAGGGGAACAGAGTTTACCGTTGAATACAAGAATGGTGTGGAGATAATAAAAGTGTATGAGGGAGCTTTCGAAGTGTATGCTCCTAAAACGAAAAACGATAATAAAAGCTCGGCTAAAGAAATGGAACAACTTACTAAAGATTTTCAGGCGGGAAAAATAACCAAAGAAGAATATCAGGCAAAACTAAATGAGTTCTTGCAAAATACAAACAAGAAAATTGATGAGATGACAAATAAAATGGTGAATGCCGGTTACATGGTAAGCTTTACTGATAAAATATCAGAACCTGTACCCATTGATGCGAATGATTACCGATGGTTCGATGATGCGAATTTCAAAAAGTGATATTATGTTTTTTAAGATCGTTAAGTTTATTGAGTTTGTAAGTTATCAGACAGGATTAACACGATAAATAAAGGATTAACAAGAACACGAGATGTTTTCATATTCATTATGCAACATGAGGGCGTAACTATATGTAAATATAATTGTTGTAGAATAAAACTAAATAACATTATGAAAAATATAATTATCCTGTTCACTTTTATATTCGTTACATTTAACTTTTTATCTGTCAGGGCACAATCGCAGCAATTAGCATCAGTTTCAGAAAGATTTTCGCAATTCAGCTATACCGAAGATGACAGTTTGTTGTTTGACGGGAATTATAAAAATTCAAATTACTTCAATAAGGTGCGTGAAGAATGCAACTTAAAGGTTACTAAGGTACAGGGTAAGGTGTATGGAACAATTATAACTACTGTAATAGAGGATATTTGCGGAGAAATTGACACAACCCAAAAATTAACTTATGGACTACTCAAAGTAGGTGATATTGTAGCATCGGAACAATTTCTAAGAACACAAGATTTTAGTCAGCTCGAAGTAGAAACTAAGGATGGGAAAAGTGTCTGGCTTGCTCCGACAACAGAATTTAAAATGGGCAGAGATTATTGCATGGGTAAAGGAATCGCAGAGTTATATTCCGGCAGGGTTCATGTACATGGCGGTAATGGAGAAACGGATACATATATTACTACTGAACATAGTATGGTTCACATCACTAAGACCGAGTTTTCTGTAGAGATTATAAAAGAAGGGGATATAACGACCGACATACTTAGAGTTTACGAAGGTACGGTATCTTTCGGTTTAAATATGAAGAATAAAGAAGTTGGAAAAAAGAACGACGATAAAGCTGCAGAAATGCAAAAAATTGCAGATGATTTCCAGAACGGGAAAATCGGTGCAGAAGAATTTACAAGAAAAATGACCGAGCTGCAAAAGGAAATGACGAAATCTTTACCTCAAAGTACGGTAACGGTAAATGCAGGTTTTCAAAGCAAGATAGTTGGAATAGTAAATGCAACCGAACCCGAGTCATTTAATGTAAATGAAAACCGATGGTGGGAAAACAAATAAATTTAAGAAAGAAAAATTATGAAAAATATAATACTGGCAATATCATTCGTTTTGATATCATCTTCAATTTACAGTCAAACAATCTCTACAGCCCTTGTTAGGCTGACAGATTCGCTCCTCTTTATGGGGCATATTCATCTTTTATATTTGCAGGTACTAATTGCAGGGTAAAAGTAACACAGGTAAGTGGTGTTGCAACCGGAACCCGATGTGTCAAGAAAATATATAAAACGTGCGGAGAAATAGATACGGGAGAGGTTTGTAAAGAAGGCCAAATTTTTCCTGATGATAAATTGAAAGCCGGCGATAAAATTTCGACCGGACCAAATGGTTATTTAACAATAATGCTTTCAGACGGAAAGACGATTCGTTTTGCCCATAACACCAGTATTGTAATTAATAGTAATTACTGTGACAACAATTTTAAAACACAGATACAGCTTGAAGATGGTGCATTATATATTAATGCCAGACCTAATAAGGATATAAAAGGCCTTAATGTGATTACAAAATACGGAAGCGCTTCTATAGAAGGAACTGAGTTTTCTTATGAAAGCATCAATGAATCCGGCATAACAACTGACGTATTAAAAGTTTTTGATGGCTCGGTAAAGTTTCAAAATAATATGGCGAATCCGGATATTTCAAAAAAGACCGAGAACATTGGTGCGGAAATGAGAAAACTCACCGAAGATTACCAGGGAGGCAAAATCAACATGCAACAATTTCCCAAAAAAATGCAGGAGCTGCAAAAAGAAATAGCTGAAGTTGAGCCAAAAAGTGCGATAATAGTTAATGCAGGTTTTCAAAGTAAGATAGTTGGAACAGTTAATGCAACTGAACCCGAGTCTTTTAAAGTAAATGAAAACCGCTGGTTTGACGATGCGAATTACAAATAATAATATTATAAGTTTTTTAAGTTTATTGAGTTTGTTAGATAAAACTACAAAAGTCTTGAAGATTTTTGTAGTTTAATGAAGATGAAAAAAGATGCTTCCTTTTGGGAAGCATCTTTTATTCATGTTTTACCTAACATCCCGGAGGGGAATATTTATATGTTTACACTTTATCTTGTAACCCTGTACGGAAGTCCTATCTCGCTTGAAGCAAATTTTGCCGGGTCGCTGTCCCACAATGATTCATAGGTCGAAGCAGTTATATATCCATTGTGTACACCAAGTCTGTGCAGATGAAACGCGGAGAATGTTTTTGAATAAATTCTGGTGTATGGTCCACCGCCTGTCTGACTTACCAATACAAATGGAACCCTGTGGAAACCGAATGTATTCCTTGCCCAATGCCACGCTACTAAATCCGGCTGAGCATCCTGGGACGTAGTATAAACCATTATCTTAACAGGTATATCCCTGTCAATCCGCGGAATTCCGTTTCCTCCGAATAGAGTTGTCGTGAATAAGTTCAGGTCTTCAAAATTAGGTCCATTGAATATATAAGTCGGTGTTGATGCATTATCCTGGTATATTTCAATTTTATCCATTTGGACTTTAGATGAACCTATTTGCGGCAGCGTTGTGCCGCCGTTGAGCATTGAAATCTGGTAAAGTCTCCAGTTATGCATCGGATTTGGTGTGGACGCTATTCTTTTGAATTTGACCCATCTGTACATTACCTCAGTATAAGGTTTAAATATAGAATCGAGCTGACCATTCTGATATCCGAGAATTACATAATCACCGGTAATAGTTCGAGTGATATGAACGGTTTTCAATGTATCACCTGAGTTTGTGATATTATAATCAACATTTACATTTCTTACAATTCTTCCCCATTTTTTTAATGAATCTATCGGGGAGCCGGGAGGGTTATTATCATTATCCCATACCGCACCTCCGTCGTTGAGGTCGGCAGAGACCTGCGACATCAGATTATCTTCATCGAAAGCATTAGAACTGTAACCGTTTTGAACCACAGATGTTAAATATGCGTCGTCTGTCATCTGAGCAGAAGGTGCCGTAGACTGATTTTGATTGCATCCGCTGTAAATTATTCCTGCGAGTAATATTGCGAGAGTGATAGTGAATAATTTTAATATCTTCATTTTTTGTTTTTTAATTTTACAGATTATTTAATTTAATTGAATTCGTTTAATGGTTAGACAAAATAAATTTTAGAAAGGTTTAATGGTTTATGTTTTTGATAACGCAGAGTCCTCCAAGATTTATGACGAGTCAGAAATCTTGGAGAGACTCGTATATTCAAAAAACAATTTTTTTGTAATTAAATAATGTTATTAAATTAGGATTGAAAATTATTAGCTTAAAAAAGGAATGGGAGAACGAGTGCGAGACTAGATACACGCTAAGTGATATCGTAGCAGAGTTAAACTTCCCCATTCCTTCTTAAGTTTCTTAAAATCTGAACAGTACTTAAGGATATCTTTTTTGGATAATCCTGCATAAAATAACGAGTCAAGATTGTCAAGAAACTATTTTTTAAGCTATTTTTCATCCTTAATTTTAAAATTTAATAATAAATAATATTATGCAATACCTAAAATTAGTAATCGGTCTGGATGTTTCGAAAGATTCATTCGTGGCTCGGCTGGGAACCCTGAGCTCAGAATTAAATCAATACATTAGTAAAGCTATTAGCTTTCCTAATGATATTAAAGGTTTTAAGAAACTCTTATCCTGGATTAGAAAATATTCTCAAGACTTAAAAATCCCTTTGGATTCTGAGTTCACATTTGTTATGGAAGCAACAGGTGTATATTATGAAAATCTTGCTTACTTTCTATCGGAAGAACATAAATTTGTATCTGTTATCCTTCCTAACAAAATAAAGAATTATGCAAAAACTCTTGAGAATAAATCCAAAACAGATGATCTGGATGCAGCCATTATTACACAATTTGCATTAGAGAAAACCCTTAATAGATGGCATATTCCAAGCCCCATCTCTAGAAAGTTAAAGGAGCTTGCAAGAGAATATCATAATATTAAGCAAACAACAACCGCCATAAAGAATCAATTACATGCAAAAGAGTATACTCATTCTCCGGTAAAAGAAACTCTCAAAAGATTAAAACAACAATTGAAGCTTTATAACAACCAGTTGAAACAAATACAAACTCAAATCGAAGAATTACTAAAACAGGATGATGATCTTAATTCTAGAATCAAAAAAATCCAAACCATAAAAGGAGTCGGATTGATGACCATAGTTCTGTTCTTGCAGAAACAAACGGATTTGCTTTAATAAAAAACAAAAAACAATTAACATCTTATGCTGGTTTGGATGTAGTACATAAACAATCTGGCAAACAGAAGGCAGAACCAGCATATCCAAAAAAGGAAATAAATTCATTCGAAAAGCTGTATATATGCCTGCATTATGTGCCTGTAGATTAATGGTGAACTAAAGAAATTTACATAAAACTATGCATTAGAAAAAATTATAAAAAAATCGGTATAATAGCAGTTGCAAGAAACTCTTAATATTAATTTATACACTTTGGAAAAATAACTCGAATATATTCCAAATTACCAAAACGTATAGTGTTTATTGTAAAACATACGTTGAGTTTTTCTATTGCTTTTTAATACAGTACCTCTGCTAAAAAAAGTGAATTAAAACACATCTCGCATAAGGGAGAATAAATTCTTGAATCTTATATACAAATAAATTTCATTTAACAAGAAAAGAATAAATGCTATTTTGAATTTTCACGGGAGCAATAATTAAAAAAATATGAAAATATATTATGCAACTTCGATAAGCGGGGAAACAAATCCGGAAGCTAATAAAACAAATAAAGAATTAATAAATCATTTAAAGAAATTGGCGAGGTACTAACAGAGCATTTTGGTAATTCATCCCTGATTCAAGTTGGCGAGCTTACTATCAACGATAAGGAAATTCACGACCGGGATATGAAATGGATAATGGAGGCTGATGTGATTATTGCGGAGGTATCAAATACAAGTTTCGGTGTCGGTTACGAAATCGGAAGAAGTGTCGAAAACAATAAAAAAGTTTTATGCCTGCAGAAAAAAACAGACCCGACGTTTATCCGCAATGCTAAGGGGCTGTGATAAAATTACGGTGAAAGACTATGATAACATCGAAGATGCTATGAAAATAGTTGATGATTTTTTAAGAAACAATAGTCCGATAGTCATCGGATGAAGGATAGAATTCATCCGATGACTATATATTCTATTTCAGTTCAAAAGGAACTGATATTTTCAGATTTATACTCCTTCCGGGATTCATAGCATAACTTTTATATCTGCTCAAGATGGTCAACATATTTTGTATCGAAAAGATTATCGACTGAAAAATCAACAGAAGCTATAGTTTTTGCCAACACCATATCGAACCCGAGTCCTGCATAAAACAAAGTATATCCGTCAGTGGTTGTTTCAAGACGGGTCAACATTATTCTGTGGGGATTCAAATTTTGATTTAAACGATAAATAAGGATTATACAATCCCCACAAGAGATTTTTCTGCAGTTTAATTTCAACAATATTTTTCATAGGGGGAGTGAAGGGCAAAGGATTATTTGTTGCATTATTTAATGTTTTCACATAATCTCCAATCCAGAAAATAAGCAGGAAATCTATGGGTTGATACTGCAGACTGTATTCAATTCCCGTGAAAGTGCTTTTATCCTGTTTAATATTATAAACCGGTAGTGATGTCGCTGAATCAATAGTATTCGTAGGCGAAGGGTATATAAAGTTATTTACAATGTTATTGAAGAAAGATACTTCTGCGTTAATATTATTTAATCGAGCTCTTATGCCAAGGTCAAAATTCAAAGATGCTTCAGGTGTTGGAGAAGAATTCGGATTCAAAGTAATTAATCCCCTTTCAACTCTCCCGGTACCTTCATGCTCACCGTCAACAAATAATTCAAATTCAGATGGTGCCCTCCAGCCTCTTCCTAAGTTTGTAAAATAAATCTATACTTGAAGCCGGTCTGTAAACCGCACCGACAGAACCTGAGAAAGCATTGAAGTTCAAAGTCTGTGCATTAATTGTTTTATCTGCATCTGAAAACTGTCTGTTGTATATCGAGGTTTTTTGTATCATACCTGCCGCCCGCTGAAAATGTCCATCGTTCAGAATTATATTTTTCAAGAAGATAAGCTCCGAAACCGGTGGAATTATAACCCGGAATTAATTTATTTGATACCAAGACTTTCGTTTTTATTTTTTGTCAGCGAAACTCCGAAAGTTCCGTTAATTTCATTTGATAAACGGTGATGAAGCCGCAAATCTCCCTGGAAGTGTTTTCAACTGCCAATTCAGGAATGCAATATTATTATTTTTATCCTCTGATACTTTCGAATTCTTTTCTGCTGTGGTCCTGATATGACAGTATCGGTTCGAGCTGAAGGGTTTTACTTAAATTAATATTTCCGCTAAGTTCAAATTGATTTGTATTTAATTTTTGATTACCTGTTGCAAGCGGGTCGGGGTCGTGCATTTGAATTTCCCTGTTGAATGTTTCATAACCCGGCATTAATATATCCGAAATCTCCGTTCAGACTGAAAGATACACCGCCTTCGAGTTCTTTATTGGCGCTGTTGGAAAGTGTTCCCCCTATTATAGTATCTTTAACATCTGGATTAAGAGTATTAACTAACAGAATTCCTTCGGGTGTTTTTACATTTCCCGAGTTACGGTATCCGAAGTGCCCTTTGAACCCGATATTTTTTAATCCCATTCCGAGCATAAGATTACCTGTGGTTTGACTATTCACAGAAAATCCGCCAAGGTCAACATCTCCGTAATAAACCGGTTTACCGGTATTTGAAAATTGCAATGGTTTTGAAATAACATTCACCACACCTCCGATACCCTCGGAGCCGTAAACAAGGCTTGCGGGACCGCGAAGTATTTCAATCCTGTCAAGGTCATAGACGCTTAATTCAGGTGCATGCTCATCACCCCACTGCTGGGATTCGTGCTTTACTCCGTCGTGAACAATCAAGACACTATTCGAAGTTAAACCGCGGATTACCGGCTTCCCTAACCCAATACCCGTAGTTATTGAGTTTATACCGGGAAGATTAGCAATTGTTGAGCTTAAATTCTCATCACGGGTTTTAATTAAATTCCTTGAACTAATAGATGAAATTGAAAAAGTACTTGTGGTAATATCCTGCGCCTCAAAAGAACTTGTAACATCAATAGTTGCTGTTTCTATCAAGCTTTTATCCAGTCTATATCTCCAGTGTTATTTTTTTCCTTAATGCCTATACTTAAAGATTTTGTAATGTAACCTGTGCGGTTAAAAGTCAAATGATAGTCACCATAAGGAATATCATTAAACTCAAAATAGCCTGTACTGTCACTGATGAGAAAAGATACTTAGTTCCTGAATAGTTATACTGAACGTACTGAACAGGTATATTATCAATATCTTTTATGTAACCTGAAATTTTTCCTGTTGCCGACTCCGGATGTAATTCCGAAAATCCTGCAATCACTATAAGTATTGCGAAAAATATACTTTTTCATATTTATAAAATTATTATTTAGTTATCGAAAAATAAAATGTGTTGCTTCATTGAGAACTAAATAGAAGGAGGAGCGCGGTCAGGATGGATATAAGATAAGTTACTTTCCCTGAAATCGGGTGAGAAGAAAAACAAAAATAATCTGAGGTTAAATTTGATTCGGTAGTTAATTTTTACAGAAGAATCATCAGTCGAGTGAAGAATGGATGATACTTCGCAAACGTAGCATTTGCTGTCATCCCCTGATGAATGGTCGTGATTATGAAAAAATTCAAATCCGTCAATTGCAAAAAAAGACGTTAAAAGAATTATTACTGCAAGTATTTTTCTTCTGTAAATCACCTTGTCTTATAGAACAAATTTCTTAAAGTAATGGTTGCAGATAATCGGAAAAAAAATTTGGAAATCTGTTATTTAATGTTTAAAGCATTTTTATTTGAATAGTGTATCCTGCGAAGACTTCTTTCCCTTTTTCGTCACTCCCAGATGTTTGTATGCAAGCGGTGTAGCTTCCCTGCCTTTTGGCGTTCGATGAATGAAGCCCTCAATCATAAGAAACGGCTCATAAACATCTTCTATGGTTCCGGGATCTTCGCCGATAGATGCGGCAATAGTTGAAAGTCCGACCGGTCCGCCGTTATATTTTATAATAATAGTTTCAAGAATTTTTTTGTCAATGTTATCCAGTCCGTATTTATCTACCCCAAGAGAGCTAAGTGCATATTCGGCAATAGCATTGTCAATTGTTCCGTTTCCTTTTACAATAGCGAAGTCACGGGTTCTTCTCAAGAGCCTGTTTGCGATTCTGGGTGTTGCACGGCTGCGCCTTGCGATTTCATATGCACCTTCTTCGGTTATTTTGATTTTCATTATTCTTGCGGAACGCTTTACAATATCAACAAGATTATCTGTATTGTAATAATCGAGCCGGCAGTTGATTCCGAACCTGTCGAGTATAGGAGAAGAAAGCAATCCCTGACGGGTTGTGGCACCTATTAAAGTAAACTTTTCCAGTTTAATGGGAATACTTCTTGCGGCAGGTCCCGTATCAATCATAATATCTAACCTGAATTCTTCCATTGCTGAATATAAAAACTCTTCAACAACTTTAGGAATTCTGTGAATTTCGTCGATGAAAAGAATCTGGTTATCTTTCATTTTAGTAAGCATTCCTGCCAGGTCGCCAGGCTTTTCTATCACGGGACCTGAGGTACTGATAATTTCAACTTGCAATTCGTGGGCAATAATATTTGCAAGAGTTGTTTTTCCGAGTCCCGGAGGACCTGTGAAAAGCACGTGGTCGAGTGATTCCTTCAGTCTTTTGGAGCTTTCAATAAAGATTTTCAGGTTCTCTTTTGTCTTTTCCTGGCCGATAAAATCACTGAAAGCTTTAGGTCTTATCAGGGAAGTAAAATCTTTTTCGTGAATTAAATCATCTTCCGTTTTATCGGGTGTATTTACTTTTTTCATGCTTTTCATCCGGGAATAAAATATTTTATTCTGACATTTTCTTAAAAATAATGTAAATCTTATCTATTAACAATTTGAAATCAAATGTTTAAAAGATTAATAAATATCCCTGATCATTGTTTTTACCTGCTTGCGTTGTCAGTAAAATATTGTATTTGTTTTACTTTTCTTATGGTTTATTTTATCATATTATACAAAATAAACTTTCAAATCAGGAATATGAAAAATACATTTAGTATCTTACTGCTTTTCATAATACTTTCCTTTACAATAAACTCATACAGCCAGGAAGAAGAAAGATGGAAAATGATAACTACGGACAGGAATCGTTTTATTTATCTCGATACTAAAACCATTGAAAACAAAGAGAATGAAAACAAAGAAAAGTTTATACAGTGCTGGTTCAAGGAAATTCCTACTAAAAAAGAATTTGTAAATGATAAAGAAATAAAATATGTGATGAAAAGCAGTGTGTTTTATTGCAGTGAAAAGAAAATTAAATTTATTGAAGCTTATACATATTACAGAGATAATACTAATTCTCTTGATACAACTTCGGTTATTATAAGCACGATTGTTCCGGAATCATTAGCTGAAATTTTGTTTAATTCTGTATGTAAATGATTTATCAAGAAGCTATTTTTATATCACAGGAATGAAATGGATAAAATCGAACCCAAAACAAGTGAGATTCAATTTCTGGTTATAGTAAGGCAGATTCGCCTCGTCGGAATTGCAATAATGATAACGCTGTCTTTAATATTTTTTGCGGGTCTTGCGGTTTCGGGAAGTTATGTTAACCCTGCATTATCAACCTATAATCTCGTTACACTTATCATTTGTCCCTTACTTTGCGTCGGTTCATATTCTTTAAAGAGAAGTCTGTTGAAAAAAGTGTCAATTACAAATTTTACGAAATATTATTTTAATGCTATCGTTCTGCCTTTTGCCTTATGTGACCTTGGGGGAATTATATGTATCTCGACAAGTTTGTTTATCAACCAGAATATTCCTTATGCATTAGCAGGATATGCAGTTTCAATGTTTTATCTGTTTATGAATTTTCCAAAGGAAGAAGATTATAAAAAGTTCTCAGTATAAAGTAGAATCCTGTTAATCTATTATCTTATCTTGTTAATCTTGTCTTAATTTTTTCATTCTTCAATTCTCTTAGTGCATCTGCAGCTATCCATTTGGCGCTTTTAAATTCCTGTTTGTGAATTCTTTCTGCGGTCTTAATTGCTTCTCTATGCAGATAAGGATTTCTTTTACCTATCTGTCGTAAAGCCCAGTTGACGGCTTTCTTTACAAAATTTCTTTCATCTTTTGCTTCTTTTTCGATTAAAGGTAAGAATCTTTCAAATTTTGAATTCTCCGCTTTTTTATCGTGAACAGAAAGTGTTGCCATGAGCACGAATCCGGCACGTTTTACAAATTCTTCTTTTCTCTTGCTCCACTCAACCGCTTTTTTATATGCAACGGGAGTCTTGTCGAAAAGGTTCGCCATGCATCCGTCACAGATATCCCAGGAATTAATTTCACTTACCCATTTTTCCATTTGTTCTATGCTCACTTCTTTTGGGTCGTCTATCAAAAAGGCAAGAATCCTTGCTTCGTGAATTTTTGTTTTCCAGAGCTCCCGGGCTAATTTATGATTGTATTTAAGATCCTTTGCAAGTCTTCTTATGACAGGAATATTTACACCGTAAATATTTTCTCCGGCAATTCCGAATCTTTTCATTCCTTCTACATTCGCGGGATTTTCCAGGCTTTTAAAATAGCTTAATATTTCTTTTACTGTATTTGTCATAATTTTATATTCTTTCGTGAATCCATTTTGGAAGAAATTTTATAATAAACGCAATCAGAATCCAGCGTTTTGTGATGTACGCAATTTTCTTTTTCCTTTTCAGAGCACTGAAAATCTGACGGGCTGCTTTTTGAGTTGTTGATACCCAGAATTTGTTTTCTGATTTTGCCATTGCTGTATCAACAAACCCCGGTCTTATGTCTGTTATGGTTATTTGCAGTTTTAGTTTCTTGGCTTTTTGTCTTAATCCTTCAAAATAATTTATCTGAAAAGCTTTTGATGCACCATAAGCGGGTGCAAATCTTCCGCCTCTCAATCCTGCGATTGAACTTATAACTGCAAGATGACCGGAGCCCTGATTTCGAAAATAATTAAAAGCCCAGTCGGCAATTTCGGTCACTCCGGATACATTTGTATCGATAGTTTCTTTTTCAATTTTAAAATCAAGCTCCTCATTTGAACTGCCGGTGCCCGAACTGATAACCAACAAGTCAAGACCTTTGAGTTCGTTCGCTAATGAATCTAGATGAATTTTATTTTCAAAGGGAATGGAAATATCAAAAGACCTTATAATGAATTTATCAGGGTTTTCAGACATAAGTTGTTCGAGTAAATCTGTACGTCTTCCGGTAATTCCGACAGTATAACCATTATCCGCTAATATTTTAGCAAGCTCTTTTCCGATTCCCGAAGTTGCCCCGACTATGATTGCTTTTTTCATAGAACAAATTTTTCATTAAAATAGATTAAAAAGATATATCGTTAAATATATTTAAAAATATAGTTTCATCTTTGTATAAACCGATATTAAAACGCTTCATAAAAATGGTTGTTTAAGTTTAATGGTAACCGGAGGGTAAAATCTAAATTAGAAGATTTCCTGAAAAAATGAATTTATCAGTAATTGTTTTTGTTATCATTTTTAAATTAAATATACATTTTGATAAATAAATCAAAAATTTTCAATATTTTAAATATTAAAAAAGGAAAATAAATGAAAAAGAAAATTACAAACTTTATTATTTTTTTAGGAATTATTACTGTTTTTTTCCAGTTCTTTGTGGGAGAAAAAGTAAATTCTCAAACGACTCTGGTGTTGATTCATGATACCTTAATCACAACTTCGCAACAAAAGAGACTTGCCGACAAAGATACTTTACTAAGTAATCTGCCGTCTATAATTTCCGGGTATAGTGTTCAGACATTTGATTCATCTTCTACTTTATCTTTTCTGACAAGTTCAGCCTATAAAACGATCATTATTCAGGAAACGAGTTTTGATGCACTTCAGACAAGATATATGGGATTAACGGCAAGAACTAATCTTATGACCTGGCTTGCATCCGGGTCATCGGGCGATAAAAAGTCACTTATATTAATGGGCGGGGATATTTCATATAATTATTCAAGAACAGGTTCAGGCGGACTGGATTTAGTTTTTTCAAACACTATATGCAAATTTAATTATCGGGCTGATAATAGTTCAATTACCGGACAATATTCAATTACTGGAGCCGGGGTAGATTCCGGTAATGTAAGAGCAATGACAAATGCCCCTGCCGGTGCAGGATATTGGCCGGATGGTGCTTCTATTTCCGGAGATGGAATTCCTTTATATAAATACACAGGAAGAGTATCCTCAACAGATTCACTCGCTGCAATAGGATATTCCGGAACTAATTATGTCGTCGCTACTTCATTTCAGGACCCGAGATATTTTATTAACGGTGATGTCAGGTTTGTATTAAGCAAAATTATAATCTGGGTTAAACAGCAAGGCGGAACAATTACGGGTGTTTCTAATTTTACTAATTCCATCCCCGCTAAATATGTGCTTTCTCAAAATTATCCGAATCCGTTTAATCCTGTTACAAAAATAAATTACTCGATTCCAAAGTCAGGTTTAATTACACTTAGAGTTTATGATATACTTGGAAAGAATGTTGCCACACTGGTAAATGAATTCAAAAATGCGGGGAATTATTCAATAGAATTTAATGCGGTAAATTTGTCAAGCGGTGTTTATGCTTACAAACTTGAGTCAGGAAGTTTTATTGAAACAAAAAAAATGTTGTTAGTTAAATAACGTTAGTTATTTAATTGAAGTCCTCCAATCTTTGTGGAGGAACCTTAATAAAATAGTGTTTTATTAAGAATATATTCCGAGATATTTAAAACAAAAAACCTCTTTATATCTCTATAAAGGGGTTTTTTCTTTTATCTTGAATTATGTTTTATCTTTTTATATATTTAAGACATAAGACTCTTATATCTTAAATAAAACGGTTTAAAATATGTTATCAAAAACGAGTATACATGCAATCAGGGCACTTATTTATATCTCTCTTCAAGAGGAAAACAAGTATGTGCTGATAAAAGAAATGTCCGGTAAACTGGGAATTTCGTTTCATTTTCTGACAAAGATACTTCAGGTTTTGAAAAAGAAAAAAATAATTGACTCATACCAGGGACCGAACGGCGGAGTAACTCTTTCAAAAGACCCTGAAAAGATTTTTTTGATAGATATAATCAGAATACTCGGAGATGATAAAATATTAAATCAATGTGTTCTTGGACTTAAAGGATGCGGTACCGAAAAGCCCTGCCCCGTACACGATGAATGGTCAAAGATTACGGAAAAGACGAAAAAACTTTTTAACACTACAACAATAAAAAACTTATCAGACAAAATTAAAAAATCCGATTTGCGGATATCGGATTTAAAAGTAGCATAATATGAAAAGAACAATAATCAAAATAGACGAAGAAAAATGCAACGGATGCGGCGAATGTGTAACAGGATGCCACGAAGGTGCATTGCAGATGATTGAAGGAAAAGCAAGGCTTGTAAGCGAGCTTTATTGCGACGGACTTGGTGCCTGCATCGGTGAATGTCCGGAAGGAGCAATTATGCTTGAGGAGCGTGAAGCCGTGCCATATGATGAAATTGCCGTAATGGAAAGAGTAACGCAAGAAGGCAATAATGTTGTGATTGCACACATGAAACATCTGAGGGACCACAATGAAACGGGTTATTTCAACCAGGCTCAAAATTTTCTGAAAGAAAATTCAATTAATATCGACCTTTCAATTTTTAAAGAAAATAAAAACCAAATGTTTAATATAATCGAAAATAAATCAGAACACGTATCAGCCTGTCCCGGCTCGAGAACAATGTCATTCAGTAAAGAAATGAACGAAGGTTTAAATGAAAACAGGGATACTCAATCTCAATTAACACACTGGCCTATACAAATGCACCTGCTGAATCCGCTTGCAACGCACTTCAAAGGAGCTGATGTATTACTTGCGGCAGACTGCTGTGCTTTCAGCTTTGGAGACTTTCATAGCAAATTTCTGAAGGATAAAAAACTCGCGATTGCCTGCCCGAAACTCGATTCAAACAAAGAGATTTATGTAGAAAAACTCACTCAAATGATAGATGATGCTAAAATAAATACTCTGACTGTTATGATAATGGAAGTTCCTTGCTGCGGTGGTCTGCTACAGATTGCTAAACTTGCATCAGAAGCTGCGAAAAGAAAAGTCCCAGTAAAACTTGTTGTGGTTACGGAGTTGACAGGAGAAATACTGCAGGAAGACTGGGTCTGAAACAATTAATAATTAGTAATTAATAATTAATTAAAAGTGAAAAGAAAGAGCAAAAAGCAATTAATAATAAAAAGAGAAAACCATAACTAATAAGAGCGGATAAATCATTTTAAATTTAATATATAAAGTCTTTTTCGATATCTTTGAAACGGATGCCTTTTAAATCTTTTTCGGATACTTCGATATCTTTTACCTGCCAGTCAATATTCAAATCCGGATCGTTAAATAATATTGAACGTTCATTTTTTTTGCTATAGAGATTTGTACATTTATAATGAAATATTGCTGTTTCGGAAAGTACAGAAAATCCGTGTGCAAAACCGGGCGGCATCCACAGTTGTTTGTGGTTTTCATCTGTAAGTTCCACAGTTACATACTCACCAAAAGTAGGAGAGCCAAACCTGATATCAACAGCCGCATCAAGAACTTTTCCGAGAATAACCTGGCAGAGCTTTCCCTGTGCGGATTCTCCGACCTGATAGTGAAGTCCTCTTATAGTTCCTATTTTAGATTTTGAAATATTATCCTGAACAAAATATTGTTCGAATCCGTTCTCATTATATTTTTTTTCACTGAATGATTCAAAGAAGTAACCTCTGTCATCAGGGAATACATCAGGTTCTATAACTAATACTCCATCGAGCTTTGTTTTTATAAATTGCATTTGACGATATTGTTTACCGGTTTCAATTAAAATTTATAATTTCAGAATTGTTCTTTAATATGTCTTTCAAGATAATTCCTGTAATCAGATTTAGGCATCGCATAAACGACTTTTTCGAGCTGTTTAAAAGTTATAAAGTCCATATGATAAGCAATTTCTTCTATGCAAGCAACTTTCAGTCCCTGTCTGTCCTCGATAACCCCAAAGAAGTTCGATGCCTGAAGCAGTGAAACCGGTGTCCCGGTGTCCAGCCAGGCAACTCCCCTGCCAATTTTTTCAACTTTTAATTTTCCTTTTTTCAAATATTCGATATTAACATCAGTTATCTCCAGTTCCCCTCTTGGAGAGGGTTTCAGGTTTTTGGAAATATTTACAACTTCGTTATTGTAAATATAAAGTCCCGGTACAGCAAAATTAGACTTCGGTTGTTTTGGTTTTTCTTCAAGTGAAATTGCTTTTCCGTTTTCATCGAATTCAACAATTCCATATCTCTCCGGGTCATTTACGCGGTAGCCGAATACAGTGGCACCTTCGTTATTTTTAATTGCATTATAGAGGAAATCAAGTTTGCCGTAAAAAATATTATCACCGAGAATAAGTGTAACGTCGTCATCCCCGATAAACTTATCGCCAAGAATGAAAGATTCGGCTATTCCGTTTGGGGCAGACTGCACCATATATTCAATTCTCAAGCCGATATGCGACCCGTCATTAAACAGCTTTTGATACTGTGGAATAGTAACATCATTTGATATTATCAGAATTTCTTTTATTCCTGCTAGCATAAGTATTGATAGCGGATAGTAAATAAGCGGTTTATCGTAGATAAGTGTCAGCTGTTTACTGTATATCATCGAGATAGGATACATCCTTGTACCGGCTCCCCCGGCTAATATAATTCCCTTCATTTAAATAAGTTTTGAGTTTTCAATAAAATATTTATCAAGATAAACGAAAAAACCTCAAAAAATAATTTAAAAATGTATCATAATTATTGTTTTGATAAGTATTATTTAACCAGCACCATGCGTTTTGTTTCAACATAGTTTCCGGCTCTTAGCTGATAGAAATAAACTCCGCTTGAAAATTTTACCGCGTTCCATTCTGACTTGTATGAACCTGCTTGAAGCTCGCTGTTAATCAGCTCGGTAACCTGTCTTCCGATTGCGTCATATATAACCAGTTTGACATGAGATGTTTTCGATATATCGAATTTGATGGCTGTAGCCGGATTAAAAGGATTTGGATAATTCTGGTATAAATTATATTTTGCAGGCACTTCACTTCCTATTTGCTGAATACCAACTGATGCAAACATCCGTGTCAATATCCAGTAAAAGCAATCCGACTTGCTTGTACCGTCATCGAAATACCCTGCAAAACCCCGGTATTGCTGAAACTTATTATAAGCAGCAGAAGGGTCGGCAATTGCCTGTACCGGCATATTATATGTCATTACCGTAATTGTGCCTGTATTATTTGTGTTAAAAGGTGCCGTAAAAAGATTTAAATCCTGAAATAAAGTCGAAGACTGGTTATTTGTAAAAACCTTATTCCATACTTCAGCCGAAAATGCAGGATCCCACATTCTTTCAATGAATGGATTTTTAGGAAGCATGTGCACACCGTATATAAATCTGGGAATATTTCCGTATGTTTTATTTATTGTCTGGCTATGCCATTGATTTCCTACAATAATATAATGATTGTTATAAACATTGGTATAAGTAGTGTCTGTAATCTGGAATGTACGGTAATATTTCCTGAAATTTCGAATCTCTGAAGCGAGCATAAGTTTACCTGTATTTTTAAGGTTGGAATTATTCATTGCAAGCCCGAACAGATACATACCGTACCAGGCATTTGCGGCTTCGCTCACACTTTCCTGGTCACGTCCCGCACCACCGGACTGCACACCGTTCATCCACGAATTTCCATCGTACCAGTCTTTATGCCTGTGCATCGGGAAATACGGGTCAGGCTGTGAATTACCGGGTGTAACCGGACTTGCGATATCCCTGCAAAGATCTACTATCCTGTTGAAATATTGATTCCCATTTGTGGTAAAAAGGTCGGGACGTTTTCTTGCAACTACCGCAGCAGCGTAAACAACATATCCGTAATGAAATGCATGGTCATTATACCTTGCGTTCCCAAAATCATAATTATATACGGAATCACTTGGATTATCTTCTGCTATAAATCCATGGTAAGAAATTATACCACCGTATTTGTTATCCCAAATAAGCTTGTTGTGCTGTCCACTTGCCCAAGAAGGCGGAGGAGGATTCCAGGCTAAGTTCTGACCGTCAACCCATTTTTTAATAAATCCCATAACTGTATCTCTGGCGATTCCCGATAAATTCATCAACGTGTCTTTTCTCCAGTTGGTCGGGTCGGCAGTCTGATAACGCTCTATCAGTTCATCTGCAATACAAATAACCCTTGTCATTTTTGTAACATTTTTTCCAAAACCATACGGTGATGATGTCGGCTGGTTATTACCTGCCATTATCTGGTACCTTGCCCCTATTATTGTATCAAAATCTGCTTTCAGGTGAGTGTAAAGAGTATCATACCATCTTGGTGAAGTATTTGTTACGTTTAAAAGGTTGTTAACAGGATTCCAGGAATAATTCGGAATAAGGTCCTCCGTCATCTGCCAGGTTTTTCCATATACTTCTTTCATCAGTCCTTTCACACAGCGATACTTCATAATATTGCTTGTAGGGCTTGAAAGCATATCCTGATGGTGCGGCATTGAAATCATTAATAATGAATCGCTGCTGCTATTGGTTGTGAAGTTGAAATTAAAATTGAACTTTGTTGTGTCTCCCTGCACAGTAGCGGAAACTTTTCCGGCAACCGGAACATAAGAGGAATAAGCATCAAGTAATTGCATCCTTGCTGTAGAATCAGCTGCAGAGGGGTCTACATTTTGTGTCGTTACATATGCCATCCTCAGATATCCGGAGTAAGGCGAAGAGCATGTAAATCCTGTTCCGCCTGCAGTAAAATTCAGAGTAATATTGCTTGATGCATAAAGCATAAATAGCTGCCTGTTTGGACTCCCCGCAAAATATATCTTGAACTTTGTACCGCTTATTGTAGCCGGAAGAGTCTGCCCGTTAACATAAATCATTGCATTTCCCCCGCAACTAAACACCGGCCGCAGGTTCTGATATTTCATTGTAAAATACGGCATGCCGCGAACAACAGGGCATTCCATATAATTTGAACCGCTAATCCATTTGAACGTTGCCGAGAGGTCATCGTATTTTGTAACACTCCCTTTGGAAAGCCCCGCGCTGTCAGAAGTTCCGAAATAATAATAAACATCGCTTAACCAGTTTATCTGGTCAGTTGAATCTCCCTGCGTCCATGACGAACTGGTAAACTCGTGAGCAGGCGTAATATAACCAAAGCCGAACATTTTAGTGTTCGTACTTCCGCCGGATAATAACATTGCCCTGACAATATAGGGAAGCGGATATATTCTTTCAGCACCAACATCCTGTCTTGAAGGATTATAATTGAAGGAAGGAAATGTCCCCTCTTTTAATATTGCATTCATAAACCAAGTATTTGTAGGATAAGGAAATTGAAGCGAATCATACATATAAGTTTTCGGGACTTTGTTCTGAACAGCACTTCCCAAAGTAGATAAAAACGGCGGGGCATTTGAAAATGGCTGCTCGCCGTATGTCCACTGGGAATATGAATAAACTGTTAAAATAAAAAAAAGTAAGGATGTAAAAATTAGTTTCATCATTTTTCGCTCAATTTTATTTAAAAGATAATTACTTTTATGATTTAATATTATATGCTGAGGAATAAAATTTTATATTTGCTTTTCGGTTTTTTGCGTTACAAAAGATTGGGAGCTGTTTGGAATTCGTTTGACTCAAGCCAGGGGAGCAAGTCTAATATACCGGACTTGTCGGAACTCCCTAGTCAGGCTCAACTGCTATTAATACGACAAGGGGGACAAGCCCCCTTGTCAAAAAGAATTTTTTATTTCACAAGGACCATTCTTTTTACATCTGTAAAACCTGCAGCCTGAATCTTATATAAATAGACTCCGCTTGCAAGATTAGAAAGGTTTATTTCAACACTATATGTGCCTGCGCTATAATATCCGTTTACATAAGTTGCGACTTCTTTGCCCGTTAAATCATAAATTTTAAGATTCACATCTCCATTTTTCGGTAATGCGAATACAATTTTCGTCGATGGATTGAACGGGTTTGGATAATTCTGTTCTAATCTGAACTGCGCCGGTATTTCAGTGGAAATCGGTGTGATTCCAACTATTAAATCACCAAACTTCTTAATGAATTTACCCCATTGTGAACTATCCGCAGGAATAAATCCTGAAGTTGTGGAAGGAGCGGTTGCAAGATCAGCTCCTGATTTATCGAAGATAGTATATGGAAAAGTAGTCCCATTATCAGTTGACATTCTTATAAACAATCTGTCAGCATAACCCGGATAGACAGCATAAGCCCAGTCGAATCTTATGGTATCATCATTAGCAATATTTGAATACATTCTTGTTGTTAATGTATCAGTTTGACCGGAAATACTGTAATCATAAAAATCCATAATTGCAGACCTGTTACCATCCATAGAAGGTCCGTTTGTTGCATTAGTCTGATCGAAAGTTATATCTGCATCAGGATTCCCTACTCTCCAGCCGGAAGGTGGAAAATTATTTTCAAATAATTCGGGTAAAAACTGACCGTCAACATCAGGAGATAAAAAGAGCCATAAATGTTCTTTGATTCATTCGCATGACGGAACTTCCGATTGTTTGGCTACTGATTCTATTCTATCAAGAACCAACATTTCTTTTCTTGCTTTTGAAGCATTGATAATTTCTTTTGTTCCGTCATTTTGGAAATATACTGCAGTGTACATCATACTGTCAGCCCAGTTGGATTCGCGTTTGTAAGTAACTGTATAGTTATAAGTTTCCGGGCGAGTTAGTCATTGCAAATCCGTTATTATCCGGATAGCTTCTCCTGAACACATCATAAAAAATCTTCTCTCCGTTTGTTCCGGGAGGACTAGTATAAGAAATTACTCTTTCTATTGACTCAACCCGAAGGTAATAGCTTGCCGCCGGAAGACCTGCGTCAACAGTAACATTAATTGTCGCTTTAATTGAATCCCCGACTACTCTCTGGTCAGAAACTGTTATATTTACCGGAGACGGATAAGTTGTAACCCTTTGTAAATATTTCGGATTTAATGTTAAATTATTATAACCGCTAACCTGTGTTAATATACCATCCACTTTTAATGTTGGAACAGCATTAATTCCATAATAAGAAACCCTTGCACCATTTTGGGTAGGATTTGCTAAATACATAGGGTCATTTCCGGGAGCAGGCCAATTAACATGATACTTTATAGGTACAATTGTAGGAAATCTTTGTGCAATGAAGGCATCAAGTGATGGATTATTCGCCGCACATGGTCCACAGGTTGAACTCGTGAACCCCATAAATACTACACTTTTTCCCGGCAATACAATAAAATTAAACTTTACAGTATCATTGTTTTTATTTTGATCGTTGGACAAAGAAGAATAAAGTGTTACGTTATACTGTGTATTGGGAATGACTGTCAAACTGTCAAATTTCACTTCTGTCATCTTGCCGCTCAACAAAGTTGTGATTTGTTTCGTACTCGTATAACCGGCTGTTGTCATTGTAACATTAAAAGGCGATGATACATTAGTCTTTCCAATATTTAAAAAACTTGCTTTTGGTACAATCTTGAATTGTGATGAGCCATACGGTGAATAACTCGTATCCTTTGATATGTTGTTAACCGAAAGGGTTGCTACATCATTTTGAAATTGAGAACCTACCATAAAATTGTCCAGGTATAAATTGTTTCCGTAAGCATTAACCGTTATGAACTGAAATACTACGGAGTTAGTTTGGGGTGAAGGGCTGTATCCTGAGAATGAAGACAGAGCAATACTCACCATAACTAGAAAAGAAAATAAGAATAATTTTTTCATTATAATTATTTTTGTTTTATTAAAAATTGTTTGTTGAATAATTCATAGGGAAATATCGATTCTAACAATACGAAACCTCATGTATACAATTTAATTGAATTGAAAAATATAAACAAAGATAAAAAAAAGACGGCTTTCAGCGTAAGAGGTAAAATGTAAAACGTCAAACGTAAGACATCAAACGTAAAACGTAAAACGTAAGACACTCCTCTGCTTACTCTACAGACTCAATACACTCTATGACTCTATACACTCTATCACTCTATACACTTATTTTATCAACATCATTTTCTTTGTTTCGGTATAATCGTTAACCTTTAATGTATACAAATAAACTCCGCTGGCTAAACTGCTGCCGTCAACTTCGGCATTATAAATACCGGCGTGAATATAATCATCAAGATATGTCGCAACAAGTTTACCCGTAATATCATATATTTTCAAAGTTGCAAATCCTGATTTCGGTACAGAAAATTTTATATTCGTAACAGGATTAAACGGATTCGGATAGTTCTGAAGTAATTCATATTTTAAAGGAGTTACGTTCGGGTCACCTCCTACACCTGTCAATAAAATCGAAGTTTGAATTGCCTGTTGAATCTCACCTGTATTCAATGGAGAAGCATCCCTGTAAACAAAAACTTTTAATTCACAGTTAGCATCAGCCCAGGAAGAATTAATGTTAGTGGAAAATGAAGTCGTAAAAGACTGACCGTTATTCCAGGTCCCGCCTGAATTCAAGGCATCACCGGTTGCCCCGTTTACCATATTTCTGACAACCCAGGAATGAATAGCATTGCTTGATCCTGCACAATACGAATTTCCTGTCTGAGAATAAACAAGATTATTTTCCGTTATAACATAATTAATTTTATAGTTACCTGTCAGGGATGAAAGCGCAGTTGATTTCAGTGTTACATTCAACTGCCTGGTGGAAGAGTTATAATTTTGAGAAATAATATCTATTTTAACAGATGCTACCGGAATATCAAGTGTTCTGTGGAAAGGAAAGTCAAAAAATCCGCAAAAACCTGTATTCCCGGGAGCAACAAGCCGTTCGGGAGTTGCTGTGGGGTAACCTGTAAATCCGAGCAACGAAAGGATATTGTTCCCGTTAAAATTTATCCACGGGTCAGTACCGCTCCCGTGATAAGCCAAGATTACTGCATTTGGAAGATAACCCTCCAGAGAGTGCAATTCTGTCTCGCCGCAGGGGCACCACTGACACCAGGTACCCGTGCAATATTCAACCACAACATTTTTCGGATTGGTTGAGGCAATAAAAGTATTAGCTGTCGTATCATTTAATTTATTCTGATCTGTGGTCAAAGCTGAATATGCTTTATATACGTAGTTTCCTGCTGATGAAGACGTAAACGACGGAAACACTATTTGTTGGAACGCTCCGGGAGCAAGATTATTGACGGTCAAAGTTTGTGAATATCCGCCCGGTGTTATTGTGACTGTAACAGGAAATGACTGAGTTGCCGTTCCGAAGTTTCTTACGAATACTTTTGGTGAATCAATCGTTCCGGGGAGAAATGCTCTTCTGTATCTTGAAAAACCTGATATTCCAACATCATTAACATATTTCGTTCCTATCTGTATATTGTCTATATAACAGGGATTCCCGTATCCTGAAATTCCTGTAAATTTTATTTTATTCGTCCCTGTTACCAGAGCATATTTTTTAGTAGCCCACTGAGATGAAGTGGGTACGAACGGGGAGGAAGTAACCGGAGCAGTTTGAAGATCAGTTACGTTTAAAACAACAAGCACTGTCCACGTGGTACCCCCATCTGTTGAATAAGATACCTGAACCTTGTCAGGGTAAGTAAGAGAATACGGTGCATAAGCATGGTCGAACGATAAAGAGTCGCCTGCTACAGAAGGAGTGAAAGCAGGACTTATTATATCGAACTGAACTCCGGTTGTCGCATCAGAAAAGTTTGCTTTAATACATCCATAACCCGAACCATAGCCACTTGCCCTTACTGCCCAATCCCATGTCCAGATTGTCTGGGCTGTGGTAATTGACCATCCTGCAGGGGGGAACGTACCCGGATTATCAAAATCCTAACAGATATATAATGCTTTCGCTTGATTTCCTAATAAAATGATGAAAGATAAAACGAACAATAGTGAATATAACTTTTTCATTATAAAAATTTTTTTGTTTTTGAAAAGTTTTTGTTTATAAATTCATCGGAAAAATCGATTATAATTTCAGTTAATCCTCATTAATTTAATAGAAATTAATTGAAATGTATCTGATATTCAAATTAAAAAAATAGGCTGCCTTCAATGTCAAACGTAAGACGTAAAACGTAAGATGCCAAACGTCAAACGTAAAATGTCAAACGTAAGATGTCAAACGTGAGACGTCAAACGTGAGACGTGAGACACACTTTACTTACTCTACAGACTCTATACACTCTATAGACTCATTTTATCAACATCATCTTTCTTGTCTGAGAGAACATTCCGGACGTGAGTTTGTAGAAATATGTTCCGGATGAAAGCTTTGTCCCCTTAAAATCGACAGAATAACTTCCGGCTTTTAATTCCTGGTTGATTAGTGTTTCGACTTCCTTTCCTGTGATATCGTATATTTTTAATAACACACTCCCATTTTTTGGAATTGAGAATTCGATTTTCGTAACAGGGTTAAATGGGTTCGGATAGTTCTGGCTAAGAGAATATTCTACCGGTATTTCAGAAAGATTATTATTTATTCTGGTTGTTAAATTATACCCGTCGAAATACACTTTATAAGGTGCGGGACCTCCAACCCAAATTGCTCCCATATCTCCGGCTGTATTATAATATTCAATTATTGAAGGAATATACAATCTGCTTGACCAGAATGGCCAGTGCTGACTAATCTGAACCGGTGTGCTATTAGTCGTGGGAGTAGCTAAATTTATATAAGTATAATAAAGTCTGTCTGTAATATTAGTAGGCTGACCGGATTGTAAACTATCAGAATAATAAATCATATCTATTCCACCTGAACCGAGAGTAAAATATGTGGCGTCAAACCAGTATTCATCACGTGATGGAAGAGCACCAATGATAAAAGGGCTTCCATATGTTGTACCATTGTCATTACTTTGAATACAATTCAGGTCAATATTACCGGAAGAACCCGAAGTATAAAACAGCCATGCTTTACCCCCAAAAAGCACACCTTTGAACTGGTCTTTTGGAACACCTGCTGCAATAGGACTGGTAAATGTACCGACAATTAAAAGAGTTCCGGGAGCAGATTCCCTGTAACGGACGCTTCTTATTATTGAAGATATAGTATCTGTAAAGGGGGTACCATAATAATTTATTATTGCGGTATCACCCGTACCGGACATAAAAATTTTGGGGAATGCCGCTGACCCGCTTAAATAAACAGCTCCTCCCCAGGTAGCGCCTCCATTAACAGAACCAAAAAAACGAACATCATTATTAGTAATCAGATCTATTATCAGGTAAAGACTATGAGTAGTTGAGGCAGTCACATCAAAATCTCTGATATTTGTATAATTAGTAAACGAGTTAAAGCTATTGTTTACAATATTCCAGATATAAACAGAAGTACCAAATTGAAAAAAACAATAAATTGAATCATTACCTGCATTAACCATTTTTGTTTTGCTAATAATAGCAGCCGGTGAAATAGTACTAAGAATAGACCAATTCATACCATTATTAGATGAACGGAGAATAACGAGAGCTTTACCTGCCAGAATATTCGTATCGGGAACAGCTACATAAATTGAATTATTGCTCGCTCTGTATACTCCCGAAGGTCTTCCAAATGGTTCAGTCGAAGATACTATATAATCTCCATTTGACCAGGCAGGATTATTAATAGAAATTGGGGGATCATATACTGTGACTGATGGTGATTGAGAATATAATCCCGATATTGTGACTAAAAAAATAAAAAGAGTAAATAAAAAAATTTTCATAATTGTTTCTCCTAAATTTTAATTAAGAACTGTTTATAATACTATGTAATAGTTTAAAAATTAAAATTCAATAGAATTTTCAATGAAGAAATATTAGAAATTCACACCTCTTCTCTCTTTAGAAAAAGGTTCCCAATCGGGGGATGACCCAAAGGGTGCCCGGGAACCAGAAAAACTCAAAAAACTTAATAAACTTAAATAACTTTCTTCACTCTATAGACTCATTTTATCATCATCATTTTCTTTGTATCGGTGAAGCTTCCGCTTGTCAGTTTATAATAGTAAACACCGGAGGATAATTTATCTCCGCTGAAGTTTGCTTCATAGCTGCCTGCATCTCTTTTTTCACTTAAAAGGGTTGCAACTTCATTTCCGAGTATATCATAAACTTTTAAGGTTGTAAATCCCGCTTCGGGAATCTGAAATTTTATACTCGTAACAGGATTGAAAGGATTAGGATAGTTTTGATTTAATTCATACTTTGTCGGTATTTCGGTAATATTATTTTCTACACCTGTGGCAAAATCAACTATTGCAGTCCAGATACTCAGTTGACCTCCGCTAAGTCTTGTCCAAATTGGTCTTACCTTTCCTGCGTGAGCCGTAATTCCATTATAATCTCCGAAAAAAGTGCTCCCGTTTGGAACGAATGCTGTTGAACTTACGACAAAATTTGAAAATGTCTCGCCGCCGTCAGTTGAACGTGCCATATATACTTCTGTAGTCAGATTGTCAGAATAATTTCTTCTATCATAATAAACAAAATATAAATAACCTGTCATCTGGTCAACCGTCATCCATGTGAAGAATTGTTCTTTTCCTGCGGGGTCATTATTGACTCTTTTTACTGTACTCCAGTTTAAACCGCCGTTTGTAGATTTCACTAATTTAACGTCGTGGTCTAAATTTCCTGCACTGTCCGTAAAGTTTACATATATATTTCCCCTATAGGGTCCGTTACTTAAGTCACAAACTGTTTGCGGCAGTCCGTTGCATCTGGATATACCATTGATTCCGTAATCCCAGCCGCCGGGTTGGTTACAAACATAAATCGGGTTTGCAAGCCATGTCTGACCGCCATTTGTTGATTTATTAAAAAATATTCCGAACTGTGAATTCCTTATTTTAGGACCGGACCAAGCAACATAAACTTCTCCGTTAGGTCCAACTGCGGGAACTGCACCTTCAACTGTATTATCTGCATCGACACAATCACCACTAAGACTATCTATTATGACAGGCGTGCTCCAGGTTAATCCGGCATCAGTACATTTTGAAAATAAAATACGCGAACTATCAGCCGGATTAGATGTACCATAGTTATCAAATTCCGTCCAGGTCATATAAATAGTATTGTTCGTTCTGTCGATAACAACACCTTCTTTATCTTCTTTTTTGGGAGGATTTAAACCCGCAAAAGAGCCATTATTCCAGGTTACTCCGCCATTTGTTGATTTCTGGCAAACTATCCTGTCAATCCAGCTTCCGCTAGTGGGATTCGATAAATGAAAAAAATAAAAATTACTATTAGTATCTACCATTATGATCGGGTCGCCCCATACACCATATGTAGAGGTCATCGTTTGCCATGTCCAGTTTAAACCGCCGTTCGTGGAGTAATAACAATTTGTTATGTTTGCTCCTGCAACCACTTGATTTAAATTTTTCGGATTTATGCAAATACTTACTTCTTCCGGACTGTTCTGATTACCAATCATCACATTCTGATATGGCTGAGAAAAAACTGAGGCTGACATTAAGAGAATCGTTATAACGAGGATATTTATTTTCATTTATGTAAAATTAGATTTAACTTAGTCATGTAATTTTATCATAAAATTGCAATTTTGATAGACAAATTTTTAGGCACAAGATAATCAATTAATAATTAGTAATTAATAATTGGTAATTATTTTTTGTTCGTTTGTCGTTATTTCATATTTAATTGGTTTTATTTTCATGAGGCTTTGTTTAGCAATATTTATTAAACTACAAAAGTCTGAGTGTATATTTGCTTTCGTCTAAATAGATTAGACTTTTGTAGTTTTTACTCTCCGGATGCTTTATTTAACAATTCTTTTATTTCCAATATTCTTGCTTTATCTTCATCACCGGTCAGATTTATTTCTATCACAAGTTTATCTTTTACATTTGCGATATTATATTTTGTTGATTTTTCTGCGGAAATGATATTAATCAGGTTTTTGAAAAAATCGCTTTCAAAAACCTTGTGATTTTTATCCTGCGGAAAATGAAGTTCGGCATTTCTGCCGTGGATGGAAATTTTTTCCAATCCAAGACCTGAAGCTATAATCTTAATTTCAATTATATCAAACAAATTTTCAACATCATCAAGATACTCTCCAAAGCGGTCCCTTCAGTTCGTCCTTAATTGATTCGAGGTCAGTGGTTTTCTTTAAATCGTACAGACGTTTGTAAATATTCAATCGTTCTGAATCGTTTTCAATGTATTCCTGGGGAATATAAGCATTGATATCGTTTTCTATTACGGTAAACATCTCTTCAGATTTTGCCTGCACCTTATCGCTGATTTTCTTCAGGGATTTTTCATCCTTGAATAAATCTTTGAATTCATTTTCTTTCAGTTCTGCTACTGCTTCATCAATTATATCTATATACATTTCAAAACCAATTTGCTGGACGAACCCGCTCTGCTCCCTGCCGAGTAAATTTCCGACACCTCTGATTTCCATATCCCGCATAGCAAGATTGAATCCGGAACCGAGCTCCGTATATTCTTCAATTGCCTGCAATCTTCTGATTGCAGTTTTTGTCAGTTTTCCGGCGGGCGGCGAAATGAAATACGCATATGCCTGTGCATCGCTCCTTCCGACCCTTCCGCGAAGCTGGTAAAGCTCTGCAAGTCCGTACATATTGGCATTATTTATAACTATTGTATTCACGTTGGCAATATCAAGCCCCGATTCGATAATTTTTGTGCATAGCAAGACATCGATTCGCTTTTCGATGAAATCAATTACTACGTCTTCAAGTTCCCTTCCGCTCATCTGCCCGTGTGCGATGCCGACACGCAACCGCGGAACCAGGGATTTTAATTTGTCGTACAGTTTTTCCAGGTTGGATACTTTGTCGTTAACAAAATATATCTGACCTTTTCTTTGTATTTCCTTCTCAATTATTTCTTTAACGGAATTCCAGTCGAGATTTATAATTTCCGTTAAAATCGGCTTTCTGTTTTTGGGAGGAGTGTTTATTACCGATAAATCTCTTGCCCCAAGTAAAGAAAAATTTAGCGTTCGTGGAATCGGAGTTGCAGTTAAAGTTAATGTGTCGATATTTGGTTTTAATGCTTTAAGTTTTTCTTTTGCTTTTACTCCGAATCTCTGCTCTTCATCTATAATCAGCAATCCAAGGTCCTTGAATTTCAAATCATTTGAAAGTATTCTGTGAGTTCCTATTATGATATTTACTTTTCCTTCTTCAAGTTTTTCAAGTGTTTCTTTTTGCTCTTGTTTTGATTGCATCCTTGTAAGCAATCCAACTTCCACTGCGAACGGACTGAGCCTGTCCCTGAAAGTGTTATAATGCTGGAATGCAAGAATTGTTGTAGGAACAAGAATAGCGACCTGTTTATTATCCAGAACTGCTTTGAATGCTCCCCTGACTGCAATTTCCGTTTTTCCGAAACCGACATCACCGCAGACAAGCCTGTCCATAGGATTTTCCGACTGCATATCAACTTTTACATCTTCTGTGGCAGTAATCTGGTCGGGAGTATCTTCAAACATGAAGCTTGCTTCGAGCTCCCTCTGCCAGTGAGTATCTTCGGAATAAGCAAACCCCTTTTCGGATTTGCGTTTTGCATAAAGAATTATCAAATCCCTGGCAATGTCTTTTACTTTTTTCTTTGTACGCTCTTTAAGTTTATCCCATTCCCCGCCTCCGAGTCTTGTAAGTTTCGGAGTGTAACCTTCGTTACCCGAATATTTTTTAATAAGATTAACATAGTTCAGGCTGACAAATACTTTATCTCCGTCGGAATAAGATAATTTTATTACTTCCTGCTCGCTGTTTGCGATTTTAATTTTTTTTAATCCTGAAAATATTCCGATTCCATAATCCCTGTGAACAATGTAATCTCCGCGTTTAAGTTCTTTCACATCTTCAAAAGTAAGTCCGCGGAATTTTTTCTTCTTTTTCCTTATCTGCCGGAAATACCTGTTGAAAATCTGATGCTCGGTATAGACGAGCAAGTTTGCTTTCCGGAAAAATAAAACCGTTCTGAACAGATTCCGAAACTATGTTAATTTTTTCGGGGTTAATTTTTAATTCTTCTTCTTTGAAATCCTCTATCAGTGTCTTTATTCGCTTTGACTGATATTCATCCGAACATAATATATATGTGCTGTATTCTTTTTCTATATAAGAAGAAAGATTTGCAAATAAAAGTTTTACATTCGAATGAAAATCCGGCTGAGTCAGGGATTCAAAATTAATGCTATTTTCGTTTGTAAAGAAAGAAGAAAAATAATATTTTTCATTATCAGGTAAAACAGTGTCTTCCAGCGTATCTGTTTCGTTAATCAAAATAAGAGCGTCTTTGGGAATGTATTCTTTCAGAGTATTGCTTAAAATTCCCGGAGGAACTGATTCATTTTCCCGCATCGCATTCAGGTTAAATCCGATTGTGATATTCTGAATTTCCCTGATTGACCTCTGTGTCGTAATATCAAATTCCCTGATTGACTCTATTGTATCTCCGAAAAATTCTATTCTTAAAGGGGAGTTGCAATTCTCGGGAAATAAATCAATAATTCCTCCTCTCACGGAAAAATCTCCGACCTGCTCTACAAAATCATTTCTATTGAAATTATATTTTTTCAGTTTTTCAATGAATTCCTCAAACGGAATTTCAAGATTTTTTTGCAGTTCAAGAAGAGAATCTATAAATTTGCTTTTTTCAATTGCTTCTTTATCAAGGTCATCCGGTGCCAGCAGGATTATGAATTCCTCATCCCGGGATAAGCATTTCAGCGTCTTTGTATAATCGTCACCTTCGTTTGCTTTCTCGAAAGGATAAATAAGGTTTTCGCAATCCGTAATTAACATCAAGATCATCTCTTAATGCGTTTAAATAATTTTCATCATCAGAGATAAAAACTATTTTCTTGTTTTTCTTTTCAAATAAATATCCCGCAATATAAGAGACGAGAGAGCCGTGAACTTTGCAGAAAACAGTTCCGTTTCCTGCATTATCAAGTTTTTTAAAAGAATCTGATTTATATAATATTGATTTTATTTCGTTTATCATTTATTCTTAACTCTTATCCGGTAAATCTCTTCGGCAAGTTTTACATATTCTTCCACGCTCACATTCCCTGCTCGTCTTGAGAAATCGAAACTTATTTCCTCCGGATTAATACTATTCTTTTCGAAAAAATCTTTCAGTGAGTTTTTCATCGTCTTTCTTCTTTTACCAAAACTTGCTCTCACTAAACTTCTCAATAATTCATAATCGCTCACTTTATATTTTTCGGTTCCGAAATCAAGTTTAATTATGCTTGACTGAACATTTGGCTTTGGGAAAAACGCTGTGGGCGGGACATTGAATAGAACCTTAACATCTGAATTGAATTGAGTCATCACTGCAAGTATTCCATATTCCTTTGTATCTTTTACTGCGGTCAGCCGGGCAGCCACTTCTTTTTGAATCATCATTACCGCGCACGAAAGCATTTTTTTGTTTTCAAATAATTTAAAGATTACTTCCGTTGTGATATTATATGGTATATTGCCTGCGATTTTAATTTTTCTTTTTCCTGAATTATATTTTTCCGTATCAGCGACAAAATCAAATTTAAGAAAATCTTTTGACATTACGTTTTGATTTTTACCGGAGTTTATTAAAATCAAATCCTCCTTTAATTTTTCGGCTATTCCCTTATCGATTTCTACTGCAAGATAATTATCCGCTTCTTTAATTATATATTTTGTAAGCGAACCGTATCCCGGGCCTATTTCGATTAAGAAATCATCAGGTGTCAGATCCAGAGACTTTACAATTTTTCTGGATATATTATCATCAACAAGGAAATTCTGCCCGAGGAATTTTTTCGGTCTGTATTTAAGGTATTTCTCTGTATTATCTATTCCCATTTTTATCCGGGGATGAGGTATAATGTTTTATAATTTCCTGTCCTTATTTCTTTAATATCCGTAGATACAGTTTTATATTCTCCGTTCAGCCACATACGGCTCTGGTCCCTGTAATTACTGTGCAGCGGCTGACCCGACTGCCCTGTCGGAATGATGGAATAGTAATTTTTACTGTCGGATAAATCCGTTACAAATTTCAGGGATTGCCCAAGATTTGATTCAAAGTCTTTAGAGTTTAATGCTTTAATAAAACTATATTCCGAATTTGCAACAGTCGTTCCATTACCTCCGATTTCGTACGGACCGATATTCACGATGTCGCTGAATGCTGAAACAATTCCAAACGGATGCTTCATTATTACTTTGTGTAATTCCCCCCAGTACCATTTATTATAATCATCGGTACCGAATCTTTTCTTTAAAGAAGCAATTGCGTCGTAAAATGTTTTCTTTACCATATCGTCCCGTGTTTCTATTTTACGGGGAGACTCTTCAAAATCGAAAAGCCAGTTTTTTTCATCCTTCAGGAGCTTTGAAGTGTTCCTGATGGCAATATTGGGAATGGTAAGATAATTTTTAAAAAGTTCTTCGCCTAATCTATCAGAATAAAGATTTTTATACAACTGGATTTCAAATTCATTTATTATCGAACCCGGAACACTGAAATTACTCAGGTTGAAATCCCATCTTTTCAATATCTGAATTATATTTTTATCTTCCTGCGTGATTGATAATGAATCCTTGCTGAATGCAGATATAATATAGCCGATGTATTCTTTTGCCTGAAGGCTCCGGACGTCACTTTGTATCAGCTTGAATTCGTTAGCGTTAAAATTATTTCTTGTCCGGAGAATTTCTTCTATCCGCTGAGCCCTGTAGGGTGCTTCGTAAAGATTGGATATATAATGCTTATAATCTTTTTGAGGTTTATTATTTGCGGTTACAATAAAACTGTCTTTCGGATTATAAATCTGCGGAAGCTCATCAAAGTTTATAAAACCGCTCCATTCAATTTCACCGTTCGACGGATAAAAAACATCATACTCGGAATTTACATTTTTTCGAACAGGAACAAGTCCTGCAGCGTGATAGCCAATATTTCCCATAGTATCCGCATAGGTGAAATTCGAAGCTGGAAGTCCGAAATTTTTCAGAGCAGACTTAAATTCTTCCCAGCCATCAGCGAAATTAATATCATACATTGCTTTTATTTCATCACTCATTTCAAAACCTGTCCATCTGAAAGTAAGAATCCGGTCGTCTTTTTGCTTAAAATTTTGTCCTGCATACAAGCTTGATTTTTCAAGATCCGAAATTACAGGACCTATTTTGGTTCTGTAGGCAGTGAATGTTATTTCGTCTTTAGAGCCTTTAATTCTGATTCCTTCAATAGTACTGTCTAAAGGGTAAGAAACATCTTTATAAATATAATTATTCCGATTTGCCGAATCTCTCTTAAATATGTAAAACTCGGAATCGTCATTCATCAGGTTAGTTATTCCCCAGGCTATTTTTCCGTTTTTTCCGATAGCAATTCCGGGAGCACCCGGTATCGAAAATCCGCTTACACCTTTATTTGTTTTAAGGTCATACATCTGCACCTCATACCATTTGGAAGGAACTGTCAATGCAAGATGGGGGTCATTGGCAAGAATTGGTTTTTTATTCTCGGATTTTGTTCCGTTTATCACCCAGGAGTTGCTTCCGATATGAGAGCCCTCTGTACCGGTGAATTTTCTGAAATCCATCACGGAACTGAAAAAGCCGGTGCCAAGCTCTGCCAGCAGTTTATAATTTTCCTCAATTTTGGGAAAGATATTTATTTCCGAGACAGGTTTTATTTCCGGATTTTTTTTGTCTTTTTCAGGCTGCTCTTTTTTTGTTTCGGATTTTATTATTGTGGGAGCGTCTTCAGGATAATTCGGGAAAAAGTCCCTTGCCCTGTCCAGTCCCATTTTTTTTACAATCTCTCCGAATGTGTAATCTGTGTACCAGGAAAGATTCAGTTCCCAGCCGAGAAGACGAACTATAATAAGCGAGTGCACCGGAGTCCAATCCTCCGGTTTATAATCCAGAACATCAAACTCGAGAGGCAATTTTTTTGAATGAGTTTTAATAAAATAGTTTACGCCATTACTATAGCTCTGAAGAATGCTTTTCGATTTCGGGGAAATATTATTGTATAAATTTTCTGCTATTTTGTTTATGCCGATTGTCCGGAATAACTTATCATATTCAACAGTTTCTTTTCCGAAAATTTCAGACATTCTGCCTTCACCTATCCTGCGGTATAAATCCATCTGGAAAAGCCTGTCCTGAGCGTGAATATATCCGAGCGAGTAATACATATCATTCTCATTTTTTGCAATAATATGGGGCAATCCGAAATCATCCTTGCATATTCTTACGGAATCAGTAACACCGGGAGTTAAAACGGTGCCTGTTTCGCTGTAAAATGATTTCTTTGTCAGATTATTGAAAAGTAAAACAAGAGTAATGACAACGGCGAAAATTAAAATCAGAACTGCAATGAATGTATATAAGGCTTTTCTCAAGTATAATCAAATATTTATCATTCGTAAAAACAAAAAATAACCATTTAAAAAATGTTTTGTTAGTAAAAAAATCAGACAGGATTAATAGGATATTCAGACGGGATTAACAGGATAATGATGAGATAGTATAATAATTATTGTACGAATGTGGTGTCGGGAGGAAAGTCTGAACACCACAAGGGATATTCATTTGTTTTCTTATTTTAATGTTTATTGTTAATTTTAAACAAAATTAATTTTGCGACTTTTGATAATTTTATTCGTCATTTCACTTAAAAGGAGAAATTATAATTAATACCCGGGATTTAAATAAATTTCTCGAATTATTAAAGCCCTGTTATAACGATGCATTAAATTACTGCAGAGGACTTTGCAGGAAGGGCAAGATTGATGAAGCAGAGGATATTTTTCAGGACAGCTTATTAAAAGCTCTGGAAAGCTTCGGGAAATTGGATGATGAAAGTAAATTAAGGAACTGGTTTTTCACAATTATCACAAATACTTACATATCCAATTACAGAAGAAGATTATTCGGAAAATTCTTAAGTTTTGATGAATTCGAAGATATCGATAAGCTTCCGGAAATTTTTCCCCGCACAGAAAGTAAAGATGTTTATGATGATATATACATTGCAATATCAGGACTGAAGGAAAAAGAAAAAATTGCGTTGCTTCTTTTTGAAGTCGGTGGATTTTCAATCGAAGAAATAAAAATAATTCAGAAAGAAAAAAGTGACTCGGCGGTTAAATCCAGATTAAGCAGAACCCGGGAAAAGCTGAAAAAAATAATAAATAACCTGGAAACTAACAGGAACAAAAGATTAACATTGAAATCCGCTCCGATAGATAATTTAGAAACAGAAACATTAAAAATAATTAAAAACATCAAACCCGAAAATTAAGGAGGGTAATATGGACGAATATATTAAAAGACTAAAAGAAAAGAAATATGACGGGAGTTTTGAAAAAACATCTGAATGGCTGGCTGAATCACAAAACAAATTAAAAAACAAACAAAACCTAAGGAGAACGTTTAAAATGAAACAATATTTTTTAAGACACAAACTGCAATTTGCTATAATAATATTTTTTGCATTTCTGGTTGCTGCCTGCAATTATCCCGTAAGCCAGAATGATACTGTCGGCTATGTCCTTTCCTGGACTGCGCCAACATCCAATACTTCAGTAGCTGAAAGTCTAAATAAACTGGAATGGTATAAAAATTCGAATATTACGGCGAGTACAAAAAATATAAACGGAACTGACATTACGGAGTATAAACTTCTGGTTCAGTCTTTTGATGATAAATTAGTTATGAATTATAAAAACGACCTGGAAAAAATCAAGCAATTAACATCTCTTAAAATCATTCCAATAAATGAAAGCGTAAAGAGACCCGTTTATTCGGCTGCGCTTCATTCATTCTTTAAAATTGATATTAACTCCAGCAAAATGTCTGATGAGCAGGTTCAGTCTGAATTAAAGCGACAACTAAATGATGCAGGATATTATGGTATTGACGTCAGCTATAAAAAAGATGAAAACGGAAGAAATAAACTTGAAGTAAAACTACCTGAAAATGAGCAATGCAACAGACAACAAAACTCTGGAAGTGAATGTTGATAATAACAACGGTAATCAGGTTGTAAAACTGAAAACTATGAAGTCGGATGTTAATTTAAGCAAGATGACAGATGATGAAATCCGGGCTCACATAAGAGCTGAAAATAAAGATGCCAATCTTACTGATAAAGAGATAATAATAACAAGGGACGGTGATAATGTTAAGGTTAATGTAAATAAAGAAGAAAAAAAATAAGTATTAGTATAAGTTTTTTTAAAATGCTGATTCAACTCGAATCAGCATTTTTTATATGATTTTTAAAAAATAATAAATAATAATCCGTATGTATAAGAAAATAATTTTAATCGCACTAATAATATTCAGCATTATTCCAAATATATTGCTGTGCCAGGACTATAGTCAGCAGCTTGATTCCTTAATCCAGAAATATATGAAGCTCGATATGTTTTCGGGTGTTGTCCTGCTCGCAAAAGACGGTAATCCTGTTTATAAAAAAGCATTTGGCTATTCCGACTGGAAAAATAAAACAGAAAATAATACCGAAACACTTTTTAATATATGTTCAATCAATAAAGTATTTACTCATTCTATAATTCTACAGCTGGAAAAAGAAGGTAAGTTAAAATTATCCGACCCGTTAAATAAATATCTATCAATCTACCCTGACAATATCGGAGAGAAAATAACAGTAAAAATGTTAATTGATATGCAAGCCGGATTAGGTGATTACCTGAATGACCCTGAATACAATTCATCTCCCGGGAAATATACTTCAGTGAGTGAATATCTGGAACTAATAAAAAAAGAGCCGTTACTTTTTGAACCCGGAACAGACAGAAGATACTCAAATTCCGGTTACGTAGTGCTTGGCGGTATAATTGAAAAAGTAACTGGCAAGTCTTATGCCGACAATCTAAAAGAAAGATTCTTCGTTCCCCTGGGAATGAACAACACTTATTATAAACAAATAAATGATAAGCTATCAAACTGTGCTGTAGGAACAAGAATAATTTATAACGGAAATAAACTCACACAGATATTTGAGACATCACCTTCTCCTGCCGGCGGTTTAAGGACAAATGTTGATGACCTCCTGAAATTTGATAATGAATTAAGAAGAACTAAGTTAATGGGAGGTTTCAACGCCTGGGCTGGCGGAACACCTGCGTGGAATGCTATTCTCGGACAGATTGACGAACATTATACATTAATTATTCTTTCAAATCTCCGGCTGGTTGCAGAAGAAGTATTTAAAAGATTTGAATTATTAATGAACAACAAACCATATCCTGAACCTGCTTTATTACCGGATTTGATGTTTTACAAAACAATAAAAGAAAAAGGGATAACTGCTCTTGAAAATGATTTCAAAAATATTTTAGAGAGTAATCATTTGGAATATAATGATATGCACCTGAATATGTTCGGATATAATCTGATGGAAAACGGAGAACTTGACCTGGCACTGGAAGTCTTTGAACTTAATGCAAAATTGTTTCCGGATATTTCAAATGTTTTTGACAGTCTTGGAGATGCATATATAGAAAAAGGTGAGAAAGATAAAGCAAGAGAAAACTATAAAAAAGCAATTGCTCTTCAGCCGGATAATCTTCATTCAAAACAAATGCTGGATAAACTTCAGGAATAGAGAGATTAATTGTACGAAATAAAAAATTAATTAATAATTATCGGAGCGCAGCGTAGATCTTGAAAATGTTGAAAACCCTACTGGGAGGGCGCCTGGGCGTGCTCCTGGGAGGATTAATTATTAACAGTTAATTGTTTAATGAAGCATCTTCTTCTTTTGTGTTGCCTGTGGTCAAAGTGTTTCCAGTGACCCTGGACCATATGGTTATCTTCAAGTTCGATATTTGATTCAGCGGAAATAATTTTATTTTTTATGGCCGTGCGTGAGAGTTCAGTTATAAGAAGAGCATCGGCTCCCTTGCCCTGCAAATCGGGACGGATTGCTCCTAGATAAAGGTCTAAATATTTGTTCGATTTAATTGCTCTGAGGATGTGAAGAAAACCGAAAGGCAGCAATCTCCCTTTTGACTTCTGTAGCGCCCTTGAAAGCGAGGGCATAGCAATTACAAATCCTGCAACTTCGTTTTTTTCATCAAGAAGAATTTTGGTATAATCAGGTAAAATAAATGAAAAATACTGTTTCACATATTTATTAATCTGCTTTTCGGAAAGTTCAACAAATCCGTATAACCCGGAAAATGCCGAATTAAGCACTTTAAAAAGTCCGTGTGCATATGGCAGCATGTCTTTTGCTTTTTTGGCTTCAAATACCCTTACCTTCTTTCTGTCCTGAACGAGGCGGGAAATTTTATCTGCGATTTCGGGAATCTTTTCAGGCACTTTAATTTCAAACTCTACCCAGTCTGTATCTTTTTTGTATCCGTATTTTTCAAGATGAACCGGATAGTAAGGATAATTATAAATTGTAGCAAGTGTTCCAAGCTCTTCAAAACCTTCTACAAGCATGCCTTCATAATCAAGGTCGGTGAATCCAAGCGGACCGTGAATAGCGGTCATACCTTCTGATTTTGCCCAGTCTTCAACAGCTTTTATAAGCCCTGAAGAAACTTCTTCATCATTAATAAAATCAATCCATCCAAAGCGTGCATGTTTATTTTTCCATTTTTCATTGGATTTGTCGTTAATTATTCCCGCAATCCTTCCAACTATTTTCCCGTCTTTAATTGCGAGCCAGTATTTTGCCCGGCAGTATTCAAACGCCGGATTTTTTTCGGGAATGAAAGTGTTAATCTCTTCCATCATTAACGGAGGAACGAAATACTTATTGTCTTTATAAAGTTCTAATGGAAACTTTACAAATTTTTTAATTTCTTTCTTAGTTTTTATTTCAATTATTTCCAATATTGCTTTACCCGGTATGTTTGATAAATTATCTGCAAATTTGAAGTACCCGCTAATTATCTGCTTTTATAATAATTAGAAAGTTCTTCTTTAAAAAAATACGGTAATTTAGTTTCAAAAAATATATTATAAGTTATATAAATTCAGAAAAATCTGCAATGAACAAGATAAGATTAATATAATCAAACAAGGGGTTGAGGGAAAATTTAGATTCGTCAAAAATAAAATCATTTAATGATTCATTTTTTTGATTTATTTTACATAATTATTAAATTAATTGAAGTATGAAGTTCAAAAGCATCCTCACTCTTTATTGCATTATCAATATCTCTTTTTTTATATTCCTGTGAAAGTAATGACGGCCTGATAGTAAAAGGAAATCCCGATGTAAGAGCTACAAATAAAGTTCTTGTTCAGCTTTTTACAAATACAAGCTGTATTCCCTGCGTAGCTGCCAACACTTTTCTTAACGGTGTAAATGTTCTGAACGGCACCACTAATAATGATACAAACGTAATATTAATGAGGGTTCATACAACACTCTTTGCGGGTGACCCTTATTACAATTTTAACGTGCCTGTAAATTATGCCATTCAGCAATATTATAACGCGGGACTTTCCAATCCCCGGGGATATCTGATGGGAACAAGCATGGGAAGCTATCACTGCATCCACCTGGACAAACGCACTGAATCAGCGTTTGAATATAACCAACTCTTTCGGTATAACCTGCTCAACAAGCTATGTTCCTTCAACACGAAGCGGAAACCTGAATATTAACGTAAGCCAGCTCGGCGGAAATTCCCTTCCGGATTTCGTTTTATTTGTAGCAGTTGTGGAGAATGGTCTGATAATGAATCCGCCGGCACCAAACGGTGAAACGGACTTTGAAAATACTTTAAGAGACCTGGTAACCCCGACCGGAGGCGAGCCTTTCAGCATTGCTACCGGACAAACTTTAAATTTTATAAAAAACTTCACACTTAAAGATGGGATTAATGCAAATGAAACTGATATTATAGTTTATGTGCAAAGCGTTTCTACAAAAGAAGTTTTCGGAGTAGTTAAAACCAAACTGGTACCTTAAATCCGTATTTATTTAATCTGTTTGCTCTTGATAAGGTTTAAATATCCTATCATTATTTTAATATTAAGTCTTTTGATATCCGGTCGTGTTTCTGCACAGACTGATACTTCAATTTCCTTAAATCGGGAAAACCAAAAAGAAAAACTTCTTGAAAACATTGATTATGATATTGAGGATTCGAAGCTTCTGGATTTCCTGGAGAAACTTGAGCAAAATCCTTACGACCTGAATTCGGTTACCTTTAAAGAACTTGAGTTGATTCCTTTTTTGAATTCCGTAACTGCACAAAGAATAATTGACTACCGGGAAAAGAATAATTCTTTCAAATCGAAGAGAGAACTACTTAAAGTGGATGGGGTTAATGAAAATCTCTATGAAGAGATAAAAATTTATCTGATAGTAAGAAAATTAAAAACCGATATACAAAAGAATGATTATAATGAACAAAGAGATTTATCAACAAACCGTTATAAATTAATTAAAAATATTGAATTCAGATACCGTTCCAGATTTCAGCAAGAACTTCAACCGAAGGCTGGTTATCTGAACGGTGAATATTCAGGCTCAAGGGCGAAACTATATAATCAAATCAGTTTTGTTAATTTTAACAAAGATTATGCACTTAAAGGAAACATTACCATCGAAAAAGACCCGGGAGAAACAAATCTAACAGATTTTAACTCTGCATTTCTTGAAGTGAAAAATTATAAGTTCATTAAATCTGCCATAATCGGAGATTATAGTTTAAATTTCGGGCAGGGTTTGGGTATGTGGAGTTCATATTCTTTTTCAAAAGGAAATATTCCTGTTGACCCTATTAAGAAGAAGAGTGAAGGAATTGATAGTTATAATTCTGCCGGTGAAGTGCAGTTCTTCAGGGGCGCTGCTTCACAATTGAATCTTTCAAGAGATTATAATTTATTTGTTTTCTTTTCCGATAATTATCTAGATGCTTCGATAGATACAACTCTCGATGAGGCAAAAAGCATTTACTATGACGGATATCACCGCACGGCATCAGAGCTGAGCAGGAAACATTCCATAAAAGAAAGATTAGCGGGCGGAAGATTTTTATTTGATAATAACGCTCTCCGGCTTGGTGTAACATACTGGAATGCACGGTTCAGCAAGCCATTCGCCGCTGATTCAACTACACAACTATTTAACTTTACCGGTGACAAGGCAAATATGCTAAGCGCAGATTACGATGTAATTTATAAAAATATTAATTTCTATGGGGAAATCGCCCGTTCTGATAATGGAGCCGTCGCGGGAATCGGAAATTTCCATTTTAACTTACCTCAAATTGCCGATATTGTTTTTTCATACAGGAATTATGCAAAGGATTTTACTCCGCTACATTCATTCGGATTCGGAGAGCGGAGCGGCGGTACACAAAACGAAACCGGTTTTTATACCGGAGTTCAATTATATCCTTTAAAAAATCTTAACATAAATGCTTATTATGACTTTTTCAAATTTCCGTATAGAACATTTTCTGATGCTGTTCCGATAACCGGGAATGATTTTTTATTATACTCGGAATGGAAAGCTCAAAAAAATCTGGATTTCAATTTAAAATTCAGAAATCAGAATCAGGAAGAAACAAGAACAATAACGGATATTTACAATAGAGATTTAAAAGTGATTGACAGCAGAAATCAATTAAATCTGAGGCTTGGCTTTTCATACAGTTTGACTGAAAATTTCAGACTGAGGAGCAGACTTGAATATATTTTTGTGAAATATAAATATTATGGCGGCGACAACAAGGGATTTGCTGTTTATACAGATTTGCGTTTCGTTCCGATTCCAAAACTTACATTCGATGTAAAATTGATTTATTTTCAGACGGATGATTATGACAGCAGAATCTATGCTTATGAAGATGATATACGGGGTGTGATGTCAAATTTCGCATTATACGGTAAAGGTTCGAGATGGTATATTCTTGCCAGGTATGTTTTATTAAATTCACTGGATTTACAGGCAAAATATTCCGAAACGAACCTCGAAGGAGTCAAATCCATAGGATCCGGAAATGATTTAATAAACGGAAATCTGAATAATAAATTGAATCTGGGGATGGAGTTACGGTTTTGAATGATAATATATTCCCGAAATAAGCATAATTAATAAGTTGAAAATTGTTTTCTTTTATATTTAATTTGCTATTTACAACTTTCTGAATTTCAATATTATTATACATATAAATACATTTAAATGAATTACAAACTGATTCAAAGGATTTTTGCAGTAGTGGTTTTTTTGATTACTGTTATTGTTTTATTTAAGACCGTCCAGCCTTCCGTCTCATTCTGGGATTGCGGAGAATTATCCGCTGCATCGGTAGGTCTGCAGGTTACCCACCCGCCAGGGGCTCCGTTTTTTATACTCGTCAATAAAGTGACTTCACTGATACCGTTTGCCGAAAACATCGGATTCAGGGTTAATACTTTAACCGTCATAGCAAGTTCTTTTACAATAATGCTACTGTTCCTGGTATGTGTTAAGCTTATCGAAAATTTCAAAGGAAGAAAATATGCATCGCTTTCCGATGCGCTGATAACATACATATCATCGGCAGTTGCTGCACTGGGATTTGCATTTTGTGATACATTCTGGTGGAACGGTGTTGAATCAAACGTTTTCGGATTCAGTACATTCCTTTTCGCAACAATGGTATTTCTAGCGCTTGTATGGAATGAAAAAGCGGATGAAAAAGGAAGCGATAAATATCTGTTGATGATTGCTTTCCTTGCAGGATTATCTCCGGGAGTTCACCTGATGAGTGTTCCGGCGTTATTTCCTATTGCAATGTTATATGTATTCAGAAGATTTATCAGGAATGATGACGTATGTGTCAAAACGTCTTACTATTTCGTCGGTCATATTCTGCTTTTACTTGTGATTGCAATATTTATGTGGGCTTCACAAACCGATAAGAGACCGCCTGCCCCGGAAGAATTCAAATCATTTGACAGCCAGTTTAAAATAGTTATTCTCCTGGTAAGCGTTGCATTTGTCGGAATTTTCTATAAAAAAGTTTTAATAAAGAATTCTATATATCTTCCTTATATTGCAGGGGCTGTTTCTCTTGCGATAGTATATCCGGGCATCGTGAAATATTTTCCGAAATTTCTCGGGAGCATCAGCAGTGATAACATTATAATGGCATTATTGTTTGTGGCTATTACGCTTGGAATACTCGTTTATTTAATTATCAAGACTGCGAAACAAAGAAAAGCAGTTCTTAATCTTGCATTTTCATCTTTGTTTCTCGCAATAATTGGTTTTACAACATACTCTACTATTATGATAAGGGCGAATCAAAATCCGCCAATGAATGAAAATAATCCAAGAGACTTTAACACTCTCGTTTCTTATTTAAGCCGTGAGCAATATGGAGATTTCCCGACTTTCAAAAGAAGATATTCGCAGGAGCCTCATCAGCAGGCAATTTATACAAAGTACTCGAGCGACCTGGATTTCCTTTGGAGATACCAGATAAACCATATGTTCAACCGTTATCTGATGTGGGACTTCGTCGGACAGGAATCTTCAGACCAGGATTCAGGAGTTGACTGGAAAAAATTCCTGGGGATTCCGTTCCTGATTGCTTTGGCAGGATTGTTTATACATTTCAAGAAGGACTGGAAGATGGCTACTATCTGGTTTTCCATGTTCGTAATAATGGGGTACCTGATATGTTTTTATCAGGACCAGCAGCAGCCCCAGCCGCGTGAGAGAATTTATTTCTACGGCGGAGCTTTCTTCACCTTCGCCGTATGGATGTCAATAGGCCTGAGAGGAATTATTGACTTCTTACAGCAGAAGATTAAGCAAGGAACACTTGCAAAGGCAAGTTCTTACGGAGTGTTATTTTTAGCCGTTGTCTTTATACCCGTCAACATGTTCCGTGTGAACTATAACCAGCACGACCGTTCGAAAGATTGGCTCCCCTGGGATTACGCATATAATATGCTCCAAAGCTGCGAGCCTAATGCAATACTTTTCTGCTGCGGAGATAATGATACTTTCCCGCTTTGGTATCTGCAGGATGTTGAGGGTGTAAGACGCGATGTAAGAATTGCTAACCTTAGTCTTATTAATTCAGACTGGTATATAAAACAGCTGAAAAATCTGTCTCCATACGGTGCCGAGAAAGTTGCTATGAGTTTTGACGATGCGATGGTTGACCGGCTCCAGCCTACAAAGTGGGAGCCAAAAGATGTTTCGATTCCCGTTCCAAAGGAGGTCTTTGATAAATTTGGGGTAAAAGATACTGCACTTATCAAATCAGGAAAAATGGTGTTCAAAATGCCTGCTTCTCTGGATTATGGGAACTTCAAAGGGATAAGGGTACAGGATATGGCGGTAAGGGATATAATAGAATCGAATAAATGGAAAAGACCAATTTATTTTGCCGGAAGCTGTCCGCCTGATAATAAAATCGGACTTGATGCTTTCCTGAGAGTCGAAGGATTATGTGAAAGACTTGTACCTTACAAACGCGAAGCAGCAGCTAATTATATGAATGTGAATGTTGAAATTACCAAGAAGAATTTCTATGAAGAAAATCCCGGTTACAGCAAAACCTATGAACCAGGATTTAAATACAGAGAACTAACTAACCCCACTGTTTTCCGTGATGACAATGCGATGCGAACTATCTCCGCTTACAGGATGTCTTTCCTCAGTCTCGCTCAATTTTTACTTGCAGAAAAGGACAATGCGGGATGCGTTCAGGCACTTGACAAAATGGAAGAGAAAGTCCCAAGAAGCGCTATCAAGATGGATTACCGTTTAAAGTATTATGTTTGCAATTTTTACTTCCAGGCGGGGAACCTTCCGAAATATCAGGAAATGGCAAAAGAAGTGGAAGCAGATATGCTTACAAAAATTAAGGAAACTCCAAATGATGTATCAGGTGAGTACAATCCTTATAAAATATTAATTGAAATATATGAAAACCTTGAAGATTATAATAAAGCTATCGATATATTAAACAGAGTGCTGGCTATCAATCCTAATGACAAATCTGTGAAACCTGAAATTGACAGATTAAATGCTCTTATAGTTTCGCAGGCACCAAAACAAAAATAAGATATAATTTTTCATTCCCAATCAGTGGATGCCCGGAGGGTACCCGTGAATGAAGAGATATGTATTACAAAATTAAATCCCTGTTTGTTCAAAGCAAACGGGGATTTTTTTATTATTATTTACATTTTATAAATTCATTAAATAATAATTTACAAAAATTCCTATCTGCAAAAAATAATTTTTTTTATAATGACCATGTTGATTACATTTTGGCTAAAGCCCTATTGTGTTGGTTCTAACACCCCGTCGTAAAGAGGCTGTGTGATAAATATTTTGCAAGCACAAAATTCGGTTTATTTCAGTCAATTTTAAAAATATTTTTACCTGATTTTAAATCTTACGTTTGTTTTATGCAAGATTCCATTTATAATCTCGTATCATATCAATTATCATCTCTATATTTTCATTTTTTTCTATATTTATTAGTCTTTTTAGATTATATACTGTCGTGTAAATATTGATTTCTGCTGATACTTTCTTCTTTCCTCGCACCAGTAGTGGGATCTTTCCCATCAGGGTTTTAATGGAGCCAAACACATGTTCTATTATTTTCTTTCGCTGTTTGATTTTCTTTTGTGATTCGTATTCTCTCATTTTACTCTGGTATTCATCCCTCCATTCTTGATTCAAATATCTATGGTATATCCGTCCGTTTTTTGATTTTGTACATATATTTGTCTGGGGACATCCTTGGCATTCTATCCCTCTATACTCATTTGTATAACTGTTGCGTTTCTTTTTATTTTTACTGTACAATGGCAATCGCTTTCCTTCTGAGCAGATTACTTCATCTTTATCTTTGTCATAGGTAAATGTTATTATTTCTTTACTTCTGCTGTTGTTCGCATTTGGAATATAGCACTCCACTTTTTTTTCTTTAGTTACTTTTTCTATCATATCCGGAGTATTGTACCCAGCATCTAACAATACCTCTTCTGGTTTTATTCTCATTTCCTCTTCGTATGATTCTATCATTGGTTCTAATTGGTGATTATCATATCCCTGTGTTGTTACCTCACTATCTGCTATCATATGGTGCTTTTTATCTACTGCTATTTGAACATTATATGCCGGTATCTTTCCTTCTCTGCTTTTCATTAAATTGCAGTCTAAATCTGTTGGACTTATGGTGCCTTTTCCTTTCGTTTCTAATTCTTCTTTTAATTTCGTTAATTTTTCTATCTTTTCTTGTAAATCTATTACTTTTTTAATTAAATGATCTTGAATTTGATTCTCTTCACTTTTTTCATATTCTTCAAGAATATCTTCTTCTTTGTCGGTATCGCCCATCCTTTTTAAATACTCTTCCATCCTTTCTTCTAATCCCGCTAAACGGTTCTCTATTTTACTTTTACTTAACATATCTCTTGATGCATTTGCTTTTATCTTTGTTCCATCAATAGCTACCGTCTTACTTTCTATATAATTATTATCTTTCAAAAATCTCCTGAACAGCTTTGTTGCTGTTTTTATTTGGTCTGTCTTTTCTTTACGGAAGTTTGATATTGTCCAATGGTCAGGGCTTAGATTTCCCAGTAGCCACATTACCTCTATATTTCTTTTGGTCTCTTTTTCTAATTTCCTGGAACTGCTGATTCCATTGAAATATCCATATAAATACAATTTTAATAATGTATATGGATGATATTCCGGTCTACCAGCTTCGGTTCGTTTTTCACTATAAAATATTTCTTTATTTGAATTAACTATTTCTTCTACGATTACATCTATTACTCTTACTGGATTATCGTTTGATATAGTCTCCTCCATACAGACAGGAAACATATATTGATCTCGATTTGAGGGGTTTATATAACTCATTAATTAGAATTTTATTGGTTATTTATATCTTTAATAACTATCTCTTATTCTATTTTGTTTCCTTTTTTCAAAATAATTAATCAATTGACAAATAATTATCACACAGCCTCTTTACGGTGGGGTAGAATTCCACTACGAAAATGGCTTTAGCCTAATCAAACACATTATGAAACACCTCCGCCTGCAAAAAATTTGAGGTTTTAATTTCTGTTCATTATAACTACTTTTGCTCTATTGTTTTCGAAATAAATATATTTTATGAAAAAAATAACATCTGCGATTTCGATTATCATCTTATCACTGCTCATTTTGAACCAGGTGACTTCTGCCTGTACTAATTTATTAATTACCAAAGGTGCCACAACTGATGGTTCAACAATGATAAGCTACACTGCGGATTCGCACACTCTTTATGGTGAACTCTATTTCTGGCCTGCTGCCGATTACCCGGAGGGAACAATGATGGATATATATGAATGGGACACAGGAAAATACCTTGGTAAAATAAAACAAGCGCTTCATACTTATAACGTTGTAGGCAATATGAATGAACATCAGGTTGGAATTGGTGAAACCACATATGGAGGAAGAAAAGAGCTTGCAGAAGAGATTGATACCACTGCAACAATGGATTATGGTTCTCTTATCTATCTCACATTGCAGAGAGCAAAAGATGCAAGGGAAGCAATTAAAATAATGGGTGAGCTCGTTGCTGAATATGGATATAGAAGCGAAGGTGAATCCTTTTCAATCAGTGATGCAAATGAAGTCTGGATTCTTGAAATGATTGGCAAAGGTCTCGGACATAAAGGTGCCGTATGGGTAGCCCGAAGAATACCTGACGGATATATCTGTGCACATGCAAACCAGGCAAGAATTACTACTTTCCCTCTAAACGATCCTGAAAATTGTATTTACTCAAAAGACGTAATCTCGTTTGCAAAAGAAAAAGGTTTTTATAAAGGAAAAGATGAAGAATTTTCATTTTCTGATATTTACAATCCGCTGACATTCGGTGCAGCAAGATTCTGCGAAGCAAGAGTATGGTCTATATTTAACCGCTCAGCAACAGGAATGGGAAAATATCTCGATTATGCAAAAGGCGAAAACCTTACAAACAGAATGCCTTTGTGGGTGAAGCCTGATAAAAAAATATCTATTAAAGATGCGATGGAACTGATGAGGGACCATTTTGAAGGAACTGATATGGATATGACAAAGGATTTTGGTGCAGGTCCTTATAAATGCCCTTACCGCTGGAGACCTTTATCCTGGAAACTTGAAGGTGGAAAAGATACGAATATTTATTTCAACGAAAGAGCAATTTCCACACAGCAAACAGGTTTTTCTTTTGTAACCCAGTCACGGTCATGGATTCCGGATGCAATCGGAGGAATAAACTGGTTCGGTGTTGATGATTCATACAGTACTGTTTACTCACCTATGTATACTTCGATTACCGAAGTACCGTCTAATTTTGCAGTGGGTAATGGTTCTATGATGGAATTCAGCGATTCTTCCGCTTTCTGGATTTTTAACGAGGTTGCAAACTTTGCTTATATGAGATATGATGACATGATTTCTGAAATCCGTTTATTGCAGGGAGAACTGGAAGCAGGTTATATTAATAAGATTCCTGATATTGATAATAGAGCAGCGGAGCTTTATAATAAGAATCCGGAAGAAGCTATAAAATTCTTAACAGAATTTTCAAATACAACGGGTAAAATGACTTTCGATTCCTGGAAAAAATTATATGGCTATCTGTTCACAAAATATATGGACGGAAACATAAAAACTCCGGGCGAAACTAAGGCGGCACCAATAGTGAAACAACCCGGCTATGGTTCTGAATGGTATAAAATGATTGTCAAAGCAACAGGAAATAAATTCAAAGCTCTCGGGGAACCGTAAGAAAACGGTTAAAAGGTCGAAAAGCTAAAAAGTTAAATCGTAAAAAAATTGAAGGGTTAAAAGGTTGTAGATTTATTTAAATCATAAGTGATAGTTATGAAATTTCCCCGGATAAAGCTTCATAATAAAATAATTCTTGGTTTGCTGCTCGGAATAATTTTCGGAGCAGTGTTTGCAATAAATAAAAATAAACTTGAAATTCAATCTTCGGGTGAAACCATAACAACCGAGAACTGGCTTGAGTTTTCTTTATTAAGAAATGATTCTCTTGTAAAAACTTTTGATGCGAATGACCAGATTCAGATTATCAAATCGGCAAAACAACTCCTTTCCGAAAAAGCGAAACCAAAAATATCCGCCGCAATTAAATTAAGCAACGGAAGCGAAAAGAAATTAGATAATATTACATATATTGATAAAGTCCGCTCAATTGGAGTTATGCTTAAGCCAATCGGCGATATATTTATCCGGTTACTGAATATGATTGCCGTTCCGCTCGTACTCACCTCTCTTATTGTGGGGGCGGCATCGCTTTCTGATTTAAAACACATTGCAAAAGTCGGCGGCAAAACAATCGGTTTCTACGCCCTAACAGCAATTATAGCAATAACAATCGGTCTGGTACTTGCGAATGTAATCCAGCCCGGCTCTTATATGCCGCAGGATACAAAGGACAGACTGATGAGCACATATCAGGATGAAGCCAAATCGAAAATCGAACAGAATATTTCTGTGAATATTGTTGATTTCGTCGTAAACATCGTTCCGAAAAATCCCTTTAACGCAATTGCGAACGGGGAATTTTTACCTATTGTTTTCTTTGCAATACTCACCGGAGTTTTTCTGACTCAGATACCTCCGGAAAAGTCAAAGGGTGTCATTAACTTATGCGAAGGTATAAGCGAAGCGATGATTGTTCTTGTTGAAAAAATAATGCTGATTGCACCTTATGCCGTTTTTACTTTAATTGCGGCGACAATAGCCGAATTCGGTTTCAATATATTACAATCCCTGTTCTTATATACTATTACAGTTGTAATAGGTCTTTCTATAATTACATTTATTGAGTATCCGGCTCTTCTGAAAATATTTACAAAGATAAGCATACGTGATTTTTTCAGAGTTCAGAAACAGGTGATTGCGGTTGCATTTTCTACGAGTTCATCAGCGGCGACTCTGCCGGTGACAATGGATGTCTGCGAGAAAAAACTTGGCGTCCCTAATAAGATTGCAAGTTTTGTTCTTCCTCTCGGAACAACTATTAATATGGACGGCACCGCCTTATATCAGGCAGTTGCCGCTATGTTCATTGGACAGGTTTATGGCTTTGACCTTACAATTACTCAGCAGTTAACGATAGTGTTGACTGCGGCATTGGCAGCCGTAGGCACGGCACCGGTGCCGGGTGTTGGATTGATAATGCTTATTGTCGTGCTTCGCTCTGTAGGGGTTCCGGAAGAAGGAGTGGCACTAATTATCGGAGTTGACAGAATCCTCGATATGTGCCGGACGGTACCGAATGTACTTGCAGATTCTCTTGCCTGCGTAGTGATTGCCAAAAGTGAAGGCGAACTCGGCAAAGTTGTCGAAGCGTGAGTGTTTGTCACGGGAAAGAGCTGTAATGGTACAACTTATGCAACAATAAAATATTCACAACAAGTCGCAATTCGAAATATCAGCACAGAAATACCTTCAAAGTATTCTTTATCACAAAATTATCCTAACCCTTTTAATCCCTCGACAAAAATTAGATATGATTTACCGAAAAATGGGATTGTTAAATTTAATGTTTTTGATCAACTTGGGAAAAGAAATAAAAACACTTGTAAATGAAAACCAACATCAGGCACTTACGAAGTAACATTTAATGCTTAACAATATCCAAGCGGAGTTTATTTCTATAAACTTATCACCGATGGGTTTTCAGAGACAAGAAAAAATGCTGATGATAAAATAGCAATAGCTATTTTTCAGTAGTCTTGAAAATCCGCCCGGGAGGGCACCAATCTTTGAAGGGGATTGATGATTAAACAAATCAGGTTTTAAAAAATATAAACAAATAAAAAAATGAAAACAAAATTATTTGTATTTTTATTTTTAACAGGATGTTTAATCCCTAACTTAATTTTCCCGCAATATTCACAGCAGGGACCAAAACTTGTCGGTACCGGTTCGGTCAGTGGTTCTGCACAGGGTCTCTCTGTTGCAATTTCGTCAGATGGAAACACTGCTATCGTAGGTGGTGGATATGATAATGGTTATTTGGGAGCAACCTGGGTATTCACAAGAAGCAGCGGCGTATGGACGCAACAAGGTTTAAAGCTTGTCGGGACAGGAGTAGTCGGAATTGCATGGCAGGGCAATTCAGTTGCTGTTTCCGCGGATGGTAATACAGCTGTGGTGGGTGGTCCTATTGATAATAGCAATGCCGGAGCAATATGGATATTCACCAGAAGCGGTGGTGTATGGACTCAGCAAGGTCAGAAGCTTGTAGGTACGGGTGCCGTTGCAGGTGCTGATCAAGGCTGGTCAGTTGCAATTTCTGCGGATGGAAATACAGTTATCGTTGGTGGTTATAGGGATAATAGCTTTGCCGGTGCGGCGTGGGTATTTACACGAAGCGGCAGTGTTTGGACACAACAAGGCTCAAAACTGGTCGGCACAGGGGCAACCGGAACCGCTTATCAAGGCTGGTCAGTTTCTATTTCCTCAGACGGTAATACGGCTGTTGTCGGCGGGTATCTGGATAATTCCAGTTCAGGTGCGGTTTGGGTATTTACACGAAGCGGGGGTGTATGGACACAGCAAGGTTCAAAACTTACAGGTTCAGGTGCAGTTGGTGCTGCCAATCAGGGATTTTCAGTTGCCATTTCCTCAGACGGGAATACTATTTACAGAAGGAGGTGCTTCTGATAATGGCAATAAAGGTGCAACCTGGATATTCACAAGAAGTGGAAGTGTGTGGACACAGCAAGGTTCAAAGCTTTTTGGCACGGGTGCAGTCGGAAACGCACACCAGGGCTATTCAGTTGCAATTACTTCAAACGGGAATTCTGTCATCGCGGGTGGTTCCGGTGATAGTTCCGGTGCCGGAGCAGTCTGGATATTCACCCGCAGCGGAGGTGTTTGGTCACAGTCCGGTCAAAAGCTTCATGGTACTGGTGGTGTTGGAGGTTCCAACCAAGGCTCTTCAGTTGCAATTTCATCGAACGGTAATACTGCTATTGTAGGAGGTTATAGCGATAATGTAGTAACAGGAGCTTCCTGGGTATTTGTCAATCCGAGTATAGGTATTACAACTATTTCAACTGAAATACCGGAAAAATTTTCATTATCACAAAATTATCCTAATCCATTTAATCCTTCGACAAACATTCGATATGATTTACCTAAGAATGGATTTGTGAAACTTGTTGTCTTTGATGAACTCGGCCGTGAAATTGAAACGCTTGTAAATGAAAAGCAAACGGCAGGAACCTATGAAGCAACATTTAATGCTTCGAAATATTCAAGCGGAGTATATTTTTATAAATTAACGACTGATAATTTCTACCGAGACAAAGAAAATGATTTTAATGAAATAGTAACTTATATTACTTATTAAAAATAATAAAATAAAAATTTTCATTCTAATTTAATATTCCTTAATATGAAAACTATAAACACAAAAACCAAAAATGACACTACTAAATTGAATTTTTATATTTTTTTAGTATTGGCTCTTTTCATTGTTCCAAACTTATTATTTGCTCAATTCGCACAACAGGGACCCAAGCTTATTGGCACAGGTGCGATTGGACAGTCTGAGCAAGGTACTTCGGTTGCCATTTCTTCGGACGGGAATACTGCTGTTGTAGGTGGTATGCGTGATAATAACTTTGTGGGAGCGATTTGGATATTCACCCGAAGCAGTGGTGTTTGGACACAACAAGGTCAAAAACTTGTTGGTACGGCTGGAACTTCCAAACAGGGAACTTCCGTTGCTATTTCTTCAGATGGGAATACTGTCGTGGAGGGGGGTACTGGAGGAATCTGGGTATTCACCCGCAGTGGTGGTGTCTGGACTCAGCAAGGTCCAAAGCTTCTTGGCACAGGTGAGGTTGGAACTTCCCAGCAAGGATACTCCGTTGCCATTTCTTCAGACGGGAATACGATTATTGAGGGCTCGCCTACCGGTATAGGAACTGTCTGGGTATTTACACGAAGCGGAGGTGTCTGGACTCAGCAAGGTTCAAAATTTTTTGGTTACGATTTTACCGGATATTCCAACCAGGGGAGTTCTGTTTCCCTTTCTTCAGACGGGAATACGGCTATTGTGGGCGGTCAAATGGATAATAACGGAATAGGAGCCGTATGGGTATTCACACGTAGCGGAAGCGTGTGGACACAGCAAGGTTCAAAGCTAATTGGCACAGGTAATGTTTTTCAGTGCTATCAAGGACATTCTGTTTCGCTTTCTTCAGACGGGAATACTGCTATCGTTGGTGGCAACGGAGATAATAACAGCGTAGGAGCTGTCTGGGTATTCACACGTAGCGGCGGTGTCTGGACACAGCAAGGTTCAAAGCTTGTAGGGACAGGCTCGGTCGGAGCTTCCTGGCAGGGCAATTCAGTTGCAATTTCCTCAGATGGGAATACTTTTGCCGAAGGTGGTAATCGGGATAATAATGACGCAGGAGCAGTATGGATATTTACACGGAGCGGTGGTGTCTGGACTCAGCAAGGTCAAAAGCTTGTTGGAACCGGTGCGATCGGTAGTCAAATTTTTCAAGGCACTTCAGTTTCTATTTCTTCTAATGGTGGTACCATTATCGAAGGGGGTTATTACGACAATACTGATCAGGGTGCAGTATGGGTTTTTAATAATCCGAGTATAGGTATTACAACTATTTCAACTGAAATACCGGAAAAATTTTCTTTATCACAAAATTATCCTAATCCATTTAACCCATCGACAAACATTCGCTATGCATTACCTAAAAATGAATTTGTAAAACTTGTTGTTTTTGATGAACTCGGCCGCGAAATTGAAACGCTCGTAAATGAAAAGCAAACGGCAGGAACTTATGAAGCTACCTTCAATGCTACGAAATATTCGAGCGGAGTTTATTTTTATAAATTAACGACAGATAATTTCTCTGAAACAAAGAAAATGATATTGATGAAATAAATTTTCGATTAAAATTAATTTTGAAGCCGGGGGTATTACTTCCGGCTTTTTTTATCCAATCTAATTATAGGGAATTATAATTTCGTTCAAATGGTTTAAAATTACCAAGTTAGTTATAATACTTATATGGTAAAAACAAAAAGATGAAAAACAAAAAAATACTATTTATTACAACATTCTCTTCGATTGTCTTGTATATTTCTTTTTCTTCTTTTCAAACTGGAAATTCTGGTCTCGATGATGAATTTAAATATACTGGAGTCAGAAAATGTGTTAAATGCCACGAAACTGAGAAAACCGGAAATCAATACGATACATGGAAGGCCAGCAAACATTCTCTTGCCTGGTATTCTTTGCTAACGCCTAAAGCAGATAATATTGCAAAGGATATGGGATTTAATACAAAAGCTTCACAAACTCCGCAATGCATAAAATGCCACGTGCTTGGAAAAGACATCAATTACAACGAACTTGAAACTACTTTTAATATAGAAGACGGTGTTCAATGCGAAACCTGCCATGGTCCGGGGTCGAGATATTCTTTTTTACCTATTATGGAAGATAAAGAATGGGCAGCCAACTTCGGGCTTATTCTCCATAAGGAAAAAGAACAGTTCTGTATCTCCTGCCATAATTCGGACAGTCCTACATATAATTCGTCTTTAAATAAATTTGATTACGATAGATTTTGGGATAAAATTAAACACACCATTCCTTCAAGAGAAAAATAATATTAAATTCTTATAGCTAATAAGAGTTTTCTTTTTAACAAAACTTCCCCAATCCATTTAATCCCTCGACAAACATTCGATCTGCATTACCTAAAAATGGATTTGTAAGACTCGTTGTCTATGATGAACTCGGCCGCGAAATTGAAACGCTCGTAAATGAAAAGCAAACGGCTGGAACTTATGAAGCTACCTTCAATGCTACGAAATATTCAAGCGGAGTTTATTATTATAAATTATCGTCAAATAATTACAGTGAAACAAAGAAGATGATTTTATTGAAATAAGAACTCGAAACTTAAAGCTTAATTTTAAAAGCCGGGGACATTTGCTTCCGGCTTTTTTTATAACTCCAGCTCCATATAACATACACCCTCGATTGGATTATATCTGTATGGATTAATTTCTTTGAAGCCTAAATCTTTGTAAAGTTTTATTGCTTCTTTCATTGACGGTAATGTATCAAGCCGCATTTTCTTATAACCAATTTTTTTCGCATCATTTATTACCCTGACTGTAAGCTGTCTTCCGATACCCTGTCCTCTGAATTCATTTCTAAGGTAAAGTCTTTTCATTTCACAAATATCATTTTCAAATTTCCTGAATGCAATACATCCTGCAAGTTTTCCTTCTGAGTATGCTAATAACAATTCTCCTTCGGGGGAAGAATAATCACCGGGGAGATTTTTCAGTTCTTCGTCGAATCCCTGAAAACACAAATCAAAATTCAATGACTTTGCATATTCAAGGAAAAGCTGCCTTGCGGATTCAATATCATCCTTATTATCGGCTGATACAATATTAATAGCGGAATTATTCATTTAATCTATTCTGACGACTGATTCATTATAATATTCGATGGCATTCATTTTCCAGTTTATCTGAACTTTCCATATGCCTTTTACGAATTTATTTGTTGCGATTTTCTGCTCACCATTAATATCGGTTTCAAGGTTTAGTCTGAAGTCTATTTTTTCATCGGATGGTCTGTAAAACAAAATGCTGCCCTTGATATCTTTCAGATTATATGTTTTCGGAAATCTGATTAGAATAAAGCTTCCGGTGTTTTCAATCTTTACCTGTTCACCGAGTTCGGATGTTCTTTTTATTCTATCTATCTGGCCCTGATATTTAATTTCCTTTTCGTAATAGTTACTGCTAACAAGTTCTGTATTCTTAGTCATGGCGAATATCACCATCCCGATTACAATCAGAACAAATCCGATATAAAGTACCGCTACTTTCTTTCCCCAGTGAAAATTCATTTATTGTTTTATATTATGCGTCCCTTTAATTATTAATTGCTAATTACTAATTACTAATTGCTCTTATTTGGTCCAAGAAAATTCGTTTTCAGTTCTTCGATTTTTTTATCATTTGAATAAACATCTATCTTTAACTGAGTATTAATAAATTTGATTTTATCTTTGGGTATTATTACAAGCAGCTCTCCTTCATACTTTGACAGAGCAGGAATGACAATATCTTTCCCCACAGTTGTCAATTCCGCATCAGGATTGTTTGTAATTTTAAGCCGGACCGGAACATCATTGAAGGTGTTGTTTGCAATCTTAATGCTGTACAGGTTGCTGACTTTATTATCAGGCAGTTCCTGGTAAAGCGTGCCTGCCGTTCTCAATACACTTGTGCTGATGTCGCTGTGAAGCGAGAACAATACTATAAATACTGTTAATAAAATTGTAAGAATGACAGTATAAAGAATGACTCTTGGAGTGAACTTCTTTTTAACCAAACCTTTTATTCCATTGAGCGAATCATATCGAATCAGGTTTTTGGGAAGATTCACTCTTGCCATTATTGAATTGCAGGCATCTATGCAGGAAGTGCAATTAACACATTCGAGCTGTGTGCCGTTTCGTATATCAATTCCTGTCGGACAAACTTTAACGCATAGACTGCAGTCTATACAATCACCAATTTTTCTTTCTTCATTTTTTCTAAATATTCCCCGCGGCTCGCCCCTGATATTATCGTATGCAACCACTATCGAGTTCTGGTCGAGCAAAACTCCCTGCAGTCTGCCATACGGACAGACAATTGTGCAAGCCTGTTCCCTGAATCTTGCAAAAACAAAATAGAAGATACCCGTAAACACAATCGTTGCAATGAACGAACTCATATGATTTACAGGAGTATCGCTTATCAGTTTTGATAATTCATTGGTTCCGATAATATATGCTATGAAAGTATTTGCTATAAGAAACGCTATCGAAAAGAAGATTAAATGCTTTAACGATTTTTTGAAAAATTTTGAACCTGTTAGCGGAGCCTTATCAAGGGATTTTTGCTGTTCTGCATCGCCTTCAATCAGGTATTCTATTTTTCTGAAGACGAGCTCCATAAATACAGTCTGCGGACATATCCATCCGCAAAATAGCCGTCCGTAGATTGCGGTAAAAAGAACAACAAATATAATGAATGTGATTGCGGCAAGTGCAAACAAATAGAAATCCTGCGGACCGAATGGAAGACCGAATACAATAAACTTTCTTTCGAAGAAATTCAGAAGCATGAACGGATGTCCGTTGATTCTTATAAGCGGACCTGCAAACAAAAAAAACAAAAGGAAAAAACTGACTATGGTTCTTGCGGTGTAAAATTTTCCTTTTTGCTTTTTGGGGTAAACCCAGATGCGTTTACCTTTTTCATTTACGGTGGAGATTGAATCACGAAAATTCTCCGAAGTATTATTATCCATTAAATTTTTTACTTTTACCTCTTACTTTTTACTTTTTACCGTATCTTTAATTACTTTTGATGAATCTGTCTTATTTGCGGTTGAATCTACCCAAATTGTTCCCTCGGGGGCTTTCCCGTTCGGAGGATTTGTTCCGCCTAAAGAAAGAACATAACTTGCAACTGACTGAATCTGTTTGGGATTCAATTGCAATTTCCAGGTAATCATTCCTTTTGCCGGAACACCTTCGGAAATTGTATTGAATACATTTTTTATTCCTCCGCCGTTAATCCAGTAATTATCCGTAAGATTCGGACCGACTATTCCTTCGCCATTTACTCCGTGACAAGGGATGCAGTTCGCCGTGAATATTTCTTTTCCTTTTTGCAAATCTGCAGGATCTGTTAACAATGTTACATTATTTACATTTATGAGTGCTCCTGATTTTAACATTTCGTCCTTCTTCATTTGTGCGTCCGTCATTTCCTGTGTATATTCATCGTATGAAAGGTTGTTTTTTCCGAGAACGTGATAGTTTATCATATAGACTATAGCAAAAAAAATTGTGAAGATAAAAAAGAAACATATACCACGAAGGCAGTTTATTATCCAGTTCCCTGATTCCGTCGTAATCGTGGTCCAGCAGTAAGTTGTTCATCACTCAGAATAATTTTTCTTTTCTTTTCAGCTTTTATCGCCTGTACATCCCTCTCTCTAACATCAAAAATCATTATAGATGCAAATATAATCGCAATGCCGAACAGCAATGCTCCCAGAATGAAGAATGTTGTGGTTTCTGTATATGGCTTATCTGCCGGTGGCGCTGCTGCCTGTGCGAACAGGGAAGCAGAGCCGGACACAGCAATTAAAATAACCAGATGTAAAAAAAATGAAATTCTTTTTAAATTAATTTTCATAATCTTCTTTATTATTTGATTCAAGGGGAAGAGCCCTCATTTTATTTACATAACTTTTTTTCAGAAATATTACACGGATTATAACAAAAATAAATACCGCTATAAATAACAGCATGGATATTATAGGAAAAATTTCTATCCCGTTTATTTGTTCAAAATAATGACTAAACATTTATTATTACTCTCCGTTTAATTTTGCTGTTTAATATCCGTACCAAGTCTTTGCAAGTAAGCTATCAGTGCAATTATTTCCTTGTCGTTCGTAATGTCAATTCCCTGCTTTCTCAGATCCGCTCCGATTAACTCTGCCTGTTTCATCAAATCGTTATTAGCTGTGTTTTCAAAGCCCTGGTCATACGGCACACCCACTTTTCTCAATGCATTTATTTTTGAAGGTGTCGTCGAAGTATCCAGTGTTTGAGTTAACAGCCAGGAAAATCTTGGCATCAGGGAGTTTGGCGAAACACTTGTCGGGTCATCCATATGTAGATAGTGCCACTGGTTCGGATATTTTTTCCCTTCCCTGTGCAAGTCCGGTCCTGTTCTCTTGGAACCCCAGGTGAACGGATGGTCATAAACATATTCTCCGGCTTTTGAATATTCTCCGTACCTCTCGGTTTCAGACCTGAAAGGCCTTACCATTTGCGAGTGACAGCCAAGGCATCCTTCCCTGATATAAATGTCCCTCCCCTGCACTTCGAGAGGCGTGTATGGTTTCACGCTTGAGATTGTCGGAATATTTGATTTAATTACAAACGTCGGAATTAATTCAATAAGTCCTCCTATCAATACTGACAACTAATGCAAATCACTGAAAACAGAACGGGCTTTGATTCAAGCAATCTGTGTCTTTTTTCACCTGTCAATAATTCCTCTTTCATAGCGGAAGAGCTTCTGCTTCTTCATTTGCTGTAAGCTTTCCGAGCTTCATTGTTTTTACAAGATTATATACCATCATTATCATTCCTGAAAAATACAGTATTCCGCCAACTGACCTGATTATATACATCGGTTTGATTTGCAAAACTGTTTCCAGAAAATTCGGATATTGAAGAATTGCTTCCGGTGTGAATTGCTTCCACATTAATGCCTGTGTGATTCCCGACCAGTACATCGGCACTGCATAGAAAACTATTCCGAGGAAGCCAATCCAGAAATGGTAGTTAGCAAGCTTCTTTGAATATAATTCCGTATTATATAATTCTCGGAATAAGCCAGTATAAAATTCCAAAGGTTAAAAATCCGTTCCAGCCAAGTGCACCGATATGAACGTGTGCGATTATCCAGTCTGTATAAGTGAGCCAGTGCATTTACGTTTTTAAGAGAAAGCATCGGACCTTCAAATGTTGCCATTCCATAAGCAGTCACTGCTACCACCATAAATTTCAGTACAACACTTTCCCTCACTTTATCCCAGGCACCGCGCAGAGTGTAAGCAATCCGTTTACCATACCACCCCAGGACGGTGCAATGAGCATAATCGAAAACACTGTTCCGAGTGACTGTGCCCAGTCCGGCAGTGCCGAATAAAGCAGATGGTGAGGACCTGCCCAGATATAAATAAAAATCAACGCCCAGAAGTGAATGATTGAAAGCCTGTAAGAATAAATAGGCCGGTTCGCTGCCTTTGGCAGGAAATAATACATCAATCCCAGATATGGTGTGGTAAGAAAAAATGCTACTGCATTATGCCCGTACCACCACTGAACAAGTGCATCCTGCACACCTGCATAGACAGGATAACTTTTGAATAATCCTGCGGGAATTTCAATCGAATTGACTATATGCAGAACTGCTACTGTAACGAATGTCGCGATATAAAACCAGATGGCAACATACATATGCCTTTCTCTTCTTTTAAAAATAGTGCCGAGCATATTAATGCCAAAAACAACCCAGATAATTGCAATCAGTAATATCAATAGGCCATTCAAGTTCGGCATATTCCTTGCTTGTAGTAATACCCAAAGGAAGCGTAATTGCAGCAGAGACTATAATAGCCTGCCAGCCCCAGAAATTTATTTTGCTCAGCAGGTCACTGAACATTCTCGCCTTGCATAGACGCTGAAGGGAATAATAAATTCCCATAAAAATTGCATTACCCACAAATGCAAAAATAACCGCATTTGTATGCAGGGGTCTTATTCTGCCGTAGGTAATATATTGAAGCCCAAGACTCATTGAGGGGACGTAGAGGTCAACTGCGATAATAATACCGACAAGCATTCCCACGACTCCCCAGACCATTGTTGCAATAGCGAAGTTCCTTACGGTTGCATTATCGTAGCTGAACTTCTCTAACGTTGTGTTCGTTGTAGATACTTCAGACATATTATGAAATTCTTTTATTTGTGTGATTAAATGGAATTTAGATTTTTTTTAAGAAATAATAAATTCAAGAAGGAGTCAGAAGTTAAGAAGGTAAGTAGGTAAGAAGGTAAGAATAAAAATATATCTAGTAGGGCAGACATTCTTGTCTGTGAGGATTGAAAATTTTCATTAAATAAATATAAATAATTTAATTTCGAATCTAAATACGAGGTTTTTACCTTTAATAAAAGTAAGAGTTGTCTTGTTGATTTTAATTTTATTCGATAATAACTGAAGCAAATTAAAAAATTGTTTGTCATCGATATTGAAAAACTCATCGATTTTAAAGTTTTCAAGATTTAGAAAATCTAATGACTTTGTTTCAATTATTCCGTAAAATAAGGTCAGATCCAAATAGACCATTCTTCTGATATTTTTCTGGATTCGATTGTAGTACTAAAACATATAGATGAAAGATTTAACTGTAATTCTTTAAGCTCTGTAATAATCCCGATCTTAATTTCTTTTTTCAAAGATCTTTTCTTCAGTTTCTCAACAATAAGTGAACTTAATATTCCTAGTACCCATCCTATTAATAATGGTATATAATTAATATTATTTGATAGTTGTTCCATAAGCATTAATTTTTTAGAAATTAGAATGATGTTATTTTATTAGCAACATTTTTTTTGTTTGAACAAAATCGTTAGTTTCAAGTCTATAGAAATATATTCCGCTAGCATATTTTTCACCATCAAATTCTACTCCGTAAGTACCGGAAGATAATGTTTGATTAGCAAGAATTGAGATTTCCTTTCCTAATATATCGTAAACAATTAATTTAATGTTTGAGGATTTGGTAAATCAAATTTAATCTTCGTCACCGGATTGAAAGGATTCGGATAGTTTTGGTAAAGATTGTAAGATTCGGGAATTTGTTGGGAAATAGGAGTTATACCTATCTGTAAATAATTATTATAATAATTCTGAACTGTATCAGCTAAAATTTTAAGTTTAGTAACAGAACCTTTATTGCTTGGCCTTCTTGCAATCATCTGGGCAATAATTATTGTTTGCGATTCATTTGGAACTATTGTAAAATTTTCTGCGCCACTACCCATTATGTAACTTTTGATCTCCCATAGGATTTGGGGATATAAGAGTTCCGGTGGAATCTCTGTTACAATTCTGGATTGATCCGTAATATTCTGTCCAGCCTGTTCCGGATTCGGGGTCTCCTGTATATACAAATTTTGTTTTCTTATAAGCTAGTGGAGCAGGTCCACCCCGCAAAGGATCTAAAAAATAACTGGAATCTTTTTTAAATCCTTTCATCATTAGATAAGCAGGATATGCCTCTCCCAGTGGAGTTGATTCGCAAGGAGGAGGAAGAGAAGAAGGGTTTACAAAATAAGTGAAAGAAGTTAAACCGATATTAACATTTGGAACAACTGCTCTATTAAACCCACCTCTTAATAAAAGAAATCCAACAGCTGGAGGTCCTGTTCCATACATTTGGTCATTATTAGAACCATTGTAGCAAAAACCAAGTTTTCGAGTCGTATCGCATCCGATATAATCATCATTCGCCCAACCTAAATCCGGGTCACAAACAAGTGAAAAAAATGTCTTTGTCCAGGGAGTGTTGCTTTTATTTATGATAACAGACTTAATAAACTGGACATCTTTTAAAGAAGGTGTTGTATCAATTAAAGTATTGAAGTTATAACACCAAGCAGTTAAATGCATTTCAGCTCCAAGCGGTTGAGTACCTCCCCCAAATCCTTCACTTATTAAATGAGATGAAGGATCTGCATCAGTTAGACAAATAAAAATTGTTTGTGATGCACCTCTAACTCCTGGTGTATCAATTTGAGGGTCATAAATACCATTATTATTTACATCTACAAATGGAGCACCATAAGGAACCATTTGTCCCCAGTTCGTCCAGTCAAAGCTATTTGAAGCATTGTCACCGCTTTTAACTTTATAATATTTGAACTTGTTATCCGTATAAAAATTTCCATTTATACAATATCCTGGTCTATATTCTCCATTATACGAACACGAAGCCATTCTAAGAGAATTATTAACCAAGGCTCCAATTGTTATACCGGAAGAAAACACGGCCGTATTCATTATTCTTTTGGCCAAAAGAATCCTGAGGAATTTATTGTATCGTAAGTACTTTTATGATTAAATATCCCGGATAAATTGAAGTATGATAATATATTGTTGCCATTTAATTTTGCAAATGGAAAGTGTAAACTATCTAATAATCGGTTATATATTTTTCCGTTTTCTCCAACAGCAAAAATACTTTCGTATGGAAAAGTATTTGGTAATGCATTTACCGATTTAAGATTCACGGTAATTCCTGCACTATCTTTAATCCAGTTATTACCACTATTGGTAGATCTCAATACGGTACCATTGCTGCCGACAATCCAGCCACTATTCGCATTCATAAAGGATATACCCGTAAGATTTGAGCTTACCGGGCTTGAAATCAATGACCAGTTAACACCCGAATTTATTGATTTAAAAATCTTTCCGTTATCCCCTACTATAAATCCAATTAAAGTATCCAGGAAATAAACGCAGTTCAGATTCTCAGCAACTCCGCTTGTCACGGAATACCAGTTATAACCGGCATCACTTGTCCTTATTATGGCACCCAAATTACCCACGGCAACAGCTACCTGAAAACCCGATATATTTTTAGAACAGTATGAAATAGATTTTAAATCGCTTGTATAGGGAGAAAATATTGTGCCCCAATTGGTTCCATTATTAGAGCTTAGCAAAATTGTACCACCGGCTCCTACTACAATATTTTTCATCCCGATAGGATCACTAAACTTTACTATCTTGCTATATGAATATAAATTTTGCGAAGTTCCACTGTTTTGGGATAACCAGTTCATCCCGTTATTAGTTGAATACAAAATTGTACCATTAGAACCTGTTATAAAATTAGTATAGCCGGAGACAGGAATAGAAATAACAGAATAAAGATTTGAAGTTGTTCCGCTTTGAATCGTGGTGAAAATTCCATTTGTATTTCTATAAAGAATTTTACCATTATCACCCACTATTAGGTTAGAATTCATACAGTTCAAATTTGAACTTACACCACTTGGAATATCATACCATTTATATATAATCTGTGGATGTAAGTTACTGAATAAAAAAATAACGAAAATGAATATGGATAGTGAAATTAAATTCTTCATATACATATATTATTTATTTTAGTAATATCATTTTTTTAATTTCTGAAAAATTATCAGTGGTTAATCGATAAAAATAAACTCCGCTTGCAATATTGCTGCCATCGAATATTACTTCATATGTTCCGGGATTTAGATGTTCGTTTACAAGTGTTTGGATTTCTCGACCGGTGATGTCAAAGAGAGACAGGAATGTCTGTCCTACTAAATTCGCGGGGATATCAAATTTTATTTTCGTAGTTGGATTAAATGGATTCGGGAAGTTTTGGCCAAGTTTGAATTCCTTCGGTATTTCTAAATTAGCATTTATAATTCCAACAGGATTAGCGGTAGGGTTACGCTTGTAATATATTTCTGGTTTAAATAAATTCCCATCGCGAGTGTCTTGCCATACAACATGGACAATTGAACCGGATACTGATACAGAAGAAAGGGATGAATAACCCGAGCTATATGTTAGACGTGTATCATATTCCCAGTTTGTTCCTCCATCTGTTGAGCGTTTGTAGTATATTTCCCCGTTACCAGCACGATAGTCTTCCCATACAATATGGACTGCGGAACCGGATACCGATACAGAGGGAAATAATGAACCGGACGGATTATAAGTCAATCGCGTTTCTGCTCCCCAGCTTAAACCTGTATCTGTTGAGCGTTTATAATAAATCTCATAGTGCCCGTCACGATAGTCAAACCATACAACATACACAATTTGACCTGATACGGATACACAAGCACCTTCTGAATAAGAAGTGTTATTCGTTAACCTGATATCAGAACCCCAGCTTACTCCTCCATCTGTTGAGCGTTTGTAATATATTTCTGAATTTCCGTCACGCTCATCTTGCCATACAACATGCACAAACATCCCGGAAACTGATATAGATGGGTAGTTTGAAATTCCAAGGCTATTTGTTAACCGAGTTTCAACTCCCCAGTTTATGCCTCCGTTAGTTGAACGTATATAAAATATTTCTCCATCACCAACTCTAAAGTCTGCCCATACAATATGCACAATAGAATCTGACACTGATATTGAAGGTGTGGCTGAAGTAGCACTGTTATATGTTAGCCGTATATCTTCTCCCCAGCTTATACCTCCATCAGTTGAATGTTTGTAGTATATCTCTCCCCAGCCACCTTCCCATGCAACATGCACAAACGACCCAGATACTGTTACTGAAGGTTTCGCTGTACCAGTAAAATCATAAGTCAGTTCTGTATCCTCATTCCAGCTTACACCACCATCTGTTGAATGTTTATAGTATATTTCACTATTCCCATCGCGATCATCGGACCAAACAACATGCACAGTATCCCCGCTTGCCGCGACACACCTTGCATTATTGTAAGATGTTCTGGAGCCATTAGTGTCATTTGTCAACCTTATGTCGGGTTGCCATTGGCTATTACAATTTTCAATGTTAAATGTGAAATGATAAATTGCGAAGATGAAAATTATAATTAATATTTTTTTCATATATTACCTCTTTAAAAATTCCCAGTAAGTAAAATTAATTAATTTCTTTTATAAATCATAATTAGATTTAATTCCTGTTTTATCTGTTAGATTTGCAATATCAAGCTGCATTCCTATGTGAAAATACCGGATTTCTCCAATCCGGGCATAGAAACAATTACTTCAAATTCTTTCTTGCTCTTATCTCCATTGGCAGGATGCAATTGTAAATAAACCTGTTAACAGGTGTGTCAACTCCGTATTTTTCGCCGAGCCTGACAACTGTTCCGTTCTGGTATTCAATCTCAGATGGTTTTCCTTCCCATACATCACGCGTTAATGATGACGTGGAATCATATGGAAATGTATCCATGAACGCTATTGATTTTTCAACATAATTAGATTCTATATTTATACCTGCTTTTTGTGACAGTAAATAAATTTCATTTAACAAATCGTGCATAAGTTTTCTTGTTTCTTTTAATTCAAGTACTTCTCCGTAAGTTGACTGAGCTACTGCAAGCAATGCACTTCCGCAAATCGGGATAAATTTTTTCCATAATTCAACGTGAATGTCATACGGAATTTTTGCTTTTACGTTCGACTTTTCAAACAATTCTTTTATCTTAAATACACGGTCTGTTTTTGAATTGTCCTGCTCGCCAAAAATGATTGCCGGTTCAATTCCAAAATGGTTAATAACTCCCGGTGATTCTATCTTGCTCATAATTTTACATAACCCGCATAGTATATTTTGAGGATTTAATCCGGATGAAAGTTCTTCGGCTGCAAGTATTCCGTTCTGAAGTGGTATCACAGATGTTTCCGTACCGACAATAGTTTTAAGTTCTTTTGCAATTTCTATTACTTGCCACGCTTTTACTCCGAGTATAATTAAATCAGTTTTTCCGATTTCACTGATTTTGTCCGTCGCATTTGCCGGGTGAATAAGAAAATCTCCGGAAATACTTTTCACTCTTAGTCCGTTTTCTTTTATTGCTTTCAGGTGTTCGCCTCTGGCTAAAAAGGTTACGTCATTCCCGGCATGAGCCAACTTTCCTCCAAAGTACCCTCCTGCACCTCCTGTACCTATGATTGCTATTTTCATATGCTAAAATAATGTTCCATAACTTATATTCAAAACCCCCCAGCCCCCCTTTGTTAAAGGGGGGACAACTCCCTCTCGTTCCAATGCCTGCCCACCTTTGGTGTGGCTCCAGCGTTGGAACGATCAAACCCCCCATCCCCCTTTGTTAAAGAGGGGTATGTTAATTATCATTAATTATTTACTTAATAATTTCTCCAGGAAATCTAAATATTATATATTGTTAATTCAAGTTATTGATTATGAGAACCGGGATTGTCTGAAATAATGCTTGACTTCACGGAATATATATATTAACTTTGTAATACAAAGTACTTTTAAATACAAATTATGGACGAAAAAAATAAACATCTTGAGGACCTGAAAGAAGTAAGGTCCCTAATGGAGAAATCTTCATCTTTTTTATCTCTCAGCGGACTTTCGGGAGTAGCCGCCGGAGTAGTCGGGATAATTGCGGCAGTATATTTAATCGATTTAATTCCGGCAAAGTTACTTGAGAATACTGTTATAACCGATTCTCCGATTAAAAAATCCTATACACAACATTTAATTCTATTTGCGGCTGTAACTTTAATCATTACATTTTCCTTAATCTTTTTCTTCACATATCTTCAATCCCGAAAAAAAGACATTTCACTTAAGAGCGGAGCCGCTAAAAGAATGACACTTAATTTATTCATCCCTCTTATTGCGGGCGGTATATTTTCGCTTATACTATTATTAAACGGATACATTTCGATTTTGCCGGTTGTGACACTATTGTTTTACGGTGTGTCTCTTATCAATGCCGGCAAGTTTACATTTGTTGAAATCCGGTACCTCGGGTTTGCAGAACTGCTTCTGGGATTACTGGCTGCTTATTTCATTACTTACAGCCTCTGGTTCTGGGGTGCGGGATTTGGATTATTGAATATTATATATGGAATTATTATGTATCTGAGATATGAAAAATGATATTTCAATTTTAAATATTAATAAAATTTTCGAAAGCAAAGTACGGCTTTCTATAATATCTGTACTTATGGGTTCAGAGACGATTGATTTTAATGAACTGAAAAATATGTTAAAACTAACTGACGGAAACCTTGCGAGCCACATTAGCACTCTTGAAAAAAACGGATTCATAAAATCTAAAAAAAAGATTATAGGAAAAAAGACAAATACTTCATTTGTTATAACCGAAAAAGGAAAAAAAGAATTTAAGATGTACCTCGATGAACTGGAACAATATTTTATGAATAAAACTGAGTTTTAAAACATGTATAAAATAAAAAAGAATCAAAGATTAACAACTAAGCCGGGCAAAAGACTTATTGGTATTTTACTTTTCGTAGTACTTCTGTTATTTATACCATTAATAGCGATGCAATTTACTAATGAAGTAAAATGGACTCCAATAGATTTTATTGCCGCAGGTATCCTGCTGATTAGTGCAGGGATGACACTTGAATTTATTTTGAGAAAGGTAAAATCTACAAAATTCAGAATAATTTTTTGTATCGTTCTTTTTTTTGTGTTCTTCCTGATTTGGGCAGAACTTGCTGTTGGAATTTTCGGGACACCGTTTGCAGGACATTAAAGACAGTGATATTTCAAGTTATTGAATATTTTATTATAATTTACTCAAAATAAATTGTTTTTTAGAAATTTATATACCAATAATATATCAAAATGAAACTACCTAAGGCATTAATTTTATTTCTGATTTTTGAAACTATAATTAGTTCGTTTTGTCTTTTGGTATATGTATCAGTTCAGCAAAGCTACAGGACGAATGCCGATGACCCGCAGATTCAGATTGCAAGGGATTTAAAAATAAAATATTCAAAATCCGGATTGGATTCACTGAGCGATGTAAAAGACAAAATAGAAATTTCCACATCAATTTCACCGTTTTATGTTATATATGATGAAAATGCGAAACCCATAAGCTCAAATGCTCTGTTATACAATAATATGCCTCAGTTACCGCTTGGAGTATTCAGAAATGCAAAAGAAAATGGTGAAAACAAAATCTCCTGGCAACCAGCCCCCGGACTAAGGTTTGCCACGGTGATTGTTCACGTTTCGGGAAAATTCAATGGATATATATTATCCGGACGCTCCTTGCTGGAAACCGAAAAAAGGATTCAAAACCTTACACTGATGGCAGGTCTCGCCTGGTTGTTTACCTCAGCGGTTGCATTAATCTTAGTAATAATTTATTCGAGAATTAAGGAAGAGAAAAAGAAATAAATCTTTAACCGCAAAGGGCGCAGAGTATTATCGCAAAGAAAAATCATATCGTTTTTCCACTCGTTCCTAAATTGCATTTAGGAACGTACTTACTTAAGAAACTAAGTTTCATTTCCAATTGTGTTCCCAAATCCAATTTGGGAACAAGGAGTAAAAAAAGAAATAAATCTTTAACCGCAAAGAAATATAGCACAGAAAAACTGAAGTAAAATTGTTTTTTACCAAATACCTGCATAGGAAAGATCTTCTCCTGAAATACTTTTCAAATATTCATATTTAAGTTTTAATATCTGCCTGATATGAAGATAGTCGTGGGCTAACCAGTTTGCGAAAATCATTTTAGCAGATAAATTTCCTAATTTAGGATGTTTATAAAAATTATCCCACCTGGGGTTTTCAAGCTGTTCAAGCCATTTAACGGAGTTTTCCCTTTCACTAAGAAAATTTTTTAATGCAGTATTATAATCCCGTTCAATATATTTCCGTGATTTCACCCATCCAACAGGGTCGATAGAATTCAGAGGTAGTTCAGGATTTGCAAGTATATGCTTTACCCTTTCTCTGAAATCCTCCCGCTCTTCATCATAAAGGTGGCAAACAATTTCCAGAAGGCACCACTTTTCGGGATTAAATCTCCAGTTGTATTGTTCCTGTGGTAAATTTTCTAATATGTTCTTAAAGACAGTTTTGTTTCTTTTTAATTCTTCTATAATATGATTTGTATTCATTGCATATTAAATTATAAGTTTATTAATATTCATCCGATGAACAAGAACAGTCATCGGATGAAAAAAATTAATTTTTTTTAATTCCGTAACTTAAGGGTTTTATTTTTTGTCCTTCTTTACTGTCCTTAATCAGCATATCGAGTCTTTTTTGTCTGGTTGCTTCCTGCTTTGCGCTCATAACCCAAAATATTGCAGTCTTCTGATATGAAGGGGTCATAGATAAAAATTGCGACCAGGCTTTTTTATCGGCTTTAAATTTATTTTCAAAAACCCGGTTAAATTTTTTCGGTCTGTTTTCGAAAGAATAGATTCTCGATTTAATTTCTTCCCTTTTATTAAAGATTGCAAGTCCTGCGGGACGCATCAGACCTTTCTTTGTAAGTTCTTCCACTTTTTTTATATTTATGGCACTCCAAATGCTTTTGACTTTTCTTGGAGAAAAGCGAATGCAATAACTGTCTTTATCTACCGATTTCCGAATACCGTCAATCCAGCCAAAGCAAAGTGCCTCATCGACAGATTGAGACCAGGTGATGCTAGGTTTTCCGCTGTTGACCTTGTAAAAACCAACAAGGAGTTCTTTTTCACTTTCGTGATTTTTCCCGAGCCATTTTCTAAAATCGGATTGCTTTGGAAAAAAAACTAATCCCATTTTTTACGCTTTTTTAGTTCAGTGATTTGAGCCAGATGATGGTTACTGTGCCAGGCATATTCTCCTAAAACCTCATCGAGGAATAGATGTTTCCCGTGTTCGGGGTGGTAATAGGTTTTCTTGAATTCCTCTCCACTCATAGAGTTCAATAAAACGGTCCACCTGTTATGCAAGCCTTCGATTAGTTTTAAACTCGGTTCGACCGGCATTGTCCGGGCATCTATTAGTTCAGACCATTTATTCTCATCATAAGGTTTAATAGTCGGATTGTCTTCCGTAAGAGCTAATTTGAATCTGATATATCCATTAATATGGGCATCTGCCAAATGATGGACTAACTGTCTTATCGTCCACCCGCCTTCCCTGTAACTGGTATCGAGTTGAGCATCTGATAAATGTTCAGTTTCTTTTCTTAGTCTTTCAGGTAAAGCAGAAATACCGGAAATATAATCTTTTAGTAATTCCTGTGTAATTTTGTCCGGTTTAACGAAAAGTCCGATTGGATGTTTTGCTTTTTCAAGTTCCTGTTCCGTCATAATTGTTTTGTTTGGTTTATTATTTACAAATATAATAACATAAACATTTTAATAACAGTTATTGAAAACTCTATCCGATGCAAAAATTTTATAATAAAAAATGCCCGGGTAATGAGGAGGAACCCGGGCATTTAGTGTATATCAGCCCTCTATGAGAAGGAAGGAATTTTTATGTTATTTTCTATGAAATTCGCGAATTTGAATCGATTAATATGAAGGAATAAAATACTGTTTTACGCGAATCAGGAATTGTTAACTTTATATTAAACGAGAAAATTTATTGTAATATCCCGTATATTTAAATTTCCCCAAGTACAGTATTAATATAAAATTCTTTTACGCTTTTGTCAAATGCTAAAATTTCACTTAGTCCGGAATTTTTTTGAGGTACAAATGTAATCTATTGTTTTATACTTGCTTATATTGCAAACAAGCACGCTTTCTTATTCTAAAAGGATACCCTCCAATGATTAAATGACTTTTGTCATTTAATCATTAGCCCCGATAAAGAGCATCGGGATTCCTGATCAAATAACTGATCGTTATTTGATCATTAACATTTTTTTAACCATGACTGCGTTACCTGTTCTAAGTTGATAAAAATAAACTTCGCTCGATAAATTGCTTTTGTTCCCAAACTGACCGGCATCAAATATAACTTCATAAGAACCGGGTTGTAATTGTTCATTTACAAGTGTTGTAACTTCTTTGCCTAGTATGTCATAAACTTTTAAAGTGACTAATACACTCCCGGATATTGAGTTAACAGGGGCTATTTCAAATTTAATTTTAGTAACCGGATTGAACGGATTCGGATAATTTTGTTTCAGATTTGAACTTACCGGAACACTTGTCCCTGTATTTTTTACGTTAACAATTATATTATTTTTGAAGATATAATTTCCGATTGAAGAATCCCAGTTAGAAACTGCAAAATCCAAATCGTAGGAGGCAATAAATTTTATTGTGATAGATGTTCCCGCCTGGGGTGGATTTTTGAAAGTTATCCAACCGTTTTCAAGGTCATAAACATACTGGTTAACTGCAACAGTATCGATTCCGAATTTTGCAAAAAGCATTTTATGTGCTGGATATTTAGAAATGTAATAAAGTTTTTTTATTCCGTCACTTGTAAACTGATTCGTGAATGTCTGTAAACCGTCATTATCATAATCTCCGCAGGAAATTTCCTCAACAACACTGCTGGTTGCGGAAGTCCATTGCGGATTTGTTGTAAATGTTCCGCCCTGGTTTTTGAAGATATAACATGGCTTCCACCAGCCACCGCAGATTATATCTTTAGACCCGTCATTGTCAATATCTGCGAGCATTATACCCGAGCTATATCCAACTGAAAAAGAAGTCCAGAATGGTGTGGTTGCTAAAGTAATTCCGGAATTCAGATATATTTTAAATTTTCCTGTCCCGCCCAGTTGATTATTATCTGATATTGCAAGGTCAAGTTTTCCGTCATTATTTACATCGGCAATAGCCAATGAATTTGCATTCAGCACACCATCCCCGGAAGTCCAGTATGGAACAGTTCCTATTGAATCACCGTAATTCAGAAACATTACATTTTGTCCTCTTTCTCCTGCGAAAACCAAATCTAATTTCCCGTCTCCATTAAAATCTCCCCATCCGACATCCAATGCATAAAAAGAAGCTGCACTTTTCCATCCGGGCAATGAAGACAGAACACCATTATTATTATAATAAATTCTCATCTGCTCCGGATATAAATCATAACTCTCCCCGCAGGCAGCTGCTAAATCCAGGTCGCCATCTCCATCTGCATCGCCAAACGCACAACTGAATGTATAAACAGAATCCCCTGAAATCCAATCAGGGGTTGATGATAATATTCCATTATTGTTCAGGTATAGTTTCACCTTGCCTTTCGTACCGAAACCTCCGGGACCTATATATACAGACACGGCAACGTCTGGCCACCCGTCACCGTTAACATCCCCGATTGAAAGTTTACCATTATAATCAATATCAGTTGATTGACCGCTTGGAACAGCAGGCAGAGTTCCGTTATTACTGTAATAAACTGACAGCTTCTGCCTTGCCATATCATTTCCGTCCGCAGTAACCAAATCCAGCCAGCCGTCTTTGTTAAGGTCAACCCATGCACATCCTGTCGAATAAGCTCCGTTGTCTGAGGAAATCCATACAGGAGAAGTGTTATAGGGAATTTGTGCATTTGTGATGTAAGAAATAGTTAAAAGTATAAAAATTAAAAAGTAAATTTTTTTCATAATAAGACTTTTTAATGATTAATAATTTTCAGAAATTGATTTTCAATTCTTCAGAAATCAAAATAGTTTTACAACACTCCGATTTTCTTCAAACATTTTTTAATTCGTTCAAAGCTATGTTTAATATCGTTATCGAGTCCCACAGAAAATCTTACCATTCCCTGACCCAAGCCAATTAATTTCTGCTCTTCTTCCGGTATCTCGGATGAAGTGCTGTGCCCGGGGGAGCTGAATAATGTTTTAAAATATCCGAGACTAACTGCAAGATAACCGACTTTTTCTTCCTGCATCATTTCCATAAGACGGTTTGCCTTTTCATAATCGCCGAGGTCGAGCGCTATCATTCCGCTATATCCGAAACCTTCATTCATCATTGATTTCAGAAGTTCGTGCTGCTTGTGGCTTTTAAGTCCGGGATAGTAAACCTTCAGTCCGAGTTTTTCAAACTCTTCTGCGAGGAACATTGCATTAGAGCTATGCTTTTGCATTCTGATATGCAGGCTATGCAGATTTTTTAAAATGCTGGCAGCGCGGAAACTATCAAGTACTGGACCCAGTAGCATACTTGCACCTGCGTTGATATCATTTAATGCGGCAATAAAATCGTGTGAGGCACATATGCAGCCTGCTACACAATCGCTTGTGCCGTTTATATATTTTGTCATACTGTGAACCACAATATCTGCTCCCAGTCTGTGCGGTGATATTACCATAGGACTGAAAGTATTATCAACAACAAGCTGAAGATTATTTGCTTTTGCAATTTTGCTGAGTTCCGGAATATTTGCAATCTCCAGAAGAGGATTACTAATGGTTTCACAATAAATCATTTTGGTTTTATCCGTAACAGCTTTTTTCACTTCTTCAAGATCTGTGATATTGACAAAGTTCACCTTTATTCCGAACTTGGGAAGAAAATTTTTAAATAATGCGTAAGTGCCGCCGTAAATTGTGTGGCTTGAAATAATTTCATCTCCCATACTGCAAATCTGCATTATTGCACAATTAATGGCACCCATCCCCGATGCCGCCACCTGTGCCGATTCGGTATCTTCCATCAGCGCGAGTATACCGGAAAGATATTTATTAATCGGATTCCAGTGTCTTGAATATAAAAAACAACCTTCGATTTCGTGTTCAAAAATCTCCTCCATTTTTTCAGTATTAAGAAATGTGAAAGTTGATGAATCCGTTATTGACGGATTCACATCTCCGAACTCTCCGAATACTAAATAATCTGTAATTTTCCTGCTGGGATCAAATTTATGCATTTGTAAAACCTCCTGATTTTAATATTTATTTTTTTGTAAATTTGTCTTCTTTTTTTATCTCTTTGTTATTATCAAACAGCATCCTGACAGAAGGCGTGTACTTATCATCATACTGCCCGCTCTTCACCGCCCATAAGAAAGCAATCAGGAAAGCCGATGCAACTATAACACTCGCTATTATTAATACTACTACTACCGACATTTAATTGTTTCTTTTATTGAAAATTCCCTTTTTTCTTGCATACAAATTAGTGGATATGGTTGCAAATAAAACTACAGAAATTGAGCTTACCGGCATAAGTATGGCAGCGATTACCGGAGTGAGCAATGCGTTCACGGCAAAGGTCAACCCTATGATATTATAAACAAGCGAGAATACAAAACTTGCAATTATAACTTTTATGCTGAATTTGGAAAATTCCAGAAATTTTTTTGTGTTATTAAACACAGATGCATCGAGAATTGCATCGCAGGCTGGGGAAAAATTATATACATCATCCGAAATTGTAATTCCGACATCGCTTTGTTTTAATGCTCCCGCATCATTCAAGCCGTCGCCTACCATCAGCACTTTCTTACCTGTTTCCTGAAGTGACTTAATGTATAATAATTTTTCTTCGGGAGACTGATTGAACCTCATATTTTTATCTGCATTAAATATTTTCATAAGGTTAGATTTCTCCCTGCTGTTATCCCCTGAAAGAATATGGATATCATAAGTTTCGCTTAGTTCGTTTATAAGTTTTTCAAGCCCTTCACGGTAAAGGCTTACTATCCTGAAATACCCTGAAGTTTTTCCGTTAATAGTAAGAAAAACATCGGATTGGTTGTGATTAATATTTTCTTTAGTTGTCTCGAATTCAGAAATTCCTTCGGAGAATTCTCTTGAACCAATCTTCAATACATTTCCGTCTATTACTCCGCTGATTCCTTTCCCTGTTATTTCTTTATAATCTTCAACTTCGAAAATTTCTATATTATCAAGTGCTTCATAAATTTTTCTGCTTAAAATATGATTTGACTGCCGTGTAAGGGCTTTTATTAAAGTTTTATAATATTCCGAAAGAGGTGGACCGAAAAATTGTACTTTGCTATCACCGGATTTAGTGATAGTACCTGTTTTATCGAATACAATTGTAGTAATTTTTGAAAGCTTCTCCACGACGCTTGTATTTTTCAGATAAAATCCGAGTTTCCCAAAAATCCTTAAAGTATTTCCAAGAGTAAACGGCACCGAGAGAGCCAGTGCACAGGGGCAGGCAATTATCAGAACGGAAGTAAAAACTGAAACAGCAGTATTAAAATCTGTTTTCATCCACATTGATAAGCTTGCTGCAATTGAAATCAACAGGATTCCAAAAGTGAAATACTTTGAAATAATATTTGAGATTTCTGTGATGCTGCTATCTCTTTCCTTCAGGAATGCGTTATTATTCCAGAGCTGTGTAAGATAACTTTGCGAAACTCCTTTCAGAACTTCAAGCTCAATTGAATTTCCTATCTGCCTTCCCCCGGCATAAATTATTTCACCAAGCACTTTATCCCGGGGTATTGATTCCCCGGTTACAAAACTATAATCGATACCTGCATTTCCGCGAAACAGAATAGAGTCTGCGGGAATCAGTTCTTTATTTCTTACAATAATTCTGTCACCCGGTTTTAATTTCGAAACAGGAATTGTAGTTTCGATTCTATTTTTTATCACAGTCACTGAGAGCGGAAAATATGAGCGGTAATTTCTTTCGAAGTTCAGTGTTTCGTAAGTCTTGCTCTGAAATAACTTCCCGAGGAGAAGAAAAAAGACTAAGCCGCTGAAAGAATCAAAAAAACCGGGTCCTGTTTGCATCGTGACATCCCAGATGCTCCTTGCAAACAAAGCAAATATTCCCAGTGCAATCGGAACATCGATATTAAACATTTTATTCTTTATACCTTTATATGCCGACCTGAAATAGTCTGAACCTGAATAGAAAAAAACCGGCAGAGCTAGAAGAATACAAAAATAGCTTGTGAATTTACCGAAAAAAGCATCGAACGTTCTGTCGAGTCCGAGATAATCCGGGAAACTTAAAAGCATAATATTTCCAAATGAAAATCCTGCGATTCCGATTTTATAATAGAGTGATTTATATGAAGATTTCCTGAATTTTTTTTCTTTTTCTGCATTATCAAGATTAAGCAACGGTTCATACCCGATTGAATCAAGAGTTTCGACAATTTTCCTGAGAGAGGTTTTTTCTTCCGAATATTTCAGGAATATTTTTTTTTCAAGGAAATTTACTTCAGAAAATAAAACTCCCTCGTTTAACTTATGCAGATTCTCAAGAAGCCAAATGCAGGAACTGCAGTGAATCTGCGGTATGTAAAATGTGATGGTACTGATTTTGGAATCAGTAAAATCCAGAACCTGATTGCGGAATTGTTCATCTTCCAGAAAATCATACTTGTGATCAAATTTAATTGTCTGTGGAGATATACCCGGAGTTTTTTCAAATGAATAATACTTACAAAGATTATTTTCTTCAAGAATTTCATAAATGAGCTTACAGCTTGTACAGCAGAAATACTTTTCACCTTTGTTTACTGAATCATCCCTGCAGAAATCCCCGCAGTGATAGCAAATCAGTCCTTTATGTTCTTTGGTTTGTTTTTCAGGCATAGTTAGTTCACAGGCAAAAAGTTTTGGATTTATAAATCGAAAGTCAAGCCGATGTGTTTCCTTCTTATCATTTATAACTTATTCCAGAAATTTCACATACTCATAGTCAATTTTGTCCCTGGTCAATTACGCTTATATGTTCATCATTGTTTCCCGGTATAAATTCTTTAGTGATTATTCATATTCATATACTTGTCTATCATATTATAAAATTCTTCTTTGATAAATGGCTTTTGCAGATAGTCATCCATTCCTGCTTCCATGCATTTCTCCCTGTCGGCAAGAACGGAATAGGCGGTTATGCCAATTATAGGAGTATGCTTACCCGTACCTTTTTCAATTTCCCGGATTATAGCAGTAGCTTCAAGTCCATCCATAACAGGCATTTGAATATCCATTAATATTATATCAAACTTTTTCTCTTCGAGCAGGTCGAAAATTTTGAGACCATTATCCACAATATTCACATCATAATTTCTTCTGGAGAGCAGTTCCTTTACAAGCCGCTGATTAACAAAATTATCTTCTGCTACCAGAATTCTTACTTCTCCGGCTCTCTCGGTTATGGACACCTCTTTTTTTGTTTCCGGAACGAAGTCTTTGCTTTCAACTGTTGGATCAGATGCCTCAAAGGGAATTTCAATAATTATTTTATTCCCGGTATTCTCATCTGCGCTGATGGTCATCTTTCCGTTCATAAGCATAAGTATATGCTTAACGATTGTAAAGCCAAGTCCCAGACCTTTATATTCAAAATCCGATGTAATTACCGGCACTTCATTTCTGAAATTCATTTCTTCAATTATTTTTGAAGGAATCGGTGTTCCGGGATCTGTAATTTCAAATGTAATGTTTGTCATCTCGTTTTGTATGGATTTTTGGAATATTTTAATCTCTATAATTCCGTTGTCGGTTTGTTTAATGGAGTTTTTTAGAATATTAAGAAGAATCTGGTTAAGCCTTAGCGGGTCTCCCGATATTTTATAATTAAGCTTTTCATCGAAATCCACTTTCATCGAAATTTGTTTTTTTCTGGCATCAAGATCAAGCACTTGAACCGTTTTGTTAAGCAGCTCTTTGAGGTTGAAATTTATTTTTTCAAGCTTCAGTTTGCCGGTTTCAATCCTGGAAAAGTCAAGTATGTCATTGATGATGGCAAGCAATGTTCCGGATGAGAAATTTATGATTTCAAGATATTCTTTCTGTTTGCTGTCAAGGTCCGTTAGCATCATAAGTTCTGTCATCCCGATTATTCCACTCATTGGTGAGCGTATTTCCTGACTGAGGCTTGATATAAATTGAATTTTTGCATTGTTAAGGGTTTCAGCTTTCGCTTTTTCACCGATGAGCTGCCCTTCCTGGTCTTTTAGATATGTTATATCTGTGGATATTTTAAGATATTCTATTGTTTTTGTTTTATTATCCTCAAGTGTAATTATTGTTGCCAGCTCGCAATACTTAGTGTCATTTTGTTTTTTGAAACAGAATTCTGCAAAATTTTCATTCCTGCTTTTCAGATTTTCAAATATTTTCAAAAACTTATCCTGCGGAAGGTCGCAGAAATCTGTAAGGTTTTTACCTATCACTTCATCGGGCATATAACCTGAAAGTCGTATAAACTTCGGGTTCACTTCTTTTATATTTCCCTTACTGTCAGTGACAACTACTACGTAAGAACTATTGAAAAGTGATTTCCTGAGAGAAAATAAATCGCTGACAGGTTTTTCTATTTTCCTGGTCGCAAAATATACCAGAAAATAAAATATGATAGTCGAAACTATAAGAAACGCAATATTCTGCTGAAGTTCTAAAAGATGAAATTTGTAATTATCGTAACTTGTAACATAAAGATCGTTTATTATGAAAAAGATAATCCCAAACAATAAATAGAAGAACGTAATTAAAATAACATTCCTGTTTTTCAGATTACGAAGAAACTTCATAATAATATTTCGATTAAATTAACAGTAGTTAATAAATTTCATTTTTCTTTCCATCCTGCTTCCGATTTCCATGTCGAATAAAATATACAAATATCCGCTTCGCTTTTCCATGTAGTAAAATATATTTTCCAGTCTGCTTCGCTTTTCCATTTTGTAAAATACCAAATACCGCTGTTTGGCTTTGCTTCGGATTTCCAGTCTGTTACGTATACAACCATGTCGGCTTCACTTTTCCATTCAGTTATATATACTTTTTTATCTGATTCACTCTTCCACTCGGTAACGAAAACTGTCTGAGAAAAACATACACCGGATGAGACGATTAATAGTAAATAAAGTAATATAAATTTCATTTTTATCATCTCAACTCATTAAACTCAATTTATATAAAACAAAATAAAGATAAAATACAAACATATTACGGCTAGACAAGACATATAAATATAAAATTCAAATAAAAAACACATGGAAATGATGATATTATTAAGATAATTATAAAATACTGTGATTTCAAATACATAAATATTATAAAAAACATTAATATTCAAAATATAACTCATTCTGTAATCTTATTCCGGAATCAAAAAAATGCAAATCAAAACTTCAAGACTTATAATCGTAGTTTGCATACTATGAAGGTTTCGGGCTAATCTTAAAATTTTCTTTGTTTTTGCAGTATTATTTTGGCATGTATTTTGCAACTTTCAAAAGGAAATTATTTATTAAAATTAAATTCGGGGGAAAAATGTTCGACCAAAACAAAGAAAGTTACTTGAACTCAAGTTCAAAGTTTGAAATCAGTTCTTTTGTAATAATGGGATCTTTAATTATGGTTCTGATTATCGGTTTATTGATTTAATTCCCGGAGTTTGTAAAAAAGATGAATTTAATTTATTCAACTTTTTTGAGGTAAGAGTTCTCCCTAGTTGTGTCTCCCTGAAATCCCAAAGCTGAGGGGGGACACATACGGGAGGTACAGGGGGGTTATTGTTTCTGAAGTCTGCAGAGATTAAAAGATTCTGCAGACTTTCTTTATTTATACACCTTAATGAATACTAATTTTAAATATTCAAAAAAACTTCATTTGGGACACTTGTAATTATCAACGGAATATAATAGTTCGCACCGGAACTTTCACAACGAGTTATGTGTTTTTACATTAAATGTTTTAACATATATTTGTGAAACTCGAAGACGAAATAAAACAGAAAAAATTCAGAAGTGATTATCATAAAATGGTGGTGAACCTTTTGTATACCGGAAGCTGGATAGGCTTTAATAATTCACAGCATTTGAAACCATTTGGTCTGACAATTCAGCAATATAATATACTCAGGATATTGAGAGGGCAATATCCCAAGCCTGCTACAGTCAACTTGTTAATAGAAAGAATGCTTGATAAAACATCAAATGCATCCCGTATTGTTGATAAGTTAGTAAATAAAAAATATGCGACAAGGAAAATTTGTCCGGAAGACAGAAGATCTGTTGATGTATTAATAACTGTTAAGGGTCTTGAGCTTATAAAAGAGATTGAGAAAATTGAAGAAGAAAATCAAAAAATATTCAAAAACCTGTCGGAAAATGAAATGAGATCCCTGAATAATTTACTCGATAAACTGAGAGGATAATTCTAATATTCAATTTATTGTTAGTGCAAAATAAAATGCAATTTAATATTTTAAGGGAATTTAATATTTCCGTAAAATATTTTTCAAATTAAATATACAAAGCAGATGTCTGAGGTAGTGACGAAAAAATTATTAGAAAGCGGCTACACTTACAAATCGTACCGGAAAATGATTGATGATTTACTTGCACAGGGAAAAACCACCGGTTCTAATCATTCCCCGGAAATGCTGGATTACACTAAACTGAATGTTCATAGAATGAGCAGAATGGATAATACAGTCACAATCGGTATCGAATTAAAAACCGAATTGAAAAATCTGCAAAGAAAACTTATATGGATGGTGATTGGCGAAGCATGGTGCGGAGATGTTTCAATGAATCTGCCTGTTATAGCAAAGATTGCGGAACAAAGCCAAAATATAGATTTAAGGATACTGATTCGCGATGAAAATCCGGATATAATGAATTTGTATCTTACAAACGGAGGAAAAGCAATTCCTGTGCTGGTCTGCTTCGATGCGGAAACACTTGAAGAGCTCGGGAAATGGGGACCCAGACCGGCACCTGCCCAGAAACTGATTAAAGAACTTGTGGCTAATCCGGAAATACCGAAAGCAGAAAGAACAAGACAGGTGATGCTGTGGTATTCGGCAGATAATACTAAAACTATTCAGAATGAGTTTCTCGAATTTTTAAAAGTCTGGAAAATAAAAAAATCGTAATGGTGTAATCAGTATTTAATGAACAAGAAGTGTTGGATGTTAAGAGGCTATAAAAGTAAAATGAAATTAAACAAAGTAAAATTATTATGAATAAAATAATTCACCGGTCTAACGAAAGAGGACACATGGATCACGGATGGTTGAAGACCTGGCATTCGTTCAGCTTTGCAAGTTATTTTGATAAAGATAAGCTGAATTTCGGATTGCTAAGAGTTCTGAATGATGATATAGTGGAAGCTGCTGAGGGTTTTGGTTCGCATCCTCACGATAATATGGAAATTGTCACCATACCGCTCGATGGTGAGCTCGAACACAAAGACAGCACAGGGCATGTTGAGGTAATAAAGCCAAACGATGTGCAGATAATGTCTGCGGGCTCAGGTCTTTATCATTCGGAATATAACCATTCCGATAAAAATCTTGTCAACCTGCTTCAGATATGGGTATTTCCGAAAGAGAGAAACATCAAACCGAGATACGACCAGATAACATTGGATTCCCGGGACAGAAAAAATAAAATACATACTTTCGTATCTCCCGTCAAAGGAAAAGAAAAATTATGGATAAATCAGGATGCTTATTTCTCACAGTGCGAACTCGATAAATCGAAAAAGATAAATTATAAAATTCAAAAAGAAGGAAATGGTGTTTATATTTTCCTAATAAACGGACAAATCAAAATTGAAGATGAAATTCTTTCAAAACGGGATGCTATAGGAATTTGGGATACATCTGATGTAGAAATTACAGCGGAAGAAGATTCAAGGATTTTGTTCGTGGATATACCCATGACTAAATAAGACCAAATAACGAAAGTACAATTTAATCGATGATACATATAGTAACAAAAAAAGGATTCACAGAATGTGAATCCTTTTTTGTTTGATAATCCAATAGCATACGGTTTCACCGTTTACTTAATTTACCAGATAACGACTCTTTTATCTATTGGTCTAACCATATTATCCCCTTCTTTCAGATTATAAGCGTTATTGAATTCTGCCATATTTGAAAGAGGTCCATTAACCCTGTGAATTCCGGGTGAATGCGGGTCATTATTAATAAAATTAAGGGAAAGTTCCGGAGTAATATTTATTCTCCAAACCTGAGCCCAGGAAATAAAAAATCTTTGTTCGGGTGTAAAACCATCAATAACAGGTTTTTCTTTTCCTTTTAAAGCTTTCTCTAACGCATAAAATGAGATTGTCAAACCTCCTAAATCTGCGATGTTTTCACCCAGTGTGAATTTACCATTTACGCGGATGCTATCCAGAACTGTATAACTATCGAATTGTTCTGCTACAATGTTAGCAAGCTCTTTGTACTTGTTGCCGTCTTCATCCGTCCACCAGTCTTTCATATTCCCTTCGCCATCATACTTTCTGCCCTGGTCATCAAATCCGTGTGTAATTTCATGACCTATAACAGCACCGATGCCGCCATAATTCAAAGCATCGTCGGCATCAGCGTCAAAAAACGGAGGTTGAAGAATTGCAGCCGGAAATACTATCTCATTTTTCGATGGATTGTAATATGCATTTATTGTTTGCGGAGTCATTCCCCATTCATCCCTGTCAACAGGTTTTCCAATTTTATTTAAATTAAAGTTAACTGAAAAATTTGAGGCTTTCATCATATTATCAAAAAAAGATTCACGGTTTATTTTGAGTCCTGTATAATCCCGCCATTTATCGGGATAACCTATCTTCACGTTAAATTTACTAAGCTTATATAATGCGGCTTCTTTGGTTTTATTATTCATCCAGGATAGATTCTGAATTCTTTCGCGAAGAGTTGCAGTGATATTGTTCACCATTTCGAGAGCTCTTTCTTTTGCTTTCGGGCTGAACATTTTATCAACATAAACTTTTCCCAGAAGTTCACCTGCAGAACGGTTAACCATTCCGAGAATTCTTTTCCATCTTGGCTGCATTTGCTTGACCCCGCTCATAATACGGCTGTTAAAATCAAAATCTTCATTCACAAAATCAGAACTTAATAAATCCGCCGTTCTGTTTACAATGTGCCAGTTAAAATATACTTTCCAGTCGTCAAGACTTACCTCGTTAATCATTTTATTTACTTCGGTAAAGAAATCTTTCATCCCGACATTAATACCTTTTTCAAAATTTGATTTATCTTCCAGTCCTAACGTTTTGAAATATATATCCCAGTAAAAATCCGGAGTTAGTTTTTTCAGTTCATCGAGATTCATTTTGTTATAAGTTGCTTCGGGATCTCTTAACTGAAGCTTTGTCATAGAAGCATTTGCCAGGCGGGTTTCTATTTTCATTATTATATCGGCATTTGTTCTTGAGGTCTGTTCATCATTGCCGATGAGTTTGAAAAGATTAACTATATGCTGAACATATTTTTCTCTTATTTCAATACTTTTCGCATCTGTTTTTGTATAATAATCCCTGTCCGGCAAGCCGAGTCCGCCCTGTGAAAGCTGGGGTATCACATCGTTGCTGCTTTTCTTGTCCTGTCCTGCATAAAAACCAAAAAGCGAGCCCAATCTGTATGAATGCAGATATCCGATTGCTTCGAATAATTTATCTTTGCAGCAGACTGAGTTTATCATATCCAGAAACGGAACAATCGGTTTATATCCCTGCGATTCTATCGTTGCAGAATCCATTCCTGTATAATAGATGTCACCAATTTTCTGAACAGAGCTTCCTTTTGCCTCTGCGCTTCTGGCAGCATTTTCAAGTATTGTTTTCAGTGATTTATTCGTTTCTTCTGCCAGAATAATGAAGCTGCCCCATCTACCGAACTCTCCCGGAATAGGATTATTCTTTAGCCAGTTTCCGTTCACATGCTGATAAAAATTGTCTCCCGGATTAACTGATTTATCAAAATTTTCAATCTTAACTCCTTTAAACATTTCAAAGTTTGGTATTTCTTCCTGAGCATTCCCTATATTTTCCATAATAAATAATGACATAAAAATAATAATAAAATAATTGTAGAATTTTTCAATCATAGTAATTAAAATTTGGTTAACTGGAACTGAAATTTTAAGAAATTAACAATAAAATATTAAAAAATGAATGGAAAATGCATTCGGTTAGCTTTGAAACCGGGATAATTTCCGAAATAAATTATTTTGAAACTTTATATAGTATATTTATGTTTAGTGTAAAACTCAATGCTTTGTCTTTTTACGAATCTCCTGATTCGCAAAGTAAATTCTATAATTTCCCAATCGAAGATAACCTCAGGGTACCCGGGAAACAGGGGTTAGGGATGTTCTAATAAAAGCTTATTTTTTTCGCGATTGTCTTTTACATCTTACGTCTGACATCTCACATTTTTTTACCCGCGATTTTTCTCTTTCATATTTTTGTATAATGCAACAAGGTCAATTTTGGCACAATCACTTATCAGATTTTTTAATATAGCTAATGGCATTTCCTTATCGTTCTTAAAATTAATGCATCCTTTCTGGAATTTCGCTTTGTCTAAAAGTTTTTCATACTTCGAATGAAGTGAAGCTGAACCATAAATAGGCATTAAATGCAGTGACATATAGTTCTTTGCATCAGATAAACCGTATTTAAAGACACCTGATGCCTTATATATAATCATTTCTTTCCCCATCATCTTGTCGACTTCTGCTTTTACATTTTTATCCTTGTTCAAAATAATTTCATGGATTGCAGATAAAATAAATTTTCTTTCAGGTGCTAGTTTTGTCAAAAAATCCGCTGGTTTCATAATATAGATTATTTAATTTTTACTTTTTGAAATTCCTGACAATGTTCATTAACGGTTCAAATGCATCAGGTTTGATAGCGTGTATTCCCGTAAACGGATGGTCCAGAACAAAGACCAGATATAATACACTCACACAAACAAATACCAGGAATGCCGTCATTATATATTGATGCCGTCTGTTTTTGGTGCTGAAAAAGAATGTAAAAACAATCATAATTACCGAACTTGCTAATAATACAATCCATAATATATCGGGCATATTCTGTTTGCTGCTTAAAAGTCTGTGGCGTCTGTATTCCCTGATTTCGTGTATTATTTTTAATTCTTCTGTCAGGATATCCTTATTGATTAACTGATTGCCGTCAATTGATAAATATATTTTGTTTAACTTTATGAACATCTTCGTCGCTTCTGCGTCTCTGTTTCCATCTGCCATAGAATCCCATTCATTTGTCGTAACTCTCGGAACATAATCCCGGATTGTTGACTGTATTTCCTTTTTTAATGAATCGGGAAAAACATTGGCATCATAATACAAGTCAAGTAAATTGCCGGCTTCCAGTTCAATTTTAGTATTGGTATCCGACTGACTGGTCCAAATGGCAAAAACAACAAAAGCAATTAGTACAGCGTATATAATGCCAACTGCATTATAAATGAAACCGCCGACTTCGTGGTTTTCTTTCAGTGTCTCGTGTGATAAATTTTTTCTTATTAACTTTTGTATAATATGAAAAATTGCAATACCTATGACTGTTAATATGGTTATGGATACTAAAAAATGCAGTTGTAAAAATATTTTCATCTGTCAGATGTTTATTATTTATTTATTAAAAATTCGTTTTTTCTGAAAACCAAATGACTGTTAATTAATTAACTATTGTAACAAAATTTCCGAATAAAAGTTAGATTGGAATTTAAAAAAATAGGATAAATTTATGAAACTCAGATCAGAATGAAAACGCAACCTAAAGAGTTACGACAACAAGAGAGAAATCAAGATTTGAGACAAACTCCATGGAGGATTCATTTCGAAAGCTCGTTGATATAATCTTCCGGAACTGGTTCGCCGGTATAAAAGTCTCCTCTTTTCCCCTGTGTATAAGCCCATCTATCCAGCCAGCTAATCCCTGCTTTTTTATAAAATTCATCTTTTGTCAGATATGCCGGGTCTTTCAAAGCTTCATCGAGAGTGATAAATTCATAACCGTGATTTACGAGCATTTGGAGAAGTTCATCCATATAATCTGCATTCAATGGATTTGCATGCATTAAAAGTATATGCTTAATATTATATTCGAATAGTTTAAGTGACTGCTCTTCATAATGTACCAGTGCTTTTTCCATATGGCTGATATAATCAACTCCGATTTGCTTCGCGAGTGAATCATTCTTTGAATTCAGTGCTTTTTCATAAGCCCACGAATAAATATAATCCGCATTATCAACCGATACCGGTGCTTCGGTGTATCCGTTTTCCTTCAGGAAAGCCGAAAGCGAATCTGCCTTTTCCTTTGTATTACCACGGAATAAAAACGGGTGCCGGAAATACACAAGTTTTTGTCCGCTTGATTCAATAAGGTCCTTTAATATTTTCTCGCCGTTAATTATGTCCAGTTTAAACTCTGCAAAAGTAAGATTATTATAGTTACTGTGGTGGAATGTATGATTGGCAAGTGTCATTCCTGCATCCAGCCAGGCTTTCAGAAGAGCGACTTTATTCTTATTCAATATATCATCGTCAAAAAGTTTTCCTGCGTTTACAGAGCCGAGTGCAAATGCATTGAATTTCTTTAACGATGTAAGAATTCTTTCCGTAATTCTTTTTCCTGATTCAACGTCTTTGAATATCTTCGCCGTATAGGGTAGGTCATCTATAGTAATGCAGATTTCTTTTTGTTCAACTTTATCCTGCCCATACAAGTTGATAACAGAGAGGAAAAAGATAAAGATTAAAATTATTCTTCGCATAAAATTATTTTTGATAATTTATCATATAAATAATAAAATATCAATTCACAGAACATAATAACCCCCTGCCCATCCCGATTAATCGAGGCTCTACCACTTTAACAAAAGAGGGATAAAATATTTACAATTATTTTCCCCAAATATTATTAATAAAAACAGACTGTCTACCGCCGGGAATGTTTTTCAAGTTTGATAGATGAGGGAATTTAGGGTTACTCTTCTAACAGAGATATTGTATCGGATATATGTACGAATTCATCTTTTGTAAAGAAGTATTTCACAATCTGTGAACGTGTTTGAAGTTCAAGTTTTCCGAGGATGTTATGTATGTGACTTTTAACAGTATTAAGAGAAAGATTTAGTTTTTCTTCAATTTCTTTGTTTGACATACCTTCAGAGATCAATTTAATAATCTGCCGTTCACGCTTTGTTATAATCAATGTTTCTATATTCCTTGATTTTTCGTGATTATTGTTTGTATATTTTTTGATTTGAGAAAAAAGAGACCCTGTTAAATTAGTGGGCAAAAATACATCTCCTTTTGCAACTAATCTTATCGCTGTAAGAATTTCCTTTGTAGCAGCATTTTTCAGTATAAATCCTGAAATTCCTGCTTGCAAAAATTTTAGCAAATCTTCCTGTACAGGAATATAATTTATCAACAGAAGCTTAATATCGTGAAAATATTTATTTATTGCTTTGACCGTCTGAAGGCTGTTTTTACTTTGAAGGTCAAAATCAATAAGAATTACATCAGGTTTAGACTCACGGATATGCATTTCAGATTTTTCGACGTCTCCAAAGACAGAAACGACCTTTAAATCGGTTTGACTGTTTATCAAAGAAGATAACCCCTGTACCAGGATGCAATTATCTCCTATAATTATTATCCGCGTTTTTTTCAATGAATAATGCTTTTAATAAAAGCTAATTTAATTATTCGAAACCTCGATTGTAGTCCATAAATATAAATAACAAATCGCTATATATCAATTGAATACAATTGACAGAACAAAATCGAAATATTGGAGGTTAAATAGAGCATTAATTGGGGAGGTTAAAAAGAGGAAATTATGTAATTTCAAATTGTCAGGTATCTTAATAATTCATCGATTATATAATCTACCGGATAATCTTTTCTTCTTGCTTCCATAAACCGGTTTATTATTTATGTTATTTATCGGGGGAGATTTGGTGAAAACTGAGTCAGAATTAATTATATAACCGGGGATTGTATCGGGAACAGCCTTTACAGCATTTGTGCTTTGCTGAAAATATTGTAAAATTGTTTCGTTTCCTGAACTATTTCCTTTATATATAAGAAATCCGATACCTGTTAATAAAAGAATCAAGAATACGAGAGTAAAATTTATTATTATAGCCTTTGTTGATTTAAAAAATTTTGCTTTAGAAACATCCAGACTTATGAAAGGATTATCAAGATATTTTGTGTTATTGTTATATTGAAGCGCTTTTTCCTCATCATCTTCATTTTTGAAATATTTGTTCCCTAATTCAATTTTTCTGCCCCACGGATCTTTAAATTCATCTTCCGGTGACCTGCTATTTTTATTTAAAATCTCAAAATTTGATTTTTCGAGATAATACATAACTTTTCTGTGGAAGCCCATACCTGTTCCGGAAAATGGCATAAACGTATCCATTCCCTGACGAACTATCATATCCTTTGTATGGATTTCGGCAAAAGCATCACAGTAAGTCCTGTGATATATTTTTCCGTGTTTACTCTTTATAGGCAGGACAGGTATTTGAACACCGTGATATCCTTTATATCCCAAAAGAAAATTATAAAGCTTCAGAGAGCCCATATGAATAAAATCTTCTGCATCGTGAACAATAATCATTTCGAATTCCCCATAAATTTTTTCGTAATCGCATAAACCGGCATAAAGACAGTTCAAATTATCTGCTTTTGTAGTTGGTCCATCCTGCTGATTAATGCAAGCTATGATTCGAGGATCCAGTTTTGATATATCTTTAACAACCTTAATGGTTTTAAGATCATTTGGATAAACACCAACAAATATCTTGTAATTTTTATAGGCTATATTATTGACGGCAAAACTTAAAGTTCGTCCAATAACACCGGATTCATTCCAGGCACCAAGAAAAATTGCTATCGGTTTTTCTTCTTTAGTGTGCATCTCGGAGAAATCGGGGAATTGCTCCCTGTGTCTCCCTTTTAAAAGCCAGTACAGCATATCCAGATAAAAGTCATCTAATCCGCTGATGATTAGCAGGATTGCCGTAATCCAAAGTAATACAACAAAAATATCGTGAACCATAACCCCTTAATTTTAACTATTACTGTTTTATAATGAATCGATTCTATATATATAAAAATTTACGAATAATTTCTTTATTATTTTAAATAATGATTTTGTTTAATAACTTTATTTTTATTTGAACCGTCAAGTTTTAAATCATACATACCTTTCATTTTTCCATTGGTTGTATTATCATAAGTACCCTTATTATTCTGATTTCGTACTGAATTAGAACTTAAAACAAGAGCCGGTTTTTGAACAGAAAGGTTGCGGTTATTCCAGCAGATTGACCTGTCAAGTGCGTCAACTACTCCGTCTCCGTTTAAATCTGTTGTATAAGGTCCGGTTAGATTCCTGTCATTCCAGCATGCTGACCTGTCAAGTGCGTCGACACTGCCATCCTGATTTACATCACCGCTGATTATACACCATTTTGTCCCGACGAGCAGCATATTGCTGCCAAATGCCTGCGTGGCTGCCGTTGTAAAGTCGTAATTTAATGCTGAATATGAAAAAGTTTGTGCTGTTGCACTCCAGGTTTCCAGACAGTTATCAGTTCTTAGTACAATATAATATGGAATTTCATTTACTCCTTTTGTGAAAACCGGAGTTCCGATACCCGAAGTATTTAAAAGTACAGTCTGGGAATCAACCATTTCATATGGCACTGTTGAATTATGTAATTCGACTAAAACCTTTTTTGGTATCATTGTTGCTTCATCATAATTTCCTGATAATATCGCTGTGAGTGCAAAATTAAGTACATTCGCACCGGTAACTGAATTATAATTTCCGACAATAAAAGGTGAGAAATTTGATATAGCGTGTGTGTTTGTTATAGTATAAAGATTATTTATCGAACCGGAAATGCTCCCGCTAAATACCTCATAACCTGAATTATAATGTCCGATATCATAAACATTAGGATTTAAATTAGGATTAAAACCGGAACCAAAATCTGCCGAAGCAAATGAAAACTGAATAGTAAGCATTAGAACCCCCCTGCGTTCCTTCAGAGATATTCCATTCTTTTTGAATTACCTCTAATGGTTTATTAGGCGGATTTGTAATAGTACTGGATACTCTAACTCCAAATACATCCGGAGTAGAAGCAACATCGAGCTTAATTTTTACAGGATTATATGATGTACTTGTAGGTCCGACCGGAAAGGTTACATAATTATTATTATTAGAAATATTCTGAATAAGTACTCCTGTTCCGTTTGTTATAATATAAGTTGAATCACTAATTCCTGTAATTGCTGCAGATGAATCCAGTGTTAAATTGTTTGTATCAAGTGCTATTTTCCCGTTTATTATTGAAAGTATTCCGCTTATCATAACATTTCCCCCCAGGCTGATGCCGTTTACCCGATTAAGAGTCAAGTTATTTACAGTTACTGCAGGTAATGTAGAACTAATACCGGTGCCTAAGATAATAATTTTTGATGAATCACCACCTGTCAGTGAACCAAAATTTACACCTGTTTGAATACCTCCATTTAGTGTCAAAGTGAAAGAGCCTATATTCAAATTACCCCCCAGAGTGATTAAGTTTCTATTTACGGTAGCGTCTGAAGTTAAAGCGACACTATCGATACTGTTAATAATCAAATCTCTGATAACTGAATTATTTTGCAATTCAGGTCCTGTATTGATTGGCAAAGTGTTGTTATATTTCAAATCATAACTCGTTCCAAGGGGTGTGACGGCAATGCGGCTACTATCGGAGATACAAATTAAAGCACCGGCTGACATAGTTATATTGTGCACATTATTAGCAAGTGTACCCCCGTTTATATTCAAAGTATCCTTAATATTTAAATTTCCGCCTAATATTATACTATCATTTAATGTTCGATTAATTATCAGGGCTTTTAATTGTCCGCTGACTATGTTTGGTAAAGTGACACTCCCCGAACCACTTAAAGTTATTTTAGAAGTTACACCTCCTGTGAGCGTTCCGAAAAATATACCTAACTGAATATCCCCGTTCAAAGTTAATGTACGAGAGCCGATATTCAAATTTCCGCCCAGAATAATAAAATTTCTATTTACAGTAGCGCTTGAATTTAAGGTAACATTATCAGTGCTATTAATAATTAAATCCCTGATAACTGAATTGTTTTGCAATTCAGGTCCTGTATTGATTGGAAGGGTATTATTATATTCCAAATCATAACTTGTTCCAAGAGGTGTGACAGCAACACTGCTGCTATCGTAAATGCCAATTAAACCACCGGTTGCCAATGTTATATTGTGTACACTATTATCAAGTGTTCCTCCGTTCAGGAATAAATTATTTACTGTAAGCGTCGAATAATTAAGGGTGAGAGTATCTCCAGGTCCTATTTCAAGTATTGCTGCAGTAAAATTTTCTGAGACATTATATGTAATATTATTCTGGATGATGATAGTATCCCCGCTATTCGGAATAGTTCCGTCAATCCATACAGTACCTGTGCTCCATAGACCATCTGCAACAGTATATTTAAATTGCTGTGCGGTTGCATCCTTCGCATAAAATATAACAACGAAGATAATTACAGCATTTATGATATATATTTTCGTTTTTTGAATTAACAACTTTTGAATGTATTTAATGTAATTATTTTATGAATGCTAATTTTTTAATTGCTGATTTATCACCAGCTGTCAGTTTATAGAAATAAATTCCACTTGATAAATTGTAATCGTTAGTATTAAAAGATACAGAATAACTTCCCGCAGATATCTGTGAATTCACTAACACGGCAACTTCTTTACCTGAAACATCATATACCTTCAAAGTTACATAAGTGTTTTTCGGAACAGAATATTCAATCCTTGTCGAAGGATTGAACGGGTTCGGATAATTCTGATTTAAATTGAAACTAACGGGTATATTATTAGGCTGAACTGATTCCGGATTTTCATCTGCAAAAATATTTATAGCTGAATTCAAATTGGTAAATTGAATAGGAAGCGTTATATAACTATTACTGCTCAAAAATATATTACTTGTTCCATTATCTAATACCGGAAGAACAAATGGATTTGTTCCAAGGAACTGTGGATCATTAGGCGACGTATCAAAATTAGTAATTATTATTCTTATTTTATTACCTTGCTGGAAAATATGTGAATGGGAGTTTCCGTCAACTTGCACGTTTTTTCTGATATTGTGAGTTGTGGTATTATACCTGTCAGTATAATTAACCCTTGTGATAAATTTTTGCACCGAACCCTGTACTTCATAAATCTGAAAATTAAACTGGCATCTATTCATATTGGAAGAATAATCCAATTTAATAGCAGGAGTTCCAATCATCCTTACTTTATTGGTAAGAACCGGGGAAGTAAATATTAATTGAGATTTGGTAAAACAAGTATTAAAATACGTTCCTGTAAATTCATCGTCTAATGCCCGATGTATTGTCAGTCCACCTGTAACATTATTTTTTATTTTTATTGTATCATTAACTAATATATTAGCCGTCGTTTTAAGCTGTTCATTTGGATTAAAATACAAATTTAAATCAGATAACCCTGCCGGGGGCCAGACAGAAGAACTATCGTGAACGAATGACCACATACCGTTAATTTCAGGAAAACTTGTTGAAGCAAAATGAAAAATTGGTCTTGTTAATATTCCGTTATTAATATTAAATAACCAGTAATAGAACCATTCGTTAAAGAAATTCTCGTGCCAGATATTTTCGGTTTCAGAAACATCTCCACCGTGTCCCACAACCGCTCCGAAGTAAAATCGTTTAGGTGAGGTTAATATCGGTAAAGCATTTATAATGCCTAAAGTATTAAAGAAATAATCCTGCCAGCTATTTTCTATCATAATTGGAATATGGTTCTGGGAAACTATATTTTGGTAATCTCTGTCTATAGGTAGCCAATATGCCAGGCTGTCCCACTTATTGGTATCAGCATAAATCCACTGCTCCATATCTTTCACCCGAGGTGCATATCTTGCTATGCTAGTATCATATGTAATAGTAGAGTAAAAAGTTCTCTTTATACAGCCATTTTCTATCCAACTTGCAGCAAATTCCGGTGAACCCAAAGCAGAAATAATGCATCTGACATTCATTCCATTGCAGCCAGCCATAAAAGGAATTATTGCCCCTTGTGAGCCGCCCATTATTAATATCTTGCTGCTATCAACACCTGAAGTATCGTGGTCGTGCTTTACATAATTTACAAACTCAATTAAATCCAACGCTTCAGTAATGCTTATCAAATTAGATAATCCTCCTGAATGACCCTGCCCTCTCATACTATACGTATAGACGCTATAGCCATATGATGCCTGATCATGAGCAAATTGTTGAAATGCTTCCTTGCTTTCCCCATAGCCATGACACATTATTACTCCGTAATAACCATTCGGTAATAATGGATTTAATATACTGGGGAAAAATTTAGAACAATCGAGAACTATGCTATCTCTTAATGATAAAGTAAAATCTTGTTGAATAACATTATAAACTTCCGGACCCATCTTTTGAGGAATCATAGGAAACTTTGGGATTTGATAAGTATCTTTCATCATTTTACGGGAAATTTTATTTGACCCGATACTCTGTCCCTGTATTCCCGATATCATAGATATCATCAAAATACAAATCAATATTATAAAATATTTCTTATTTATCATTTATTTTATTAGTATTATTATCAAGTTATATAGTTCTTCTATTTAATTAATAACATTTGTTTCGTCAGTGAAAAATCTCCTGCAGATAATTTATAAAAAAATACTCCGCTTGATAAGTGATATGAATCAGCATTAAAATTCACTGAGTGGAATCCGGCAATTATCCGCGAGTTAACCAAAACTGCTACTTCTTTTCCGGACACATCATAGATTTTTAATGTTACATAAGCGTTTTTAGGTATAGAGAAATCTATAGTGGTTGAAGGATTAAACGGATTGGGATAATTCTGTGAAATCTCAAATTTATTCGGACCTTCTATTTCTGCAATTCCGGGCATCATAAAATATTCGTAATTTCCATTGTAGTCTATCTGTTTCAATTTATAAGAATATTTTCCCGTATTTAAGTTTTTATCTGTATAATTGTAAGTTTTCGGAGTATTGATAGTACCACTTCCGTTTACAAATCCTATCATTGCCCAATCTGTTTGTTCTGATTTCCGGTAAATTTCAAAACCGTGATTGTTAACCTCTGTTTCTGTAATCCATGTTAATTTTACATTATTTGACGAAAGAGAATAAGAAAATGAACTAAGTTCAACAGGCATTGGTGAGTCTAGAGGATTGTCAGGGTAATTACCTCCTAATCCAATTTGACCGAATCCGCTTGATGTGAGAAGTCCGGAGCGTTTTGCTACCGGAACCGGGATCGAATCTCCGTTAACATGTGTTCCCTGGAGTGTCCATAATGTTCCTGAAGATAGTCTCTTTAAAATCCTTAGTTGGTAATATATTCTCATTCCACTAAATCCGGTAGGAGAAATTGTCATTGAATAAGTACCTCCTCTAATTGCGCCTTGATCTATTTGCCAATAGCCTACAACACTGTAAGTATCAACTGAATAACCTCCATCGGAAAGTGAGACAGAATTAAGAGTTATAGGGTCACCAGTAATATATTGAACAGTAAGAGTCCCTGCTCTAGTTGGCATAGTTCCACCTATTGTACCATATTGAATAGTCACCATTCTTGGTTTAGAATATGCGTTAACATCCCCTACGGGAAATTTTACAGCAGGTTGATCGGATGTAGTTCCGAACCACCTGGTAAATTTTCCGGTAATTATACCTGTGTTTGCACCGGCGTTGTAAATTAATGTTCCAAGGTTTGACCCGGTCGTACCAAGAGTTAAATTGTATATATCTGTATTGATATTACCGTTGTCTATTTCAAGAGTATTTGTCACTTTTAAATTCCCGCCCAGAGTTATTTGGTCATTTGCTGTACGGTTAATTGTAAGATTGTTTAATTGTTGTGTCTGAATATCAGGCAATGTAACGCTTCCCGAACCGCCTAAAGTAAGCTTTGAGGTTGCACCTCCGGTTAGTGTGCCGAAGAATCCTCCGGCCTGAACTCCGCCGTTCAAAGTCAAGGTATCGTTACTGATATTCAAATTACCTCCCAGAATGATAAAATTTCCATTTACAGTAGCGTCTGAATTCAACGTTACATTATCAAAACCATTAATAGTTAAATCACGGATTACGGTATTATCTTGAATTTCGGGTCCGGTATTATTTATTGGTGAGCTATTAGAATACATTAAATCGTATAATGTCCCTAATGGAGTTACTGCAATGGTTCCATCACCGCGATTTAACATTCCCCCGGAAGATATAGTAATATTATGTGATGCGCTATTTACTAAATCACCTAAGTTAATATTTAAATTATTTACGGTTATTGAACTGCTGCCTGCCAGATTTAAATTATTGGAGTTGTCTATATCTATACTTAAATCGTTTAGAGGAGAAGTAATGGTACCATTGTTGGTTAAGGTTTGACTTGATGAGCTGTAAAAATCACAATGGGTATTTGATGCTGAACAATTAAATGTACCACCTGAATTTATGGTTAAATTACCAGCCGGATATACCCACGTTCCGTAGTCAGAACCCGCAACAAGAAGCAGCGTACCGGATATACTTGCAGTACTTCCAATATAAAAATTTGTTTCTGAGTTCAGAGTTAATGTTTTATTGGCATTAATAGTCAGGGTTCCTACGGAAATTGTTGAATCAATAATATCAAGAACAACATTATGATTTATTGTAATATTATCTCCCGTATTCGGAACAGTTCCACCCCATGTTGAACCGGAGCTCCAATTTCCATTTGCTACTGTAGTCTTAGTTGCTTTAGGATTATCATTGTCGTATTTATGAAATGATAAATATTTTTGTGTTCTTTTAAATACATTGATTCCATTGTTATTATTCTGCGCTGTTACAAAACTTATATTGTAAGTAACTTGCAACAGGAATGCTAAAAATATTATATATCTTCTCATATAGTTATTCTATAATTAAATTTAATTTTCATTACTGTATTTTAATTGTAGGGACCAAAATACAATTTTTATTTAATTAGTACAAATTTTTTCATCGCAACTTCGTTTCCTGCGGACAATTTGTAAAAATAGATTCCGCTTGATAAATGATAAACATCAGCATTAAAATTCACGGAATAATTTCCCGCTGCTGATTGAGTATTAACTAATGCAGCTATTTCTTTACCCGAAATATCATATACTTTTAATGTTACAAATGCATTCTGCGGAACAGAATATTCTATAGTTGTCGAAGGATTGAATGGGTTCGGATAATTTTGCTTCAAATCGAAACTGACCGGTAAATTATCTGATTGAACAGATTCCGGGTTTTCTTCATCAACAAATATATTCATACCGGGATTCATTGATGTAGTTTGAAGTGGTAAATTTATGTAACAATTCCTGCTTAAAAATAATTTACTGTTTCCATTTAGTAATACCGGCAAAACAAACGGAAATGTTGTGAGGAATGATACATCATTTGGTGAAGTATCAAGATTCGTAACGATAATCTTTATTTTATTACCTTTTTGGAAAATGTGTGAATGAGAATTCCCGTTTATTAGTGTTGTTTTTCTCACATTATGAGATGTATTATGTCTGTCTGCATAATTTACTCTTGTTACCATTTTTGATGTTGTCCCCTGAACTTCATAAATCTGAAAATTAAACTGACTCATGTTCATATTGGACGAATAATCCAGGTTTATTGTTGGAGTTCCTGTCAATCTTGTATTATTCGCAAGAGCAGGAGAAGTGAATATTAACTGAGACTTTGTAAAATTGGAAGTAAATGCAGTACTTGTGAATTCATCATCAACTGCATTTTGCATTGTATAACCTGCTGTTACTTTATTGCTTAATGTTACACTGCTATTACCATTTAAATTAGGAGATGTTTTAAGTTGGTTTTTTGGATTAAAATAGAGCTTTAAATTTGTCAACCCGCTTGGCGGCCAGACAGATGTACTATCGTGCTTGAAACTCCACATACCACTACTTGTCGGGAATGTAGTTGAAGCATAATGGAAGAGCGGTCTTGTCAAAATTCCATTATCAATATTAAATAACCAATAATAAAACCATTCATTATAAAAATTCTCATGCCAGGTATTCTCAGTCGCGGATACATCTCCTCCATGACCCACAACAGCTCCGAAATAATATCTCTTAGGAGAAGTTAAATTCGCAATTGTACTAATATTTCCATATGCATCAAAGAAATAATCCTGCCAGCTATTTTCAATCATAACCGGAACTTTGTTTTGAGAAACCTGAGATGCAAAATCCCTATTAATAGGAACCCAATATGCAAGACTATCCCATTTATCCATTGCGCTTGAATAAACCCAACTATCCATAGCCTCCACCAGAGGTGAATATCTCACCGAATCCGGTGTATACTCAATTGTCCATAAGAATGTCATTTTTATACAGCCGTTGGCAATCCAGTTTGAAGCAAATGTAGGAGAGGCAAGTGAGGGTATGATGCATTTTACATTCATTCCATTACATGCTGCCATATATGGAATAATACCACCCTGCGAGCCGCCTGTAATTAAAATTTTACTGCTATCAAGTCTTGCATTTAGATCGTGCTTCATATAATTTACAACTTCAATTAAATCCTGCGCTTCGGTCGTACTGATAAGATTAGATAATCCACCCGAATTTCCTTGTCCACGCATACTAAAAGTATAAACACTATATCCATAAGATGCCTGGTCGTGAGCAAATCCTGCAAGAGTTTCCTTTCTGTCACCATAACCATGGCACATAATTACTCCGGGGAAACCATTCGGCAATAATGGATTAGTTGTGTCCGGATAAAATTTTGAACAGTCGAGTAATATACCATCCCTCAATGTTATATTAAAATTCTGTTGGATTACATTATATGGTCCCGGTAACAATTTTCCGGGAAGCTGGGGTAATTTTGGAAATTGGTATGTCTCTAAATCGGGATGATGTGATTTTTTATGTTGCCTGACCTGTGCATTAAGCCCCGATATAACAAACAACATAGTAATAAAAATAACGAGTATTTGAAGATTCCTTTTGTTCATTTGATTTCCCTGTAATTGTTTTTTAATTATTATAAACTTTTTTATTTTATTAATAACATTTCTTTAACCTGAGAATAACCTGTTGTTGATAATTTATAAAAATAAATACCGCTCGACAGGTTGTACGAATCCGCATTAAAATTCACTGAATATTCTCCTTTGGCTTTTTGTTCGTTAACCAATACTGCAATTTCTTTTCCCGATATATCATAAACTTTCAATGTAACAAATTCATCTTGTGGAATAGAAAATTGTATCCTGGTAGATGGATTGAAAGGATTAGGGTAATTCTGATTCAAACTAAAAACGGTTGCCGTTGAATTTACTTTAGTAACCATATTTGTATTTTCATTGTCACTGAAAAATGAATTTGTCAAACGGTTACCCGGTGACTTAACTAACAAACTGATATATGTATTCCCATTTAAATAAATTTTGTGATTTCCCTTGACTAAAGATGGTAATACATGAGGATTTGTGGTCAGAAAATTGTCATTGGGAGATGTATCAAGATTTGTAATCACTATTCTGATTTTATTCCCTGCTTTAAATATATGTGAATGAGATAAGCCATAAAAACTTTTTTCTTTTCTTAAATAAGGTGCGTTATGCCAATCTGTATAGTTAACTCTTGTTACTAATTTAGCAGTGCTACCGGTTACTTCGTATATTTGAAAATTATACTGACACTCATAAACATTTGAAGAGTATTCAAGATTCACAAGTTGATTTCCTATCATTTTTAAATCAGCGGTTAGAGGGTCTGTCTCGAACATCAATTGTGTTTTTTTAAATCTAGTATTGAAATATGTTCCTTTAAAGGCATAATCAACAGCTTGCTGCATTGTCAATCCACCTATAACATTATTAACCAAAGTTACCGCCGAATCTCCAGAACCGGCTGTTGTCTTAAGTTTTCTTCCAGGTTTAAAATATAAGTTCATATTGATTGTATTTGGAGGAGGCCATACTGTTGAACTATCGTGTACGAACGACCATTTAGAATTTGTTAATGGATACTGTGTGTAAGCGAAGTAATATTTCGGCTTAGAAAGAAGATTGTTGTTTATATTTAACAACCAGTAATTATACCATTCATCCCATAATTGATTTATTAAATTATTTTCACTGGTTGATGTTTCTCCACCGTGACCTTGTACTGCGCCGAAATAGAATCTTTTGGGTGCTGTTAAGAAAGGGATAGCATTAATATTTCCTAAGACATTAAAAAACATATCCTGCCAGGTGTTTTCTATAAATATAGGTACCGTTATTTGCGATAATTGTGTTTTGAAATCCCTGCCTATTGGCATCCAGTATGCAAGACTATCATATTTCTCGGGAGTATTTGCATATACCCAGCTGCGCATCGCAGTCACCAGATTATTATATCTCGCTATGTTGGATGCATACGATATTGTCCACAAATATGTCATTTTTATCGAACCATTTTCAATCCAGGTTGTACCCATTTCTGGGGTAGCAAGGTCTGAAATAATACATTTCACTTTAAGACCTCCCATAGAAGCAGCCATATATGGTAAAATTCCACCTTGTGAACCGCCTTCAATTAATATTTTAGAAGTATCAAGCCTTGTAATATTATCGTGTCTGATAAAATTAACGAATTCAATTAAATCCAGTGCTTCCACTGTGCTTATCAAATTTGATAATCCCCCTGAATTCCCCTGGCCGCGCATGCTGTATGTATATACAACGTACCCTTGCTTTGCCTGACTATTCGCATAAGAAGCATAATCTGCTTTACTTTCGCCATAACCGTGAGTCATTATAACGACAGGGTACCCATTCGGAAAATTAGGGTCCGCCACGCTTGGATAAAACCTTGAGCAATCGAGAATTACCCCGTCCCTTAAAGTATCATTAAAAGCAGAAGTAATAACCGTATAAGCCGCTTTCGGAATTAATGCATTCGGGACAATTCTCGGTTTATATTGATTTATCGGTTTATTTCTATTGTCTCTATTATCTTGTGCATTTGAAAATCTAATATTTACAGACAGTAACACGATTAAAATAATTAATATTAAATTTATTTTTTTCATAATATCATATTTCTATGGCTGTAAAAATAATTTTTTAATTTTTTTTTATGCAAAAAAACTTTTTAGAATTTCATATATTTTTATACTTGAATTTCCGTCACCATAAGTATAATCAAATTCCGCAGTATTATTCCGGCGGTATTCATCAGAATAGTCTAGAAATCCTGAAATCTTTTCATATTCGAATGGTAGTAGCTTTGCATTTTTTTCCAGTACTTCAGGTCTTTCGGTTACTTTTCTCATTACTCCGCAGGGTATATTAAAAAATAATGATTCTTCCTGCAACCCTCCTGAATCGGATAATATTGAGTGACTGTTTTTTACCAATCTGAGCATTTTGAAATAATCATTCTCAGGCTCTGTAATTATAAGATTATCCGGTAAACTGCCATTTAAACGGGAATAAAAACTTTTCCTTATTTCAGGATTCGGATGAAGCAGATGCAGTATCTTTTTACCGGTTTTATTCTTATGAGCAATATCATAAAGGATTTTCGCATAGTCAGCTACATTGTCCCAGTTTTCCCTTCTGTGAAGTGTGCTCAGAATAAAATTACCAAATTCGGAATATCCTATTCTGTCTTCGTTAACAAATGTTATCATCGCATCATTTATTGTATTGCCTACTATGAAATTTCTTTCTTTATCAATTCCTTCCCTCACTAAATTGTCATAACTTATACGGGTTGGGCAAAAATTAAGTCTTGAAGAACGTGCAATTGACTCGCGGTAGAACTCCTCAGGAAACGGATTCTGATGATCGAAAGTCCTGAGGCCTGCCTCTACGTGAAATACAGGGATTTCATTTAAGAAACCCCATAGTGCACCTGAATAGGCTGAAGCTGTATCTCCCTGAACAACTACTCCGTTTATATCCTGTTTTCTTATTTCTGTTTTTAAATTAAATTTTTGGTTCAGGTTATTCAATAAATGGGATACAAAAAGGGAAAGATCAGGCGAACGATTTGGTATCTCATCTGCAGTCATATCAAATTTTAAATCCAGGTATGACAGGATATCATCTGAGATAGACTGCTGGGCAGAGTTGAATAACACGGGATAAAACTCATCTGAATTTTTAAGTACTCTGTATAAAATAAATAATTTTATAATTTCAGGTCTGGTGCCAAGTACAAAAAGAATAATCTTTTTGTTTTTTGCTTTTTCTGAATCGAATGTTGAATTTATAGTATCCATTTATATTTATGTTTTTTCTTAATAGTGTGTTGTTGAATCCCAAACGACTTTCTTTTTAGATTGATTATAAACTTTCAGTGATCTGAGTACGGCAAAGAAATTGATAAAAGTATCCATTACTAACCGGGCAACGCTAAAGAATGCAAATCTGAAACCGTACCAGTTATATGTAAATGCAAATCGTTGCACAACTCTTGAAATCATAAAAAACAGATTGGCTAAAAGTATATACCATAAAATTGAGTTGGATTTAATTACAAAGTCTAATTCCGCAATCTTAAATATATTGCATACAATTGCTAATATCATATAAAAGAATATCATGTTAGATAAAAAGGCTCCAAGAATACTAAATAGTGGTTTCCTGTCCCTGAACATGAAATATTTTGTTGTCAGATCACCTTTCCATTTGTGGGCTTTCCAGTTCTGAAGGCATACTCCGGCAATCCATCTGGATCTTTGTTTTACCGAAGACCAGAATGTATTCGGGAAAAATTCAGCCGTGGATATTCTGGTGGATTCATTATGGCTGTCAAGCATTACGTTGAAAAATCCCATTTTCAGACCAAGCTGATGAAATCTGAAACCGAGTTCATAATCTTCGGTTAAATTTTCATCATTAAAAATTCCCTCAGTCTTTTTTCCGGGATAAATTACAAGAGGATTAGGAAAATCAATTTCCTCTTCGGGTATAGCTTCTGTTTCTAATTCCGGTAAGGTTAAATAGGTTTCAATATAAGTATCAGTTTTTGTTTCAAGTTCTGTTTCTGCTTCAGTTTTTGTTTCAATTTCTGTGTCAGTTTTTGTTTCGATTTCTGTGTCGTTTTCTGTTTCGTTTTCTGTTTCGTTTTCTGTCTCAATCTTCTCTTCTTCTAACTGTATTTCTGTATCATGGCCATTTAATTTTTCAGGTTCCGGACTTTCTTTTGAAGCAGATATTTCATCTAAGTTTTTTAAACTATCTTTTAACTCCTCAATTATCCTATTTGTATATTTTAATTTTTCCTGGATAATATTATCTGATTCAAAACCCTTTATCGTTGTTTGATCCTGGTCTTTGGAGACATTTTCTTCCAAGGAAATATAAAATGAATTTATAATTTTATTATGAAGTTCTTCAGTTCTCTCTGATTCAGGTTCAATCGTTTCTTTATCTGGATTTTTATTGTTTTCAAGTTTTTCAGCTATTCCATTAATATTGATAATACTGTTCTCAACTTTCAGCATTTTTTGATAATTCTCCGACTCAGGATCAAATTTTTCACCGGATAGTCTACCTACCTGTTTTTTAATTCTTAAAAGATTGTCTCTCAAGTCATATGCTGTATCAAAATCCGTTCCGGAGAGAATTGATGGAAAGGTATTTTCACTTAATTTGCTTATTCTGTCTTCAATTTCAAGCATTTTCGATTCATACTTAAGAATGTTTTGTTCTTTTTCGTCATCTCTGAGGCTATAATCCAATATTTCGGTTTTCCCTTCATCCAGCTGTTCATTGAACCTTTCAATAACCATTTCATAAATACTATTAATAATAAGGTCACTCCGGAATGAAGAAACTATTTTCACTTTTGGGATTTTTTTAGGTGAATCAATTCCTATAAAATTCTGATAAGGATCTTTATCTGCTAGTTCGACAAATAATTTGTAATCCGAGAAATTAAATATATTTTCTAATATCAGGCATTTTATTAAAGTTAAAACTTTATTGTTCCTGTATGTTCCACCCGATGCTTCGGGCAGGTATCTTGTTACTATTTCGGTAATCTCATCCCATTTTATGATTTTATCTAATCTATTCAAAAGGTGAAGATTACCATCTTTATTGAGGCTGTTTCTGATTATATCCACAAGCTTTGCGCTTAGTGTGATATTTTGTGTTTCGTAAGCCGTGTTCATTTTGTTTAATTAATTTTTTATTGAAAATTATTTCTGAAATATTTCTCTTATTTTTTTAGTGTGAGCCTGAGCTTCTTCGATATTTTTATAACTGCCGACTATTACTTTAAATAAAGCTTTATCGGTATTCTTTGATTCACAGATATAGCCATTTATTTCATTTAAAGATTGCTGCAGCAGAATCGAGTTTAAACGCTCGCTTGCATTATCAATTGAACTCCAGGCTGATTCCTGAATACCGAAATTACCATCTTCAAGAGGTATATACATCACATTATAGTTTTTATCAAATTTGCCGTTTTCTACCGGTACAAAGACTACATTATAATTTTTATCTGTGTATATATAACCCTCGTCCTCATTCGGGGATGATTTTGATGGCAAAGTAGTTTGATATGCATAATTCGGCTGGTAGGTATAATAATCGGAAGATTTATCATCTCCTGCGTAAACATTTTCAAAGAAAAAGCTTTTACCATTTTTTATGCCGATTAAAGTACCATCCTTTTCTTCGGGATTTCCTTCATATACCAGGAACCCAATTCCCATCAGGACAAATGCCGCGAATGTCATAGTATAACGCCGGATTACATCATTAGCCGGCCTTTTATAATTTCTCCTGTTCTTTATTAAACTGGCGAACGGATCTTCGATATAGCTTGTATTATTCACCTGAAGAGGAGCTGAGACCATTTCTTCGTTATTTCTGAAATAATCTTCAGTAAGTTCTATTTTCCGACCGTTCAGATCGAGGTATTCATCCTTAGATAATTTTTTATCTGATTTAGAATCGTTAATCATATTATAAATCATTTCCAGATAATAAACTGCTTTTCTGTGAAATCCCATTCCGGATCCTGAAAATGGAATGAATGTCCCCATTCCCTGTCTAACAATCATATCCTTCGTATGTATTTCAGCGAAAGCATCGCAATATGTCCTATGGTAAACCTTTCCATGTTTGCTTTTAATCGGAATAACCGGAATTTGAATACCGTGATATCCTTTATATCCGATAAGGTAATTATACAGTCGCATAGAATAAGGATGTATGAAATCCTCAGCATCGTGTACTATTAAAATCTCAAACTCACCATATATTTTTTCATATTCACATAAACCTGTATATAAACTGTTCAGATTATCAGCTTTTGTTGTTGGACCATCCTGAGGATTTATGCATGCAATAACTCTGTTATCTTTTAATGATATCTCTTTTACTGCCTTGATCGTTTTGATATCATTCGGATAGACACCGACAAATATTTTATAATTATCGTATTTTATATTTTGTATTGCGTAGCTTAAAGTCCTGCCTATAACCCCTGATTCGTTCCACGCTCCTAAAAATATTGCTATAGGTTTTTCAGGTTTATCATGCATCGATGAAAAATCGGGAAATTTACTTTTGTACCTGCCTTTTAAAAACCAGTACAGTAAATCAAGATAGAGATCATCAATTCCGCTTATCACAAGCAAGATTGCCGTAGTCCATAGAACTACTGAAAGTATTTCGTTAATCATAGTTTTGTATTAAAGTTTAAAAGGAATCCGGCTTTAATTTGAAAAGTATTTCTTAATGTGCCCTGTAAGAATTGTCCGCCGGGTCCTATTAAAAAAGTCTTATTTGTGGCTTCAAGAAATATTACGGGAAACTTCGCCAGATCGGGTTTAAAGTTTACTCCTATTCCAATTTCGCCATAGTTATTATAATCAAGTCGTCTGCTGTCTGCGAGTATCAACTGGCTGAGATAGAATTCAAAATATGAATATCCTCCGGACATAACTCTGAAGACCTCTTTTGAAAGCAGTAATCCGAATAAATTACGGAACTTATAATCATATAATCCCATCGAAAATACATCTAAATAAAAATTATTTGATTTAGATTTCTCAGAACCAAGATAAACGGCCGGATTTCCTATTCTTGTTCCGGCAAATAGAATCGGTTTAAAATTGAAACTGTTTTTATTAAAATCTACTTCCCTCGCATAGCCTGCTCTAAGTTCAAACCCTAAATTATCAGAAAACATGTAATTAAAAAATCCGCCGCCTTCGTAGTACCTGTCATTATATATAGTACCGGTTTTTGAACGTGAATCCATATTTATGTCAGCATAAAATCCTGTATTCGCGTTTTTAAAGAGTCTGAAATTAATATGTCCGACTAAGCTTGAAATGTAATTCTTGAAATAAGAATCGTAGACATTATAAAAATATATATTCAATGACTGAAAGGAGTTTTTAATAATGAGATCATTCATATAATACCTTGAGCGGGCTGCTTTATCAACTTCATCAGTGTTCTTAGAGTTGCTATATACGTAATCAAAACAATCTAGTGACTTTTTATACATTCCAAGTTTGTCATATAGATAACCAAGCTGCAGGTATACTTTTGTATCTTCCGGATGTTCCAGTTTATAATTTTCAAAAATATCAACCGCTTTGTTATATTCACCCTCATCTATATAGGTATAGGCTTTATTAAGATTTTCTAACGGACTAACTGTTTGATTACCTTTTTCAAGTGAACTCAATTCATTGTTTGCCAGCAAAATATCTTTTTGATTAGTTGAATTTAAGGCGACGTACTTGAACCGTTCGGTCGCTTTATCAACATTCCCTATTTTTTTATATGCATAGGCTAACTGGAGATTGATCTGCATATCCCCGGGATATTGCTTGATATGATCTTCAAAAATTGGAATTGCATCATTAGTCCTTCCGTTATTCAGATAGTTATAAGCAATTTCCAGATTCTTATCATATTCCTGGGCTTTTGAAAATGAGGAGGCAATAAATAGTATTGCAAGAATAGTTAGAATTCCTCTGATACTCATTGCTTTTGATATTCTATTTTTCATTTTAAAATTTTCTTATTAATTATGTTGCTTAATCTGATTTTTAACTTTTTCTGAATCCAATATTGAATTTACAATTTTCATTTGTATATTAGCTATTGTTAATAGTGAGTTGTTGAATCCCAAACAACTTTCTTTTTCGTTTGCCTGAAAACTTTTAGTGCTCTGAGAACGGCAAAAAAGTTAATAAATGTATCAATTATCAGTCTGAACAAACTGAAAAAAGCATATTTAAAACCATACCAGTTGTATGTGAAAATAAATCTATGACTCGCTCTTGAAACCATAAAAAACATATTTGCGAATACCAGATATATTAATACGGATGAACTATCCAAAAGCGGATTAATGGTTGTATCAAAAAAATTGCCTGCTATAGCGGTGTAGACAAGATATAACAATACAATATTTGAGAAAAATGCCCCAAAAAGACTAAAAAGAGGTTTTCTGTCTCGGAAAAGAAAATATTTTGTTGATAAATTTCCTTGCCATTTATTAATTTTCCAATTTTGCAGACATATTCCGGCAATCCATCTGGATCTCTGCTTAACTGATGGCCAGAATTTATTCGGGAAAAATTCAGCAGTTGAAATTCTTGATGATTCTTTATTTCTATCTAGTTTAACATTGAAAAACCCCATTTTCAATCCCAGCTGGTGGAACCTGAAGCCAAGTTCATAATCTTCTGTAAGATTCTCATCGTTAAAAATACCCTCCTTTTTAATTCCCGGGTTTAAGAAAAAAGGTTCTTCGTCTTTTTCTGATTCTGTTTCTACAAAATCTACTTCACTTCTTTGCATGTTTTCCTCTTGTTGAGGCTTTGGAGTGATTTCTTCTTTTGCGTCATCTAAATCTGATGAAGTGAATTCATTCATAACACTAATTCCATCTATAAATTCTTTCCTTGTATCATCAGCAGATTTCAGCTTATTACTGATTACATTTTCTGAAGCAACTTTATTTTCAAGATTATTATCGTTCATGGACATCATATATTCGTCGAGAGCCTTATAAAACGGATTGAATAATTGAATCTCTTTATTCTCGGCAACTTGTTTCTTTTCATGTGTATTCGGTTTTTGTACTTTTATATCTTCTTCAAATTTCAAAGCAATTTTATAAATATTGTAAATACTTTGTTCAATATTCAGCAGTTTTCTAAAATTTGATGATTTTTTGTTACTATTTTTCGCGAATACTTTTTCAATCTGGGTTTTTACAATAGTCAGTTTTTCTTTTATATCTTGAGACTTATCTCTTCTGACTTCCATAAAAACCGAATCTATGATTTTCTCATAAAGTATTTTTAGAATTTCTTCAATTTCTAATATCACATGGTCAGATATTCCGGCTTCATCTAACACGTCTGAAGCTGATGCATTTAATTTTACTATATCTTTTTTTACAATGTTCTCAATTATTTTCATTTTGGCATCTGACAAATATTTCCTGATCTTAATAATAACTGTTCCAAAAAGCCCTTCTTCGATTAAATTTTCATGAAATGTAGATATCAATTCCACACATGGAATATCGATTTCTGATTTTATACCTATAAAATCACGATAAATTTCCTTTGTTGAAATCTCACGGGGTAATTCAGTATCCGAATATCCTAAAATTTCTTTCAAGGCAAGACATTTTATAAATAATCTAATATTACAGTTCTCAAATTCATCTTTGCTTAAAATACTAACATTACGTTTAATCGTATCAATAATGTCATCCCAATTAATTAACTCGTTAATTATTTCAAGATACTGACCGTCATTTCCTACGGAATTTCCCGTGATCGTTTTTTCGATCTTTTCCGTTAAGTCTACATTTTGAGTCCTAAGTTCGGTATGCATTTTTTTCTAAAATTGTTTATTAAAATTTTAAATTTAATTTCGGATGTATAACTTTTTGTTGTATAAAAAATTCGTCGTGTATCATATTCTTATTTATATTCATTAACAATTCAACTTTCTCTAATTTATTCAAAAAAAATTACTTTTGCATCGTGGCAACATCAGATGATGTTATAGTTTGGAATTCACTATTTACAGGTGCGTATTCCAAAGTGTCTAAGCATGCATACAATTCTAATTTTTCCAAAATTTTTTGCAACTGACTTTTAACGGTTTTCGGCGAAACAAGGAGTTTTTGAGCAATTTCTTTACTTGAAAGAGCATCACTTAATAGTTGAATTATTTCCTGCTCCCGTTTTGTTAAGCGCATATCTTCTTTAAGTTTCGGTTTTGCACTTCTTATAGCATGATCAACAATTTGAGTGAATAATGTCTCTGAAGTATTAACCGGCAGGACTTTTGTTCCTTCTGCAACAGTCCTGATTGTATTAAGAAATTCTTCAAAGGTAGATTCTTTCAGGATAAAACCTGAAGCCCCTGCTTTCACGAACATTAAAATATCAGCCTTTACCGGAGCAAGATCCATTACTATTAGCTTAGCTTCAGGAAATTCTCTTTTAACCATATCAACCATTTGCAGGCTTCTCTGGCTGCGTAAACCCAGATCTATAAGAATAACATTGGGTTTCATTTTTGAAATTTCAAGAATTGTGTTCTTATTATTTCCCGATGCACCGATGATTTGTATGTCTCGCTGAGTCTTAAGCATAGAAATCAATCCTATCCGAAGAATATTGTTATCCTCGATTATCAATAATCGAATTTTCGATTTCATATTTTCTCCCTGAAAATAGTTTTAATTTCGGGGATAGTTCCCCTTAAAATGTTGTTTGTTTTCAATTGATTTTCCTAATAACGCATTATAAAAACTTGTTAAAAATTTATTTCTTAATTCCCAAAAACTTGATCTTTTTTACTTTTCGGGACAAGCTAGTATTCCCCGTAAGAATACTAGCTCTATGTTGATTCTTAAGTCACCATTATTTATTTGATCTTTTTAACCTTTTTTGAATTTGAACCGTCAAGTCTCAAATCAAATGTGCCTTTCGTGTTACCATTGTTACCCTTGTTATCCTGTTTTACTCCTCGTTCCGGACTTAAAACAAGAGCCGGTTTTGCTACCGAAAGGTTCCTGTTGTTCCAGGCAATCGAACGGTCGAGTGCATCTACGACTCCATCTCCGTTTAAATCTGTTGAATAAACTCCGCTTAAATTCCTGTCATTCCAGCATGCTGACCTGTCTAGTGCATCTACACTACCATCTTGATTTGCATCTCCGCTGATTATACACCATTTTGTTCCGACCAATAACATATTACTTCCATATGCTTTCGTTGCCGCCGTTGTAAAGTCATAATTTAAGGTCGACCCGGTGAATGTTTGTGGTGTTGCACTCCAGGTTTCTAGTCCGTTGTTAAATTTCAGGACAATATAATATGGAGTCCCGTTTACTGCTGTTGAGTAAAAGGGATTGCCTGCACCATTTGTATCTAAAGTAATTGTATGGGATTCAATTAAACCATACGGTGTCGTTGCACTATGTAATTCAACTGCACAGCTCTTTGGAACCATCGTCGTTCCGTTACAATTTCCCGATAACATTGCTGTAAGTCCAAGCGAAAGAGTCGTAGAGTATGTATATTCGTCTGCGCCGATATCAGGAGTGGAGACACTTCTTATATCACCGTCAAAATCGTCTAATACAGTTGCTATATAAGTACCTGCATTGCTCACAGGGGAAACGACTAAAGTCTGAATATGTAAGTCAGTTGCACTTATAAATTTCGGGTCTCCGGAGATACTGTTAGCATCCTTACCTGTCGCAGTTTTCCAATCTGAAAGTGTAGTTGATACCGAAGTTGATAATTGTCCGATTGCCTGTACCCATGGACCTCCCAAACTAGTAGGATTTACATAGTAATTATTATAATTGATATCTGTAAATTGCGAGTTACCTGTCTCGGCATAAATCCCAAGTGAACCCCACACAGCAATATTTATGTGAGAAGGATCTATTCCGAGATTGTTTACTATATTATTGTTTCGTATATCCGCTGACGTAGTTCCACCCAAACCAATCCCTGCTGATATTGCGTGATCCCTGCCTAAAGTATTCCCATATAAGTAAATAGAATTGTAATACACATTAATCCCTGATTGTGTGCCGTGGAGATAAATGCCCATAGGATTATATCCCGGGTTTGTAATATAACTATTACCATAACCGGATATATTATAAATCATATTATTCTTTACTGTAATATTTGCCGACGCTTCATCTGAGGATATATTAATGCCCTGTGCAGCATAATTATTGGGACCTGTATATCCTAACGAATGTATTTTATTTCTTTCTATAATTGCATTCTTTGTCCCTGTGCCAAGCCATATACCTACATCATTTCCATCTGTTGATGTTTCAAAATTTCCTATATCATTACCGCTTATCTCTGCTCCATTCACTCCCTGAACATATATTCCGCATAGACCTATAGAGTTAGCTCCGGATGTGTTCATCGTGTTATTTGAAATTATCAAGCCGCTGCCGTTAGTTCCCGATGACACGGCATTTAAATAAATACCGTATAAAGCCTTTTGTATATCGTTGTTGTGTAAAGTAATGTTATTGAAGTATCCGCCTGATAAACTATTATCTGTCAATGTAATTGCCGATGTTGAATTTTCACTATTTATTATGATGCAATTCTTTATCCCGGAACCTGTTACAGGGGTTGTGGTTAGGGATATAAATTGTATCTCGGATGTACCGGATGAAACAGTTTTCGTTATGGTTAAATCTCTCGTTGTTCCGTTATTTGTGTTTGAACCGTCTATCGTTATATAATCGCTTACAATTCTGAATACCGGACCTGCTCCTGATGATGATGTTATAACCGTAGTATTAGATACATCAGGTTTGAATGTAACAGTATTTGTGGAGGTTGGCAAATTATTTGCTATGTTTATAACTATCGGAAACGTTTCTCCTGTAGTATATGAAGGATCAACTAATAAAAATCTTACCGCTCCGCTTACTCCCTGATAATTTAATGCACTGACTGCTGATGTTATTGTCAGGAAAGTGCCGTTAACAGTATTTGGAAAATCATATTCCGGATGCTCTGATTTTAACACGTATAGTTTACCATCATATTTCTTTCCGTTTTCCATCGGTATCCATTCGATTTCTTTCGTATTTTTCTTTACTTCTTTTTCAAAATAAATATTTTTACCTGTAATCTTGTTGAATGCTGTGGTGCCCACAGTATAGTCTCCGCTTAAAGATGTATTTGTAATTGTATAATAATCCGGAGAAGTCGGGGGTGTAGAACAGGCAGGAGGATTATATGTGAAACCACTCGCTCCATCTAACTTATATGCTGTTACCTTTGGAATCGGGTTGGTCATATCCTGTGCAACTATATAATAATGTACTAAATCACCTATGGAGACTCCACCGCCGAATGTAAATGAATATTGATTGCTTCCCAATGATGTCGCCGTTACTCCTGTGTATGCATCTGTATTTTTATTCCAGTATAATACAGGTAATCCCGCACCTGAGGTAGGCACACCGTCTGCATCTGTGATGGTTGCTGTTAAAGTTCTGTTCCCCGTTGCGTTTATATCTGTAAGAGGAGTGTATAATATTACCGGAGGAGTATTGACCTGATAACTGCCCGGAGTTGTTGGCGGAGTTGATGCCGCCGGCGGATTTGCCGTAAAGCCGGATGCTCCCAATGAAGGATAGGCTCCGACATTTGGCGTTACTGCTCCATCCTGTGCTACTATGTAATAACTTACTACATCACCTCCAATTGCACCTGCTCCAAATGTAAATTCATAATTGTTTCCGCTTATATATGCAGCTGTAGCCGCTGTATATACTCCGGAATTTATTTTCCAGTATAATACAGGTAATCCTGTTCCTGATGTAGGAACACCGCTAAAAGAATCTGTTATTGTTGTGCTCAATACACGTGCACCTGTACTTGATGTATCTAATAATGGCGTATAAGAAATTAACGGTGGATCTGTATCGACGTGATAACTACTCGGAGTTGTTGGCGGAGTTAATGCCGCAGGCGGATTTGCCGTAAATCCCGATGCTCCAGCCAAAGGATTGGTTCCGACATTTGGTGTCGCTGCTAAATCCTGGGCGGCAATGTAATAACTCACTTCATCACCTGCAACTACACCTGCTCCAAATGTAAATTCATAATTGTTTCCGCTTATATATGCAGCTGTTGCGGCTGTATATGATCCGGTATTAATCTTCCAGTATAATACAGGTAACCCGATACCTGATGTCGGAACACCGCTTACTGCATCTGTTATTGTTGTGCTTAATACACGTGCTCCTGTAACTGACGTATTTAATAATGGTGTGTATGAAATTACCGGAAAATCTGAGTCTAGTACATCTGTGCCGTCTGTAAGCATATATTCTGCATCATTCAGCAGTAATCTGTCTGTTCCGCCTACTCCGGCTACTGTTATTGTTCTGTTTGCCCAGTCTACGTTTGACTGAAGATCACCCGTTCCTGCCGGGAATGAAACCCATTGGCCCGTTAATTGTCTATACATCGAAAGTATTATATTTGACGGCGGGTTTGTTATATTGCCAAGTTCTTCATCTCCAAAGTGAATTTTTATAGTTACCGGATTTGTCGGTTCTGCATCAACTGTTGATTTCCAGTATCCCTTTCCAAGTTTTGTTTTAGAACCCGGCGATGGAATACCGCTGTATTTCTGTACTGATACTGTGCCGGGTAATGTCATCAGTGACATTTCTTTCTCGCCGCCCGAACGAAGTGTGTTATTTGGTTTTTCTTTGCTATTATTATTGTTGTTGTTATTTTTGCTATTGTTGTTGTTATTTTTGCTATTGTTGTTGTTCGGGTTTTTAACTTTATCTAACAATGCTCCCCATGTGATATCCATTACAGGTCTGCCTGATTGTATAAAATTACTCGTTGAGCCTCCTGCAGGACTTGTTACTGTCAATAACGGTGGTGCTATTGTCGGGGTTGCAAATTCATATGCGCCGATACATGTCGGTCCGCCCTCAGATGTTGTGCTGCGGGGACTACCGGTGTAATCATTATTAATTGAAGCTATCTGTATTCCTTTCTTAAAAACATTCCAGCTGTTGATGTTCGTATTATCGGGTAATAAATTTGTCGTACTCGTAAAACCGGGATCATCTGATACTGAATATGCATCCTTACCTGTTGCTGTCTTCCAGTCGGATAGCGTTGTTGATACTGTTGCCGATAATTGTCCGACTGCTTTTATCCCTGTACCTGTCGGATTTACATAGTAATTGTTATAATTGATATCTGTAAACTGTGTGTTGCCTGTCTCGGCATAAATCCCGACTGAACCATAAGGTACTGATGTGGGAGATGCATCAAGTCCAAGATTATTTACTATATTATTGTTTCGTATATCCGCTGATGTAGTTCCACCCAAAGATATTCCTGCTGATATTGACTGATATCTGCTAAGTGTATTCCCATATAAGTAAATAGAGTTGTAATACACATTAATCCCTGACTGCGTGCCGTGCAGATAAATCCCTATTGGATTAAATCCAAGGTCTGTTGTGTAACTATTACCATAACCGGATATATCATAAATCACATTGTTTTTTACTGTTATATTTGCAGACGCTTCATCTGAGGATATATTTATACCCTGTGCGCCAAAATTATTGGAACCTGTATAGCCTAAGGAATGAATTTTATTTCTTTCTATAACTATATTTTTTGTCCCTGTGCCTAACCAGATGCCATTATCATTTCCATCTGTTAATGTTTCAAAATTTCCTATATCATTACCGCTTATCTCTGCTCCATTCACTCCCTGAACATATATTCCGCATAATCTGAGAGCATTAGCCCCTGAGGTGTTCATCGTATTATTTGAAATTACCAATCCACTGCCGTTAGTTCCCGATGACACGGCATTTAAATAAATACCGTATAAAGCCTTTTGTATATCGTTGTTGTCTAAAGTAATGTTATTAAAGTATCCGCCTGATAAACTATTATCCGTCAATGTAACAGCCGATGTTCAATTTGTCACTCATTTATTATGATGCAATTTTTGATCCCGGAACCTGTTACAGGGGTTGTCGTCTGGGATATAAATTGTATCGTCGGATGACGGATGAAGCAGTTATTTGTTATGGTTAAATCTCTTGTTGTTCCGTTATTTGTGTTTGAACCGTCTATCGTTACATAATCGCTTAGAATTCTGAATACCGGATCCTGCTCACGGATGATGATGTTATAGCCGTAGTATTAGATACATCAGGTTTGAATGTAACAGTATTTGTGGAGGTTGGCAAATTATTTGCTATGTTTATAACTATCGGAAACGTTTCTCCTGTAGTATATGAAGGATCAACTAATAAAAATCTTACCACTCCGCTTACTCCCTGATAATTTAATGCACTGACTGCTGATGTTATTGTCAGAAAAGTGCCGTTAACTGTCTGTGGAAAATCATATTCCGGATGCTCTGATTTTAACGCATAAAGCTTGCCATCATATTTCTTGCCGTTTTCCATAGGTATCCATGCAATTTCTTCCACTTCTACTTTCTTTGTACCTATTACTTTATTTGTAAATCCTTTATTGTTTTCTAACTTTTCATATTCGGGAATTTCTTTTGTAACTTTCTTTACTTCTTTTTCAAAATAAATCTTTTTGCCTGTAATCTTGTTGAATGCTGTGGTGCCCACAGTATAGTCTCCGCTTAAAGATGTATTTGTAATTGTATAATAATCCGGAGAAGTCGGGGGTGTAGAACAGGCAGGAGGATTATATGTGAAACCACTCGCTCCATCTAACTTATATGCTGTTACCTTTGGAATCGGGTTGGTCATATCCTGTGCAACTATATAATAATGTACTAAATCACCTATGGAAACTCCACCGCCGAATGTAAATGAATATTGATTGCTTCCCAATGATGTCGCCGTTACTCCTGTGTATGCATCTGTATTTTTATTCCAGTATAATACAGGTAATCCCGCACCTGAGGTAGGCACACCGTCAGCATCAGTGATGGTTGCTGTTAAAGTTCTGTTCCCCGTTGCGTTTATATCTGTAAGAGGAGTGTATAATATTACCGGAGGAGTATTGACCTGATAACTGCCCGGAGTTGTTGGCGGAGTTGATGCCGCCGGCGGATTTGCCGTAAAGCCGGATGCTCCCAATGAAGGATAGGCTCCGACATTTGGCGTTACTGCTCCATCCTGTGCTACTATGTAATAACTTACTACATCACCTCCAATTGCACCTGCTCCAAATGTAAATTCATAATTGTTTCCGCTTATATATGCAGCTGTAGCCGCTGTATATGACTCCGGAATTTATTTTCCAGTATAATACAGGTAATCCTGTTCCTGATGTAGGAACACCGCTAAAAGAATCTGTTATTGTTGTGCTCAATACACGTGCACCTGTACTTGATGTATCTAATAATGGCGTATAAGAAATTAACGGTGGATCTGTATCGACGCGATAACTACTCGGAGTTGTTGGCGGAGTTAATGCCGCAGGCGGATTTGCCGTAAATCCCGATGCTCCAGCCAAAGGATTGGTTCCGACATTTGGTGTCGCTGCTAAATCCTGGGCGGCAATGTAATAACTCACTTCATCACCTGCAACTACACCTGCTCCAAATGTAAATTCATAATTGTTTCCGCTTATATATGCAGCTGTTGCGGCTGTATATGATCCGGTATTAATCTTCCAGTATAATACAGGTAACCCGATACCTGATGTCGGAACACCGCTTACTGCATCTGTTATTGTTGTGCTTAATACACGTGCTCCTGTAACTGACGTATTTAATAATGGTGTGTATGAAATTACCGGAAAATCTGAGTCTAGTACATCTGTGCCGTCTGTGAGCATATATTCTGCATCATTCAGCAGTAATCTGTCTGTTCCGCCTACTCCGGCTACTGTTATTGTTCTGTTTGCCCAGTCTACGTTTGACTGAAGATCACCCGTTCCTGCCGGGAATGAAACCCATTGGCCCGTTAATTGTCTATACATCGAAAGTATTATATTTGACGGCGGGTTTGTTATATTGCCAAGTTCTTCATCTCCAAAGTGAATTTTTATAGTTACCGGATTTGTCGGTTCTGCATCAACTGTTGATTTCCAGTATCCCTTTCCAAGTTTTGTTTTAGAACCCGGCGATGGAATACCGCTGTATTTCTGTACTGATACTGTGCCGGGTAATGTCATCAGTGACATTTCTTTCTCGCCGCCCGAACGAAGTGTGTTATTTGGTTTTTCTTTGCTATTATTATTGTTGTTGTTATTTTTGCTATTGTTGTTGTTATTTTTGCTATTGTTGTTGTTCGGGTTTTTAACTTTATCTAACAATGCTCCCCATGTGATATCCATTACAGGTCTGCCTGATTGTATAAAATTACTCGTTGAGTCTGCTGCAGGACTTGTTACTGTCAATAACGGTGGTGCTATTGTCGGGGTTGCAAATTCATATGCGCCGATACATGTCGGTCCGCCCTCAGATGTTGTGCTGCGGGGACTACCGGTGTAATCATTATTAATTGAAGCTATCTGTATTCCTTTCTTAAAAACATTCCAGCTGTTGATGTTCGTATTATCGGGTAATAAATTTGTCGTACTCGTAAAACCGGGATCATCTGATACTGAATATGCATCCTTACCTGTTGCTGTCTTCCAGTCGGATAGCGTTGTTGATACTGTTGCCGATAATTGTCCGACTGCTTTTATCCCTGTACCTGTCGGATTTACATAGTAATTGTTATAATTGATATCCGTGAACTGTGCTGTTGCCTGTCTCGGCATAAATCCCGACTCGTGCCGTATGGTACTGACTGTGAGATGCTCAATACCAAGATTATTGACTATATTATTGTTTCTTATATCTCGCACGGTACCTGTTCCACCAGACATATTCCCATCGACATTGCAAGATACCTGTTAAGAGTATTCCCGTATAGGTATATAGAATTGTAATACACATTAATCCCTGACTGCGTGCCGTGCAGATAAATCCCTATTGGATTAAATCCAAGGTCTGTTGTGTAACTATTACCATAACCGGATATATCATAAATCACATTGTTTTTTACTGTTATATTTGCAGACGCTTCATCTGAGGATATATTTATACCCTGTGCGCCAAAATTATTGGAACCTGTATAGCCTAAGGAATGAATTTTATTTCTTTCTATAACTATATTTTTTGTCCCTGTGCCTAACCAGATGCCATTATCATTTCCATCTGTTAATGTTTCAAAATTTCCTATATCATTACCGCTTATCTCTGCTCCATTCACTCCCTGAACATATATTCCGCATAATCTGAGAGCATTAGCCCCTGAGGTGTTCATCGTATTATTTGAAATTATCAAGCCGCTGCCGTTAGTTCCCGATGACACGGCATTTAAATAAATACCGTATAAAGCCTTTTGTATATCGTTGTTGTCTAAAGTAATATTACCAAAGTATCCCCCTGAAAAACTAATGTCAGTCAATGTAACGGCTGATGTAACAGGGGATGTTCCTGCGTTATCTCCATTTATTATGATGCAATTTTTGATTCCTGTATTTTCTACAGGAGTTGTAGTCTGGGAAATAACTGATATTACCTGCGGAAATGACGCAGATGTTGCTGTGTTTTCTATTGTCAAGTCTCTTGATCGTCCCATTTGTTGTATTAGAGCCATCTATTGTTACATAACTGTTAAGAATTTTGAGCAGGGCTCCTCCTGCAGTTCCCGAAATTGTGCGGTTACTCCTGTATTTGGTTTGAATGTAACTGTATTTGTGGAGGTCGGTAAATTATTTGCTATGTTTATAACTATCGGAAACGTTTCTCCTGTAGTATATGAAGGATCTACTAATAAAAATCTTACCACTCCGCTTACTCCCTGATAATTTAATGCACTGACTGCTGATGTTATTGTCAGAAAAGTGCCGTTAACTGTCTGTGGAAAATCATATTCCGGATGCTCTGATTTTAACGCATAAAGCTTGCCATCATATTTCTTGCCGTTTTCCATAGGTATCCATGCAATTTCTTCCACTTCTACTTTCTTTGTACCTATTACTTTATTTGTAAATCCTTTATTGTTTTCTAACTTTTCATATTCGGGAATTTCTTTTGTAACTTTCTTTACTTCTTTTTCAAAATAAATCTTTTTGCCTGTAATCTTATTGAATGCTGTGGTGCCCACTGTATAGTCTCCGCTTAAAGATGTATTTGTAATTGTATAATAATCCGGAGAAGTCGGGGGTGTAGAACAGGCAGGAGGATTATATGTGAAACCACTCGCTCCATCTAACTTATATGCTGTTACCTTTGGAATCGGGTTGGTCATATCCTGTGCAACTATATAATAATGTACTAAATCACCTATGGAAACTCCACCGCCGAAAGTAAATGAATATTGATTGCTTCCCAATGATGTCGCCGTTACTCCTGTGTATGCATCTGTATTTTTATTCCAGTATAATACAGGTAATCCCGCACCTGAGGTAGGCACACCGTCAGCATCAGTGATGGTTGCTGTTAAAGTTCTGTTCCCCGTTGCGTTTATATCTGTAAGAGGAGTGTATAATATTACCGGAGGAGCATTGACCTGATAACTGCCCGGAGTTGTCGGAGGAGTTGATGCCGCCGGCGGATTTGCTGTAAAGCCGGATGCTCCCAATGAAGGATAAGCTCCGACATTCGGCGTTACTGCTCCATCCTGTGCTACTATGTAATAGCTTACTATATCACCAACCGTTGCACCTGCTCCAAATGTAAATTCATAATTGTTTCCGCTTATATATGCAGCTGTAGCCGCTGTATATGATCCGGAATTTATTTTCCAGTATAATACAGGTAATCCTGTTCCTGATGTAGGAACACCGCTAAAAGAATCTGTTATTGTTGTGCTCAATACACGTGCACCTGTACTTGATGTATCTAATAATGGCGTATAAGAAATTAACGGTGGATCTGTATCGACGCGATAACTACTCGGAGTTGTTGGCGGAGTTAATGCCGCAGGCGGATTTGCCGTAAATCCCGATGCTCCAGCCAAAGGATTGGTTCCGACATTTGGTGTCGCTGCTAAATCCTGGGCGGCAATGTAATAACTCACTTCATCACCTGCAACTACACCTGCTCCAAATGTAAATTCATAATTGTTTCCGCTTATATATGCAGCTGTTGCGGCTGTATATGATCCGGTATTAATCTTCCAGTATAATACAGGTAACCCGATACCTGATGTCGGAACACCGCTTACTGCATCTGTTATTGTTGTGCTTAATACACGTGCTCCTGTAACTGACGTATTTAATAATGGTGTGTATGAAATTACCGGAAAATCTGAGTCTAGTACATCTGTGCCGTCTGTAAGCATATATTCTGCATCATTCAGCAGTAATCTGTCTGTTCCGCCTACTCCGGCTACTGTTATTGTTCTGTTTGCCCAGTCTACGTTTGACTGAAGATCACCCGTTCCTGCCGGGAATGAAACCCATTGGCCCGTTAATTGTCTATACATCGAAAGTATTATATTTGACGGCGGGTTTGTTATATTGCCAAGTTCTTCATCTCCAAAGTGAATTTTTATAGTTACCGGATTTGTCGGTTCTGCATCAACTGTTGATTTCCAGTATCCCTTTCCAAGTTTTGTTTTAGAACCCGGCGATGGAATACCGCTGTATTTCTGTACTGATACTGTGCCGGGTAAAATTAACGCGTTTTTATTCCGGGGGTTTGTGCCTTTATCTAACAATGCTCCCCATGTGATATCCATTACAGGTCTGCCTGATTGTATAAAATTACTCGTTGAGTTTGCTGCAGGACTTGTTACTGTCAATAACGGTGGTGCTATTGTCGGGGTTGCAAATTCATATGCGCCGATACATGTCGGTCCGCCCTCAGATGTTGTGCTGCGGGGATTTCCCGTGTAATCACTATTAATTGATGCAATTTGTATTCCTTTCTTAAAAACATTCCAGCTGTTTATGTTCGTATTATCGGGTAATAAATTTGTCGTACTCGTAAAACCGGGATCATCTGATACTGAATATGCATCCTTACCTGTTGCTGTCTTCCAATCGGATAGCGTTGTTGATACTGTTGCCGATAATTGTCCGACTGCTTTTATTCCTGTACCTGTCGGATTTACATAGTAATTGTTATAATTGATATCCGTAAACTGTGTGTTGCCTGTCTCGGCATAAATCCCGACTGAACCATAAGGTACTGATGTGGGAGATGCATCAAGTCCAAGATTATTTACTATATTATTGTTTCGTATATCTCCGCTGATGTAGTTCCACCCAAAGATATTCCTGCTGATATTGACTGATATCTGCTAAGTGTATTCCCATATAAGTAAATAGAGTTGTAATACACATTAATCCCTGACTGCGTGCCGTGCAGATAAATCCCTATTGGATTAAATCCAAGGTCTGTTGTGTAACTATTACCATAACCGGATATATCATAAATCACATTGTTTTTTACTGTTATATTTGCAGACGCTTCATCTGAGGATATATTTATACCCTGTGCGCCAAAATTATTGGAACCTGTATAGCCTAAGGAATGAATTTTATTTCTTTCTATAACTATATTTTTTGTCCCTGTGCCTAACCAGATGCCATTATCATTTCCATCTGTTAATGTTTCAAAATTTCCTATATCATTACCGCTTATCTCTGCTCCATTCACTCCCTGAACATATATTCCGCACAGACCTATAGAGTTAGCTCCGGATGTGTTCATCGTGTTATTTGAAATTATCAGACCGCTGCCATTAGTTCCTGTTGCCACGGCATTAAAATAAATACCGTAAAATGCCTTTTGTATATCGTTGTTGTCTAATGTAATATTATTAAAGTATCCCCCTGAAAAACTATTGTCTGTCAATGTAACTGCCGATGTTCCGTTGTCTCCGTTTATTATGATACAATTCTTGACTCCGGTATTTTCTAATGGAGTTGGATTCGAAGATATAATTGATATTACCTGCGGAAATGATGCAGATGTTGCAGTATTCTGTATCGTTAAATCTCTTGTTGTTCCGCCGGTTGTATTAGAACCGTCAATTGTTATATAACTACTAAGAATTTTGAGTGCTGCTCCTCCGACAGCTCCTGAAATAGTTGCGTTTACTCCTGTGTTAGGTTTGAAGGTAACAGTGTTTGAAGAAGTCGGCAAATTATTTGCTATATTTATTACAATAGGAAATGTTTCACCTGTAGTATATGAAGGATCTACTAATAAAAATCTTGTTGCTCCGCTTACACCCCTAAAATTAATTTCACTGACCGCTGATGTTATAGAGATAAAAGTGCCGTTAACTGTCTGGGGAAAATCATATTCCGGATGCTCGGATTTTAATGCGTATAGTTTACCATCATATTTCTTGCCGTTTTCCATTGGTATCCATGCAATTTCTTCAACTTCAACTTTCTTTGTACCTATTACTTTATTTGTAAATCCTTTATTGTTTTCTAACTTTTCATATTCGGGAATTTCTTTTGTAACTTTCTTTACTTCTTTTTCAAAATAAATCTTTTTGCCTGTAATCTTATTGAATGCTGTGGTACCCACAGTATAGTCTCCGCTTAGAGGTGTATTATTAATTAAATACGAATCCGGAAAAGACGGTGGTGTCGAACAGTCAGGAGGATCATATGAGAAACCGATTGCTCCTTCTGATTTATATGAAATTATATTTGGAGTTGATGCCATATCACGGGCAACTATATAATAACTTACTGCATCACCTGCGGCTACGCCTGCTCCAAATGTAAATTCATAATTATTACCGCTTACAAATGAACCTGTTGCCGGTGTATATGGTTCTGAATTTCTTTTCCAGAATAATACAGGTAAACCCGTACCTGAAGTTGGTACACCGTCTGCATCTATGATGGTTGCAGTTAATTTTCTATTCCCTGTACCATCTGTATTTGCCAGAGGGGTGTATGAGATTACCGGAGGTGTTGCACTATTGATATAAGTGCTTGGAAAAAACGGTGGTGAGGTGCAAGCCGGGGGATTTGCTGTAAATCCCGTTGCTCCGGCTGAAGGATAGGCTCCAACATTTGGCGTCAATGCTCCGTCCTGTGCTACGATATAATAGCTTACTATATCACCATTCGCTCCGCCATCGAATGTAAACTCATAATCATTCCCACTAACAAAGGAACCCTGAGTGGAATGCCAGCTGCCTGCATTTATTTTCCAGTATAATACAGGTAATCCTATTCCTGAGACCGGAACGCCGTCAATATCATCAGAAATGACCGCTGTTAATGTTCGAGCACTAGTACTGTTTGTATTTGAAAGTGGAGTATAGAACATAGAAGGAGGAAATCCATCTAATGGAATCGCCTGTGCCGCTATTTTTCCATCGGTTCCCGGTTCAGCGAAAACCGTTGTGCTCATAAACAAGCAAAACAAAAGAGTTGCGAATATCTCTGTGAGGTAAAGTTGTAGAGTTTTCAATTCATTTTAAAATTTTGTTTAGAAAAAATAAGTCCCTAAAGCTACTTAAATAGTAAAATTCAAATAATAATTCCAATCCGCATCGATGAAGTTTTCGATTAATGTTTTTTTCGTCTTTAACCTTGTCACCGGAAATTCTTTTTTAACGATAACTACTATTTGCAGATATCTCTGCCTTGATAATGCAATGTTCACTCGCAACATTTGAAATTTAAAAAAATTTTTGTTTTAAATTTTCGGGATGCGCCAATTATCCAAATGTTCTGATGAGATATAACATTGACATCAAACATATTTGAAGAAATGATTCTCTTCGATAATTAATTATCGAATTTTTCATTCAATTTCTTCTTTCGAATAATTATTTTGGAATTCAGAGATTTTCACCTCTAAATCCCTTTGGCGTATAACGAATTTTCTTAATAACGCAAGATGAACTTAGATAACATTTTTTGGAAATTCAATCCCCCTTTGGATTGAAAAAAGAATTAATTCTTTCGATTGAGACAAAATAACCCTTATTTCAAATATCCTTTTTAATATTACGCATTTAGTGCAAATCAATGTTTTAATAGTTGTTAGATCTATCAAATAGCGGACGAATAATTACTTTCGTTAATTTTAATTAATGATTTTAATTTCTTGGGATTATATTTTTTTATATAGGTATATTGTAATATTGAAATTTACTGAAATCTTCAGAACTAATATATATGCCAGTTACTATAGTCATTTCTTCTTCACTAATCACTCTTGCATTAGTTTTCTATTCACTGGGAATTTGGTCTGAAAGGATTGCCCGATACCTTAAGCCCTGGCACGTCGTTGCTTTCTGGACAGGCTTTTTGTTTGATGTAGCCGGTACCTGGGCTATGCATCAATTGGCTACCAAACCATTTAACCTGCTGGAATCACATACTCTTACGGGACAAATTGCAATCTGGCTTATGCTTATCCACGCAGTCTGGGCTACCTGGGTTGTAAAACGCGGAAGCGAAAAAGCAATTAAGGAATTCCACCGCTATAGTATTATAGTCTGGCTTATCTGGCTGATTCCATATTTCGGCGGAGTATATCTTGGTATGAGTAAATAGATTTGAGTTTGTAATTACTAAATTGAAGAGTCGCGTCTGTCAAGACCTATGTCTAACATAGATACGGGGTCTTCCTTCGGTTCGAGATGCGTAAATACGGTTACGGGTACTTTAAACAAGTTTCGTAAATCTTTTTCAATCCTCTCGACAGTGTCATGTCCTTCCTGTATAGTCCCTTCTCCGGGCATAAGAATATGAACCGAAATAAATTTTCGCTGTCCTGCCTGCCTTGTTAAAAGAGAATGATATTCGATGTTCTGAGATTTTAGGGATTCTAATAATGTGACTATTTTTAAAAGTTCTGTTTCGGGTATTCCGGAATCGAGCAAACCCATAGCTGAACGACGCATCAGCTGATACCCTGTCCATAAGATATTAAGTGCAACCCCAATAGCAACAATACCGTCCAGTACCAGCAAGCCTGTAAATATTTCAAGACCGATACCTATTAAAACCCCTGCGGATGTGTATACGTCAGTCATTAAATGTTTACCATCGGCTTCAAGTGTAATAGAATTATTTTCCTTTCCTTTTTTTAATAGAATAAGGGCTACCGCCAGATTAATTCCCGAAGCCCCAACGGCAATAAACAAACCAATTCCCAGGTTTTCGAGGGGTTGCGGATTTATAACCCTCGGTATTGCAGACCAGATTATGCTGAATGCGGCAAGTACAATCAACCCGCCTTCAATAGCGCTTGAAAAATATTCTGCCTTACTGTGACCAAAGGCATGTTCTTCATCGGCAGGTTTTTCGGCAATGGTAAGCATAACCAAAGCAAACACAGCAGCGACAAAATTAACGCATGACTCAAGTGCATCGGAAAGTATACCAACCGAATTGGTGAGAAAATATGCCAGAAACTTGAGAGCAATTGTAGCTACAGCAGCAGCAATTGACAGATAAATATATTTTTTCAAAGATTGTGTTCGCATTGCAGTGTCAAATGTTAGATTTTGATTATCAAACTTACGTTCTTTTTTTGTTCGTTTTTAATTTCCGCTAACGTATTAATATACAAATAGAATATATTTTTTACAATTTACTAAAAGTATAATATTCTGATTTTACATAGTTAAAGGCTGATTTTTGTTAACAGCACTTTACGGCAAGTCTAACCGAAATCCGGATGATAGATTGTATGAAATGTTAATCGTGAAATTAATAATAAAATATACAAATTTATTCTGTTAAAATTACAGTTTGCTCGTAAATAAGAAAATTTTTGACAAATCATAATTATATTTCTATCTTTTTATACTGAATAAAGTTTTGCTATTAATTATTATATTGGTATAAATAATTATTACAATTTTTTAGATAAATATGAAAAATAATATCATAATATTGCTCACATCTTTTTTCTTTGTTTCAAATCTTAATGCACAATTATACCAGGATTGGAAATGGTTACATCAGTCGCCTCAGGGGAACGACCTCCGGTGGGTAAAAATGTGGGATGTAAATACGATTTATGCAATCGGTGCTAAAGGAACTTTCGTTAAAACTTCTGACCGAGGAGCTAACTGGATTTTCCAGCATAAGGCAGGAAGAATGTCGGGTGTACCTCTCCAAAGAGCAGATTTACGTAAAGCATGGTTCTTTAATCTTAACACTGGAATAGTTGTAGGAGCATACGGTTCTATTTTCAGAACAACCGATGGGGGAGTTACTTTTGACAGTGTACCGGGTAATCCGGCTTCAACGAATTCAACTATTACAGGTATATTCTTTATTAATGATTATACCGGTTACGTTATAAGTGGACTGACGAATTACAGATTAATGAAAACTACTGATGGAGGTTTAAACTGGAATGCAAGCTACGGTACTGCACCTCCTTATACTAATCCTCTTGACCTTTATGTATTTAATGAAAATAAATTGCTTGTATTAAATCAATTAGGAGATGTTTGTATATCTACGAACGGTGGTTACCTCTGGAATACTTATGCGATTGGAAGTCAGGTGAATTTCAACAAAGTAATATTTCTAGATGCAAATTCTGGTTTTGCCTGTGGTGACTGGGGCAGATGCAGATATACAACAAATGGAGGATATAACTGGACGAATATGTCCGGTGTACTATTTGACAGAAGTATTCATTTTTCAGATATAAAATACAGAAATAATGCAGTTTTTCTTACGGGTTCTTCTAATTATTTATGGCATTCATCGAATCTCGGTGTTACCTGGGATTCCTTACAAATTATGTCACCACAAACATTTTTACCGTGGAGCAATTCATTTTACTCTACGGATATATCAATAACGGGTGATACAATGGTTACTGTTGGTGCTCATGGTTCAATTCACCAGACAGTATCCTCAAATAAAACTGCACTTAGTCAATATTTAAAAATAGGCAGCCTTCGTGATATATGGGCTTCATCGTCTCTAGGAACTGTGATTTCTGTGGGTTCGCCATCATCTGCTAGTTCTTCACTTATAACACATGACCAGATTTTAAGGTCATCTAACGGAGGTATAAACTGGACTGTTATTTCCCCATCACCAACTTCTATTGCTGACTTTTATAGCATAGATATGCTGGATGCTAATACAGGTTTTATTTGCGGTAACAGGTCTGCTGTTTATAAAACTGTGAATAGCGGACTTAACTGGGATTCCCTTATTATTCCCAATATACCCGCAGGTTTGATTCTATCAAAAGTTGATTTTGTAAATGCACAGACCGGATGGATTTTTTCAAGATTTGCTACAGGAAATGATTCAACTATATTTAAAACAACAAACGGTGGTGTGAATTGGTTTAAGCAGAAATTTGGTACTATATCAGGGAACGAAAATTCTGTATATGTAGCTTCAATGCTCGATGAGAATAACGGATGGATTTTAAATCCTAAACCGAGACCATGGAAAACTACTAATGGAGGAGTAACCTGGGATTCAACAGCACTTTCGGATAATTATCTGGCGGGCTCATTATACGGTATTAAAATGCTTAATCCGTTAACAGGATATTGTGTTGGTTCAAATAATAAGGTTTACAAGACAACGAACGGAGGTACAACCCCCTGGATAAGCACGGGATTTTCTTCAAGTACTATAATTACACTTTACACACTTGAATTTACAAATTCTCTTGAAGGTGTTGTTATGGGGACCTATGGAACTTCTTATTATACATCAAACGGTGGGGTGAACTGGACAAATACCAGCCTTCTTTCGAGTATAGATGATATATACGGCTCATACTTAACATCAGACGGAAAAATTTTTGCTGTAACATTAGTGGATGCCTGCATATTCAAAAATTCAAACATGATTTCTGTCGGGATTAATAATTATAGCCAGGAAATTCCGAGAGAATATAATTTAATGCAAAACTACCCGAATCCGTTTAATCCAACGACCAATATAAAATTCAGTATTCCGTCAGATGCCAAACGTCAGACGTCAGACGTCAAACTTATAATCTTTAATATTCTTGGAAGAGAAACCGCAACACTTGTAAATGAACAACTAAAACCAGGGACATATGAAGTCACATTTGATGGAAGTAATTTATCAAGTGGAATATATTTTTATAAATTAACAACAGGAAAATATTCGGAAACAAAAAAAATGATTATGATTAAGTGACGATAGTTACTTAATCAGAAATCCCGATAACGAATATATCGGGACTTATAATAAAATAAGAATTCATTTTGAACTTAATTTTCAAAAACGGGGAATTTTCTTCCGGCTTTTAATTAATCACAATAAATTCCCGCTCATCTTTCTAACCGTTTCCTTTTGAAAAATATTAGTGTCTTTTTAGTATCAAGATGTGATTATAATTTTTTGAATAATCATTAATATATATATGCGCGGCTCTGCTTCCTGTAACATAAAATCGAATGACTTAAAAGCATTAGTTTATTTGAAATTCCCGGAAAAGATGTAAATAATTATTTATTCCAACTATTGACAATAAAATTCAATTTACATAATTTAATTTTGCGATTGGTAGAACTTATCTAAAAGAAGATAAGCAATGTGTAACGGGTATAAAACCAATCTAAAGAAGAAAAAAAAAGGTCGCATAACAGATTAATTCTACCAACTTCGCGAAAGTACCCGTTGGATTGTATAATCCAATCTTAGCGTATTAAAAGATTTAACTTATAGAATATAAAATACATTAAGAATTCTGTTATGGAAATAAAAAATAATTTTTTATTTCTTTATGTTTTTCCAAATTTTTCAATTTTGGTAATTATTTCACTTATTTATTGCTGTACTTTGGAAAAGCCGGTAGTAAACTATGATTTTTGGAACGATCAATATTTAATTTTATAAACTAACATAATATTAAATAAAATGAATTCAATTAAACCCAAACTATTATGTTTTCTTCTATTTCTGATGATGTATCAAATTAGTTTCTCGCAAACAGGTTGGTTCACTCAATCAAGCGGAACATCCGAGCATTTGCAATCTGTCTGCTTTGTAAATGACATGACCGGCTGGGCGGTTGGTTATGCGGGAAAAATATTGAAAACAACTAACGGAGGAACGAACTGGTTCACACAAACGAGTCCTACCGCTAATCCGCTTCAGTCGGTATTTTTTGTAAGTACTACGCTAGGCTGGGCAGTCGGATTTGATGGTGATATTATTTCCACAGGAAATGGTGGAGACACTTGGGTATTGCAAACAACAGGAAGTACTTCAGCACTTAATTCGGTTTTTTTTATTTCCCCAACTACGGGTTGGGCTGTTGGGGAATTTTTGACAATCTTAAAAACTACTAATAGCGGTACAAACTGGATTCCATTATTGAGCAGCTCTTTATCTCTTCACTCAGTTTTTTTTACTTCCTCGTTAGTTGGATTCATAGCCGGAAATGGTATTCTATACAAAACGACAAACGGCGGGTTCAACTGGTCTTCGTCGGTTAGCGATCCTACAAAGTTTCTCTATTCAGTTCATTTTCCTGCAGGCAGTACAACAATAGGTTATGCCGTTGGTATGGGTACTCCGAGTCCACCAATATTAAAATCAACTGATTCAGGAAACAACTGGTCAATACAACCTGTACCACTTGGTAATGCTTTAACATCAGTATATTTCACAAATGTTTCAACCGGATGGGCGGCGGGTTGGATGGGAACTATAATGTATACATCAAATGGTGGAACCAATTGGTCAGACCAAATTAGCGGTACTGGCAATTCATTGCGATCTGTTTATTTTGTAAATGCTTTAACCGGATGGGCTGTAGGAGACCTTGGCACTATCCTGAAAACAACAACAGGCGGTATCACGGGTGTCTATCGAATCAGTAACGAAATACCATCCCAATATTCGCTTTCTCAGAACTATCCCAATCCATTTAATCCATCAACTAATATTCGTTATGAATTACCAAAGAACAAATTCGTAAGACTAACTATATATGATGCACTCGGCAGAGAAATAGAAACTTTAATAAATGAATCCCTGAAACCTGGTAGTTATGAGATCACTTTTGATGGAAGTAATCTCTCGAGCGGAATTTATTTATACAAATTAACAACTGACGAATTTACCGAAACCAAACGTATGATATTAATTAAATAAATTAATAAATAATTTTTTTACTTTATATTGTTTTATAAACTTTAAATTAAAAAAACATGATAACACATAAACTAGGTTACCTGGGTTTTCTCGGATGTCTTGGATTCCTGGGGTTCTTGCTTAGTACTCCAATTCTTTATGTGCTCTTTGGATTACTTGTACTTTTTGGTTTTTTTGCAGTACCGCAAAAAACAGAAGAGCCAAGCAGCCAACAACCCGAAACATCTTCGGTTGATTAGCTTTCAAGCGAATATCCAGGTGGAATTTATTTTTATAGATTAATTTCAGAAGGGCTCAGCGAAACAAAGAAGATGGTATTACTTAAGTAAGACGTTAGATGTAAACTTAAGACGTTTATCCAGACGAGTCGGGAAAGGTTGTAAAACTTTATTTTCAAAGCCGGGGGGTGCTTCCGGCTTTTTTATTATACTAATATCCTTAACAAAGCAATATTTTATTCGTATAATAAACGTGAAACTTCTTCTATCGGTAAATAATAATTATAAATAATAAAAAATGGTTTGATGGGAAAAGTTTTTAAAATTAATGGTTTATTCCATTTTTACCGAAAATACAAAACCTAATTCAAGCACTATTTGTCGGTAATCTTGAGTTGTTCTGATAACACTATTATAAAAAATAATACATGGAAACAAAAAAAGGGATATCAAAACAAATAATTACATTTTTAGTAATTACTGCTATAATAACAACAGGGATTTTTATCTGGATGTTTAATGGTGCAAAAGATAGTGTGGGTGTAGTTTTTGCAATGATGTGGACACCCGGAATATCTGCGGTAATAACATCTTTAATTTATAGAGATAAAATTAGTAACTTCGGATGGAAATCCGGTAAAATTCGTTTTCTGGCTTATGGCTATATCCTGCCTTTATTTATATCTCTTATTGCATATGGAATTGTCTGGCTCAGTGGTTATGCGGATTTTACAACTGACAAAGTAATAAACTACAGATGGGCTAAGATGCTCGGCTTTGAACTACCGGTTCCTTTCATAATCGGATTGCTTTCAAAAATGTCATTAGGATTTCTTGTCACATGCATTTTTGTCCTGGGTGAAGAAATAGGGTGGAGCGGATTTTTAACTCCAAAACTATTAAAAGTTTATTCGGTTCCTGTTACATCCGTGATTGTCGGTTTAATTTGGGCAGTATGGCATTTGCCTGCAATCATCGGCGGTTTCTATGGAACAGGAACACCATTATGGGCAGCGTTACCGGGATTTACTCTCGTTATAGTAGGTTATTCTTTTGTAAGAACTGTCCTGATATTAAAATCAAAAAGTTTGTGGACGGGAGTTGTTCTTCATTCAAGCGGTAATATTATTCTAATGGGTATTTTCTATGAAATGACAGTTCAGAAAGGATACGCTGCTTATATTGTTTCTGAAACCGGAATATTTACTGGTGTTGTATGTGTTATAGTTGCTCTGATATTCTGGAGAATGCAAGTTAAAAAAACAGTTACAATAAATTCTTCAACGTTGTTGGAGACAGGAGATATAAAAAATTAAACTGTGCATTTTCGGTTTTATTGTTTGTGTTTTTCAGCAGGAAAAGATTACTGATAAAAAATTTGCATGATTTTTTGAAAATTAAAATAATTAATTATGCTTTTTACGAATTTTAAATCCAGCAAGATTTTCGGTTTGCTTTGTGGGTTTTTGTATTTTGTTATTACTTTTAGTCTTGAGGCTCAATCAGTCAAAAGCGAAAATGAGCTGGTAAGTTATCTTAATTCAAAGGATTCGGTATATGAAAATATATGCGTTGAGTTTGGAAAAGAAACATGGAACTTATATTCCGGTGAGGATGAAGTGAATTTGTATTCACCAAAAGCGAAAATGGCTGAATTTCTGACTAATAAAGATTTTGAAGAAAATATTGATTATTGGATAAATAATGTGAACCAAATTCAAGATAATATATTAAAAAGAAAGGTGGAGTTGTGGAAAAAAGTAATTGAAGGCACTAAAATTGAATTAGACAAAGATGTAAAGGATATTGCAACACAGCTTCTTGAAAAAATAGGAAACAGGGATAAAAAAGATACACTTCAGAATAAGGAACTTGAAAAACAGGTTCTGAATCTTATCAAAATCCGGAATAAGAAAGCAAGAGAGCTCGGGTATGACAATTATGCATATTACATCCTCGATTACTTTGGAATAGGATATGAGTGGTTTGAAAGTTTTACTGAAGAAATAGATAAAAAAAGTGCACCTGTGTATAAAGAACTTCTTGCGAAATTAAAAAAAGAAAACGATACTGTGAAAATTAGTGATATTATGAAATATTTTAAATCCCCACCTGAAGATTCTTTCAACGAAGACAGTGTTTATATAATTTTAAGACAAACAATGTCTGATATCGGGTTTGATTATGATGCTTTGCCGATTAGATATGTTGTTAGAGCAACAGATGTCGGCGGTAATTGTATTGGTGTTGTTATACCTTCTGATTTCAGGGTTGTTGTAATCCCGAATATGCCCATCTCGGTTTATATGCACGAATTAGGACACGGTCTTCAGGGAATTTATACGAATACAAGTACAGGTTTACTGGAAGGATATGAGTGGTGTCTCGGAAATTCACCTCCGATGTTCTATGAAGGAATGGCTGATATGATGGCCGGATTCACACGGAATCCGGATTGGTTAAAAAAGTACGGGCATTTCACTGGTGAAGAAATCTCAAATTATTTAAAAATTGACAAGTATGAATCTACAGTGAAAATGAGATTGAATTTATTTGTTATGCTTTCGGAAATTGAAGTTTATAAAAATGAGGATAAAATTCCTAATGATGTTGTAAATACTTTGTTTAAGAAAATTTATATGATTGATCAAAACCGAAGCAGACAATATTCATTGGTGAATACCATTTTTATAGATTATCCCTGCTATATGCAAAATTATGTTATCGCTGAATTCATATCCTGGCAGGTACATCAGACATTAAAAGAAAAATTCGGAGAATCTTATGAGTCAAATAAAGAAGTGAAAAATTATTTAATTGATAATATCTATAAATACGGGGTTTCCAAGGATTGGAGAGAAATATTAAAAGATGCCTCCGGAAGAGACCTGGATATTGACGGGTATCTTAATTATCTAGGTTTATGATTCCCTGAGTATTTATGTGAACCGAATTTAATAAATCTAATGTTGTAACAGAAATCTTTTATAATCCGTATAATAAATTAATCTCTGCTTAAACTTTTTCAGCAAAATGATTAATCAAGAGGAAAAATGAAAAAAACTTTTCTATTACCGGTGTTATTAGCAGCAATAATTTCAGGATTTGCGGTTAATACAAACTCGCAAATAGTTTATGACAGCAAAATTGATTCAATGAAAAACCTTATTACGTTGGAATCAATTTCCGGAATTGTCCGGGAATTATCAGGAGACACAATCACTACCATCGGAGGTTCATCCTACACGATAATTTCAAGATACTGGGGTTCACCTTCAAATCCGAAAGCAGCTCAATATATTTACGAAAAATTTCAGAGTTATGGAATTAACGTAAGATATCAGAATATCAACAGTTCCTGCGTAAACGTAATCGGAAAAATTACAGGCACTACATATCCGGAACAATATTATATTGTTTGCGGTCATTATGATAATTTTAAATTAGATCCGATTCCCGGACCACTAGATACCGTACCGGGTGCGGATGATAATGTGTCAAGTATTTCAGGTATTCTTGAGTCGGCAAAACTGCTTGTTAATTATCCACTCAAGTATTCCGTTTTATTTATTGCTTTTGACGAAGAAGAAAAAGGATTGATAGGAAGCCTTGCGTTTGCTGATAGTGCAATCACCAAGGGAATGAATCTAAAGGGTGTCTTAAACTTAGAAGTACTCGGTTACGACTCAGATAATGACGGAAAGTTTATGCTTATTACAAATAATAATTCCGAAGCATTGGCGAGTTGTTTCTTAAGTTCTGTTCAAGTTTATCAGATAGGTTTGCAGGGACGTAAAAATTTTAACGGCGGATACTCCGATCATTATTCTTTCTGGCTCAAGGGATTCAAAGCAATAACACACGCTCAAAGCGATTCAAATTTTACTTCTTATGAGCATACGAAATATGATACTTACGATAAATTTAACCAGAGTTATTTTCTAAATATGGTTAAAGCTGCATTTGTTACTCTTGCAAGTTTAGCTACTGATCAGGCAAATGTTGGAATAAATAACCCTCCGGAAGTCATCCCTGATGAATTCAGTCTCAGACAGAATTATCCGAATCCGTTTAATCCGTCAACACTCATACGATACGATTTACCAATAAATGGATTCGTAAGTCTTGTTGTCTTTGATGCACTCGGACGTGAAGTAGAAACACTTGTAAAAGAAAAGCAATCCCCTGGTACTCATACAACAACATTTAACGGGAGTAATTTACCTTCAGGCATTTATTTTTATAAGTTGACTGTGAATGAATTTAACGAAACGAAGAAAATGATTCTGATAAAATAAAAATTCGTTTTAACTTATTATTAAAAGCCGGGGGTTTGCTTCCGGCTTTTCTATTGTTATAATCAGAAAAGGGGGTATTTGAGTCAAAAAAGAACTAATCCATTTTTCAATCTAACGGACTATACAGTTTTAGATTATATTTATCTAAATTTAAATCCACATTTAAATATAATAATTATGAAAAACAAGATTTCCTTTCCGGCAATTATTGTGATTTTGTTCGGCGCTATGGTGTTAATCAGTATTTCAGGTTTTATGGATAAGCCAATAAGTCCCTTTTTCAAATATGTAGGAATAAAAAGTTGTGCTGCAACATGTCATAAAGGTGAGAGCAAAGGCAAACAATATGAAATCTGGCAGGACTCAAAACACTCACAGGCATTCATAAACTTACAAACCCCTGCGGCTGACCAAATTGCGATAGATAAAGGATTCAGTACTCCCGCTGCCGAAACTCCTCTTTGTATTAAATGCCACGTTTTGGGTAAAGATATCGATCCAGAGGAACTTAGTGATACATTCGATAAAACTGAAGGTGTTCAGTGTGAAAGCTGCCACGGTCCGGGTTCAGAATACAAGAAAATTTCAATTATGAAAGATAAACAGCAAGCGATTGCTAATGGTTTAATTCTTCATGATGACGGTGCAGAATTTTGTAAGACCTGTCACAACTCTGACAGTCCTACATTTAAAAGCTTTAATTACAACGAGTCCTGGGAAAAGATTAAACATACAGATCCTAATATAACTAAATAGGAAGAAGAAGATTACTGTTATAACCATCGGTCGAATTTTCTAGATTTTGAAATTTGTCTTTATTGAAGGGATAATTTTCTGTAAATTAATCGATAAAATTTAACGATATTAAATTTTCGATTAAAATATCAGCCATTGCCATTTTATCGGTTCTTGTTTTTGAATTTATTCATTCAGAACTTAATTTGATAAAATGTGAACAAGATTCTCATTCAGAGCATGATTTTTGCATGTTGGTTGAAAAAGCATCTTTTGGTAATGAAAATCAAAAACCTCTCGAAATTCTGAAAAACAACACTTTGGTTTTAAATACCCTTTTATCGGATATTTATGCATCATGTATCCATAATTCTGTCCCGGAATTATTCAATTTCTCAATAAAAACATTTCCGGGTAATATTTACATATTAAACAATTCACTTCTGATTTAATCGTTTTTTTCACTTCCTGCTTTAATTCATTTTATTTTATAATTTAATTTTTATTATAATGCGAAGATTATTTATCTTCATATTTCTCTTTTTAAATAGTTCTGTTTATTGCCAAAAAAATGATTTAAGCATAAATGAAGCTATAAATATTGCTTTTAAGAATAATCCTGATATTGCTAAGGGTAAACAAAAAATTGAGGCAGCAAATTCGAAATTCACAAGTGGAATATCGTTACCCCAGCCGAATTTATCACTTAGCTATGAATTCATACCGGATGGTACCGGTTTGAAAAATTATGGGGAAAAAACATTTGAGTTTAACCAGTCTTTCGAATTTCCGACTCGTTATTTCTTAAAAGGTTCAAGGCTAAATAAAGATATTCAAATTGCAGAATCTGATTTTGAATTGACCAAATTAAATTTAATTGGCAAAATAAAATCTGCTTATTATAAAGTAGTCTGTAAAATATCCGGTTTAAAAATTGCCGTTGAAAATCTTCAAATTGCGGAAGATTTTCGTGTAAAATCACAGATAAGATACGATGTTGGAGAAGGTACCAACCTGGAATTACTGACTGCAAAAGTTCTGAAAACAGAAGCTGATAATAACATTGAAACTGCAAAATACGAACTTAAAACGGCGGTTGCGGAATTACAGCTCGATATGGGGTTTTCAGGAAATATTGAATTCGAATATAATTTGACTGATAATCTTTTTTACAAAAAATATAATTTTACTCTGGAATCCCTTACTGAATCTGCTGCTTATAATAATCAGAGACTAAAAATTGCTGATCTAAGCATTAATGCTTCCTCGATAGAAAAATCTCTTGCATGGCAAAGCCTGCTTCCAAATCTTAATTTTTCATATTACAGACAATCATTGGGTGGGAATTTCGATTTTTACGGATTTTCCTTTGGAATTTCTTTACCGGTTTGGTTCCTGTTCGACCACAATGGCAAAATACAGGAAGCAAACGTAAATATGAAAATCGCAGAAACAGAGAAAAAATCCTTGTATAATAATATCATGACCGAACTTAAAAATGATTTTCTGGATTTCCGGAATAAGGAAAGAGAACTATTGCTGTACCAGAGCGAAATACTTGCACAGGCAGAAGAAGTTTACAGAACAGCAAAAGTGAGTTATGAACAGGGCGAAGCTAATTATTTATTATTTCTTGAAGCAAAAAAGACTATCATCAATGCTAAAAATAATTATATCAACTCGCTTTATTTATACAACCTTGCATTTATTGAACTGGAGCAGACAACCGGCAAATTAATTGAAAATTCTAAATAAAAATTATTCCTAATGAAAATAAAGTTAAACATATTAATAGCAATAGTCTTTACCCTTAATATTTTTTCCGGCTGCGGGAAAAGCAGTAATGAAGAAACAGAAAAGAAAGAAGATAAAAAGGTAAAAGAAAAAACTGAAATTACATTGTCAAAAAAATCAATCGAAGAAACTGGCATCATCACAGAAACGGCAGAAACTCAAACTATGCAAGGATATTTGAAAATACCTGCTAAGATAATTACCGATCAGGACTTTGAAGCAAAAGTCGGCTCGCTTGTTCAGGGAAGAGTATATAAAGTATTTGCTAAGGTTGGTGATTTTGTAAAAAAAGGGCAGGTACTGATGTACATAGAAGGAATGGAAATAGGAGAAATAAAAGCTAAATACATGAAAGCTAAAGCCCAGCTTGAGTTCGCGGAATCCAATTATAAACGACAAAAAACTTTAATTGAACAAAATATAGGTTCTCAAAAATCTTTTCGCGAATCTGAAGCAGAATATTTTAAAGCACTTGCAGAATTTAACGCCGAAGACAAAAGGATTCACTCAATAGGTCTATCCGATGAAGATATCATCGGAAAAAATGAAAATGGTAACTCAGACCATACAAGCGGATTACTTGCAATAAAATCCCCTGTAAGCGGTTTTGTAATGGATAGGAATGTTGTAATCGGGCAATTCGTAGATGTTTCTACAAATGCATTTGTCGTCATAAATATTAATAACTTATTGGTTGAAGGTCAGATAAGGGAAGACGAAATTAGCCGAATCTCGGGTAAACCCGAAATAAAGTTTACAACTCAGACTTATCAGAACATTGATTTCTCCGGAAAAGTATTTTACACGAGTCAGCTTGTTGACCCTCAGACGAGAACAATTAGCATAAGGGCAAGAATAAAAAATGATAAAATGATGTTAAAGCCGGAAATGTTCGGACTAATGCATTTACCTCTATCTGGTTCTGTTAATGGTATTTTCGTAAACGGTGAAGCAATAGAAAAAATTGATGAAAGTTCGGTAATTTTTGTTTTTATCAATGATTCTGTATTCGAAAAAAGAAAAATAGAATTAGGGGTTGAACTGGATGGAAAAGTTGAAATCAGGAAAGGACTAAGCGTAGGCGAAAAATATGTAACAAAAGGAACGTTTTATCTGAAGTCAGAACTTATGAAAGAATCATTTGGAGAAGGAGAATAATATATGCTTGAAAAAATCATATCCCTTTGTCTTAAACACAGGAATCTTGTAATAGTCTTTTCCTTAATACTTGTTCTATTTGGAATATATTCATATTTAAAACTACCAATAGATGCTTTTCCTGATGTAACAAACATACAGGTAGAGATAGTAAGTAACGCCCCGGGTTTATCAGCACTCGAAATAGAAAGGTTCGTTACTTACCCGATTGAAATGTCAATGAGAGGGCTTCCGGATGTAGAACAGTTACGCTCGGTAACTCGTTTCGGACTGTCTGTTGTAACAATAGTTTTTAAAGATAATGTTGATATATACTTTGCACGTCAACTTGTTTTTGAACGGCTGGAAGAAGCCGGTAAAAATGTACCAAAAGGCGTCTCCGTTTCTATGGGTCCTGTTGCAACGGCAATGGGCGAGATATATCAATTTACTCTTGAAGGAAATATGCCGAAAGATTCTTCAGCAAAAATAAAATACCTGGCAAACTTAAGAACATTACAGGAATGGACAATAAATCCATTGTTAAAAAGTATTCCCGGTGTAAACGAAGTAAATTCATTCGGGGGATTTTTCAGGCAATTCCAAATTACTGTTTCACCGGAAAAACTATTAAAATATAAATTAACTGTTGAAGATGTTTATAAATCAGTTGAAAGCAACAATCAAAATGTCGGCGGAAACATTATTGACAAAAACTCTCAACAGATAATCGTCAGGGGAATTGGGCTTATTAAAAATCCTGATGATATAAGAAACATCGTTTTGAAATCAATAAACAGTGTTCCGGTTTACGTTCGTGATGTAGCACAGGTAGGCGAAGGTGAAGCTGTAAGGCAGGGAGCATCACAGATTAACGGTAACGAAGAAGCAGTTGGAGGGATTGTAATGATGCTTCGCGGTGAAAACGGAAAAGAAATCGTTAAGCGTGTTGAAGAGAAAGTGAAGGAGATAAACGAAAATAACATTTTACCGGACGGAATTAAAATAAAACCATACTACGACCGTACGGACATAGTTCAAAGTAGTGTGAATACAGTTTTGAAGGCTTTACTCGAAGGTGCAGTACTTGTACTTGTAATTCTATATCTGTTATTAAGAAGTTTTCGGGGTGCCCTTGTTGTGTTAATTTCACTTCCATTGTCTTTGTTGATAACTTTTATTGTGATGAAAGCAACCGGCTTAGATGCAAATTTAATGTCTCTGGGAGGACTTGCTATTTCTCTCGGAATGATAATAGACGCTACAATTATCCAGATTGAAAATATACAGAGACATTTAAGTGAAAGAAAAAATAATGAAGGAAAACTAAACACCGTAATAAAAGCTGTTTTAGAAGTTCGAAAACCGAGTATTTTTGGTGAACTTATCATTGCTATAACTTTTCTTCCTATAATAACTCTTCAGGGGCTTGAAGGAAAAATGTTTACACCGCTGGCTTTAACGGTAGCCGTTGCATTATTATCTTCTCTGTTTATATCAATTTTCATTATTCCTGTTTTATCTTCTTATATATTGAAAACCGGTGAGGAGAAAGAAAGTATTGTTGTGAGGGGAGTGAAAAAGATATATCTGCCTCTTTTAAATTTCAGTATAAAGAAAAAAATACCCGTGATTGCAGTTGCTGTTGTTTTGCTTGCAGCCACATTCATTATAATCCCTAAACTCGGAAGAGAGTTCATACCAATAATGGATGAAGGGGCTTTCGATATGGATGTACAATTATTGCCGGGAGTTTCACTATCGAAATCATTAGAGGTAAATGAAATTATAGGTAAAAAACTTCTGAAATTTCACGAGCTTCAGACTATTGTATCGAGAACAGGTCAGACAGGAATTTCCGTTGAAGCACGGGGAGTCGAAAAAACCGGATACACGGGAATATTAAAACCAAAATCAGAGTGGGATAATTCATATTCAAGAGACGAGTTGATGGAAAAAATGCGGGAGGAACTTTCTTCAATTCCCGGTATTGCATTCAGTTTCAGCCAGCCGATACAATGCAGGATTGACGAGCTTGTTGCGGGTACAAAAGCACAGTTGATAATTAAGCTATTCGGTGAGAATATGGATGTTTTAAAAGAGAAAGCCGAAATGATTTCAAATGTGGTGATGAAAATACAGGGAGCAAAAGACGTTGTAGTTGAAAAAGTTTCAGGACAGCCTTATTTATCAATTAATATTAACAGGGAAAAAATAGCTCGATTTGGATTAAATGTCGAGAATGTGCAAAGCATAATTGAAATAGCTATCGGAGGTAAATCGGCAACAGAGTTATTCGAAGAGAATAAATCTTTTAACGTTGTTGTAAGATTTCCTGAAGAATACAGGAATTCCCTGGAAAGTGTAAGTAACACTCTTGTGAAAACTCCCCAGGGTTACGATATTCCGTTGAGTCAGCTGGCCGAAATAAAATATGTGGAAGGACCCGTTCAGGTAAGCAGGGAAGACGGATTGCGAAGAATCGGGATTGAGCTGAACATTAATGACAAGGATATCGGAACATTTGTAGCGGAAGCAAAAGAGAAAATAAAAAAGAATGTAAAACTTCCGGCAGGTTATTACATTACCTGGGGTGGACAATTTGAAAATTCCGAACGGGCAATGAACAGATTATTAATTATTGCACCAATGGCAATCGGGCTCATTTTGATTTTACTATTCATTTCATTCCGCTCAATGAAGCTCACATTGCTTGTAATCTCTAATCTTCCTTTTGCACTTATTGGTGGTGTGTTTTCTCTGTACATATCCGGTCAATACTTATCTGTTCCGGCCTCAATTGGATTTATAGTTTTATTCGGAGTAGCAGTGTTAAACGGTTTGGTGCTTGTTTCCTATATATCTCAATTAAGGGAAGATGGGTACAGTTTAATTGATGCAATAAAAACAGGTTGTGAAAACAGGTTAAGACCTGTATTAATGACGGCATTAATTTCAATTTTCAGTCTTATTCCGATGTTATTTGCAACAGGTCCCGGTTCGGAAATACAGAAACCTTTGGCAACTGTTGTAATAGGCGGATTATTTACATCAACATTTTTGACTTTGTTAGTTATTCCTACAGTATATGGCTGGTTTGAATCAAAAGTAACTGAAAAAGAAATTTAATTTAAAATTTTAAACTTCAAATATTAATATGAAAGAAATAAAAGCAATAATACGTCCTTTTAAATTAAACGAAGTTATATCGGAATTATCGAAAATCGAAGGTTTACCCGGAGTGACTATTTCAGAAATAAAAGGATTTGGAAAAAGCCGAGGACTTAGCGAAAAAGATAAAAAATCTGATGATATTTTCGATTTCATACATAAAACAAAAATTGAAATGGTGGTTCATGATGATACTGTAAGTAAAATTGTTGATGTAATACAGAAAACTTCCCATACCGGAAACCCGGGTGATGGAAAAATATTCGTATTAAACGTTGAAGAAGTAGTAAAAATAAGATCTAATGAAAGAGGAAATGATGCAATATAGTTGAACAATAATTGATTTTAAGTATTAATTATTTCTGCTAAAATGCGGCACTTCTTGGAGGTCAATCTCAATGTTTTTATCGGGATTGTAAAACGAAAAATATTATTCCGCTATTTATTAATTATAATTAATTTTTATTTAAATTATATTGAATAACATTTAATCAAATTCCACATTACAATGAGTATTACGGGTTATTTTCTTAAAAAAACTGTTTTTATTATTTCTTTTTTTGTTTTTTGTGTTCCTTTGTTTGCACAAATCATAAAACAAACAGACTTAAATCCCTATAATCTAAAAAGTTCATCCAATTTTTTTGAAATAAAAAAGTCCATGAACGAATACTGGAAATCGCAAAACGTTCATAACGGATTTAAATCCGAAAACGGGGTAGAGACCAAGGTCCCCTACTGGAAAATATATAAACGCTGGGAATATTATTGGGAGCAAAGAGTGAATCAGGTTACGGGAGAGTTTCCGAAAACAACTTCAATTGATGAATACGAAAAGTATAAAAGTAATCAGAATAATTTTAATGGTGAACCCGATTATACTGAAAGCTGGACAAACCTTGGAACAAATACATCTGGGGGAGGATATGCGGGACTGGGAAGAATAAACTGCATCGCGTTTCATCCGACAGATGTAAATACTTTTTGGGTAGGTAGTCCTTCGGGAGGTATATGGAAAACAATAAACGGAGGTACGAACTGGACTATATTAAATAATAATCTTACAACGATAGGTGTAAGTGCTATTGTGATACCGAGTGATTACACTACATCGAACACAATATATATTGCAACCGGTGACCGCGATGGCGGAAGTATGTGGTCTCTCAGTGGAGGGCAAAATGCAGATAATGCGAGCATCGGTGTATTGAAGTCTATTGATGGCGGTGCAACATGGAATACGACCGGGCTAACATACACAACAAGTCAAAAGAAATTAGTTTATTCGCTGGTAATACACCCATCAAATAATTCAATATTATTTGCAGCGACATCTGATGGAATTTATAAGACAACGAACGGAGGAACAACCTGGACATCTAAAACAGGAAATATATGGAACGATTTGGAATTTAAGCCGGGAGACCCCAATATAATGTATGCTCCCAGCTTCCCTTATAGTCAAACATATATTAACAGGTCAACTGATGGCGGAGAAACCTGGTCGTTTTATTCAGTAGCTTCCCCGGGTTATCGTGGTGAGATTGCAGTTTCGCCAAATAATCCTGCAGTAGTATATTTATTATCTGCTAATAGTGGCGGCGGTGTGGGTGGAGTATATAAATCAACAAACAGCGGGGCAAATTTTTCGGTTGTGAATTCAGGTTCACCTGCAGGAATGCTGGGATATTATACTGATGGCTCAGGAGGCTCCGGTGGACAGGGCTTTTATGACTGGTGCATAGCCGTAAAACCTGATGATGCTAATACTGTTTTTATCGGAGGAGTAACAACCTGGAAATCAACGAATGGAGGAACAACATTCATTGCAAATACCAATTGGACATCGGGATTCCCGTACAACTTATCAGGTGTACCTGAAGTACATGCAGATAAACACGCTCTGGCATATCAAAATAACACAACTCTTTTTGAAGGAAATGACGGTGGAATTTATAAAACAGTGAACGGCGGAACGAGCTGGACGGATTTATCGAACGGTTTGGTTATCAGTCAGATTTACAGAATTGGAGTATCTCAAACAAGTTCGACAACTGTAATAACCGGATTACAGGATAACGGCTCGAAATTATTTAATGGTTCCTGGTCCGATGTAACAGGCGGAGACGGTATGGAATGCATAGTAGATTATTCAACTACACAATATATGTATGCCACATATGTAACCGGAACAATTTACCGGAGTATAAATTACGGAGCATCTTTTCCTGTAACTATTTCAGCAAATATTCCCGGAGGACAGCCCACGGGTTCATGGGTTACACCTTATATTATAGACCCAAACAGCAGTTCTACGCTGTATGCGGGATATGATAAGGTATGGAAAACTGCTAACAGGGGAAACACCTGGACCAGCGCTTCGCAGCTATTAAGTGCAAGTAATAAATTGCGTTCGCTTGCAATTGCACCGTCGAATTCAAATGTACTTTACACAGCAGACCAAACTGCAATGTGGAAAACGACTGATGGGGGTGCAACGAACTGGACATCTGTAACACTTCCTGCAATAACAGACTATATTACATACATCGCAGTTAAAAATACTGACCCGAATACTTTATGGTTTACGTGCGGCGGATTTACTTCAGGTTCCAAAGTTTTTGAATCCACAAACGGCGGAACAACCTGGACAAATATTTCTACGGGTCTGCCTAATCTTCCTACAATGTGTATTGTGCAAAACAAACATGCAACAGACAGAAATGTTTTATTTGCCGGAATGGATGTTGGTGTTTACGTAAAAGACGGAACAAATAGCTGGGCATTATACAGTAATGGCTTACCGGGGGTAGTTGTATCGGAACTGGATATTTATTATGACAATAACGCAACAGTAGATAAACTCAGAGCGGGTACATTCGGCAGGGGTTTATGGGAGACCACTATAGAGATAGCTTTACCTGTAGAACTCACTTTTTTTACATCCTCAGTTGAAAAAAATACAGTTTATTTAAATTGGGAGACTGAAAGTGAAATAAACAACAAAGGGTTCGATATAGAAAGAAAAGTCAAAGGAACCTCAATGTGGCAGAAGGTTGGATTCGTTGAAGGAAAAGGAAATTCAAATCAAAATTCAAATTATTCATTCACCGATTCGAAATTAAACTCTGGAAAATATAATTACCGGTTAAAACAAATTGATTTCAATGGAAACATAAAATATCATAATTTAATAGGAGAGGTCACTGTTGGGATTCCAAAGAGATTCAGTCTTTCACAGAACTATCCGAATCCATTTAATCCAAAAACAAAGATTGATTATGAAATACCGATAAATGGAAAAGTAACGCTAAAGATATACAATCAGCTTGGTCAGGAAGTAACGAATTTAGTAAATGAAATTATAGAAGCAGGTTATTACACTAATGAATTTGACGGTTCTAATCTAGCAAGCGGAATTTATTTTTACCGAATGGAAACCAAAGAATTTACTGATGTTAAGAAGTTGATGCTTATTAAATAGCCTGTAATTTGAACTTATTTTAAGCCTTTTTGCCGAGAAAATCGGATGGTTTTTTTATATTCCCTTGACAACTGAAATAAAAATATTTAGATTTTATTATTCTAATAATTACGAGATTAAACTTTTTTTGGTGAAAATTGCTTTATAAAAGTATTTGTTAGTTTACAATTCTTAAAATCAAAAGGAGAACAAAAGTTATGTCTAAAAAATTTTTACTTTTTTCAATTTTTATTTTGGTTACCGTTGTTTTATTTGCGGGTTTTATAAAATCCGATGGAAATGACCCCGTAAAGGGAAAACAAAATACGGATCCAAAATTGGTGAAATACAATTTTACACCGTTCATTGAATACCATTCACCAAATGCAATTCTGAAATATGTTGATAGCCTTAACGGTGATAACACACTTGCCGGACTCGCAGCAAGACATTATCTGGCGTATTTCAACGGGACTCCTCCTCCGGGAACTACTGCAACATGGTATCAGGGAGATCAAGCTTCTATAGGCTTTCCTGCATATAACGGTCCCCCTACAGGATTTGTTCAATCTGACTATAATTCCATTGTTGCCGGTAATATTGACAATTGGTTAGTATTTCCGAAATTGAATGTCAGTACCGGTGATTCACTATTCTTTTATTCGGGTTCATACAATAGTACTGCATATCCTGATTCTATAAGAGTGATGTATTCATCGGTAGGAGATTCAACACCTACAGCTGCAAGCTGGGTAGAGCTTGGCAGATTCAGATTAACTAGTTACTCACCAAGTTTAATAATTCCGTGGGCTGAAAATGGCTTCAGAGCTCCTGTAGGTGGTGTGAATGGCAGATTTGCAATTCGTTATTGTGTTGTTGATGGAGGTCCAAACGGAGCAAATAGCAGTACTATCGGAGTTGACTATATTAGAGTTATCAGTTCGGCTGCTTATCCTCTTAATGCGTTTAATTTGCAAACTCCCGCTGCCGGCGTAACAATTTCAACATTACCCGGAAGTACGACACCTGTTTCAATTACCTGGGATACCTCTGCTACAGGTGCGACTTATAAATGGAAATATGTAAGTACATCAGGACCAACGAGAACATTAACTATACCTGTTGGAACGAACTCCGTCAGTTCTACTTTAGGGGCATTAGATGTAATATTAGCAGGAATAGGCTTGAACCAGGGAGATTCAACAATCGGTCAATGGGATGTCTGGGCATTTAAAGCTCCCTCAGCAACCGGACCGGATTCTCTCAAATCTACGAATGGTCCAAGGTCAATTACTCTCAAAAGGCAAAAACCGGCACTTACTGCTTTTAACTTGATTTCCCCTCCGACAAATACAACCATTACCAGCCAGGGAGGTGATATCACACCTGTAATTTCTAATTGGTCAAAATCCGGAGTGGGAGTAACATATAAATGGAAATATGCGTCTCCTAACTTCAACACCCCTTCAAATGTAAAGATTGTACTACCTTCAAATAATTCCGGTCTCGATTCATTACTTACAAGAACAAAAGGAGAACTTGATATAATACTTGCCTCTTTGGGAGTTGGTATGGGAGATTCAACTGTTGGACAATGGAGAGTGTATGCTTACAGCGGAACAGATTCGTTAGCTTCAACTTCAACGTTTAATATTACGTTCAAACGTGCAATAACTATTACTATTGGAAACGGAACGACTTCAAGTAATTTCCCGTTTACAACTTTCTGGAAAGATGGAAGAACTCAATATTTATATCTTGCATCCGAATTAGCAGGGGTTGTTTCTCCAACATCCATTACAAGTATTGGTTTTGATGTTCTGACAGTAGGTGGACCTGTTATGACTGATTTTAAAGTTTCATTCAAGAATACTACGATAACGACATTATCGGCATTTGAATCCGGTGGTTTTACGGTGGCATATAACCCATCTTCATATGCCCCCGGAGGAACCGGATGGCAAATGATTACACTTACAACTCCATTCAATTATACCGGTGGTAATCTGATTGTTGATATTTGTTATAATAATACGACCTATACATCTTATTCAACAGTAAATTGCACTGATGCACCGGGAATGTATTTCGGCAGATATAACGATTTAACTGATCCACAGGGCGGCTGTGATTATACAGCCTGGACATTAACAACGGGACCAGTTGGAAGGGCTAATACGAGATTCCAATTCTCTTCAATAGTTGGAATTGAAAATAATGGCAGCAATATACCTTTGGTATATTCGTTATCTCAAAATTATCCGAACCCTTTCAATCCTTCAACGAAGATTAATTTTGCTATACCAAAACAAGGATTTGTTACATTAAAAATATACGATGTACTCGGAAGAGAAATTAGAACTCTCGTTAATGAAGTCAAAACTCCGGGAAATTATATCGTTGATTTTAATGCAGCAGAATTATCAAGCGGTGTTTATTTCTACAAAGTAACGGCGGGCAGTTTCAGTGATGTAAAACGTATGATGCTGATTAAATAAATTGTAATTGAATTTTATTTATTAAGCCCTTCGGTTGAAAAAATCGAAGGGCTTTTTTATTTCAGTTTAAGCATTCAATCTTTTTTAATAGCCTCCTTTATTCTTTCAGGAGTCATAGGAAGCTGGAACATTCTGATTCCTGACGCGTCAAATATTGCATTGGCAATTAAGGCACCCATATTTACAATTGCAGGCTCACCGCCGCCCAACGCATCCGATTCTTTATTATCTATTAGTATTGTTTTAATTTCAGGCAACCAGGAAAATCGTGGAATGTTGTAAGTATCATAATTAAGATCCAGAACTTCTTCACCTTTAAAATGTATTCCTTCGGTAAGTGCATAGCCAAGTCCCATCGTAATACATCCTTCCATCTGGATAGTTGCTCCTTCAGGATTAATTACAAGTCCCATATCCTGAGCGCAAACTACGCGCTTAACTTTTACTTTTCCTGTTAATTTATCTACTTCAACTTCCGCGATAGCAGCAACATACGTTCCCACTTCTATTGCACAGGATATTCCATAACCTCTGCCGCCCGGAGCTTTCATAGGTGTCCATCCGAATTCAGCGGCAGCAGTTTTCAGAACCCTTATCATTCTTTCATCAGTCAGATTTTGCAATCTGAATTCCAGCGGGTCAATACCTGCTTTTGATGCCATAATGTCTATATGAGATTCCCTTGCAAATGTATTGGAATTAGCTCCGGGTGCACGCCAGGCTCCTGTTGCAAAAGGATGTGAGCCTGCAACACCTGCCCAGCTGGAACTGTATGCAACAGTCTGATGATTTGGTATATTATAAAAATGCTTTGACACCTCTTTCGCCTGCATAATAAACATTATAATCCCAAAAATTAATTTTACCTTCTTCTGATATTCCTGAATGAATTTTAATAATTGCAGCAGGTCTGAAAGAATCATAAAAAAATTCTTCTTTTCGGGTCCATGCCACCTGTACCGGTTTTCCGCTAAGCTTTGCAAGACGGGCAGCTTCAACAACCTGAAGGTTTCTGGATTTTCCGCCGAATCCACCGCCTACAAATGGTGTAATAATACGAACATTTTCCGGTTTAAAATCGAGTGCTTTTGCAACTTCATCTTTAGCCCTGAAAGGAGTCTGGGTCGATGCCCAGACGGTTGCTTTATCATTTTCAATACTTGCTACAGCCGTATGCGGTTCCATTGGCGAGTGAGCAACATAATCATTATAATATGTTTCATCGAATAGCGTTTTCGAATTTTGCTTTCCGGTATTAATATCTCCATCATTTGCAACAATTTTTCCTTCGGGTGCAACTTTAAGAAGATGTTCAAAAATTGTTTTATCATCCACTACTATTTCGGGTTTATCATAACTTGCTTTTATCTTCGACAGAGCAATTTCTGCAACATCAGGATACTTATGCAAAACCGCAATCAAGTCCGGCTCTTTAATTACCTGAACACCTTCCACCTGCATTGCCCCTGATATATCTACTTCTAAGAGTTTCGCATTATGTGCAGGGGGACGAAGTATTTTTGCATAAAGCATTCCGGGTAATTGAATGTCTGCTGTGTATTTTGCTTTTCCGGTTACTTTTTGAAATGCGTCTCTCCTGTTATAACTTTTGTTTATTATGTTGAGTTCGGAAGGTTTCTTTATTTCTATTTCCTCAGGTGCTTGTCTGTCAATCTTATTTCCTTTTGCAAGTTCTGCATAAGATATTTTTAAGTTTTTATCTTTTTTGCTGAATATAACTCCATTATTAATTTCAAGATTTTCAACAGGAGTTTTTAAATATTCAGCTCCCATTTCAAGAAGAACCTTTCTTGCCTTCGCACCTGCTTTTCGGAGTTCAGCACCAAAGACAGGAGTAGACATTGAACCAAAGGTACCCATATCCCACGGGCATAAATCCGTATCTCCCATTACCATATCAACGTTCTCAAGTGAAACATCAAGTTCGTCGGCAAGCATTTGGGCAAGCGATGTTACAACTCCCTGACCCATTTCAATCTTACCGGTAAACAGTGTAACCCGGCCATCTGTGCCGATTTTTAGATATGCATTAAAGTCAGACGGCATTTGCTGTGCCAGTACATTTTCTTCCCGGTCAAACAAAGATAAATTTCCTAAAGTGAAGTATAATAAAATCCCTCCGCCTGTCATTTTAATAAAAGAACGCCTGCTTATTTTATATTCATTTTTTTCTTCTGTAATTTCATCATATATGTTATATTCCTTTTTCATATTAATTTACTCCTTTCGTTTCCATTGCTGCAGCTTGTATAGCGTCAATAATGCGCTTATGTGCTCCGCAACGGCATAAATTATCTTCCATCCCCGTTTTGATTTCTTGTATTGATGGCTTTGGATTTTTCTTCAGAAGCGAGTAAGCATTCATTATCATTCCGGGTGTGCAATATCCGCATTGAAGTGCGTCGTGTTCAATGAAAGCTTTTTGAAGAGGATGAAGTCCTTCACCTGTTGAAAGACCCTCAATCGTGATAACATCTTTATCCTGAACATCCTGAATTGTCATTTGACAGGACCGCTCCGGATTATTATTTACGATAACCGTACAAGCACCGCAATAACTTTCACCGCATCCATATTTTGTTCCTGTCAAGACCGAGGTCAACACGCAATACCCAGATTAGTTTGCGACTGCTTTCAATATCGAGAGTTACCGGTTTTCCGTTAAGTGTAAATTTTATAATTTTTTTCATATATAATAAATTAATTCTTCTGAATTTTAATTACTATTAAGAAAAAAAACAAGAAAAATATCCCGCCCAGGCGGACAGGCACTGAGAAACATCAAGAATTACCATTGAGAAACTCTGAGAAAAAGAATGTCTGAACCTTGATTCTTAGGATTCAGGGATTAACACGATTAGTTTTGACAAGGGGTCTCTGACCCCTTGACGGTTTTAGTATAAGTAATATTATAGTAATCCTGAAAAACTGGAGTGACCCAAAGGGTACGCTTCGCTCAGCATTCAAATTTTTTATGACAAAAAGTATGACAAAAGTTAAAAACTTTTATTCTGTAATAAATATAAGTTTATATAAAAGCACATTACAGAAATGTCACAGGTAAAACATTAAATTTAAAAATTACAGGGATTTACAAAAACAATAAAATATCATGACAAAACGTTGACATTTTGATACACATAAGTCAAAAGTAAAAAATCAAATTAAACAAAATCATAATAATACCTCAGATAAATCTAGAAAATGTCCCCATAGAAAAGTTAAACATCATATTTTTATAGCTGTTAATTTACTGAAAAAATCCGGGGACATTTCAGATACATTTTAGAGTACATTGAAATATTCAATCCTGATAATTCATATTCAAATATTATAGCGGAATGGATTATGTCAAAGGACGATGCTATATTATATGTAACCATATATTTCTATGGCTATACAAATATAAGGGGGATAAACTAAAAAGTCAAGAGGGGAAAAGAAACAATGAATAATGATTAATGATTAATGATTAATGAAAAAAAGTTAATTCTAAACACTCAGGTCACGAAGTTCACGAAGAAAAACAGAAGAAAAATATTAATTCGTAAGAACATTTCGAAGCGGGAAGAATTAATGAAAATCATTAAAGAGTGGAACAATGAGTCATCCCAGGAAGATCTTCGCTACGCGTCGATAATTACTCGGGTGGGCAACTTGCACCGGCGAGTCGGAAATGCGTAACCAAACAAAGCCATAATAAGTTATTTGTTTATGAATATTAAATATTTTAATTTTCATTAAGAGGTGTTTTTGTATTTAATTGGGAGTAATTAATTAAATGAAAAAAATAATATTGTTTTCAATTCTTTTACTTTCATTAAATACCTCTATTATTTATTCCCAGCCGCAAATTGATTGGGTAAGAAGATATAATAGTTCTGATACGATAAGTGATTATGTTGTTGATGCAAGATTAGATAAAGCGGGAAATATTTATTTAACTGGTTATTCTGAAATTAGTGATACTTCCCGCTGTTTCTTAACAATCAAATATAATTATAACGGTGATTTTCAGTGGTCAAGAACATATAATTGCATGGGTGGATCGGATAAACCTGCCGGGATGGTTCTTGATAAATTAGGAAATGTTTATGTGGTAGGTAAAATTGATACTCTTAATTCACTTCATCATATAATGCCTTGCTTTAAAATTATTAAATATTCAGATAATGGTGATATATTATGGACAGCTAAATATGTTGATGAAGATAGTACTATTGCTAATCCACTGTCAATATGTATAGACGATTCATCAAATATATATGTAACAGGTCATTGTGAAAATTCAAATCCAAATGGAAAATCTGTAACCATTAAATATAATGTAAATGGTCAAATTCAATGGATTAAATTTGGACCGATAATTAATAATTATTTTTATTTTAATAAAATTATTTTTAAAAATAATTTTATTTATGAAACAGGTTATTCTACAAATAATCAATCAAATGTTGTTAAATATAATTTGAATGGTGATACAGTTTGGACTGCTAGTTATCAATATGGAGGGAAATTTATAAGTGTAGATGATTTCGAAAATGTTTTTGTCTCGGGTAGAGATAAGATTTCCTATTATGATATATTCAGAACGAATAAATATAATATTAATGGAATTCTTCAATGGTCAAGAATTCATACAGATACATCAGGATATATTTTCAATAACGTTATATCGGATATGTGCGTCGATAGAAACAATAATGTATTTGTAACAGGAGGTGGTGGTTCTGCATTAGGAGGTAATTATCTTACCATCAAATATAATTCATTTGGAGATTCTGTTTGGACAAGAACTTATCATGTAGTATATCACAGTAACGAATATGCGGAATCAATCATCAGTGATAAATCCGATAATATTTATGTTACAGGTCGTTCGGATTCAAATTTCCTTTTCACTAAATTTGCAACAGTAAAATATGATTCTTCGGGAATGCTAAAATGGATAGTTAAATATCCTGTAGGTTTAGAATTTTTAAGTTATTACGCAAAATTTATTAAACTCGATACGAGCGGTAATATTTATATAATCGGAAATGCTGACGGATACAATACGGGAATGGATTTAGTTATAGTAAAATATTCAAATAATACCGGAATAAAAAAAATTATAGGTGAAATACCCGACAAATATATTCTTTTTCAAAATTATCCAAATCCATTCAATCCGACAACAACGATTAAATATGCATTACCTAAAAATGAATTTGTGAAACTTGTTATATTTGATATTCTCGGTCGCGAGATACAAACATTAATAAATGAAAAACAATCCCCCGGCACTTATGAAATAACATTCAATGCATCTCAATATCCAAGCGGAGTGTATTTTTATAAATTAACAACGGAAGGATTCAGCGAAACGAAGAAAATGATTTTGTTGAAATGAAATTCTACTCTTTCCTCTTACGCATCTCCTGCTTTAGGGACTCTGCGTAACAAATAAATGAGTACAAAAAAGGAGAAATATAACAAGGATACATTTTATTTTTGCACAATCACTTGTTTTGAATGGATTCCTCTTTTTGATTTGACAAACTTATACGACCTCATTTATAAATGGTTTAAAATATTGAAATCAAAAAATATATATGTTGTCGGATATGTTATTATGCCAAACCATTTGCATTTTATTGTATACTTTCCCCAGACAACAGTAAATATAAATTTAATTATTGGAACAGGGAAAAGATTTATGGCATATGAAATAATAAAAAGATTAATAGAATTAAAACAATTTGATTTATTAAAAAAGTTAGAAAATGGTTTAACTATAACCGATAAAGAAAGGAATAAATTACATCAGGTTTTTAAAACATCTTTTGATTTGAAAGAACTAGCGAGCGAGAAATTTGTTATTCAAAAGATTAAACTATATCCATAGGAATCCTATTTCGGGATAATACAATCTTGCGGAGGATTATGTGTCTTATGAATATTCTAGTGCAGGATTTTACGAACTGGTGAAAAAGGGGAGTTCTGAAGTAACACATTACTTAGATAGAGTTAATTGAATCGTATGATGACGCAGAGTCCCCAAAGAGCAGGAGACTCTGCTAAAAAAGAACATTTAATTTAATTGAATCGTATAATAACGCAGAGTCCCCGAAGAGCAGGGAGAATCTGCTAAAAAAGAATTGAATGAGTTCCCCATCGGGGGATGGGGAACTAGAAGAAAGGCACTTTCAATAAAAAAGTATTAATAAAGAAGCGAAAATTTTCTTTTATTTGCGGTTTTACAAAGTATTCTGTTTCAAAAAATCACCGTCAATAATCATTAATTTTACACCATCTTTTGCAATTGAACGATGAGAACTCAATCCGTCCGAAACAACGTATGTAGAACCTTTTTTAAGAATAAATTCTTCACCATCCTGTAACTCTGATACAAATTCCCCCTCCAGACAATGCACTATATGCCCTTTCCGGCACCAGTGGTCAGCAATATAACCTTTTGAATATTCCACTATTCCGTATTCTTAAACCAGGAAACTGAACAGTCTGCCAAAATGCTGTTCCGGTCTCTCCTTTGTGTTCTGTTTTTGGAACTGATGTCCAATCAATAGTTTGAAACGGAATATTTTTTTCGTTATTCATATTAATAAGATGAAAGTTCTGACAATACTAAGAAAAACTCATCGGATGAATCAAGCGATTGTGTTGGTAATTCATCCGATGAGTAAAGTATTCATTTATAAATTTAAATTTTTACTTCTGAATTTTTGTGTAATCTTATAAAGCTATAACTTAAATAGAAAAACCATATCGACCAGCCAATGTGAAAAAATCTTTGTTTTAATCCCGGGTAATTGCTTAATAAATCAGGCATAAAAGCTAATAAGCCAAGTGACATTATAAAAAAACTTAATATTGACATTAGTTTGATGTTCGAAAGTTGTCTTTTTCCACTCCATAAAATTAAACTCATTAAAGGTGAAAAAATCAATAGAATCGAGGGCATTCCCATTATCAAATGTAATCTTAGCGGTAAAGGAAATATCGCTGCACCTGCTATTGATACAGAAAAAGATAGAATTAAAATTACAGGTATAACACTTATTCCTGCCGCCTTACATGTTCTGTATAATCCAATAACAAAAATAATACTTAAGACTGAACATAAAATTAATCCGGCTGAGAATACAAATTGCGATTTTGTTCCTATCTCACCTAACTCACTTACCATTCCTGAAAAGTGATTATAACCGCTCAGCATAAAACCACAAACAAATGTTGTAACAAAAAATACAACAGGGATACTGCTTCCTGTATATAGTAAATGCTTTGTTCTCAATTATGTTCTCTGATTTTTAGCTGTTTTATTTATCAGCAATTACTAACATCTCGAAATCTTCAGTTGTCAGCTTATCATTTCGGCTGAATGCACCCAGTTTTGCTCCGCAAATATCAATCTTTTTAAAATTCAGTGATTTCAGTAACCAGGTAATTTCAGAAGGAACATAATACCGCTCATTGCTTTCCAGCTCTTCCTTATTACTAAAATCATCTACAAATTGTGTTACACCATAATCACGAAAAGTCATTAAATCAAATCTTTTACTATCACTTATTGCATTACCTTCTTTCGTTGAGTTTGCAATAAAGTCCTTAACTGAATGAAACAACGGAAACAGTCCGTTCAATGTTGTAAAAATGAGTTTTCCGGTTTCTTTCAATGCTTTCGAGGCATTCTGAAGTATCCGAAAGTTCATTTCATCTGTTTCCATCAGAGGAAACGAACCTTCACAAAGCATTATAGCCAAATCAAATTCATTATTAAATTTTAAATTCCTCGCATCTTGTTTTTGGAAGTCAATTTTCAGATTTTCTTTTGAAGCTTTTTCTTTTGCTCTTTTTAACATAGACTTCGACAAATCAATTCCTGTTACCTGGTAACCACGTTTCGTCAATTCAATTGAATGCCGTCCGGTGCCGCAGCCAATATCTAAAATCCGGGTTTGTTTGTTAAACTCAATTTCCTTTTCTATGAAGTCACATTCGCCAATCAGTTCCTGTAGTAAAACCTTCTTCATCGTATTTTAACCCGTAATTTTCAAAAAGTTTTTCGTACCACTGTTTCATTTTTTGATGTGTTTAATTTTTGTCGCTAACGTTCTAAAATACTCATTGCATAAAATTAATACTATATATTTTAGATAATATATAGATTTACCTTTCTTTATTCCTTCCGGGAGTTCCGTCTTCTGCTAAAATCACCAATAACCAGATTATACCAATTAACGGAATAAGGACAAGAAAAATGAACAATCCGCTTTTACCAATATCGTGAAGGCGTCTGACAGTAAGTGCCAAGCCCGGAATAAAAACAATTAATGAATATATTTTAGAAACCGAATCCGACTTAAATATTGGAGTTTCTATCCCGAAAATTCATCAACCACCAAAGCTGTAACCGAAAATAAAATATTAAATAACATAAAGTGCCAAAATTCACTTTTATTCGCCCGTCCATTAAATTCTAAATAGTTCTTAAAAGCTCTTAAATAGTAATTCATTTTTGTTATTTTTAAATAAATCAACATAGTCTGTTTTCACTTTGTTTATGTTTTTGATGATATAATCAACTGATTGATAATCATAATTCATGTTTTAGATAAAAATGAATTTTTATATCCAGTGTTAATTCAATATATTGTTTGATAAATATTATAAGCAACTAAACTGAAAAATTATTTCGCAGTTCAAGAAATAAATTAATTCTTTATAAACTCACCGGAATAATTAAATTTCTTTGATTCCTTGCCAACCTCGTAAACGGATTGCTTTACCTTGACCCGTGACTTTGAAATAATTTCCATTTCATTTTCGAACTTAATCGGGCATGGTCCTGGATTTGCCGGGTCACATTGGTCCCAAATGAATGAAAACTTAAATGAAGGTCCTTCTACTTTTAGTGTTTGGTAGAACATATCAGGTTTGCGATAATAAAGACATGACAGACAGGAATTAACCGAATTTTCCCCTGCCTTTCTTATTTCAAAATAGACACCCACTGGATCGATACAATTCCCTGTTTGTTTCCAATTTTGTTCCCGCCAGCGAAACCAGACACATCGATGATATCGCTAACGGTAAGGGTCTGTTCAGCTTTGAATTCAATTTTGTAAATAAGGTCTTTTACTTCATTTACATTTGAAGCATCCGGAGCGAGTTCCAAATATTTTTTCAGACTTGCAATTGCGTCAGTGTATTGGGCTGTTTTTTCCTGGACGAGTCCCAGCTGATAGTTCGGCTCCGCCCATAAAGGCGCAAACCCTATAGCTAATTTAAATTCAGTTATCGCCAAATTATAATCTTCGGGAAGCTTTGCTAACTCAACAGCGGTTTGCCCCCGGACAAAGTGTTTACGGGCTTCCTCGGGAATATCCTGCGCAAAAATAATTTGAATATCAAATATGCAAAACGAGAAGAAGATAAGAAAAACTCTTAGTAAATTTCCGGTTTTCATTTTATTTTTTCCTCTGTTTTAAAAAAACTATTTAAAAAACAATTGTGAATTTAAGTTTCCTGCAAACCGAAATCTACGACCTGACACTACTTATATTTTAATACTCATCGGATGAATCAAGCGATAACGTTGGTTATTCATCCGATGACTTATGAAATTAAAGTTATTTATCTTTAATACTATTATAAATACTCATCGGATGAATCAAGCGATAACGTTGGTTATTCATCCGATGAGTTATGAAATCAAAGTTATTTATCTTTTACTAAAAATATTTCGCAGGTATCAAAATTGATTTCCCAGTGATGTTCTTTTGTCCCTTTCCATTTATATTTACTGCTCATTTCATCCCACCACTTTTGAAATTTTGTCGACGTAACTCCCATATCCTGAACAATTCTGTCATATAAAGGATGTGAAGGGTCATTCAGGCTTCTAAACAATTCATTCAACCCATTTTTACGTTCAAAAAGAAATTTTATTTCATCTTTTTCGGATTCGGTGACTTTTCCGACCGCATTCTTTTTAATTTTTTTCTCAGCCATATTTTATAAATTTTTAAATTCTGATATAGTAAATTTATTTTTTTTAGCATTTTCATAGGGGTCGTTGTAATCAATCTCCGGAATATCTTTAAAACCTGTAATGGATGCACCTGTTTCTTTAAGTTTCTGAAGAAATAATCGTGAAGCTTCCCTTTCTATATGAGATAACCTGCATTGCCGGGATGATGGAGTATTTATTTCCGCAGTAAGTTTCTTATTTAAAAAAACACATCGCTTACATTGATAAGCATCACAAATTCTGCAGATAGGAGAATATTTCAGTTCCAGCAGTTGCATATTTTTTATTTTAATATCATTACTTATTTCTCCTAAAGTATCATTTTCATTGTTATGGTAAAAAGCCGGACACAAATATAATTTCCCGTTTGGCGCTACGGTTAGATGGTTTAAGCCGGCATCGCAATTATTCATCTGCTCAAGAGTTAATCTGTCCGTAAGGAAATTCATTTCGGGTAAATTATTATTTCCCTTAAGTTTAAAGATTTTTTTTGAAATCTTTTCAAGTTGATTTTTATATTCCTCAATATCTTTTTCCCCGTATTTTTCGATATCCATCAAAACAAGATTAATACGCTTGCATCCCGGAATAAGCTTTTTCAAATAAGCAGACAGTTTGTTAAGATTCTTATATTGTAATCTGAATATAACATTTTCATCTTTTAAATTTTTCGGGAGCCTGTCAGAAGACAGGTCATCTGATTCGATTACGAGAATTGAATCCTTATATGATTTGCGTAATTTTAAAGGTATAATCTTAATATGTTCAACTTCATCGATTAGTGTATCATATTTCTTCTCAAGTTTAAAATCTGGATATAAGAAATTAACTTTCAGATTGTTTTTTAGTGCGAAAACAACTGCTTTCTTAAGGTTCTCATACGAAATCAATTTTACGGTATTTTTATTACCTGTTTTATTTTCATAATAACAGAAGGGAACAGAAGATTCCCCTATCATTATCATTAAATACTTTAACATCCGGAAAAAATAATTTTGTTATTCATTTCTCATATCCTTATTAAGTTTTCGGCTGAGCTTATTCCAAAAATAATTATTCGCCCTCACCCTTGCTTTGTGCATTTTACATATATAAGTAGCTCTCTGAAATATTGTATCTGTATCGGCAAAATCATAATTCGCTCCCTGACACCAGGCACAACCTGTTGCGACCTCACAATCTACGCATTCCTGTTCACTTTGAGAAACCATATCAAGCGTTAAGAATGGTCTCAGTTTATTCTCGTCAATTCCGTCGGTATAATTTCCAAGCAGCAATCCTTCCCTGTTTTGCAGTGAAAAATTCACGAACCTGATACAGGGATAAAAATTTCCGGTAAAATCCACCGCAAGCATTTTCCCTGCTCCGCACCAGTTCATATTTTGATTATACGGATATCCAATCGTTTTATTAAAAAAAGAGCAGGAATAATTTTCGTAGAGTTTCTTTTTTATAATCTCATCAGCTAAGCTCACTAATTGTTCTTCGAACAATTCATCATCACCGGGTTTCCAGGCATCTTCAAATACTACATTTATATTAACTTCTTTAATTCCAAGTTTCCAGAGATGCAAAACACTTTCCCTGATATAAGGAATATCGTCCCGTGAAATTGTAACTTTGGTGGATGAATCCGGAAATTGTTTTAGCCACAAGGGGATATTTTTTAAAACATTGTCATAAGAACCTTTACCATTTGGATAAACTCTTTGCAGATTATGTTTGACCTTTGTACCGTCGATTGTTATCTGAATGCTAAGATGGTATCTGTTCTTCGAAATGAAATCCTGAACCCTTTTATCACTATACATCAGTCCGTTTGTTGAGAAACTAAATCTAAAACTGTTAAACCAGGGGTGATTTAATTCGTAGGCTTTAAGCTTAAAATAATCACAAATTTTATCTATCAAATCTATCTCTATAAAAGGCTCGCCGCCTATAAAATCCAATACTACGGAGCTTTCGGTGATGAATTCTCTTTCACCAAGTAAATAATCAATTGCCTTGCGGGCAACTTCGAACTCCATCTTACCGGATTTATTCTTACCTACGAGATAGCAATACTTGCATTCGAGCTGACAGTCTTCTGTAACTATGAAAGTTATGTTTTTTGCTCTGCCTTCTTCCCACGAGTTTGACTTGTCGATTTTTACAGGCTTATTTTCACTCATCAATTAATAACTTAAAACCCATTTCAATTATTATTACCATGCCTGTCCTGAACATCCTCCCTGACAGGTACCTCTGCATCCTTCGCAGGTTGTATTACATCCGCCTTCGCAGGTATATTTACAGGAACCTTCACAGGTTAAAAAACAAGCATTTTCACAAGTACCCCGGCATTCACCCTCACAGCTTGTCCGGCATCCGCCTTCACAACTCAATGCGCAGCTGTTTGGTTCAATTCCTTTCTCGGCATTTTTATTGCTATTCGTACTCGTATCTGCACATCCGCCTGAACAGGTATCTGAACAACCATTTGCACAAGTTCCTTCACAGGACGAGCCGCAATTAGTGGTTTCTTTAGAAACGCTTTTCTCAGAACTCTTACTACCGCCTGTACACTTATCTGCACACCCATCCGAACACGTATCTGCACAGCCACCCGCACAAGTACCTTCACAGGATGAACCGCAATCATTAGGTTTTTTAGAAAATCCCCTGACAGGGTTTGGTTTTGCCATTAAATTCCCGAGGTTTCCTAAACTTAGAAATGCAATCGTTGGAATTGCTGTTTTTGCTACCAGATTTAAAAAATCCCTGCGGTTTATCGCAGAATCCGAAGAATCGGTAATATTTTTATTGTCCGATTTTTTAAGAGAATCGATCTTTTTTTTCCTCATAACTTTATCGATTAGAATTATTTATAAAAACTAACGTTTTTTAATAGTAATTTCTATACACATTATATTGTACAACAAAACCTAAAAAAAGTTCTAAAATACACAGGAAAGGGTTCCTCTAATAAACTTGAACTCTTCACAAAATAAGATTTCCTGCGAATCAAGAAGCTTTACAAATTTCTTTACTTGCTTCCGCCTTTGCATTCACCATAGCAACCACCAAGACAAGTATCCTTACAGTTTTTCCCGCAATCTCCCTGGCACGAATTTTCACAGGTACCTCTGCAACCGCCTTTACATTCACCATAGCAGCCACCCAGGCAAGCGTCTTTGCAATTATTCCCGCAATCGGTTGGTTCTTCTATTCCTTTCTCGGTATTCTTATTATCGGCTTTACTCGTTTCAGTACAAGCATCTTTACAAGTATCTGTACAAGCATCTTTACAGGTATCTGTACACGCATCTTTACAAGTATTTTCACAGGACGAGCCGCAATCATTAGGTGACTTGGAAAATCCTTTCTTAGGATATTGATTTCCTTCATTTGGTTTGGCGATTAAATCTCCAATGCGGCCTAAACTGAGAAATGCTATCATCGGAATTGCAGTTTTTGCCACGATATTCAGGAAATCTCTTCGGTTGATATTAGAATCCGGAGAATCATTAATGTTTTTATTATCTGATTTTTTTAAGGAATTGTTCTTTTTTATACTCATAACTTTACCGATTTAAATTATTAGTAAAAACTTAATTCATTCAGAAGTAATTTCTAATCACCTTATTTTATACCTCAATATTCGAAATAAGTTCAATTTTATGAAAACTTTAAAAGCCCTTAATCATTAAAGCGTTAAACATAAATACATTAACTACTATTTTACCGAACCGGTGCAAGTATATTGACAAGTATCAGAACAAGTATTTTCACAGCTCCCTTTACAATTGTTTCCACATTCTCCCTGACAACCTCCCTTGCAGGTTTCTCCGCAAAAGCCTTCACAGGTACCCGTGCAATTATTTTGGCAATCATCTCTGCAGGCATCCGAGCAGGTACCTTCGCAATTATCTTTACAATGACCTCTGCAAGTATCTTCGCAGGTTCCTTTGCATCCGCCTTCGCAAGTTGAAATGCAATCGGTTGGTTCTCTCGAAACACCATCTTTTAAGTTCTGACTCGATTTATTTGATTTGGCAATTAAATCTCCGATGTTTCCTAAACTGAATAATGCAATGGTCGGTAATGCAATTTTAGATAATGTTTTAAAGAATTCCCGCCGGGTTTGATTTTCTGTGAATATTCCATTTCCTGTGGATTCTTTCTGAACTGAAATATTTCTGTTTTTCATAAAAATAATTCTATGATTTGATAAATTACACCTATTTTAATATAACAGTATTGGTTTTGCTTAACTATTCATTAATTTTGCCTGATAAGAATTGTTTTATTTCGAGTTGAAGTTACGAAGGAATAAAAATTAAATTTATTTTGTTATATGTTAAAAAGAAAACATAAAGATTTTTAAAATAAATATATAAATATGCAGGTAATTCAATTTTCAATTTTAATTAATGCTGACAAACAAAAAGTTTGGGAGACAATGCTTGAAGAAAAAAGCTATCGCTTATGGACAAACGAGTTTGGGGCGGGCTCTGATTATCAAGGCAGTTGGAACCAGGGAGATGAAATACGCTTTTTAGCACCTGATAGTAGCGGAAAATTGCAGGGGATTTTTAGCAGGATTAAAGAAAATGTTAAGTATCAATTCATATCAATTGAACATCTGGGTTTAATTAATAATGGTATTAATGACACTACAAGTGAACAAGCTAAAAAGTGGGCGAATGCATATGAGAACTACTCATTTAATGAAATAAACGGTAAAACAGAATTAAAAATTGAGATGCAGATAGAGCCCGAATATAAATCTATGTTTGAAGAAATGTGGCCAAAAGCATTGAAAGCACTAAAATTGCTTTGTGAAACGTAAGGTGTACGGAAAGCATTAAACCCTATTCTCCAATTTATAAAGAATTATCTGAAAATAATTCTTTATAATTGACTAAATAGTTTTAATTTTAAGAATTATATTGACTTGTATTAATATTCGGGATGTAGCGAAGCCTGGTATCGCACTTCGTTCGGGACGAAGGGATCGCTGGTTCGAATCCAGTCATCCCGACAAAAAGCGGTTGAGAAACCGCTTTTTTTATTTTAGAAGAGATCGTCCCGATGAAATCGGGATCATCCCGACTATAAGAGTTATTTGAAAAAGTAACTCCTTTTCTTTTAAATGGTCGTCGCTGCTTGTTATGATTTCTTTTGTACGTCCAATTCAATAAATTTATTTTGACCCGCAGAATATAGTTAATTCCTTTTTTATTATTCGGAATTGAAATAATTTGAAGAAATAATAAATGAATACTTAAGAGTTAGTTTCAATATTAATTTATTAGATAACGAATAATAACGAATAATACTAAACATATATTCAGAGCCTTAAAGAACAGAAACTTTAAACTGTTTTTTGCGGGACAATCGATTTCACTTATCGGAACCTGGATTCAGATGATAGCAATGAGCTGGCTGGTTTATGATATGACCCATTCCACATTTATGCTGGGACTTGTTGGTTTTATTAGCAGAATTCCTTCACTATTATTCGCACCGGTAGCGGGAGTTTTTGCAGATAGGATGAACAAATACAAACTGCTTTATCTGACCCAGATACTTGCAATGCTGCAGGCAGCTATTATCACTTTATTGCTGTTTACAAATATGATACAAATCTGGCATATTATTGTTCTTGGAATTTTTCTGGGAATTATCAATTCTTTTGACATGCCTGTCCGTCAGTCATTTGTCATAGAGTTAATTGATAACAAGGAAGATTTAAGCAATGCTATCGCCCTGAATTCTGCTATGGTTAATGGTGCCCGGCTAATTGGACCTACAATTGCGGGTGTATTGGTCGCTGCTTTCGGTGAATCATGGTGTTTTCTTATTAATTCTGTAAGTTTCATAGCAATTTTAACAACGTTGAGTTTAATGCATATACCAAAGTTCTATAATGAAAAGAAAGTTGAAAGTTATACTAATAAACTAAAGGAAGGATTTAAATATGCTTACGGTTTTTTGCCCATCAGATATATACTGATGTTGCTTGCATTAATCAGTTTAATGGGTATGCCCTTTCAGGTATTGATGCCATACTTTGCAAAAGATGTATTTCTGGGAGGTCCATACGTACTTGGATTTTTAATGGCAGCAATAGGGGTGGGAGCATTAATCGGAGCATTGTATCTTGCTTATAGAAAATCTGTCATCGGGCTTGGAAGGAATCTTGTGATCGCATCACTTATTTTCGGTTTTGGAATAATAATATTTTCGTTTTCAGAAAACTTATGGTTATCTTTAATTATACTTGTATTCACAGGCTTCGGAATGATGGTTGAGATTACTGCAAGCAATACACTTTTACAAACAATTTCAGATGATGATAAACGAGGCAGGGTAATGAGTTTTTATGCACTCGCATTTATGGGTACCGTTCCGCTGGGTAATTTGATGGCCGGCAGTCTGTCCGACCTTATTGGTGTCCATTACACAGTACTTGCAGGAGGAGTTTGTTGTATTATCGGTGCAGTTCTCTTTGCAATTAAACTTCCAGTAATCAGAAAGTTTGTCAGACCAATTTATATAAGAAAGGAAATAATATTATTGGAAGAATAATACAAAAGAGTTTTGAATAATTATCGCATCTGTTATACGGTTTCGGCTGAACATGACTATAATTTTTATTTATCATTGCTGAAAACAAACGGCGCACATATTTGCGTTGGGGCACCTCCGAACCCAACTCCATTTTCTGCTTTTAGTTTGATTTTGGGAAGAAAAAGCCTTGCCGGTTCTTTGATAGGTGGCATAGCCGAAACACAGGAAATGCTGGATTTCTGTGCGGAAAATAATATTGTTTCTGATATTGAATTGGTTGATATAAAAGATGTCAATATAGCATACGAAAGAATGTTGAAGCGTGATGTTCGGTATCGTTTTGTTATCGATATCGCAACTTTATAAGTATTTTATGTCGGAAATTCAATCAATATGAATGAGGTTTTGCAGATTATGGTTTCAATTACAATATTAAGATAAAAATTTGATGTAATTGCTTCTGAATTTTTAAACCACACATTATGTTCAAGTACTATATGGAAAATGAAATGGACACGATAACGGAAGTAATCAGTTACTTGCGTTTTCAACAAAAAATTCATGATTTCGAGTTTCAAAATGACAGATTATTATGCAGGGAGACTGGAGAAAATTTTCTGCCCGAAGACCTTGTAATAAATAAGGTGTACCGTTTTGAAGGCGATTCCAGCGCTGATGATATGTCTGTATTATTTTATTTAGAGTCAAATTCCGGCACCAAAGGTATTTTAGTCGACGCATTCGGAATTTATGGGAATGCTCAGCTGGAAGAATTCATCGTCAAGATCCCCGCAAAAAAACAATAATCTAAACAGTAGTTGTTTTTCCTTTCAATTATTTTAGCAAGTTATTAGTTTTTGTAAACAATCAAAAACGATAATTTGGAATTAGAAAAAAAATCTAAGTATGTCTTCCTCTGGCTCATTGTTTTTGGTGTTGCGATGGGACTCCTTGAGGCAATAATTGTAGTTTATATAAGACAAATATATTACCCTTCCGGATTTGAATTTCCGTTAAAAATTTTCGAACTTAAATTTTACTATATTGAAATTTTACGAGAAGCTGCTACCATTGTTATGCTCATTTCCATAGGAGTACTTGCGGGAAAGAATTTTCTGCAGAGATTTTGTTTTTTCCTTTTTTCATTTGCGGTGTGGGATATCTTTTATTACGTAGGTTTAAAATTAATACTTGACTGGCCCCCGTCTTTTTTAACCTGGGATATACTTTTTCTTATACCTGTCACATGGGTAGGCCCTGTTCTGGCTCCCATAATCAGTTCGCTTGTTTTTATCGTGTTTTCTGTTACTATCGTTGTTATGCAAGAAAAGGGAATGTTCAAAAAATTGAGTTTTAATCCGTTCCTGTCATTCTTCCTGGGTGTAATTATTGTGTTTCTACTTTATATTTGGGATTATACAAAAATCATTATAGGGGGTGGTTACATTTCCCGGCTTGGAGAATTAACAACGGATAAACAATTCATTTCTGAGATGACAAGTTATATACCTGACAAATTTAACTGGTATATTTTCACTCTCGGTGAACTTTTAATTATTCTTCCCCCGATAATAATTTTCCTTAAAGAAAAATCAAAAAATAGTTCAGATAATTTATAATTGTTTTAAATAGTTCAATATTCTGAAAACTGAAAAACTCCCTGTCTCGATACCACTTTTTTTGATATCTTATCGGTTACCATTATATTAAAAGACACGGAATAGGGTGAATCGAGGTTCTCTGTATATTTATCGAATTGTGATTTCGATGTCATAAAATTAAGCGTTACATCATAAGTGTTTCCATTTTGTTTCACGATAACAGGACCGGTAAATTTTACTTCAAGCTGATCGGGAAAATCATCATCGATAGTTATCCGGTAACCTACTGAAGATTGAATTGCTTTCAGGGATACTCCTTCCCCGGATGGGGCAAGCCTCTGCATGCTTACCGCTTGTAACTTGTTTGGTACTGACACAGTACTTGCTGTTCTGTCACCCATTTTAAAAGAAATGTTTGACTGTCCTTCCACTAAAAATGTTTTGGAAGATTTAGGCGGAATCACTGCCAGGGTCTTACCATCACCGGATACAGTTAAATCCAGATTACCCTGGTTATAAACCGAATTATTTCTGAATTGATAAATTGTCTGTACTTTAACGGGTTCAATTCTCTGTTCGCTTTCTGTATTAATTGAATTCGGTGTTTCATTTAAATCCTCTCGTTTAACATCATACCCGTTATCTACTATCATTTTACTTCCGTCAATAGTAAAACCTGTAGAAGTAATATTAGAAGCTAAATTGCTTTTCATATTATCAATAATATTTTTAAGCGAATCTGCATTTAATACTTTCGTAAATCCTGTAGGTGTGTATCCGAGTTTAAGAAGTGAATCTATATATTTTTTCATTGAATCAACAACATCTTTTTTTACCACGTCGTCTTTTGCCATAACCTCCGCAAGGTCAAGATTAGCTCCTTTTAGTGCTATCACGCAAACAACAAAAATATAAAGAACCTGGTAGATTACAAATTTTACATCTTTTTTTATTTTCATTACTTAATCCTCCTGTTTTATTTGTATTATGTTTAATACAAAATTACAGGAATCTGTTATCGGATTGAATAAGCAGGAATACTTATTTTGATATGAGTACTTCTACTCAATTTTATCATCCGGTACGGGATTAAATAAACAGGTTTTTGAATCAGATTTTGAATTTGGTTATGAATCTTAACGGTAAATATAATTCTTTTGAATATATTATTTTAAAAGTCCCCTGTTTTGTATGGCGAATTGTAAAAGCTTGTTATATCCTTTCAGGTTTAATTTGCTGCAAATATTTGTCCGGTGATTCTGGACGGTTCTGATACTTGTATATGTTTCTGTTGCAATTTCACGGCTGGTTCTATTATCAGCAAGAAATTTCAGTATCAGTTTTTCCATATTGGTAAGTTTATCAAGAGCCGGCTCCTCTTCTATCAACTTTGTTTTGTTTTTATTCCACTCTATAAGATATTTCGATATGGCGGGACTTATGTAAAAATCACCATGCATTACTGCTTTCAGGCTATCCATAAGTTCGCTTGCAACACTGTCTTTCAGCAGATAGGATTTCACTCCGGTATCCAGAGCTTCGTTGAAATACTCTTCATCCTTATACATCGTAAGTATTACAATGTTTGTTTTACATTTTTCTTCCTGTAACTTTTTGGCTATTTCAAGACCATTCATTCCCGGCATTTCTATATCGAGTATGGCAATTTCGGGAGTCAGTTCTTTTATCATCCTCAGCGCCTCAGTTCCCTCCTGCGCTTCTCCTGCGAGTTTAAAGCCCGGTTCATCTTTCAGGATATCTGCCACCCCTCTCCTGAAAATAGGGTGGTCGTCTGCTATGATAACTTTTGCTATTCTTCTCAACTTAATGGTGATTAATTGTTCTTGGAATTAAAATTTTAATTCTTGTTCCTTTTCCCGGTTCTGATTCAATGTTAAACTTTCCTCCCGTCGCTTTTGTCCTTTCAGACATATTAAAAAGACCAAATCCCCCGGCATTATTCTCTTTCAGTTTTCTGAAATCAAATCCTTTTCCGTCATCTTCTATTTCCGTTTGAATATATTTACCTGTAATACAAACTTTTAGAGTAACTTTCTTTGCCCCGGAATGTTTCACCGTATTATTCATTGCTTCCTGTATTATCCTGTATAAATCCAATCCTGATTCATTTGTTAATACTTCGTCAAGTTCGCAGATATCAACCTCGCTTTTAATCCCGAAATTATCAAGCAACTTGTTCACCATCGCTTCAATTGCTTTTTTTAATCCTATTTTTTTTATCTGGTGAGGATAGATTCCCGAAGAAACTCTGCGTATTTCCTCAATAGAATCAAGAACCATTCTGGTTATTTTTGTTAGTTGAATTTTTAAAGGTTCTTCCTTTTTAAGGTTTTGAGTTATTTTTATAATATCATTATTGATAACCAGCAGATTCTGCCCGATACTGTCATGTAGTTCAAAAGAAACCTTTTTTAATCCCGCCTCTTGAATTTTAATAAGTTTTTTTATGAATTCCTGTTTTTTTTCCCGGGATTTAATAAGATATCTTATACGGAAATAAACTAAAAAACTTATAATCAGCAGTACCAGTAAAAATATTCTGCGGTAAAACCATTCGGTTTCCCACAGGGAAGCTTTCTGTTCAACTACCTGGTAATAGATATCGGTACCTAGTATCAAAAGTATGAAAATAATGATCCAATTATAATTTCTATTATACAAATTATTCGATGCAGAATTCTACCGGTAAGTTATATAAAAAAGAAAAGATGATAAACCCGAATAAAAAGGGCTGTTTTGAAACATAGACCGGTTTTTGAAATCATTTACGCCTTTTTTTTACATTTAATCTCTTTCAAATTCAATACATATTATAATTGATTTAAACAAAAATGAAGTTTTTCCTGTTTCAATTATTGCAAATGTAACATAAAATTAATATATAACTTTAAAGAATTTAGTCGTAATATTGGATCTACAATTTTTCCTATAAAAGATTTTCAAACATAAATCGCAACAAAATGATCAACAAACTATTTATTTATTTTGCAATTTTAGTCTTCACTTTTCAGGTAAGCTTTGCGCAAAATACAGACTCCAAAAAGGATAAGAAGAGTTCCATGTTATCCACCAATGCAGTTAAAGATTTAACTATATTGCACTGGAATGATTTTCATGCGAGAAACTCACCTTACAAAATGACACCAAAGAATGCAGAACCTTACAATATCAGCGGAACATCACAGTTACTCGGTTATCTTAATAAATACAGAACTAATAATTCATTAGTACTAAATGCCGGAGATGATTTTCAGGGTACCCCCATTTCTTCCATCACTCGCGGCAAATCTCAGATTCAATTGTTAAACTTATTTAACCTTGATGCGTTCGAAGTTGGAAACCATGAATTTGATTATGGGATAAATGGTCTTGATTCAGCTCTTATGCTCGCAAATTTTAAATATCTCTGCGGTAATGTGTATTCCGAAAAAAAGAATTCTACTTTTGGATTACCTTATCTGATTAAAGAAGTTGACGGAATAAAAATCGGTATCATAGGGCTTGCACCGGATGATTTAATGGAGCTTGTTGTGGTTAATAATGTAAAAGGATTAAGGATGCTGAATACTGATTCGATACTCGTTGCTGATATCGGTTACCTGAAATCCCAGCAATGCAACCTTATTGTATTGCTTTCACATGAAGGAGTTGAAAGAGATGTAAAGCTTGCTGATAAATTTTTTGGTGATGTTGATGTTATTATCGGGGGTCATTCACATACCACGCTATATAAACCGAAGATAATTAATGGAGTTATTATAGTTCAGGCGGGATGGGGCGGAAGATTTCTTGGTAAACTTGATCTGAAAGTTGATACACAAAAAGATACTGTAATTTCTTACACCGATGAACTGATTGAAACGAAAGAAGACCCTTCTATTAATGACACAAAAGCAAAGGAAATTGTTGATAAAATGCTCGTTGAATCGGATAAGGAATTATCGAGAGTGATTGCCGAACTCCAGGTTGACTGGACGAGGGGCAGGACAAAGGAAAGCAATGAAGCTCAGTTTATCGCAGATGCAATCAGGACAAAATTAAATTCGGATGTATGTGTTTATAATTCCGGCGGAATAAGGAAAGATCTTCCTAAAGGAAATGTAACTTTAAAAGATATCTGGGAGATATGTCCCTTTGGTAATACGATAAATACGGCTGAAATTTCCGGTAAAACTTTATTGCAAATGATACGTAATAATATAAAACAAAAAGTTGTAGAAAATCCCGATGAAACCCCTGATTTGCTCATTGTATCAGGTATTACTGTTAAATATGACCTTGCAAAGGCAAAAACCGGAACAGATGATTTTATTGTAAGTTTGAAAGTAGGAAGCGAAGAGGTTTCGGAAGGAAAAACTTATTCTATTTGTACTAATAATTATATGGCGGGACAATTTAAAAAATATTTCGGTGAAACTGATGAAAAAGTTAATTTTACGGAAACAAATTTAATTGACAGGGATATCGTTATCGAGCAGGTTGAGAACGCAAAGGTGATAAATAATGTTGCAGAAGAAAGAATAATTGACATTTCAAAATAAAATTAAAAAATGGCAGAACCAAGAATTGTTCACTGTATAAAACTGAAAAAGGATTTACCCGGTCTTGACAGGATTCCTGTTCCCGGAGAACTGGGACAAAAAATTTTTGATAACGTATCAAAAGAAGGGTTCAAAATGTTTCTCGACTATTTTAAAATGATAGTGAATGAGTACAGGCTTGACCTTGCTAACCCGGCCTCCGACAAAATTTTTCTTGACCAGATGAATGAATTCTTTTTTGGCACGGGCGGAAAAGTGCCTGACGAGTTTGTTAAACCCGAATAATAGATAAATTGGATTTATCGCTAAGCTTCGAAAAATATATACTGCTTCCGAGTGAAGAAGCACTGACGGAATATAAAGATGAGAAGAACCTAAAATCATTAAGGATTTTTCTGGTGATAGTATCCAGTCTCTTTCTGGTAATAGCTGCTGTATATGCGTTTAAAGCCGGTCCCTTTTCGGCATCCGCGATATTCAATTTTGTTGTCTCGCTGTCCGCTTTACTGCTCAGAAAATATTTTAATAAAATCTTTTCCATTAAAAACGCCAGGAGAAGTTCGTATATATTCCTGATTACATTTTTGATTACTCTTATGGTGGGCCATATTATCATTGATATGTCTTCAGTTAAAAAAGATACGGTCAATATAAAATTTGGTCCGGAATTTAATGCCCAAAAAACAGGAATCATTAAGAATACCGAAAGTGACGAAACGGATACTCAGGCAGACGAAAAAAACAGTTCCGACAATTTCACTGATACACTGTTTTTCTTCGGAATTTCAGTGTTGTTTTTTAGATTTTCCCGAAATGAACTTATTCAATTGTTCAGCATAGGATTTGGAGTAACTTTTGCAACACTATTCATATTCAGGGGAGCTATAGTAAGTGAAAATATTCCAAATTTTATATTTGCATCATTATTTTGTGTAATTGCTTTGACATCAGAATCAAAATACAGGAAAAAGTTTTTAAAGCAATATAATCATTTTCGTTCAAGACATTCTGACAATATCAGGATAAAACAAGAGTTGAACTATGCCCGCGAAATGCAATTATCTATGCTTCCTGAACGAAATGCAAAAATCGGGGATATAGAAATATCGGCAATTTCTATCCCTGCCTCAGAAGTTGGAGGTGATTATTTCGATTATTTTAAAATTACTGACAGTAAAATCGGCATATTTATATGTGATGTATCGGGGCACGGAGTCGTAAGCGCTTTGCTTTTGTCGGGATTAAGAAGTTGTATGCATCTGATTTTAGAGGAAACTTCCAATCCTCGTGAAGTTTTTTATAAACTGAACAGGATGATACGCAAAACTCAAAACCGAAAAATGTTTGTAACAGCAATATTTGCGGTAATAGATATTAAAGCAAACACCTGTTCTCTTTTTAATGCAGGCCATCAGCCTCCATACAAAATATCAGGTGATTCAAATGAACTTTACAAAATCAGGAAACATGGGCTGGCTCTGGGAGCGGCAGATATTCTGGAGAAGATTGAAGGCGAAAGCGAGGTTGAGTTTGAGTTTAAAAAAAATGATAAACTTTTATTTTATACAGACGGGTTAACGGAAGCTATGAATCGTACAAGACAGGAATTTGGATTTGAAAAACTTGAAAATTTCCTGAATGAAAATGCAGATAAATCATCTGATATCCTGCTTGGAAATTTACAAAGTTTTGTTGAAGAATACACGCAAAACACAACTCAAATAGACGATTTAACAATTATAGTAATCGGGAGGGATTAAAAATGAAAAAACCCCTGGTGGGAATAATAATGGGCTCTGATTCCGATATGCCTGTAATGAAACAAGCGGCAGAGATTCTTGATGAGTTCGGAGTATCGTATGAAATAAAAATCACATCCGCACACAGAACACCTGACCTGATGGCAACTTATTCGAAAAATGCATACAAGAGAGGAATAAAGGTGATAATTGCCGGTGCCGGAGGTTCTGCACATCTGCCCGGAATGAGCGCTGCTTACTCACCTATTCCTGTAATCGGCGTACCTATCGTTACCAAGGCACTAAAAGGGCTTGATTCACTTTTGTCAATAGTCCAGATGCCTTATGGTGTTCCTGTTGCTACAGTTGCAATTAATAATGCAAAAAATGCAGCCTTGCTTGCGATTAATATCCTGGCGACATCGGACAAAAAATTATTGGAAAAGGTAATTAAGTTTAAAGAAAAAATTAAAAAAGATTCTCAAGAAAAAAATAAGAAGTTACAGAAATAATTTTTTAGCGTTCATCGCGATTAAATAATTTCACGTTTCCTAATCCCGGCAATAACCATTTTTTCCTTCGCTGATTAAAATTTCTAATTTTTCTATATTGTTTTAAAAAATTAATCATATGGGAACAAGAAGACAATTTATAAAAACAACCTCATTAGTCGCGGCTTTATTACCTTTTAAAAATCTATTATCATTCAGTAAAAGTCCTGGCGGCATCGGAACGAAACCCATTGTTCTCTCAACGTGGTACTTTGGGATTCCTGCTAACGAAGAAGCCTTTAAAATCCTGAATTCCGGAGGAAGAGCTCTTGATGCTGTTGAAGCAGGTGTTCAAGTTCCGGAAGGAGACCCTAAAGTAAGATCTGTCGGATACGGCGGTTTGCCGGACCGCGACGGGCATGTTACACTCGATGCCTGTATTATGGATGAAGAGGCCGGGTGTGGTTCTGTGGCATTTCTGGAGCATATAAAGCATCCCATTTCGGTTGCACGCTTAGTAAAAGAGAAGACTCCGCATATTATGCTCGTCGGGGAAGGTGCATTGCAATTTGCCCTTGATAACGGATTCAAAAAAGAAAATCTGCTGACTCCCGAATCTGAAAAAGACTGGAAAGAATGGCTAAAAAAATCTGATTATAAACCAAAAGACTTCAACTCGAATCACGATACGATTGGAATGATTGCTCTTGATTCAAGCGGAAATCTTTCCGGAGCCTGCACGACAAGCGGGCTGAGCTGGAAAATGCACGGGAGAGTTGGAGATTCACCTATAATAGGTGCAGCGCTTTTTGTAGATAATGAAGTAGGTGCCGCAACAGCAACAGGAATTGGAGAAGAGGTTATCAGAATAGCCGGCGCCCATACCGTTGTGGAGATGATGAGACAAAATTATTCACCGCTCGGGGCTTGCAAGGAAGCAATTGACAGAATTCTCAGAAATAAAAAATATAAAATCCCGAAAGACTTTCAGGTTGGATTTCTCGCGCTGAATAAAGAAGGTGAATACGGAGCATTTTCCGTAAACAGCGGATTCGAATATGCCGTGTGTTCATATTTAGAAAAAAACGAACTGAAAAGGTCCGAGAGCTACTTTTAAATGTGCTCCGTGTTTTTCCAAACATTCCCTTACATTGAGGGGAATCTTTTCTCACATTATATATCCATGTGGAAGATTCCGCCTTTATCGGAAATTCGTAAAACGTATTAATCCCTTTCGCATATGTTATACATAAAATTATATTCCTTTGATTTCATAACTCGACTTATTAATTTTATTACAAAAACATTAATAATTTTAAATTGATTACATCTGATTACAAAGTCGAAAAAAACATTTTCAAAAGAACTATTAGCGCCTTTAAATTTGAAAATCGTGAAATCAAACGATATGCATTAATAAGATTCCGTTTTGCAAATACACTAATATTATTTGTTATATTCTTTCTTTTAATAACTTCAAATTTATTAAAAGAATCTTTTGGAATATTTCATCTGATTAAAGCTTTTTCAGAGGCTGCTATGGTAGGCGCTCTTGCAGACTGGTTTGCGGTCGTTGCTTTATTTAAATATCCGCTAAATCTTCCCATCCCTCATACGGCTATTATACCAAAAAACAAAGACAGAATAGCCCAATCGCTGGCTGATTTTGTAGAAACACATTTCTTAAATGAAAATGTAATATCTGAAAGAATAACCTCGTCCAATCCTTCAGAACAACTTTCAAACTGGTTACAAAATTCCGAACACAGGGAAATGATTACTCGAAATGTTAAAAAAATATTGCCGGAGATATTTAAGGTTTTTCAGAATCAGGATTTTAGCAATTTTATCGTTTCCAATCTCAAAGAAACCTTCAAAAAGGTCGATCTCTCGGGAATATTATCAAACATTTTTGAATCTCTTACAAAAAACAATGAGCACAAAAAATGGGTAAACATTATAATATCCAGCGTGAGAAAATTAGTTAATGAGAATAAATCATTCATTAAAAATAAAGTAAAAAATGAAACTCCCTGGTGGACTTTTGGGATTCTTAACAATAAAATATATAATAAAATTATTGAAAGTATAAATAGCTTTATCGAAGATCTTGAAATGAATAACGATAACAAGCTCAGAAATGATATTGACAATAAGATTAAAGATTTGATTATAAAATTAAAACAAGATGTTACGTTAATTAATAAAATTAACGACCTCAAAGATCAACTAATTGAAAACGAAGAACTCACAAATTACATACTTTCGTTTGTCAATAATTTAACAGAAAAACTAAACATGGACCTTAATGATAAAAATTCAGTTATTTTAGAATTTATAAATTCCTCATTAACAAACTTCGCAAATAATCTTAAGCACAACAAACCTGTTCAGCAGAGAATTAATGAATTTATAAAAGATGTAGCCACTAAGACAATATCCGCAAATGCTGGTAAGATAAGTTCAATTATAACCGAAACTATGGGCAAATGGGATAACAAAGAAATAACAGAAGAACTGGAAGTCCAAATCGGAAAAGATCTCCAATATATACGTGTAAACGGAGCTATTGCCGGAGGAATAGTAGGGGTTGTGATATATGCTATAGATGTTTTAATATAAATAAAATATTTTAATATAAAATTTTATATAATTTAGATAAGAAAGAAAATATCTCAATCCTTGAAGATGGAAAATATACTGGTATATAAAATGGATGAAAATTCCTGGAATGATGTTGCAAGAATTTATCGTTCGGGAATTGCAACTAAGAATGCAACTTTTGAAAATAAAGTTCCTGACTGGACTTCCTGGGATAGTGCACACCGCAAGGATTGCAGATTGATTGCAAAGATTAACGGCAAGATTGTGGGGTGGGCTGCTTTATCAGATGTTTCGGACAGATGTGTTTATTCCGGGGTTGCCGAAGTTAGCATTTATGTTGATACAGAATATTGGGGTAAAGGAATCGGAGATAAATTATTGAAATCCTTGATAAAGGAATCTGAATCTGCCGGAATATGGACTTTACAAGCCGGAATTTTTCCTGAAAATGAGAACAGCATTAAATTACATCAGAAAAACGGCTTTCGCATAATTGGCATCAGAGAAAAGATTGGAAAAATGGATACTAAATGGAGGGATGTTATATTGCTTGAAAGAAGAAGTAAAATAAAAGGAACAAATTAAAAATTTCCCACTGAAATAACTATAAAATCATTCCTTTTGCGCCATGCGTCCTTAATATTACGGATTCTTTTTTTTGAATAGATAGTTTTCTATTTTTGAGGTAATTTGGATTTTATATAATTTAATCGTATATATATGCGTAAGTTTACCATCCTGATTGTATTAAGTCTCATACTGACAATCACTTCTGCTAATTCACAGCAAAATAATATTCCCAAAGAAACTCTTCAGAAAATTGAAAAGTATTTTGCAGGAAAAAGGTGAAATTTATTTTAAATTTCTCGTTTTTTCAAAGAATGAAATAAATAATCTGACAAGAATAATTTCGATAGATAATGTTAAAGGAAATGAAGTTTATGCTTTTGCAAACGAAAATGATTTTAATGAGTTTATAAAACTCGGCTACAAAATTGAACTGCTTCAGCTTCCCTCGGAAACAGCTACGGGACTGACAATGAGCGAAAATGTAAAAGACGTAAATGCGTGGGATGTGTATCCGACTTATGACCAGTACGTAGCAATGATGACCGCTTTTCAGACGAATTATCCCGGTATATGTAAATTATATGATATTGGTACTACAGCTTCAGGTCTTCGGCATTTATATATAATAAAAATTACAGATAGCGTAAATGTAAGAAAACCAAAACCAAGATTTTTGTACACATCATCTATGCACGGAGATGAAATTGCCGGTTATGTTACAATGCTTCGCTTAATCGATACACTTGCAAAAGGTTACGGAGTTAATCCGCAATTTACATCCTTACTTCAAAATGTGGAAATCTGGATTAACCCTCTTGCAAATCCTGACGGCACTTACCATGGAGGAAACAATACTGTAACGGGGGCAACACGATACAACAATAATAATATCGACCTGAACAGAAATTATCCTGACCCGGCTGCAGGTCCGCATCCTGACGGTAATTCCTGGCAAACTGAAACTATCAATTTTATGAACTTTGCCACTTCGAATTATTTTATGTTGTCAATGAATTTTCACGGCGGTGCGGAGGTTTTTAATTACCCCTGGGATACATGGTCAAGATATCCTCCTGATGACCCCTGGTATATACTGGTAGGAAAACACTTTGTAGATACTGTTCATGCAATTGCTCCGACTTATATGGCTGATAATCTTGGTTATCCGAATTATCCCGGTGTAGTGAATGGATATGACTGGTATAGAGTAACAGGAGGAAGACAGGACTTTATGACATATTTCCGGTACGGACGTGAAATCACATGTGAAATTTCGCACACAAAATTACCTGCTGCCGCGACACTTCCGACATATTGGAATAATCTCCACAAATCATTACTGAACTTTATTAAGGAAACTTTATACGGTGTGAGAGGTATTGTAACTGATTCAATCACCGGCGACAAAACTAAAAGCAAAAGTATATATTGCGGGTCATGATACAGATAGTTCCTGGGTCTATTCCGATTCTGTAAGCGGTGATTATCATAGATTCATTGCCACCGGAACATATCCTCTTACTTTTTCTTCCCCGGGATATTATTCAAAAACAATTTCAAATGTATATGCGAAAATTGATTCAACTACAATTTTAAATGTGCAGCTGAAACCTGTTCCGAACGGAATTTCAGGTAATGAGAATAATATTATAAAAGAATTTGAACTTAAACAAAATTATCCAAATCCTTTTAATCCTGTAACTTCTATTGAATTTAATGTGCCTAATAAATCATTTGTAACTATTAAAGTATATGATTACCTCGGGAGAGAAATTACAACATTGATTAGCAGGGTAATGGAGCCCGGTAAAAATTCCGTTAACTGGAATGCGTTAAGCAATTCGAGCGGAGTATATTTCTACAAACTCACATCGGGAAATACGACTTTGACTAAATCAATGATACTCATTAAATAACCGTATGCGTTATGCTTTCCGGCCTTTTTAAACGCCGGATATAATGCCGTTACAAAGTGACGGCATTATTTTTTAAAAAGGGTAAGGCTGCTAATAATGAATATTGATGATTTATATTAATTTGTATATTTTATAATAAACAACAACATACCAATGTCAAAAAAAATAACTATAATAGTAGTTGTAATTCTTACCTTTGTAGCTCTTTACCTTGGCTATCGTGTTATAAAATATTATTATAATTACGACAAACCTATAAACGTAACCGAAAAACTTGCTGATGAGAAAGAAGCTCAATACCGCTTATCATATAATAACGTCAATGGAAACATGACCCAAACAATGGCTCTTAACAAGGGACCTGCAGTTTTTGAAATTGAGCATAAGGGTGATGGAAAATACTTGTTTTTGTTGAAAACTACACAGGGGGATTCTGTTCTGGAAATTGCCAAAGGCGAGGGTGATTTAACTTTTAAAAAAACATTTGACGTTCCGGAGACAAAAGCATATCTGCTTGAAGTTATATCTCCGGGGGTCTGGACGTTTAAATACCGTTAATATTTAAAGTTGTCTTTTCATGGAAGTGATTAGTGGTGCTAATTCTTCTTTGTACTGAGGATTTAATTCTATCGCTTTTTCAAAATCCTTAATCGCCACATCGTAATTTTTTATCTTTTTGTAAGATGTTCCACGGTTATAATATGCTTTGGCAAGCCTCGGATCTATTATAATTACAGAATCATATTCTTTGATAGCCTGCCATGGATTGTTTATTGCATCATATACGACACCACGGTTAAAGAATGCTATTGTATCGCGGGGTTTTAATTCTATTACTTTTGTGTAGTCCCATAATGCTGAGTCGAAATTTTTCATCCGTTCGTGAGCAGTACCCCGGTTTTGATAACCGGAATAGTTATCCGGAACAACCTCGATGTAACGGTTGTAATCATCAATCGCTTCCCTGTATTTATTTATGTTCTGAAAATGGTTGCCTCTGTCAAGATATGGTCCTGGTTCAGTAGGTTTAGTCCTTATTAGAAGATTTAGTCTTTCAAATTCTTTTAGGTTCCAGACTTTATATGCACTATCCCTTGGAATGCTGAATCCCATATGCCAGTTATTTATAGTATCCTGATATTTAAAATACCCTTTCCCATAAATTTCCGTACTGTCCCCCACCGTCCTGAAACTATCGTTCTGCGATATAGAATCTTTACTTTTTAATGAAGTTGTTCCGATGTTGCTTTCCTGTTGACAGGAATAAAAAGAAAATGCTAATACAATTAGCAAGGCTGAATTTATATATCTCATTCTTGTTTTCATAAGAATAATAAATTTGTTATAATTGGTTTCAATGCACCACGTTTTCCAATAAAAAAAGCGGTTCTCCTGCACCGGTAATCGCGTACTCCGAAAAATTTCCGAATAGTTTGAAATTTAGTTCTGAAATTTAGTTCTGAAATTTCCCATCCGGGGCAGAAAATCCCGCCCCGGTCAGAAAAAACTTTACTTCCACTTAATTGTTACGAATGCATTGGCAATGAAATCATTGTAACAATCTTTTACATATACATGATAATATCCGGTTTTATAAAAGGTAACCTTTTTCCAGAACCACACCCAGCTTCTTGTGATATCTGTCTGAGAAATTGATGTATTATAAGTTTCGTATCCGTAATCATCCACATCGTAAATTTCATAATCAACATAAGTACATTTAACTTCGTAAGGAAGTTTAACAAGAAAATAAAAGTACCCGCCTCCGCTTGGAATGTAAAAAGTGCTGCTTGGAGCGTCAGGGCGACCGTTTTCGTCAACTCCCTCACAGAAATAAAGCGTTTGTGAAAATGAAACTTTGGATAAAATGAAAAGAACGAACAGAAATGATAATACTGTAATAGTTTTTTTAAGCATTTGTATCTCCTTTCGAATTAGATTATAAAAGTTAAATAAAAATAATTAATATTAGTAACCAAATAATTCTTCGGGTTAGAGAATCCAGTCTTTACAGCAGAGTGCATGAATATTAAAGTCTATCTTCTCTTTATCACCTTGAATAATAAAGTATATATCGTGTTTTTAACGATACTCTTATGAAATTGTTCCAATTCATTCAGGGTTATTTCAGGCACATCATTATCTATTTTTTTCCGGATGTTATAACCAAGTCCCTGTTTTTTGCATTCATGTAACTGAACAAAATGTTTTCTTTTGTAGTTCTGTGCTTTTTAAGTCTCTTCCTCAGGCTTTTCTAACTACAATTGTAATTTAATATATAAAATGTAAAAATAAAAACAAATAATTTAAAATCTAGGATATATAAATTCACTCACTGAATATTACTATCGGTTTGAAAATCGGGTTGTTGATTAATTTTCTGTAAACCTTTAGACTCCCGATGGAAGAATCAATCCGGAGATTTGAAATTTTCTTATTATCGTTCTGCCAGGCGGAATGCCAATAACTGATTGCTTTTATCCTTGGATAATTTCCGTCTATTAACGATTGCAGAGCATCCTGAATCCAGTTGGATTTGTTCCCTTTTTCGGGATCTTCAATTACTCCAAATTCCAATACAGCAAGCGGTTTTATTTTTGATATTTCGCTAAGCTCGCCGAAACATCTGTCCAGTATATCGGTAAAACTTTTCCATTTTTCACCGGGAATCTGCGCCCCATATATACTTGCCCCTATCCAGTCGATATAATCATCCCCCGGATAATATGCAGACATTGTGTTCCAGTCTTCAGCAGGAAATGAGTCGCTATTTAAGTGATATACCCAAGTGACATTTCCCGCACCTTCCTTACTGAAAATATCTATTATATGTCTGTAAGCATCACGGAATCTTTCCGGACCGTCTGCAAGCTCCGGATTACCGTATTCATTTTTAATTCCTCCACCATTAAATTTTCCGCTCCAGGAAAACCAGTCACCATTCATTTCACATCCGAATTCTATCATCAACGGAGATTTTGTATTTTTTGCATCTTTTGCATATTGAATTAATTCACTATCAAATATTCCGTCAATTATTTTCTGAAGAGTATAAACAGGGTCGGGAGAATTTTCTATAAAACCACTTCGGGGCATCATTCTTATAAACGGAATTTTTCCAAGTGATATAATGGTTTCGACTTTCTGGTCAGGAAAAATAATTCCCTTAAACCAGTTATCTGAGAAATAAACCCATACAGACGGATTTCTAATGAGGGAATCGTATTCAAGGATTTTTTCTTTGGTAACACTGTCCTCCGTGGAACCCATATCGGGGAATGCTCCCTGATAAATACCGCTTTCTGGGGGAGCGAGTTTCAAAGTCTGTGAAAATAACGGAATAGCAGAAATTATTGTTATAAATAATAAGAAATAGTTTACAAATTTTAAAGGGACGGAGAATTTTATTTTACTATTAAAAAATTTCATGTATGGAACAATTAGTTGTATTCTCTTGTTAAAACAAGGACTTTAAATTATTAATTATTTAATTTACATTAATTTAATATAAAAATCTGTAAAAAGGAATTATCAATGAAAAAAAATATAACTTACTTAATATTATTAGCTATAGCTTTAACTATTTCTGCAGGACTAACTTCCTGTAATAATGCAGTTAATGTAATCTCGGACATAGTTTATAACAAAGTTACGGCAAAAGACAGGCTCGATTCCGCGAACGCACAGGCGGTGAGAAGATACGGTCCAAGCGCACAATTAGTTTTGGTTCTTGGGCAAAATGTTCTCTTTGAGGGTACGGATAAAGGTAGAACAGATATAAGTATCATAAGTGCAATTTCCGATCCGAATAGCCTGGGAGCATGGATTTATGTTTTCAAAAAACCGGGAACCGATACACTCGCAGTTTTCACTCCCGACCCTACTCCCGGTTCAAGGAACTGCATCGAACTGACGAAAATCTTCAGTATGGGGACAATATTAGGGTTGATATCTGATACATCCGCAAGAAATATTGTATCGGGAGCAATATCGCTTATAAACAACTCAAGCTTTAAAATCGTAACATCAAGTTCTGTTCTCGTTGATAGCGATACATCTCTTGCATACGCTAATGTATCCAATCCCGTTATCAAATTTAACTCCTCGTTTGTTCCAAGCGGCAGCGCTATAAACGGAAACAGTTTTTTTACGGGTACATCGACTACGAAAACAGTGAATATGTTTCTAATCCCTGCAGCGGGAACTCTAAATCTGCCTTTTTATATTACTGATCTGTTAGGTTTTCCAAATGACCTATGGGTGGTCAATTATAAGAAGACTACCGGAGTTGCAACAGAAAACCTGATTCTAGGAACAGTTGTACAAGGCAACCAGCAAATGGGCATACAGATACTAGGACTTTTTAGCAAAGCAATTAACTTATCGAAGTTTGTGAGCGGAAAATAGATTATTTGTTTTCAGCAAAAAAAGCCGTTGATTTCGTCAACGGCTTTTTGTTAAAAATCTAAAACGACATTTATGCTCCTGCTGCAGGAGGTGTGAACACTCTTGTGGCAAGTTCGGAGTCAATCATCAACAATCCCTGGCCTTCTCCTTTTATAAGTTTCAGTTTGCTTAGTATTTTTGTCACATTTGATTCTTCTTCAACCTGTTCATCAACAAACCATTTCAGAAAACTTGCTGCTGCGTGATCGTTTTCTTTGAGTGATATATCCATAAGTTCATTGATGGATTTTGTTATAAACTGTTCGTGAACAAGGGTTTTTTCAAAAACTTCTGTAACAGATTTGAATTCCGTTTCCGGACCTTCGATGGGTTTTAATATAACTCTGCCGCCGCGGTCCGTTACAAAGTTGAACATTTTCATTGCGTGAAAATGCTCTTCCTGCGTCTGAACCATAAAAAAGTTTGCAAATCCATCCAGTTCCTGCTCGAAGCAGTATGCTGCAATTGATAAATATAAATATTCTGAAAATAACTCTTTATTGATTTGCAAATTGAACGAATCCTGAAGCTTTTTTGATATCATAATTTAATCTCCTGTTATATTTAATTACTTATAAATTAATAAATAAATTTCAATGTTTTTAATGAATTAGTATTCCGAAAATGTAATTTTTTCGATGGTGTTGCCGTAAATTACATTATCTAAAACATCAAATCCCTCTTTAACAATCCCGAAAGAAGTGTATCTGCCATCAAGATGATAATGAGGAGAATGCATAATGAAAAACTGACTGCACTCTGTGTCCTTTCCCGAAGATGCCATTCCAACCACACCGCGAACAAATGAAAAATCGGAGAACTCACTGCGGATGGTATATCCATAACTTCCTTCACCGGAATTGCTCCAGTCGCCTCCCTGAATAACGAAATTCGGGACAATTCTGAAAAATATTTTACCATAATATTTATCAGATGATGCCAGCTTCACAAAGTTTAATACCGTGAAAGGGGCTATTTCAGGCATAAGCTCAATTTTGATATTCCCTATATCCATATAGATTGTAGCAAATCTTTTTTTGTAAAATTGTTCCAGTGTATTCCAGTCAAAATCATAACGCGGTTTTGCATCGAACTGATACTGCTTTCCTGTTATCTTTTCGAGTGTTTTGGCAGAGTATGAAGCAATTTCAAAACTCTGCGATTTAAGATTGTTTTCTAAAATTTCTATGAAGGAATCTGATTTTAATTCGCCGAATGCATCAATAAAAAGGAGTATAACATCATAATCATACGGGTAAAATAATGTGGAATAATCAAAAGAAATAATTGCATTGGTTTCTTCTCTGTATTGAAGATAGAGGCTGTCTTTAAGTTTGTTGAGGCACATTGAAACAAGATAAGGATCTTTTGAACTTGTAAATTCAGAATAAATAAGCCTTGTAATATTCAGGCTTTCTTCATCCATTTTTTTATCGAGCATTGTAAGGGTTTCAACAAAGGCACGATAAATTTTTAAAAGGTCATAACTCCCTATTATATCTTTTGTGTCAACATTAAATCTTGTAGCATATTTTTTAACATCCGACATTATAGAATCCTTCAATGGCCTGAAAATCAGGGGATCATCAAAATAACTGAATGCACGAATGATATAAGGTTTTATGTCATAATCATCCGACTTATAAAGAGCGGTAAAGAGTGTTTCTTTTGCTTCATCTTTAAATATCATTCCGTAAGAGTTTATTGCCTCCCCTATTTCCTGCCAGTCTTTTTTGTTTTCTGTAAGGAAGTATGATTCTAACATTGTCTTCACATTATCAAGGACATTATTTTTTTCTTTCAGATTGGAAAACAGTTTTCCCAACGTACTCAACGCCGTAATTCTGACATTAGAATTATTATCAATCGACAGAGCATCAATAATTGTAAGCAGCTTCTGGTCAAGAAAATTCTCAGAGACGGCTTTATATCCGGGAAGTGAGTTCAGGATATTTATTTTCACTTTCCAGTCGCTCTCGGTTCTTAAATTTTCCAGAAGTAGATCAATATCGCTGATATCCTGAAGTCTCGAAAGAGCATTTACAGACCACATCCTCGTATCCGGTTCTGTTGAGCGCATCATTTTGAGAAGTTCTTCGCGGGCTGGTAAAAGCAAGTCTTTATCCGCGGTACGCCAGAGCGAATACGCAGCCGCATTCTGCACTTCGGGGTCCTGTGAAGTATTGATTAAAGATCTCAGGAAATCAACTGACTTTTCATTTCGGATTTTTCTTATTGCAAATCTTGCAATTGAAATTGCCTTCGCAGACAATACCTTACTGTCATCCATATTGATATTTATCACATGATCCAGCTCAGTTTCGGAGCCAATTTTTCCGATTGCATTTAGAATGGAAATCAAAACACCTGAATCTTTTTCGCCGCTCAATGACTGTGATAAAATACTTTCGGAAGCAGCACAGGGAATCTGCCCGAGTGCAAATGCTGCCGCAGAGCGGGTTTTGGCGTCCGTATTTTTAAGCAGAATATCCCCGGTTTTTTCAACCGTATTTTCGTCGGCAATATTTGCGATTGCATAGAGTGCTTTAATAACAACTTTTTCTTCCTTTGAATTAAGGTAGTTTAAAAGCTTGTTATTTTCTCCCAATGTTCGTTTATCCTGGAGCATTAGTATATCTTTTTCATCGTCTGTCAGCAACTGCGGGAAAGCATTTGAAGAAATAAAAAGAACGAAGAGTAAAAATGTTAGAACTTTATTCATTTAAATATATTTATTTAATTTCAGTTAAGAGTTTATATACAAGGCGTTTTTTTTGTGATAAAATAATTGTAAACGTGAAATTCGGAAAGAACGAATAATTGCTAAATAAGTAAGCATTTATTAAATTAGATATTATTATTTAAATATACAGTTAAAAAATTAAAACAATTAAAATCTATTAATTGAACAATCCGGTAACAAATTTAAATTTGAAAATATCATTTTGCACGAAATCAGATTTAGGAAAAATTCGTAAACAAAACGAGGATTTTATGAGTGAGTTTGAATGCGAATCGGGAAGAGTCTTTGTGGTTTGCGACGGATTGGGAGGACATGCAGGCGGAGAAATAGCATCAAAGCTTGCCATAGAAACAATTAAAGAATTCATTACGAATAATCCTGAAAGAATAACAGATATTTCTGTCTTAATTTGTGAAGCATTAAAAACGGCGAATATTACCATATTGAATAATGCAAAAGAGAATATTGAGCTTAAAGGTATGGGAACAACCTGCGTGATGCTTATTTTAATTAAAGGGCTTGCATACTACGGTAATATTGGGGATTCAAGATTATATCTTTTAAGGGACGGAAAAATAAAGCAAATATCCAAAGACCAGTCTTATGTTCAGGATCTTGTTGATAAAGGAATTATTACTCCCGAACAGGCAAAATATCAACCCGGTAGAAATATTGTATTGCAGGCGTTAGGAAGTGATAATACCTTCGGGCCGCAGCTAAATCCCGGGGGAATGGAGATTTTCAAAAACGATAAATTCATTCTTTGCAGTGATGGGCTTTCAGGAATGCTGAGTGATAATGAAATCCTCGACACAGTCGAAAAGTACGGATTTTCCGGTGCATGTGAAAAACTTGTTGAGTTTGCCAATGCAAAGGGTGGAATAGATAATATTACTGTTCAGGTTATTCAAATTGATGATTAAAGAATTTTCTATATTCAAAAATATTATAATATCTTATAAAATTATTAGAATGTATATTAGTAATCAAACATAATATCTCATTTTATGGAATCATTAAGTAATCAGGCGTTTCTTCTCGCAATAGCTGTATCATTCGTAGCAAGTGTATTACTCGGGGGTTTGTTATTGTTCGTATTAGCTCGAGCTATTGGAAAAATTTACGAAGCTAATTATATCAACTCTGCCTTCATATGCCTGCTATCCGGGCTCGTGTATATAGCTCTGTTCAGCATGATGTGGGCTTTCTTTGATGAAATCATAGGAACTAAACAGTTTTTCAGAACGCTGTATGATATGGGAAATATGGGGGCTTTCATATTTCTGAATGTTTTTAATGGTTTAACTCTCACCCTCGCTTATGTTACAATTGCAAAGTTTATCTGGAAAGGAAGCTGGCAGCAAACTTTTCTTACTATCATTGTATGGGTTATTGTGGTTGTTTTCCTTCTGGCTTTCCCTTCATTCCTTCTGATAAGAAAATCCAATAAAGTTATCCGTGATATGATGTTTTCTGATTTTGACAAGAAGCCGGTCAAGACGCTTTATATTGGTTAAGAAGGTAACCGGTTTTATTCCCCGGAAAATTTTTGATTTGAATTTAAATTATTTGCATTTTAACTGAGAATTAAAATTAATAAAATTGATATACCTAAACAAATTAAATCAATTAAATTATGAAAGACTTAAAAGGAACTAAGACAGAAAAAAATTTACTCGATGCTTTTGCGGGTGAATCACAGGCAAGAAATAAATATACATATTTTGCGTCTGTTGCAAAAAAAGAAGGATATGAACAAATAGCTGCGTTTTTCGAAGAAACTGCTAACAATGAAAAAGAACATGCAAAGCTTTATTTCAAGTTACTTGGTATGGAAGGTTCAACAGAAGAGAATCTGGAGCATGCAGCCGGAGGTGAAAATTACGAATGGACTGATATGTATCCGAGAATGGCAAAAGAGGCTGAGGAAGAAGGTTTTAGTAGTGTTGCAAAAATATTTACAAGAATCGGGGAAATTGAGAAGACACACGAAGGAAGATATAAAAGTCTTCTTCAGAATCTGAAAAACGGAATGATATTCGAAAGACAAGAAGAAACGATGTGGATATGCAGAAACTGCGGGCATATTCATTTCGGTACTGAACCGCCGAAATCCTGCCCTGCCTGCATGCACCCCCAAGCTTACTTCGAAATCTATAACGAAAATTATTGATTACTATAACTCATCCGATGACAAAGAACAGTCAGCGGATGAGCATATTTAATATTTGATCAATGGATTTCATTCCAAATAATTTATATCATTTTTACAACAGGGGGAACAATAAAGAAAAAATATTCTTTGCTCAAGAAAATTATCTTTTTTTTCTTGAGAAAATAAAAAGTCATATCTTACCTTTTGCTGACATAATTTGCTGGTGCCTTATGCCTAATCATTTTCATTTTATGATTTATACTAAAGAGACTTTGAAAGGAAAAGAACTTAATGAAAGTATAGGTGTAATGTTACGTTCATATACAAGAGCCATTAATAAAAGATACGATTGGACTGGCTCATTATTTCAACAAAGATCAAAAATGAAATTAATATCAAACTCTGGTAAACATTACAGAGATGGATTTTATGATTTAAACTGTTTTTATTATATACATCAAAATCCACTAATCTCCGGCTTAGTAAAAAAAATGGAGGATTGGGAATATTCTTCTTTCAGAGATTATCTGGGAATTCAGAATATATCGTTAGCTAATAGAGGTTTAGCGTATACAATTTTAAACTTACCGGGAAAAGATGATTTCTATAAAGTTTCTTATGAATCTATCAGTCCTGATAAAATCAAATTATTGTTGTAAATATTATTCCCCTCATCCAATGACTGCTCTTTGTCATCGGATGAGTATTTTTTTCCTATCTCTTCTTTCCGAATTTTTCAAATAGCTTATCAAGTTTTAATCCGCTGTCTTCCTTTCTCTTTTTCTCTGTTTTACCTTTTGGTTTTGGAGCATCTCCGGATTTCAGCGAAAGATTTATTCTTTTTCTTGCAATATCTACATCCAGAACTGTTACGTTCACTTTCTGATGAACTTTCAATACATCTGCTGGATGCTTGATAAATCTATCTGAAACCTGACTCACATGAACGAGTCCATCCTGATGAACACCAATATCAACAAAAACTCCAAAATTAGTAATATTGGTTACAATACCCGGTAATTTCATTCCGGGTTTCAGGTCTTCTATTTTTTCAACTTCTTTTGCAAATTCAAATATCTCAAACTTTTGTCTCGGGTCGCGTCCGGGTTTGGCGAGTTCAGCTTTTATATCTTCAAGTGTAGGCAAACCAACTTTATCTGAAATATATTTATTGATATCAATTTTTTCCCTGTTCTGCGGAATTTTGATTAATTCAGAAACTGTGCAGCCGACATCCTTCGCCATTTGCTCAACGATGTGATAACTTTCCGGGTGAACGGCACTTTCATCAAGCGGATTCTCGGCACCTCTTATTCTCAAAAAACCTGCTGCTTGTTCAAATGCTTTGTCGCCGAATCTTGGAATTTTTTTAAGTTCGTGACGCGACTTGAATGCTCCTTTTTCATTTCTGTATTCTATTACACTTTTAGCAAGTCTTGGTCCTAATCCCGATACATATTTTAATAATTCTTTACTTGCAGTGTTTAATTCTACTCCAACATTGTTCACGCAGCTTACCACAACATCATCAAGTTTTTGTTTTAGCTGTGGTTGATTTACATCGTGTTGATATTGTCCCACACCTATTGATTTTGGGTCAATCTTAACAAGTTCGGAAAGCGGGTCCATCAATCTTCTTCCAATTGAAACAGAGCCTCTCACCGTTACATCATAATCCGGAAATTCTTCTCTTGCCACTTCCGATGCTGAATAGATTGAAGCGCCGCTTTCATTTACCATTACAAGAGGAATGTTTGAAATCCTCATCAGCTCTGCTCGCTCGGCACTATCTGTAATAATATCACCTTCAAGTGCAAGCTTGATTTTTGATAAATAACCCCTGATAAATGTTTCGGTTTCCCTGCCCGCTGTTCCGTTTCCGATTGCAATTAACTCGATTTTATATTTGCGGCATAGTTCGGCAATTATTTCACCGGCCTGAATTTTTTCATGCTCGGATTTATGAGGGTAAATAGTAGAGTTTTCTAAAAGTTTTCCTTGTTTGTCGAGGCTCACAACTTTGCACCCGGTTCTGAATCCCGGATCTATGGCAAGCACCATTTTTTCACCGAGCGGAGGTGCAAGGAGAAGCTGTCTTAAGTTTTCGGAGAATACTTTTATGGCTTCGGTATCAGAACGTTCTTTTAATAACGCTCTGAATTCATTTTCGATAGATGAGGATAGTAATCTTTTATAACTATCGTGTGCGGAAAGTTTTACCTGTTCTCCGGACGAATTATTCGATTTAATAAATAATCTTTCGAGTAAATTTAATGCATCTTCTTCGGGCGGAAGAATATTAAGCCGGAGATATTCTTCCTTTTCTCCACGGAACATTGCGTGAATTCTGTGAGATGCTGCATTATTTGCAGGTTCCTTCCATTCGAAATAATCTTTATATTTTATTCCTTCTTCTTCATTTCCTTTAATTATCGCTGAAGTTATTACGGATGATTTTATAAATAGTTCTCTCATTCTTTCTCTTGCGGTTTTTTCTTCACTTATCCATTCGGCGATTATATCTCTTGCTCCTGCGAGTGCTTCTTCTGCATTGTTGACACCTTTTTCTTCGCTAATGAATTTTGCTGATTCTTCATCAAGATTTATTTCACCTTGTTCAAATATTAACTGTGCAAGAGGTTCCAGGCCTTTTTCCTTTGCTATTGTTGCACGGGTACGTTTTTTTGGTCTGAATGGGAGATATATGTCTTCCAGTTCCGTTAAAGTTTCTGCGGCATCTATTTTTTCTTTTAGTTCATCGGTCAATAATTCGCGTTCTTCAAGCGATTTTAAAATTGCTTCCCGTCGCTTATCAAGTTCTGATAATTGGTCGAGTCTGTCCCTGATTGATGTAATTTCCACTTCATCAAGACTTCCTGTTGCTTCTTTTCTGTACCTGGCAATAAATGGTATAGTTGCATCGTCTTCAAGGAGAACTGCTGTAGCTTCAACCTGTTTTTCTTTCAGATTCAGCTCTTTGGCAATTTTAATAATATGTTTATCGTTCATATAATATTAATTAGAGGTATTCCCGTTATATTTAAAAATTTGAATAATTTAAGAATTGGAATTACAAAGATTAAGTCGAATTTATATATATCAATATTCTATCCCTGTTATAAGCTTAATATAATTAATTGTTTAATATAATTTTGAAAAATAATTTATTTTTTCTGTCACAAACCTGATCTTTTTCCGTCTAACTTATAAAAAAGGAAAACTATAAAAAATGTATTACCCGTTTTCGGAAAAAACTGATGAAAAGATAAAAGACGAAGATTTAATTAAATCCGCTTTAAGTGGAAATAAGAAATCTCTCGAAGAACTTATTAAAAGACATCAAAATTGGATATATAATCTGTCTTTGCGAATGGTGTTCTATCCCGATGATGCAAAGGACATCACTCAGGAAGTGCTTATAAAAATAATTACCAAGATTGGGCACCTTCGAAGGAAAAAGCAGTTTCAAAACCTGGCTTTACAGAATTGTTGTAAATCACATACGGGATTTGAAGCAGATTCGCGGAGAAAAAAATCATTATTCTGATTTCAAAAGTTATGCTTCCGGGATTGATAAAACTCCCGATAGCGAACTACCCGACAATAACAGCCTGCCGGTTGATTCTGATATAATAGTAGAAGAAGTGAAATTAACCTGCATGTATGGAATGCTTTTATGCCTTAACAGGGAAAGCCGTCTTGCATTTATTCTCGGTTCGATATTCGGAGTGCCTGATAAAACAGGTGCCGAAATAATGGAAATCAATTGTGATAATTACAGGCAGAAACTTTCAAGAGCAAGGAAAGAAATATATAATTTTATGAATGAAAAATGCGGACTAATACATTCCCGAAATTCCTGCTTATGTTCAAGAAAAGCAAAAGCACTTCTGGATTCTGAAGAAATAAATCCACAAAGACTAAATTTCAATGTGAACTATACGCACAGAGTAAAACATGTTGTTGAAAGAAAGCTGTCTGAATTAAATAGTTTCGTTGATGAGAAGTGCGAAAAATTATTCTCGGAACATCCTTACCAGAATTCTCCTGATTTTGTAATGTATTTAAGGGGGTTATTGAATACAAATGAATTCAAAGAAATTTTTAACTTTAATTAATAATAATATGAAATCAAAAATTTTATTACTTATTTTGTTTTTGTTCGCTTCATCTTTTGCCAGTGCTTTTATAATCCATGTCCCAACAAATTATAATACAATTCAACTGGCAATAAATGCTGCCAATAATGGTGATACTGTTTTAGTAGAACCCGGCACATACTTCGAAAATATAAATTTCAGAGGTAAAAAAATTGTTTTAACTAGCAGGTTTTATATCGGTAACGATTTATCTTATATTCAATCAACAATAATCAACGGAAGCACTCCGGCAAGTCCTGATTCAGCAACCTGCGTCAGATTCCACAATGGAGAAGATTCAACGACTGTATTACAGGGATTTACCATAACCGGTGGAACGGGGACAAAGTGGACAGATGAACATGGAGCAGGAATATACAGGGAAGGCGGCGGAGTATTAATAGCATTTTGTTCACCCATTATTAAAAATAATATAATTACAAATAACGAAGCGATTAATACATCCGGCGTAATGAGTTGCGGCGGCGGCGGGCTAAGAATAGGCGACGGGAATCCGAAAATATTGAATAACATTATAATGTATAACAAAGGATTATATGGTGCCGGAATAGTTTTAAACTATACAGGTGTTACAGTGAAAAATAATTTAATATGCTACAATTCACAAAGCACTTCATACCAGTCAGGTGCAGGAATTTGGGCTAATAACACATTATCCGGAAAAATCAGATTAATCGAAAACAATACAATAATGCACAATTCATCCACAACAGGAACGGCGGGGGTATTATCTTATGGTTCAATTTTAGTTTTAAGAAATAATATAGTATGGGGAAATACAACTCCTCTTAACGGTCCACAGGTACTTACTTTTAACGGAGGAACCCTAACTGCAACTTATTGTGATATTCAAGGTGGTCTTATAGGTGCAGGAAACATTAACGTTTATCCGCAGTTTGCCGATACTAATTTCATACTTGCAAACGGTTCTCCCTGTATTGATGCGGGTGATTCGAGTGCGGTGTACAACGACCCCGCAGATTCGGCAAACCCCGGCATTGCAAAGTTTCCTTCAAAAGGCGGATTGAGAAACGATTTAGGTGTATATGGCGGAGCGGGAAGTTTTTTACTTTCAAATAATATGGTAATCGGAATTAATGAAAATAATAAAATCCTGCCTGAGGGATTCCGGCTCTATCAAAATTATCCGAATCCTTTCAATCCGTCAACAAAAATACATTTTGATGTCCCCGTTAAAAATGGTTCGGGAGCAATGACCAATATTCAGTTAAAAATCTATGATGTCCTTGGAAAAGAAATTGCTAAGCTAATTGACGGTCAGCTTTCAGCGGGGAGTTATGAAATTTCCTGGAATGCAACCAACTTCCCGAGCGGGATTTATTTTTATAAATTAATATCCGGAAATTTTTCAGATTCAAAAGTGATGGTTTTGACAAAGTGATTTCATTGTTTTAAAAGCCCTTAAAAATAAAATAAACATTGTGGATTTCTCCTGAAAAACTAAGGGTGGAAAAATTAGAGTTCGAGCACTTCTTTCCAGTTTTTCCAGGTTAGTCTTCTTTTTCCGTTTATTTTTCTGTTATATGGCTTGTCATAAAACACATGCTCCCAGGAAGCATTCTCCTCATTTTTAATTATGGGTTTATCATCAATAAGAATATCACCTTTTACAAGAGCTTTTTCTTTTGTTAGAATTAATCTTTTTGACCATCCAAAGCCCATATGCTCATCAACCCATTTGTATTTTTCCAATACACAGTTCTCATAAATATCGAGAGGTGCAGTACATATAAAAACCTCGTGTCCCATATCTTTTATTTCGTTTACCGCTTTTATTCCTCCCGGAATTTCGGGAAGTGAAAGAATGAATCCTTTCTCGGTATTAATCTCTGTAACAAGAGGGGCATATTCCGAGGGCAGTTCTTCTTTTATGTAAAAACACTTTCTTGACTCGGGTGGAACTATTTTTCTTTCGGGATGTCTTGCATTCCATCTTTGATAAAACTCTCCGTCAAAATCTGCAAGTACATCGTCCATGTCAACTAATATTATCATAAATATTATAATAAAAATTATTTGTAAATAAATTGTTCTTTAAAATATTTTCTATTTCAATTAATTCAGATCAAATCTCTAAAGAACTTTAGTAATTTAAACTTTATATTTATTTGCTGAACATATATTTGTAAACAATCCCTGCTAATATTGCACCTGCTATAGGAGCGGCAATGAACAGCCATAACTGCGACAATGCCCAGCCTCCGACAAATATTGCCTGACTGATACTTCTCGCCGGGTTCACCGAAGTGTTGGTTACCGGAATACTGATCAAGGTGAATTAGAGTCAACGAAAGACCAATAGCAATACCCGCAAATCCTTTCGGAGCCCTTTCATCTGTTGCCCCAAGAATGACAATTAAAAACATAAAAGTCATAATAACTTCGGTAACAAGAGCTGCAACGAGACCATAACCTCCCGGAGAATGTTCTGCATATCCATTCGCGGCGAAATTTCCGATAACACTGCCATTTCCTGTTGAAATCACATAAAGAACTGCAGCTGCTCCAATACCGCCAAGTATTTGAGCTAAAATATAAGGGAAAAGTTCTTTAATACTGAACCTTCCTCCCATCCAGAGACCGATTGAAACTGCAGGGTTAAGATGTGCTCCGGAAATATGCCCTAAAGAATAAACAATTGTTAAAACTGTTAAACCAAATGCTAATGCGACACCCAATAAACCAATACCTACCTGTGGAAATGCAGCCGCTAAAACAGCACTACCGCATCCGCCAAGAACTAACCAAAATGTCCCTATAAACTCTGCTGTAACTTTTTTCATCATAATAATTCCTTTTTTAAATTAATAAAATTATTTGGTTTTAATTGTAAAATTATATCGTTTGTATATTTAAATATTATTTCTTCAATATTGTTTACTTTTTGTTGGTCCCTTTTTTCTTTGGTAATCCCTGAACTACCATATCATATGAATGATCAATCATTTTTAGTATTTCTTTAGTGTGAATACTTCCATCTAAGACTACCGTATTCCAGTGTTTTTTATTCATATGATATCCGGGGCGTACAGACTCAAACCTTTCCCTTAAATCCAGCGCCAGCTCAGGATCGCATTTCAGATTTAACTCTGTCGGATCATCGTCAAGACTTAAAAGAATAAATATTTTCCCTTTAACTTTAAATACAAGCGTTACGTCATCGAACGGAAACCCTTCGGTCACGTCATCTTTTTTTAAAGCATATTCTCTAATAAAATCTATTTCCGGCATAACAATTTGAAATTAAATCATCAAAATCTTAAAATAAAGATTAAAAAATTATGTTGTTTTAATAAGTAGTTATTAGCAACTATTCACTTTTCTGTTGCAATCGCAACTTTAATAACTTATTTTCGTTAACGATATTGTAAGATAACTGTATTTTGAAGAAAAAAGGAAAAATATTAATTTCTCTTCTTGTGATGCTGGTGATAACATCCAACATCAGCTATTCTATCACTCTGAGCATTTGCGGAATGACTATGAAATCTTCCTGCTCCTGTGATATGTCTAAAGATAATGACAGCCGGGAAACTGTAAAGAAAGTTCCGTGCTGCAAAGAAGAAGTTAAAGATATTTCTAATGTTTCGAATTTTGAGACTTCAAACTCGGTAAAGATTTTAATTTCTTCGGGTGCCATTACTTTTTCACCTGAATATATTGAGCAAAATTTTTCCAGAGCTTCAGAAACTCCGCTGAGGTTTATCTTTTACAACAAATCCACAGACCTCCCGGTCACGTATTCCTCACTTCTGATTTAAACAATCATCATCCGCATTTTCCAGTCATTATTTTAATCGGTTATACTGATTATAACTTACATTAATTAATTAAATTTTATGAAACACTTAACTGTAATATTCTATATGCTTGCTGCTTCGTCTCAAGTTCCGCACAAACCGGAGTTGACACGGTTAAATAGGCCTGAATTATTTAATACAGTCAGGGATAAAAACAAATTCGAAGTTAGAACCCGTTGAATACGGCAGAAAGATTGAGTTGATAAAATCAAGCAGAATCGAATAAACAGCCAATGCCAATGTTTGAATTTATGCTGGATTAGATTCCCTCTTGAGTTTATGCAAAGCCCGAATACGATGCTTTTTATTCCCAGCGGCTTATGCTCCCGGATAAACTTGACCAGAATGAACAATTCGGGACTAGCTTAAATCGCGAAAACAAGAAATTGAAAAAGACAAAATCAGAATTGATATAACAAAACAAATTAAGCTGAATTACTTCACCTTATATTATTATGAGAAACTTCTGCTTTTTAATGATGAGTATCAGAAAATTATGAAGAACATAATCAAATCCCTTGAAGCAAGTTATGCGTCGGGTATGGGTAATCAGAGCGGAATATCTAAAAATGAACAACGAACTACAGATGATGGTTCTTGAACAAATAGAGTTTGTTCAAACAAAAAAGATTTACATAAATAACTGTCCGAGTTCTGTCAAATATTATCCCTGCCCGAAATTTCAAAACTGAAAATATAAATCCTGCATACTGTATTCCGCAGACCTTGATTCTGCAAGATTAACCGCGTACTATGGTGCAAACAATCCCGAATTCAAATTGATAGGAAATATGATTAGAAGATGCAAGGATACAAAGAAATATTGCCGGACTTGAGAAGGTTCCCGATATTACATTTACAGGCGGAGTAAAATATATGGCAAAAGAGCCGATGACGTTTTCTGTCTTTTGGAATGTAGGAATTGATTTACCGTTTATGCCCTGGAATTCGAAAAGAATAAATTCAATGGTTGAAGAGAAAAATGTGATGGAGCTTGCAGACTTTATCAATGCGAACATTCATTGAACTTCAGTATATGAAGACCGATCTCCAGAATATGCTGGTTATGATTGGAATCGTCAACCAAAAGATTCAATACACAAGGGAAATTCTCGTTCCTCAGGTAAGGCAGACATTTAATTCCTCACTTGCGTCATACTCTTCGGGTGCGGGAGAATTTATGAATCTTCTGGATTCCTTCAGGGAAATGAGAAAAGCAGATATAATTGCTTATAAAAGAAAATACAGACCTACCTTAAACAACTAGCGAACTAGAATTCCTGCTTGGAGTTCCAAATTAAAAATCAATTAAAATAATTATAAATTATGAGAAAGAAAGTAATAATATTAATATCAGTCATAATACTCTTGCTTGCCGAGCATTTACGATATATTATGTTTCCAAAATGAGTCAAAAGACATTGTGAAGAAATCAGAACTTTACATTTGTCCGATGCATCCTTGGATTCAGCAAGACCACCCGGGTGTATGTCCGATATGCAATATGGAACTTGTTCTGAAAGGAGCGTAGAAGAAAGAATGGACAGTTCTGAAAATGTTTCCAGAAAATCGGTGAAAAAAGAATTCGGGGAGATAACTCTTTCGCCGACCGAGCAGGTTCTTGCAAACGTTAAAACTGCGATTGTGCAATACAAGATTTCGATTATTGAATTGAAGAAAACGGTGTCGTAAAATCAAGGAGATGATGCATTCCGCCAGATTTCCTCTCCTGTTAAAGGTCAGCTTTCAAGACTGTATGTAAATTACGAAGGACAAAGAGTTGGTAAAGGACAAAGAGCCTTCGAGATGTATTCTCCTGAATTGATTGCAACACAAAGAGAATTTCTTCTTGCTTATGATAATTATAAGAAATAACGAAAATTCAACCTACGAAGGAATAAAAGATAACTCGGATCCATCTTTGACGCAGCAAGACAACGTCTAAAACTCTGGTTCATCAGCGACAACAAATTGATGAGCTTGCTGAATCACATACGATAAGAAATTCAATTTCTTACTACTCCGATTATTCCGGTGTCGTAACTAAAAAATATTTTAACGAAGGTTCCTGGGTGATGGAGGGCACAACAATTGCCGATGTCGTTAATTTATCGTCTGTCTGGATTACTGGTAACATTTATGAAAATGAACTAAGCAAATAAACATAGGGCAATCTGTTGAGTTAATTTAACGGGATACGGAGGTAAAACAGTGTACGGGAAAATTGATTACATAAATCCATTCGTAAATCCGGATACGAGAACAATAGAGGTCCGAATTACCGCATCAAATTCAAATTTGTTACTAAAGCCCGAAATGTATGTCAAGGTAAAGATATCGACTTCAAACAAACCTGCCGCTATAGTTGTCCCAAGAAAGTCGTTCTAAGAACCGGTAAAGATGGATATGGTGTACGTGAGAAATCCGGTAATACATTCGTACCTCGGGAGGTAAAAGTAGGAGGCGAACGAACGGAAAATATCTCATAAAATCGGGTATTGATTCGGGTGATGAAATAGTCGTGAGTGCAGGATTCCTTATCGACAGTGAAAGCCAGATTCAAATGGGTTCATACAATATGGAAAATATGCCGGGTATGGATATGCCTGAAAAAAAGAATGATTTGGAAATAAAAGACAACGATGCAATGAAAGACATGAAGAAATAATTAATAATTAATAATTAGTAATTAATAATAAATTAAAAAATTCATAAACAAAAAAACAAATGAAATCAATAAATCTCAAAAGAACATTCGCATTATTGGCAGTAATTTTCTTAACAACTGCATTTCTGATAACCGGATGTTCAAAACAAGAAAACAAAACTACGACTGCGGATACAACTAAAAAAAATGTGACGCAGGAACAACCGAAACAGGAAACACAAACAACTGACAAACAAACAGAGAAAAATAACACTTCGGCAAAAGAAGAAAAAACAGAAACAACAAAAGACACAAAAGAAGATAAGGCAGGCATACAGCATGCAATTATTAATATTCCTACCGCGCAATGCGATATTTGCCAGGGTAAGATAGAAACAGCCCTGAAAAAAGTAGCGGGTGTAAAGAATTACGATGTAGATATTGACGGAAAAGTAGTAAATGTGAACTTTGATAAATCAGTCACTAACCTTGGCAAGATTGAAAATGCAATTACGGCAGCCGGCTATGATGCAAATAGTAAAAAGGCAGACCCCGATGCATATTCAAAACTCGACGACTGCTGTAAGCTCCCGCAGGACAGAAAGAAAAAATAATGAATAATGAGCAATGAATAATGAGTAATAAAAAAACAAATAGCTTTAGTTGGACAGAAAAAAATAATGAACAATGATTAATGAATAATGAGTAATGAAAATCATATAACAATAATAGTAGGACAGACATTCTTGTCCTGTCTTCGAATCAATGAAAATAAAATAATTTGTGACAGACGGAATGTCTGTCCTACTAAGAAATAAAAAATGAATTTAAGTTATGATAGAAAAAATCATAGATTTTTCGGTTAAGAACAGATTCGTAATTCTGTTATTATACATAGGCATCTTTGCATACGGTGTATATTCAATGATTCATACGCCTGTCGATGCAATTCCCGACCTGTCCGAAAACCAGGTAATCATCTGGACTGAATGGATGGGCAGAAGTCCGCAAATCATAGAAGACCAGATTACATACCCGCTGACGACAAATCTCCAGGGAATGCCGAAGGTGAAAGCTGTCCGAAGTCAATCGATGTTCGGAATGAGTTTCATCTATGTGATATTTGATGATGATGCAGAGATTTACTGGGCTCGTAGCCGAGTACTTGAAAAACTTTCTCAGGTTCAGGGAACACTCCCCGAAGGTGTGAGACCTATTCTCGGACCGGACGGCACCGGTGTCGGACACGTTTACTGGTATCATCTCGTAAGCGATAAATATGACCTCGGGGAACTGAGAGCCATTCAGGATTACTATCTTAAACTCGGACTTCAATCGGTCGAAGGTGTCGCAGAAGTTGCATCGATTGGCGGTTTCATTAAGCAATATCAAATTGATGTTGACCCTAACCGTCTGAATGCCTATGGAATCGGCATTTCGGATATCGTTACTGCCGTGCAAAGAAGCAATAAAGATGTCGGCGGAAGAAATATCGAATCTTCGGATATCGAATATTTTGTAAGAGGTAAAGGATACATTACGAATGTGAGCGATATAGAAGAAATCACTATTGACGTCAGGCAAAGGCGGAATTCCCGTCAGAATAAAAGATCTTGCAACAGTTCAGATTGGAGCGGATATCCGGCGTGGTCTTATGGATATGAACGGTGAAGGTGAAGTTGTCGGCGGAATAATCGTTATGCGATATGGTGAAAATGCAATGACGGTAATTGACAGGGTAAAAGAAAAAATTAAAGAGCTCGAAAAAGGTCTTCCCGCAGGAATTACAATTCAAACTTCCTATGACAGAAGCGGATTGATTACAAGTGCCATCGAAACTTTGAAACGCGCTATAATCGAAGAATGTCTAATTGTTTCATTAATTGTTCTTGTGTTTCTTTTCCATTTCAGAAGTGCATTAAGGATATTGATTGAAATTCCCGCTGCAATTCTTATTTCTTTTATTTTAATGCGGCAGTTTAACATCACATCTAACATTATGAGCCTTGGAGGTCTCATTATTTCAATCGGAATTCTTGTAGATGCATCTATTGTTATGGTCGAAAATGCTTACCGCAATATTGCGAAAGCACAGGAATTGGGATTAACAATAGATTACAAGGAAATCGCTGCGAAATCCGCGAAGCAGGTTGGTCGTGCAATATTTTTCTCGGAAGCAATTATTGTGATTTCATTTCTGCCTGTATTTTTACTTCAGGACAGGAAGGAAAATTATTTCATCCGCTTGCTTTTACAAAAACATTTGCAATAGCCGGATCGGCATTCATAACAATCACACTCGTCCCGATGCTAATGACACTTTTTATGAAAGGAAAATCTATGCGAAAAGAAAAATCCTGTTACGCGAACTTTCAACCGTCTCTATGACCCTGTTGCTGAGACTTGCACTTAAATACAGGAAGACAACTCTTGCAATAAACATTGTTGCACTTCTTGCAACTATACCGCTGATTATGAATACCGGAAGCGAATTTATGCCTCCGCTTGATGAAGGCAGTCTTTTGTTTATGCCTACAATGCTCCCGAATATTTCGGTGAATGAGGCAAAAAGAATTTTGCAGGTTCAGGATAAAATTATAAAGAGTATTCCCGAGGTTGACCACGTGCTCGGAAAAGTAGGTCGTGCGGAAACCCCGACAGACCCTGCTCCGACAAGTATGATTGAAACTATTATTATGCTGAAAGATAAATCCGAATGGCGCAAAGGATTTACAAAAGCCGATATCGTCAGCGAACTGAATTCGAAATTGCAAATTCCCGGTGTGAGCAACGGCTGGACACAGCCGATTATCAACCGTATTAATATGCTTTCGACGGGTGTAAGAACAGACCTCGGAGTAAAAATATTCGGTGATAATCTCGATACACTCGAAGCACTTGCCATTAAAGCGGAAAAAATTCTCAAGACAATTCCCGGTGCTGCGGATGTATTTGCAGAAAGAACACAGGCGGCTCTTATATTGACATCGATATCAAGCGTGATGCAATTTCAAGATACGGATTGAATGTCGGCGATGTTCAGGATGTGATTGAAACAGCAATCGGCGGTCGAAAATATTTCAAAGACTGTCGAAGGCAGAAGAAGATTTCCAATCAGGGTAAGATATATGAAAGATTACAGAATGGATATCGATGCATTGAAAAAAGTTTATGTGACAGTCTCGAACGGCTCGATTAGTCCTACAAATACCGGAAGCGGAATGAATATGAGCAAAACCACATCATCTGTCTCCGGCGGTAAAATGCAAATTCCTCTCGGTGAGATTGTCAGATATAAAAATCACATCAGGTCCGCCGATGATCGGTTCGGAAAATGCACTTCTTACGCTCTGTTGTATTCCTCAATGTCGCGGACGTGATATGGGTGGATTTGTAGACGACGCCAGAAAATACTCTCGATAAAGAGCTTACCCCTTCGCTGCCGAAGGGATATTTCTATTCGTGGAGCGGACAGTGGGAAAACAAATCCGTGCCAAACGAAGACTGGAAATAATTATGCCGATTGTATTTCCTTATAATTTTTGTTATGCTTTATTTTGTTTACAAAAACTTCCTGGAAGCACTGCTTGTAATGCTTTCAGTTCCGTTCGCTTTAATCGGCGGTATTTATTATATGTCAATACTCGGACTTAATTTTTCGGTTGCAATATGGGTTGGATTCATAGCCCTGTTTGGAGTCGCTGTAGAGACGGGTGTTATTATGGTAATCTATCTCCACGAAGCGCTCGATAAAAAACTGATGGAAAAAAACGGTGTCCTCTCTAAACAGGATTTAATCGATGCAACGGAAGAAGGAGCTATATTAAGACTAAGACCAAAATTAATGACGGTATTTGTTGCAATGCTCGGATTAATTCCCGTAATGTGGTCAACCGGAACGGGTGCTGATTTAGCAAAACCTCTTGCAGTTCCGTTAATCGGAGGAATTTTGACATCTGCGGTTCACGTATTATTTGTAACTCCGATTATATTTGTAATGATAAAAGAGCAATACCGCAAACGCGGCAAACTTAAAAAATCCGAAATGGCACAGTTTATGGTGCATTGAGAACGTGAAACGTCAAACGTGAAAGGCGAGACGTCAGACGTGAGATGAAATTAGGGACAAGGGGGCTTGCCCCCTTGCTAAAAATGTAATGCGAAAGAACAAAAAATTGAAAAGCCGCTCTTAAGAAAGGTAAATAAAAGGGGGTTTTATAATTACTATCAGGCAATAAGAAAGCTAAAATGATTTGATTTTAATAACATTAATTATAAATTTATTGTTAATTATTGTATAAAATTTAAACTAATGACTACAAAAACTTTTTCAGCGGTAATTCATAAAGTAGAAAATATTTATGTAGCGGAATGTCCCGAAGTCGGAACAGTAAGTCAGGGATATTCTCTTGAAGAAGCTACAGCAAATCTTAAAGAAGCCACAGAACTTTATCTGGAAGAATTCCCGGAAAAAAATTATACAAGACCAATTTTTGACCACTTTTGATGTAGTCTATACTTAATTTGAACAAACTCTGGTAACGAAGCCCCAGCTTCGTTACCTCTTCCTTTTCCGTTTTTAGTTGCTTTTCACTCCAATTGTCATTCCCGAACTTGTTTCTGTCGGGAATCCAGTCTATTAATTGTCTGAATCCCACAGGTCGGGGCAGGCAGGATACTTAGGATTTAAAAATTAACAGGATTATTAACTCCGAAGGAGTGGAACAATTGTAGAAAAAAGATTTCCGGTTTTAACCCCGAAGGGGGTGACATTTTTCATGACATTTCGCAGAAAAATAAATTGGTTAAAAATCAATAACATACTTTCTAATAATTCAGAAAATGTCATCACCAAATTATTAAATCATCAAATTACATGTGTTTACAGAAAACAAAAAATATAATGACGAAACATTGACATTTTAATACACCGAGGGGTAAAGCCGGAGAATAATTCATATTCCGTGGCTGAAGTCAGCGAGTTTCCTCCTGACTTATTTATTCAGACGGTGACATTTCAGTGATATTTACGGATATGAAAAAACAGGCGGTTATTTTCAATTTGTCACCAACGAATTTGAATATCGTTGATAAATTATATGGTTACAATAAATATTTTTTTATTGGTGTCAAAACGGTGACATTTTGAGCTTAAAGCATTGAATTTAAAGAATTTAGGCTTGTAATTACCCGGATAAAATGGTGACATTTTGGTGATCCCGATTCGAGGCTCCTACCGATAAAAAGCACCGGGACAAAAGAATAATATGAGATGTCCCAATACCGAAATATATAGTAAAATAAAATTATGTCAAAGGACGATCTATATATTATTAGCCATAATTATTTATGGTTAATACAAAAATAACATGGGTAATCTAAAAAGTCAAGTATGGAAAATAAAATATTAAATACTAAGGACACTCAGAGAAATATCACCCTTCCAATTTGAGGTCTCGGATCCCGGTTTATCGGGAGGAGGGATAGGGGTGAGGTGTAAAAATTGTTTTCATTTGGCTGCCCTCCAATTTATGTGGAGGGTCATTTCAAATTTGATTTGGTGTGCTGAAGTTTTGTTGGTGACACTGTATTTAAACACCAACAAGGGCAAGAAAAGAACCGTTGCCTTTCCTTTATTTATTCTAAATTTAATTCATATTTTGTCCGATTTTAAGTTAAGCAACACATGAATTTCCAATTAATACGGTAAATCTCTTTCCTTTGATTGTTCTAAATCTTCATCTCTTAAATTTTTATTTCTGTTATCAATTTCGTTAAGTTTTAAATATAAATTATCAATTTCACCTTTACTTGAATCTTTATTTAAAATTTTAATATATACAAAATACTTATCAAACTTTATAAAATCTTCTAATGATAATCCGAGTTCTGTTCTAATAGAATTTAAGTTATCTACATCTTTTTGAGGAATACCAACAATAAAAACAGTTTCCTTCTTTCCCGAAAAGTAACTATTCCCATACAAATCGATATTAACCAATTGAGGTTTTAGAGTATCGGTTAATTTTGGAGGAATTAATAATGTAATATAAGATCGACAATTTAATCCCCCATATTCATCATAATATGTAATTTCATATTTGTTTATTATAATAATTTTATCAAGTTTATCCTTCAATTGATTATATCCTTCCCAGTATTTCATTTCTCTGGATTTAACATTATCTTGTTCACCGTCAACCGAAGATAATTTATCCCAAAAATATTTTTCGCCAAATATGCCCCTTTTATCCTCTTCATCGAGAGAATTATATATCTCATCTTCATTTCCATGAAGAGAGTCATACTCCATTTTCTCCTGCATTTCTTGATATTCAAATTGAATTTGGTCAGGGTCAAATTCGGGTAATAAATGAATATAATCGTCTAATGTCATTATTTCTTTTTCAAAAATATCTTTTAAATTTATATTATTTATGTAATTTATAATATCCCCGTCATAAATATAACTATAATTTATTTTTTTTAATATTTTATCCTCAGGATAAAATATTATTAGAAATAATAAATCCGATATTTGAAAAATTTGTAAATTTCTTGTAAATTCTTCCCTTCTTATTATATCTCTATAATTGAATATTTCCTCATCATAAGCATAAAAAATTAATTCTGGAGTATCGAAGATACTATATAATCCTATAAAGTTGGTAAAAAATACTTGTAATTCACCTATTCGGTTCGTTAATTTTCCATAAAATAATTTAATAGGAAAATTATTATAATGATTTTCCAGATATAAAATAGAATTAAAAGTAACGGTATGAATATTGTTTATGTAATCCTTTAAGTTAACACTAATCTTTTCATCCTTGAAGCTAAAGTTTAAAAACTTAAATGATTCATTCATTTATTTATATTTATAAATTTATAAATTTTTCAATATGAGAAACCAAGGCATCTAAAACAATCATATCATTTCTTTTGCGTGTTTGTAATACCTTTAATTTTAGAATATTATAAATTAGAATTTACGACTTAATTTTTTATTATTAAAGCTATCTTTTAAGTTAAAAATGAATGACCCTTCTTTTTCCACATATCCCTTTTTTTAAATTTTTGAAAGATTCGGTACTTTTAATCCCGGTCGTTCTTTTATTAAAGTTAGTAATGATTTTACTCCCCCATTTATACCGCCGCTTATACCGCCATTTGGCGGAGTAACTTTTCTTTGCGTTTAAAATGATTATAATAATTTCTGCTAATTGTTCAAATTTTTTATTAAGTGCGGATCTGGCAAAACCTCTTTCAATTCATTTAATTTGGCGGGATTTTAACTTCCATAGTTCACGTATTATTCGTTACTCCGGTAATATTCGTAATAATAAAAGAGCAATACCGCAAACGGAGCAAACTCAAAAAATCAGAAATGGCACAAGTTATGGTGCACTAAGAAAGTAGAAAGTAAGAGGTAAAACGTTAAACGTAGAAAAGTTGAAAAGTCCTATACCCTAACATCTGGGGTATTATTTCTACATTCCTCTATACCTTTAGGCGAAAATCGAAGGTGAGCCTTAGCGTATACAAATCCAGCTAAAATGTTATTGGTGTTGTTTCACTTAAATACCAATGATGGCAGCGAAATTAAAATATTTTTATTTAAACTTTTCTTTTACAAAGAAATTACCTTTTTCAGTCCAATTATATATTGACGGATTTTTATCACTTCTTTTAATCAAATCATGTGATATTGCATAGGCTACCATGTGTCGCGAACAATCACTAATATTATGACCACTATTAATTGTTTCGACAAGATAATCAAATGAGCTAAAGAAATTAGCTTTTGATAATACCTCATATTCTTTCTGCCATTCAAAAAGTCGTTCTGCTTCTCCCTCATTTGCCCTAATCGCTAATCTTCTTGATTAATCTCGTCCTCATATTTTTTTAATTCATCTTTTAATCTTGTATTCACCTCTTCTTTTTCACTAATGATTTTCTCAAATTTTTCCTGCTGTTTTTTATACATTAATCTAATTTCAACTGATTGTGAAATTGATAATTGCTTTTGTTCCTCAAATTCATTTTTGAGTTTGTTTTGCCATTTTTTATATTGTAATGAAATCGTATAGGGCACCTGTTGTTAATAGTGGATAAAATAAAACGAAAAAAGAGCGCTAATATTCCGGGATATATAAGATATAAGTATTTAAATGTAACAAAATTATTTCAGATAAATTCGAAAATTTTTCTTTTGTCGATAGACAACCATTGCCAAAGAATAACGTGTATAACAATTTCCAATTCCATGCAACCCAAGATAAACAAAATGCTCCTGACAAAGGGCTTGATATTCTTTCATAAAACACAGCTTGTATTGATTTTTTAAAATCTTCAATCATTATGTGTCATACCTCCTCACCTTGATAATTTATTAATAATTTTTTCAACCTTTTTCCGCTTCTAATTTTTTAAATAATTCAAATGTTTTTGATGTTTCATTATAATTTTTAATACATTTCAAAAGAATATAAAAATATTCAAGAAAATAAAATTTCTTTACGGGTTTTAGATTTGGAATAACTTCAAAATAAATTTGTTTATATAAAAAATATTAATAATAATTACAAATATTTACAGAGCTTGACTCAAACAGATTATCATGACATCAATCCGCCGCCGCCTTCTCCGCTTAAAGTACCGGCACTTTCCCATCCGGTTTGTCCCAATATACTAATTGATTTCGGAGGATTTAGTTTTCTGAAACTTACATCTTTTGGATTACATACTGCAACGAAAGGGCATTCTTTTATACCCTTTAGTAATGGGTTCGTACCTCCGACATATTCACTTCTTTCGATTACAATATAACCATTTTTATCGGTGCAGGGAAGAACTTTTGAAATTACATAAGCATTGTGCTCTTTACAAACCTGGCATTTTTTATTTCTTCCGGTGTGCCACTTAAATTGATGTTCTCCGGATTCACATTTATAAATATTTAATTTCTCGTTACAGAAATCTTTTCCGATAATTCTGTAAACTAAATAATCAATCAGACATGGACTTTCTATACAGGTTTCTGGATAATCTTTATTCCAGAATTCCCAGACACGACGCCATGCTTTTGCCGACATTTCATCCATTAAGCCAAATATTGATAACAAAAAATATCAAGGAAACTTGAAACTAACGGAATTGAGGTTTCGATTATCCCTGTTCGTAAAGCTACTTTAATTGTATTGATATCACTCGCAACATTTATCGAATCGAAATTAACAGGGTTTTTCCAGACTTTCAGAACAACCATATCGCGAATGAACATATCTATCTTTTTATTTCCGAATCCTGAGCCTTTATTGCCAAGCAAAAACTCTCGTATTTTTAATACATCTTTATTGAAATATTTAAATAAATCAAACGGCTCAATTTCAAGTCCTATCAATATTTTAGATGCAGTTAATGCATACTTAACACGTTTATCATTTTGCGAAAGAGACGTGATTCCGATATATCTAAAAAATCTTCAGGATTATTATTTATATTATTTTTATCAAATATCGTGGGGTCAGTATCATATCTATCTATTAACTCTTCAAATTCCCTGGAACCCCTAAAATCCTGGTTTGCGGAGAAATACCGGACTTTGCAAATTTCTTCCGGCTTTAAATGTTTCGTGTCATATAATTCATAAAATAATTTTTTCCCCTAAATGTAGTTGATAAATCATTTAATACCTTAGCGGTTTTCCTGCATTCTGAATCTATTATTTTTGGTGAAATAATTTGTTGTGACACTTTTCCCGAAATTTATGGAATCAGAAAAATAATTAAAATTATTAGTTAAATAAAAATAACCTTTTAATTTTTTTCTAATTAAAAAATTTCTAATTGTAAGATTCATAATATTAAATCATATTTTTGCTGTTCTATAATACTTTCATATTGTTTAGTTAGAGATTCATAATTTAAAAATATTACTCTCTTTTTTATCTCTGTGAAAGATGAATATTCCAATTTGGTTTCATATTCATTTTTTCTTCATCTCGCAACAATAATCATTCTACAAAAAAAATCTTGTAAATCATTAAATTTCAAAAGACGAATTTAGATATCAGTCGAATATTCAACCTCAAAGAACGAATGTGGCATTTTTCTGTCATTGAACCAAATAACATCAATAGAGAACATCTTTTTGAACCAAATGTGGGAAAGCTAAAATCAGGAACTGCGTTCAATTTGTTAAATACCACAGTTTGTCATTAATAAATTTCTTATTTTTGTCCTGGTTTGGGACATAAGTGTTAAGCATCTTTAAGATCTTCCAACGATTAATAATTAATCCTTGATAATACGAGTGATTGAATTCAATTACTTCTCTTGAAGCGTTTTTGTTCTTAATCGGTTTCAACAATGATACCTTTGATTCAATTTTCTGATATCTTTAACTAACCAGCCCATATAATCCTGGTTTTATTCTATAAATTTCTTTGTCTAACTGAACAATTCGTCTTATGCTTGCAAATGGTGTTTTAGTTTTCCATTCGCAATCTTTAATTTTAAAGACTTCCTGATTTAATTGTCCGAGAGTTGCTATTCCACCTAATTTTTCAAGTGTTTGTATTACTGCTTCGTTTTGTTTCATAATTAATTATAAAATACAGCTAAATAAGAACTTTTGGTTAGGAAATTGTAAATAATGGTTCCCTTATTTTAATTTACTACTTAATTTTTTATTATTAAAGCTATCTTTTAATAACAAAGTAAAACGTAAAAGGTAAGACGTTAAAAGTAAGACGTAAAAGGTAAAATGTAAAAGGTAAAGCGTAAAATGTAAGACGTAAAAGGTAAAACGTAAAATGCAAAATGTGAAATGTCAGACGTGAAATGTGAGTGGGAAGAAGATTTGATTACACACCCCTTAATCCCCTCTCAAGAGGGGAAAATTTTTTATCAACCCACTTAATTCCCCAACTCCAAGGTGCCCTATCGGCTTAAATAAGGGGGAAAAACTTATCCCCGTCAACTTTTATGCTGTTTTCTTAGTTTTATCTATCTAGAACTATTAAAATAGCTTTGGATAGAATTTTTGAAAAAAAGCATTGGGATACAATAATAATAGGAGGAGGTCAGGCAGGAGTTGCAGCCGGATATCACCTAAGAAACTCAATGAGGATTTCCTGATTCTCGATGAGAATAAACGAGTCGGCGATTGCTGGCGAAACAGGTGGGATTCCCTGATACTTTTTACACCTGCACAGCATAACGGCTTACCAGGTTTTCCTTTTCCCGATGAACGAGGAACCTTTGCAACCAGAGATGAAATGGCTGACTACCTCGAAGAATACGTAAAGAAATTCTGCTCTTCCGGTTTCGTCAGGTGTAAAAGTGAACAATCTTTCAAAAATTAATTCTTCAGATAATTCTTCATTTGAAATTAGCACTTCAAATGGTATATATTTTTCAGAGTGTATCATCGTGGCAACGGGAACAAATCCTGCACCATACATTCCGGATATTGCCGGAAAACTTAATGAGAGTATTCACCAGATTCATTCTTCATCTTATAAAAATCCTGAAATGATTCCGCCCGGGGACGTGCTGATTATCGGAGCGGGAACATCCGGAGCACAAATTGCCATAGAGCTGAGCAGAAGCCGCAAGACTTACAAAACCTTTATTTCGGGAAATCCAACCCCTCACATTCCCGATTGGCTTTTTAAATATTTCGGGGGATTATACTGGTTGTTTATCAGCTATATCCTTACTATAAAGACACCAATTGGCAGGAAAGCAAGAAAGAGAATATTGAGTAAAGGGACGCCCCTAATCAGTGTATCCATCTCAGACCTTAATGCGGCAGGGGTAATCACGGCTCCCGAGAACCGGTACCGTAATCAATGGCTATCCAAAACTTGAAGACGGAAGAATTATCCGTGTTTCCAATATCATATGGGCGACGGGATACAAACCTGATTTTTCCTGGATAGATATTAGCGTAACAGATGAAACAGGCTGGCCTGCAACCAACAGGGGAATTTCAAAATCCGTACCGGGGTTGTATTTTGCGGGTATGAAATTTCAGTACTCTTTAACGTCAGGTTTAATCGGCGGTGTCGGCAGGGATGCAGAGTACATTGCAAAGCATATTCATAAACTCAGAAACCAGCAAGTCCGGGATTCATATGAGCCGGAGGCGGTTACAGGGTGAAAATGAGTAATTATCAAGTATAAAGTTTAAAGGCGAAAGTTTAAAGCAAAAAAATACAGGGCAGACAGGATTAACGGGATAAACGGAATGTGAGTTTATTAAGTTAATTAAGTTCGTTAAGTGGATTAAGTAAAAAATAAAAAGCAAGTATCACAGAGAAGCGCAGAGGCGAGCACGGAGTTACACAGAGAGGAAAAAACAGAAGGAACGCAAAGAAAATTAAGAAATAAATAATTGTTATACACAAAATTATTTTTAGTTTCTTAGAAGTTTAATATTAACGATAAAGAATAAATATATGAAAATTGCAGTTTTAGGAACAGGGGTTGTGGGGCAAACCTTAGCAGAGAAGCTGTCTGAACTTAATCATGATGTTATGATGGGTTCCCGCAATACCGCAGATTTACTTGCAAAAAATAAACCTGATAATTTCGGCAGACCGCCTTTCAAGGAATGGATTAAACAACATCAAAAAATAAAATTTGCCACTTTTAGTGAAGCAGCAGCATTCGGTGAATTCATTATCAATGCGACCAATGGAATGGGCTCTCTGGAGGCGCTTAAATTGGCAGGCGAAAAAAATCTGAATAGTAAGGTTCTTCTGGATGTTTCAAATCCGCTTGATTTTTCCAAAGGATTTCCGCCTACACTTTTTGTCTGCAATACGGATTCACTTGCCGAGCAGATACAGCGGACTTTCCCGAACGCTAAAGTTGTAAAAAGCTTAAATACGATGAATGCATATATTATGACAAATCCATCGCTCGTCCCCGGCGACCATAATGTCTTTGTGAACGGAAATGATGCCGGTGCAAAAACGGAAGTAAAAAAACTATTAAATTCATTCGGCTGGAAAAATGAGAATATCTTAGATGTGGGTGATATCAAGCTATCAAGAGGAACCGAAATGTATGTTTTCTTCTGGGCACAGCTGTTCGGAGCATTTCAAACAGGAACGTTTAATATTCATATTGCAAGATAAACGAAGTGGGAATATAAGGATTCTCCGTATTTTGTCATCCTGAGGAACGAAGGATCTTGTTTCCATTCTGCTTTTGAGATTCTTCGTCCTCCTAGGAGGACTCAGAATGACATTTTTGAGCATTCGGACAGGCTCTGCGACTATGTCTTCACAAGGTGTTTTTACACAGTCTATAAATGACCGGGTAATTAAAAATAAAACTTCCACTTTTTTGATGGATTTGCAACTATTATTTAGTTGCATTGTTTATAATAATATTATATATTTAATTGTGAGCAAAATTGAGAAGTTAATTCAAAGATTTAAGAATTATCCAAAAGATTTTTCTTATGATGATTTGAGAAAAATATTAAAACATTATGGCTATGAAGAAATAAGTACGGGCAAGACATCCGGTTCGCGTGTTGCATTTTATCATAAAACCACACAGCATATAATCAGACTTCACAAGCCGCATCCAAAACCGGTGTTGAAAGATTATCAGATTCATATGCTCATAGAAGAATTAAGGAATCAAAATCTATTAAAATGAAAAATACAGTAACTTATAAATCGTTCATTGGCTCGCTTCAGTTTAGTCAGAGCGATAAAACATTTTTCGGAAAAATTGAGGGTATAAATGACCTCGTTACTTTTGAAGGGAAAAGTGTTGATCAACTTCTCAAAGCTTTTCACGAAGCTGTAGATGATTATCTGGATATATGCAAACTTAATAAGAAAGAGCCGCATAAATCTTTTAAAGGGAGCTTTAACATCAGAGTAGCTCCTGATATTCATGCAAGAGCTTATCATTCCGCTAAGTCATTAAATCTTTCTCTGAATCAGTTTGTACGGAAGTCAATCGAAAAAAGTCTTTCTGAAGGTCTGGAATATTAATCTAATCAAGAGAAAGTATTATAAATGATTATATAATTTATATGACGTTATACATTAAAAATATGGTTTGCGACCGATGTGTTATGGTCGTGAGGAGTGAACTGGACAAGCTTGGCTATACTCCGCAGACAGTGATACTGGGCGAAGCTGAAATTCTGGAAGACCTTACAATCAGCGAAAAAGAAAATGTAGGTGAGAAACTAAGACAGCTCGGCTTTGAACTTATCGATGACAATAACAGCAAGATAATTGAAAGAATTAAAACCCTGATAATAAATCTTGTTCACCATTCCGATGAAGAACTTAAAGTGAATCTTTCCGAATACATTGAATCCCATTTGCATAAAGATTATACATATCTTAGCAACCTCTTTTCCGATACAGAGGGCACAACCATAGAAAAATATTTTATCCACCAGAAAATTGAACGCGTGAAGGAACTGCTCGTATATGATGAACTGACGCTAAGCGAAATTGCATATAAAATGGGGTATAGCAGTGTGGCATATCTTTCCAGCCAGTTCAAAAAAGTTACAGGCTTGCCTCCGAGCCACTTCAAAATGATTAAGGAAATTAAACGCAAGCCTCTGGATAAAGTCTGAACTAAAGTCTTGCCTGTAAATCTTATAAACTATTTCTAAGAAATCATAACACTTTTGCAATCGCTTATTGCTATTTTTGAATAAAGAAGAATTTTGAAATGGAAAAGACAATAAAAAATAGTTATCCCGTAACAGGATTAAGCTGTGCCTCCTGCGCCGTAAGCGTGGAAAGCATGCTGAAGGCACAAAAAGGAGTTAAGAATGCCTCTGTCAATTATGCAAACTCGACAGCTATAGTCGAATATGAACCCTCGGTAGCTAATCACGGCTGACTTTAAAACAGCAATTCAATCAATCGGGTAGGGCTTGCCCCCGAGCCACTTCAAGCTGATTAAGGAAATTAAACGCAAGCCCCTGGATAAAGTCTGAATTAAAGCCTTGCCTGTAAATCTTATAAACTTTTTCTAAAAAATCATAACACTTTTGACTTCGCTTATTGCTATTTTTGAATAAAGAAGAATTAGAAATGGAAAAGACAATAAAAAATAGTTATCCCGTAACAGGATTAAGTTGTGCCTCCTGCGCCGTAAGCGTGGAAAGCATGCTGAAGTCACAAAAAGGAGTTAAGAATGCTTCTGTAAATTATGCAAACTCGACAGCTATGGTCGAATATGAGCCGGCAGTTGCTAATCCGGCTGAATTTAAAACGGCAATTCAATCAATCGGGTATGATATTTTACTTGATGAAAAAGAAGGTGATGGGGAAAAAGAAGAAATTGACAGGAGCAATTATAAGAAACTTAAGTTCAGAACTACGTGGGCAGTGATTATATCCATACCCATGATTTTAATTTCAATGCTTTTTATGGATATTCCGTATGCAAACTGGATAATGCTCGTGCTTGCAGCACCTGTTGTGTTCTGGTTTGGAAGGATGTTTTTCATTAACGCCTACAAACAGTTAAAACATTTTAAAGCAAATATGGATACGCTCGTGGCTCTGAGCACGGGTATTGCATTTCTTTTTAGCGTGTTCAATACTGTCTATCCGGAATTCTGGCACAGCCGCGGGCTTCATCCGCACGTATATTTCGAAGCGGCATCGGCAGTGATTGCTTTTATTTTAATCGGAAAACTTCTTGAGGATAGGGCAAAATCCAATACATCCTCTGCAATTAAAAAACTAATCGGTTTACAGCCAAAATCAGTTACGATAATAAAAGAAAACGGATTTGAAATTGAGATTCCTGTTTCGCAGGTTAAAGCCGGAGATACACTTTTAGTTAAACCCGGAGAAAAAATTCCCGTTGACGGAATTCTCAAAAGCGGAGATTCATTCGTTGATGAAAGCACTATCACGGGAGAGTCATTACCCGTTGAAAAAACCGAAGGCGATAAAGTCTATGCAGGAACAATAAATCAAAAAGGAAGTTTTCACCTGACAGCTCAGAAAGTCGGCGGCGAAACAGTGCTGGCACAGATTATAAAAATGGTACAGGAAGCACAGGGAAGCAAAGCTCCCGTTCAGAAACTCGTTGATAAAATTGCGGGAATATTTGTACCGGTAGTAATTGCCGTTTCGATATTAAGTTTCATTATCTGGATGCTGTTCGGAGGCGATAATGCATTCACTCACGCACTGCTTGCAATGGTTACGGTGCTTGTAATTGCCTGCCCGTGCGCACTCGGACTTGCCACACCTACTGCAATAATGGTTGGAATAGGAAAAGGAGCCGCGAAAGGAATACTGATAAAAGATGCCGAAAGTCTCGAACTCGCACATAAAGTAAATGCAATCATTCTTGATAAAACAGGAACCATAACAGAAGGGAAACCGGAAGTAACGGATATTTTATGGATAATATCTGAAGATGAACAAAAAGAAGCAAAGCAGATTCTGCTTGCAATGGAATCCAAATCGGAACATCCGCTTGCAGAAGCCGTGAAATATGTTTTGAAAAAAGATGAGATAATTCCTGCGGCAATTGATTCATTTGAAAGCAAGACCGGATTAGGTGTAACAGCATCAGTGAAAAATATAAATTATTCCGTTGGAAATAAAAGAATGATGGATAGTCTTTCCGTAAACTTTGACAAAGAGAATTTGGAAAAAGCTGAAACACTTCAGGCGGAAGCGAAGACGATAATATATTTTGCGAGAAATAAAGAATTGCTTGCGATGATTGCAATTGCAGACAAGGTAAAAGAAACATCTGCAAAGGCAGTGCAGAACCTGATAAACCAGAACATCGAAGTATATATGATTACCGGGGATAATAACAGAACTGCCGAAGCTGTTGCAAAGAAAACGGGAATAAAAAACTTTAAAGCGGAAGCAATGCCTGTCGATAAAGCGGAATTTATAAAACAACTTCAGAAAGAAGGTAAAATAGTAGCAATGGTCGGAGATGGAATTAACGATTCACAGGCACTTGCGACAGCAGATGTAAGCATCGCAATGGGTAAAGGTTCCGATATAGCGCTTGATGCGGCTAAGATGGCGATAATATCATCAGACCTCCTGTTATACCTGAAGCCATCGAGCTTTCCCGTCTGACAGTAAGAACTATAAAGCAAAATCTTTTCTGGGCATTTATTTATAATCTCATCGGGATTCCGATAGCTGCAGGTTTATTATATCCAATCTGGGGATTTATGCTGAATCCTATGATAGCCGGTGCGGCAATGGCTTTTAGTTCGGTTTCTGTTGTAAGCAATAGTTTGAGATTGAAAACAAAAAAGATAAGTGGGATTGAATAATACTTTTAAAATAACAATATTAAATATATGGAAACTTTAAAATTTAAAACCAATATAAACTGCGGCGGGTGCATAGCAAAAGTAACACCATTTCTTGATAAAGCAGATGGAATTGAAAAGTGGGAAGTAGATACAGAAAACCCGCAGAAAATCCTGACGGTTGAAACATCACTTCTTAAATCAGAAGACGTGATAAAGATAATAAACGACGCCGGATACAAGGCAGAGAAAGTAAATTAATTATTTTCTTGTTCTTGTTCCCAAATTGCATTTGGGAACACAATTGGGATTCAAACTTTGTTTGAAGTGTGGGGATACTGGAACTTGATGAAATGGATTAAGAAAAACTCAGTTTCATAATCAAGTGCGTTCCTAAATACAATTTAGGAACGAGAGAAATATACTTCTCTCTCGGCGAACCTCTGCATTCAACCTCTGTGTTTCTCGGTGATAGTCTCCCTCTGTTATAGTGAATCCTCTGGCAAGAACTTTTAATTGCCGGATTATTTTTTTATTATAAAGTAAAGTCCGTTACCCTTTTGAATGAAGGGCAACCCTGTTGCCTTCAGTATCAGTAAACAAAGCCATATAACCGGCATCTTCGGTGATTAGTGTCTTTGGCTGAATCACTTTGCCGCCTGCAGGTTCAACTCTTGAGAGTTCATCCTTCAAATCACCCGAATGAGCAGTGAAATATACAAGAGTCCCGTCCTGCGAGGGTTTATAGAACTCTTCATCATAAACCAGAGAACCGGCAGAGCCGGGCCTGTCATCGGTCCATGGAAACCAGGCCATATCCAGAGGTCCCATTTGATTCCGCTTTAGCTTATAACCGAAGACAGTTTCATAGAATTTTATTGCACGTTCCATGTTTGAAACGGGAATTTCAAACCATCCGACTACATTGTTTACGAGTGCCATAATTTTTCAGGTTTAGTTTGTAAAGTAATAACATATTATTTTTGTATGTTCGTTCCATTTTCTGTTGATTCCGTTCTATTAATCGTTGAAATTCAGTCGTAAAATCATGTTAATCCTGTCCCTTTTTCCTTTAATTTCATCAAAATTTTGGGTAATTTTATAATTATTTAACTTACCTAATATTAAAAGAATTTAGATATGACAACTGCAACAGAAACGAAGAAACCCCGCAAAATAAAAGGCAAGATTGAGATTGATATTCAAAAATGCAAGGGGTGTGAACTATGCACCGTGGCTTGTAAAGAAGATTCAATTAAGCTATCAAAAGAGATAAATAACCTCGGTTACAGATATGCGGTGTTTATAAATCAGGAAAATTGTACCGGTTGTGAAAATTGTGCTTTAATATGCCCTGACGGTGTGATTAAAGTGTACAGAACATCCGGAAAAAAGAAAGAATTGCTTGCTAAGATTTCTGACGTAAAATCGTCTATGACAATCAATGTTGACGGTAACAATAATGTAAGCGTTAATCCGAAGTAATTATCGGTTCAAATTTTATTAATTAATTTTAACGAAAATTTTTATATAACCTTATGGAAGAAAAAGATATCAGACTAATGAAAGGCAACGAAGCGATGGCAGAAGCGGCGATACAGGCAAAATGCGATGCATACTTTGGCTATCCTATCACACCTCAGTCAGAAGTGCTCGAATACCTTGCTCGTGAAATGCCGGACAGACACGGGATTTATCTTCAGGCAGAAAGCGAAGTATCGGCAATTAACATGGTATACGGAGCAGCGGCAGCAGGAGCGAGAGTATGGACATCATCCTCATCACCCGGAATAAGCTTAATGCAGGAAGGCATATCATATATAGCCTCAGCACAACTTCCCTGTTTAATTGTCAACGTGAACAGAGGCGGACCGGGACTTGGAACAATACAGCCATCGCAAGGGGACTATTTTCAGGCAACCAAGGGAGGCGGACACGGAGACTATCACCTGATAGTATTAGCCCCTGCCTCGGTACAGGAAATGGCAGACTTTGTATTTTTGGGATTTGAACTTGCAGACAAATACAGAAATCCCGTAATGATGCTTTCCGACGGAGCAATAGGACAGATGATGGAAAAAGTAGTATTCACAAAAGGCAGAACAGTAAAGAAAGTGGAAAAACCCTGGGCAACCGTAGGCAAGACAACCGACAGAAGCAGGAACATAATAACATCGCTGTTCATACAGCCTGAGAAGATGGAACAGGTGAACCTGAAACTAAATGAGAAATATGAGCAGATATGCAGGAACGAAGTCAGATTTGAAGAAATAGAGACAAAAGATGCAGAATATTTAATAGTTGCATACGGACTATCAGCGAGGATAAGCCATAAAGTAGTGATACTCGCAAGAGAAAAAGGAATAAAAGTAGGATTACTAAGACCGATAACATTATATCCATATCCATATAACAGGTTAAACGAACTCGCAGACCAGTTAAAAGGAATCCTGGCTGTAGAGCTAAATGCAGGACAGATGATAGAAGACGTAAGACTAGCCGTAAACGGTAAAGTACCCGTAGAACACTATGGCAGGATGGGCGGAATCATACCTTCACCGGATGAAGTGGAAGAGAACCTTGAGAAATGCATAGCAAAATGGTAAGAACAATGATTAATGAGTAATGATTAATGAATAATGAGTAAAGAGACAATGTATAATTAGAGGAATAAAGAATATTAGAAAAGTATGATAGATACAAAAAGACATAAAAATAAAAACATTTTAATTTTTGAACGTTTAAACTTTTTAACTTAAAAATTATTTATGAGTAATAAAGAAATAAACAATATACTCGGCTCGGATGTAAAGACAGACGACGAAGTAATATTATCGGAATGTGAAAAAGAAACAGACCAGGAAGACTGGATAAAGGTATACGAAAGGCCATACACACTCACAGAGACGAGATTCCATTACTGCCCGGGCTGCGGACACAGCACAGTGCATAAGATACTTGCCGAAGTGATACAGGAGATGGGAATACAGGATAAGGTAATAGGTGTAGCGCCTGTGGGATGTGCTGTATTTGCATATGACTATCTTGATTTTGACATGCAGGAAGCGGCACACGGAAGAGCCTGTGCGGCAGCAACAGGAGTAAAGAGAGTATTACCGGATAAATATGTCTTCACATACCAGGGAGACGGAGACCTGGCTGCAATCGGAACGGCAGAAACGATACATGCAATAAACAGGGGAGAAAACATACTCATTATCTTCATCAACAATGCAGTCTATGGAATGACAAGCGGACAGATGGCACCGACAACACTGCCCAATATGAAGACAACCACCTCGCCATACGGAAGAGATGTAACAAAAGTAGGATATCCTATGAAGATGAGTGAACTTATATCTAATCTTCCGGGAGCATTTTATGTAACCAGGCAATCAGTTCACACAGCAGGAAACGTAAGAAAATTAAAGAAAGCAATAATGAACGGGTTCAAATACCAGAAACTTGGCAAAGGGACAAGTTTTGTAGAAGTAATATCAAATTGTCCTTCAAACTGGAAGATGACACCGCTTCAGACGAATGATTTCATAACGGATGAGATGATAAAATACTTTCCGCTTGGAGATGTTAAACTACCTTCAAGAGAAGACTTAAAAGGACTTGAGTCAAAAGAAGCGGAGGTTGTATAAAACAATATGTCAAAAGCAAACGTAACAGATATGAAAAAGGAATCAGGAATGAAAAAAGACACAACAAAAGAAGCAGGAAAAGGAATGCTGGAAGAGATAATAATAGCAGGATTTGGGGGACAGGGAGTTCTGAGTATGGGGCAGACACTTGGATATGCAGCTATGGTAGAAGGTAAAGAAGTGACCTGGATGCCATCATACGGACCGGAGATGAGGGGTGGAACAGCTAATTGCATAACAATAGTATCTGATGATACAATCAGTTCACCTATAATCTCGAGATTTGATACTGCAATTATCTTAAACCAGCCGTCGATGGAGAAATTTGACGCAAAGGTGAAGCCGGGCGGGATAATGATATATGAATCAACGAATATATTGCATGCATCAGAGAGAACAGATATAGAGATATATCCTATTCCTGCAGCAGATGAAGCGAATAAGATGAACAATGCTAAGGTTGCAAATATGATACTTCTCGGAGCATTTCTGGAAAGGAAGCCGATAGTGAGTTTTGATTCCATAATCGAGGCACTGAAGAAAGTATTACCCGAGAGATATCATCATCTTCTTAAGCTCAACCGTGAAGCCCTCGAAGCAGGACAAAGACTGATGAGGGAAGTAATGGTCGAAGTGTAAGGAAAAGTAGAAAAGTCAAACGTGAGATGTGAAACGGAAGACGGAAACGCGAACCGTTATTGGTAAGAGATAAAAAGTTAAACGAAAGAAGTAATAAACAAAATTAGTTTGACGGTCAGGAGTTTCCTCCCGACCGTTTTTTATTATTGCAAAATGTTAAAGAGTGACGGTCAGATCGAAGATGGGCTTGAACGAAATTTATTCCTGAATGTTTTATTTTGTGCTAAAATGTGTTTAAAATTTTAATTAAATTATTTTAAACTAAACACCGATTGAAGAATTCTCGAAGGAAATATAAGGTAGAAATTTTAAAAAGTCTTTTCTGGGATTATAATTTTCAAGCAGATAAAGCTCTGGAATTACTCATCGGGAAAAGGGAGAAACTTGGTCATTATACCCGGGAAACCCTATTTAAAAAAATTATTGAAACATATCCCTGGCATACCGTAATACAGCTTCTTCCTGAATCCCTTCTGATAAATTTACTAAGTGATGATTTGATTAAAAGCATAAGGCATAAATCATTAAAAACTAATTTTGAGTATGCAAAAAAAAGATTACAAGAGCCTTTATAATATTCAGAATAAAGTACTAAAATTACTTTATGGATTAAAGCTTCCTTTTTATTTAACCGGTGGAACTGCGCTTGGAAGATTTTATCTTAATCACAGGTATAGTGATGATTTAGATTTTTTTGTAAACGATAACAAGAATTTCAAAAAACATACTGATAAGATATTTACTGCCTTTAATAAAAATTTTACACTATCACCCGATAAAATATCCCGGGGAGATGATTTTTTCAGGATATTTATAGAGGAATTATTAATTTTAAAAATAGACTTTATAAACGACGTTCCTTACCGTACGGGTAAATCTATCAGCTATAAATTCGGAAATATTGACAATTTAAGAAACATTCTCGCAAATAAAATTACCGCTATAGAAGGAAGAGAAGAGCCAAAAGATATTTTCGATATCATTTATATTTCGAATAATTATAATTTCGATTGGTTGAAAATTTTCCGGGAAGCAAAGAAGAAAGCCGTTCTTGATGAGATACATATTTCCAGAAAAATTTATGATTTCCCGGTTAAATATTTTGAAAATATTAATTGGAGTAAAAGAACTATAAATTTTCCCAAAATATCTGCCGAGTTAAAAAAAATAAGCAAGGATATTTTGATGGGTTCACGAAATTCTTTGGGAGTTCTTAAACCTGATATAAGTAAAGCTTTACCATCTGGTTGAATATAGAACAACACCTAAATTTAAATAGATTTAAGTAGCAATCTACTCAAATTTATAATCGATATAGTATGTAAATATTTTAAGATTACTTATTCCTTCCTTCTGAATTCATAATATAGCGGGTCGATGAAATCATCCACTTTAATTTTGAACGCAGTAACTTTTCCGTTTTCAATAACTAATGGAAATAAGCTGTGTCTGAGTGTCAAATCATTATATATACATATCAAAGTATCGGTATGCCAGAGTTCGAGAAAACCTTCAACACCCGGTCGACAGTTGAATGTCAGAATCCATTTGCCTTTTGCTTCTTTAATTTCCGCATCGCCTGCCTGAATATTTGTATAAATTCCTTTCAGACTTCCAAAATCAAATGTAGATAACTAATTCCGGCATTTTACTTTTTTCGATTTCCTCCCATTCCTTTCTTGATTCATCTTCTCCGGGTTTTGTATTTACATAAATAATACTATCCCAATTTGTCGTTGTATTAGAAAAATAATAATCGAATATCTGATACATTACTGACGTATACACATTGTTCTGGTCGTTATTAGTCAGGATAACAACACCAAGATTATCTTCGGGCATAAATGCAGTGCGGGAGAGCATTCCGTCATATCCTCCTGTATGAGTAACTACAAGTTTTCCTTTATAATCCTGCAAAAACCATCCGAGTCCGTATGCAGTGAAGTGGCGTTTAGTAAGATTTCCGGTTCCGTAAGCGGGAATATTCAGAACATTAAATGGAGTTTGGGTTTTCAGTAATATTTTTTTATCCACTATTGTATTCCCTTTAAAAACTCCTCCCTTGTGTCTGCATTAAAATCCAGTTTGCCATATCCTTTGCGGAAGAACAAATAGAAGCTGCCGGAGCAAGGTTGTCCACATTCCTCCAGGGTATAGGAACCATTTCATAATTTGCAGTTCAATGTATGAGGGATTGCTATGTTATCCATTTTTGTCACTTCGGAAGTATGGGTCGTTGTCCTGTTCATTTCCAGACGGGATTAAAAATTTTTCTTTGATATACTCGTCCCAGCTTTTCCCTGTAACAACCGGAATCACTTCTCCTGCCGTAAGAAAACCGCTGTTGCAGTAACCATAACCGTCTCTGAATCCATATACGGGTTTCACGTAACGGAGTTTATTAATAAGTTCAGCTCTGGTGAATGTTGTTCCCCAGGTTATGAAATCACCTTCGAATGTTCCAAGTCCGATTCTGTGTGTAAGTAAATCTTTTATAGTCACCAATTGGGATGCAAGCGTATCATATAACATAAAGTCCGGAAAATATTTTGTGATTTTGTCTTCAATTGATAGTTTGCCCTCGCTTTCAAGCATAGCGATTGCAGTACCCGTAAAAGCTTTGGTGTTCGATGCAACTGCAAATATTGTATTCTCATCCACTTTATCCGGTTTGCCCAATTCCTTTACGCCATAACCTTTAAGAAAAACGACTTCTCCGTTTCTGATAATAGCCAAAGACAATCCGGGCAGATTCCACCTTGACATTGCCTGTTCAATATATTGATCGATTGTTTGGCCATTGTAAAGAATTATCTCCTGTGAAAATGAAGATTTGAATAAAATGAAAACGAAAATAATAATAAAAAATTGTTTAAATTTTTTCATAACTTTATAATTTATTTAATTCAACTTCCTATGCTGATTCCTGCAATCCTGCCCGTGCTCCAGGCGGACTGAAAATTAAATCCACCCGTTACCGCGTCTATATCCAACACTTCACCTGCAAAATAAATACCGGGACAAATTTTGCTTTCCATGGTTTTGAAATTCACTTCCTTAAGACATACACCACCTGCATTAACGAATTCTTCTTTATTTGTATTTTTCCCGGCAATTTCAATTTTATGCTCCACTAATTCATTTACGAAATTTATTAATTTTTGATTCGATAAATCTTTAAATTTTTTATTTTCAATATTATTTAATTCAAATATCCTTTTCCAGAACCTTAAAGGCAATCCGAAATATGAGGCTGAAGATAGTGTCTTATTCGGATTTGATTTTCTTAGTTCTATAATTTTTTCAACAATTGTTCATTTTTAAATCCCGGAAGCCAATTGATGCTGAGTGAGAATTTGTAATTTTTTTCAGATAATTCTCTGGCAGCAAATGCTGAAAATTTTAATATTCCGAAACCGCTCAATCCTCCGTGTGTAATCAGAAGAGAGCCTTTTTGCCGGAATGTTTTTTCGTCGGTCAATATAATTTCCACCTCCGGAACGGAAATTCCTTCAAGCCCTTCGAAAATATTTTGAGAAAGAGTAAATGTAAACAAAGACGGAACGGGTTCTATAATTGTATGACCAAGTACTTTAATCCAGTTGTAAGACTCTGATTTAGGATTTCCTCCTGTTGCAATTAAAATTTTATCGAAATCAAATTTTTCTCCATTTTTAAAATACAAAATAAATCCGTTCTTCTTTTCGAAATTTTTTTCCACAGAATAATTTTTATTGATTTGAATATTTTGTCTCTGCTGCTTCTTTAAGCAGACACTCAATTACTGTATCGGAATTATCCGAGACGGGAAATACTCTGTTGTCGGGTTCAGTTTTCAGATGTACACCATGGGATTCAAACCAATCAATAGTTTCCCGGGAACCGAATCTGGTAAATACCGAGATTAATTCTTTGCTTCCGCGGGGATAATTTTCAACAAACTCGTTAATATCCAAAAGTGCATTCGTAACATTGCACCTACCTCCACCGGATATTTTTACTTTTGAAAGTACTTTATCCGATTTTTCGAAGATTAAAACTTCGGCATCCGGATTTGATTCTTTTATACTGATTGCTCCAAAAAATCCCGCAGCTCCTCCTCCTAATACCGCAGCTTTCAACTCTGCTCAGGGGTGTTTGATTCATCAGCATTCTCTTCCGGAGCATCTTTGATTCCGGCTAGAAGTTCCTTTGCATATTCAGCATTCTCTTCCAGCACCTGTATTTCAACGGGTCCCGTAAGAGTATTATATCCCGTACCGAAAACACCAACGCCTATAAAATCCTGAACAACCTCTCCCTTTGCAAAATATTCGATTCCTGCTTCATCAAGGAGTGATTTTATCATAGCAATTGTACCGTGATGTCCGGTTTTGTATACGGTTACGAGTTTTTCTTTGTTTACTTCCATAGTCTTATTGTTTGTTTTATTTTTGAAATTGTTTTGATATTTTAATCAATAACAATAAACTATTTTTAAAAATGCGAACTTTCATTTCCTTTAATTTAGAAGATAATATCAAAAATAAAATAACCGATATTCAGTCTCAAATCAAAAAAAAGCAAAAACCCGCTTCTCTTGAATTTATAAAATGGGAAAACAAAAGTAAGTTCCATTTGACAGTTTTTTTTCTAGGAGAAATAGTGAACCGAAAAACTGGATTCTCTCTTAACAGACCTGGAAGCTTTCTCGGAAAACAATTCTTTCGGTGAAATCATATTTCCAATCAAGCGGCATTGGCTGTTTTCCAAATTTTAAATTTCCCAGAGTGATGTTTATAGATTTGAAAAATGAAGATATGAAGGTGTTTGAGTTTTACAATAATCTTTCAGAAGTACTAAAAGAAGCCGGTTTTGAGTTTGATAAGAAATTTCACCCTCACCTGACACTTGCCAGAATAAAAAATAATTTCAAGCCGGATTTTTACAACATTAATGAGGAGATAAAATTTGATTTCAGATTTTCAATAAATAAATACCACCTCATGGAAAGTAAGCTATTGCCTTCGGGCTCTGTTTATAAAGAACTGAAGAGTTATAATTTAGGAAAATAAGTCGTTTTCCTTCCGCCTGATTGCAAACTTTATTTTTAAATTTCGGATTTTAATTTTTAAATTTAAAAAAATGTCTTTATTATTGTTCTTTAAAACAAAATTCTAATAGGTTATTTTAAAGATTGATAAGAATAAAAACTTAATATAATTAATATAATATGATTACTTTCAAAGATATAAACAGAAATTTAATAAAAGCGCAATATGCAGTGAGAGGAGCAATAGTGATGAGGGCACAGGAACTTGAAGAGCAGGGGAAAAGAATTATATATTGCAATATTGGCAATCCGCAGGCTCTGAAACAAAAACCGCTTACATACATCCGGCAGATGATTGCCCTTTTGGAATATCCGGAACTTTTGCATAATGAAGAAACACGAAAATTATTTCCGCAAGACTTAATAAAAAAAGCTAAAGAATTTATACAGAAAAATCCTTCCGGGCTTGGTGCTTATTCACAAAGTGCAGGAATCCCCTTCATACGTCAGGCAGTTGCTGACTTTATCTCCAAAAGGGATGGGATACCTGCTGACAGGGAACATGTTATTCTGACAGACGGTGCCAGCAAGGGCGTTAATCCTGTAATTTTTACTCTTATGAAAAATCCGAATGATGGCTTCATGATTCCGATTCCGCAATACCCGTTATATAGCGCTACGATAACCCTTTATGGTGCAAAACAAATCGGTTATTACCTTGACGAAAGTAATTCCTGGCAGCTTAACGAAAAGATTCTGAACGATAGCGTTGAAAAAGCAAAATCAGAGGGAATAAATCCCGTAGCAATTGCGGTGATAAATCCCGGAAATCCGACAGGTGCAGTACTTTCAAGAGAAAATATCGAAATGATAATACGGTTTGCAAAAAAATATAATCTTGCTATCCTGGCAGATGAAGTATACCAGGAAAATGTTTATATTGAAAAACTGAAATTTTATTCTTTCGCAAAAGTAATGCACGACATGAATGAAAAAGAGGTCACTCTTTTCAGTTTTCATTCTGTTTCAAAAGGATTTTTCGGGGAGTGCGGTCACAGAGGAGGATATCTCGAGATTCGTAATATTCCCGATGATGTTATGGAACAGTTTATAAAACTTCAGTCAATAAGCCTGTGTTCAAATCTTCCCGGACAGGTTGTAACGTATATGATGGTTTCACCGCCGCAGCCCGGGGATGAGAGTTATGAATTGTATGTTAAAGAACGTGATAATATTCTGTTTGAACTAAAAAAGAAATCTCAGATACTCGGAACAGAGCTTGATAAAATTGAAGGGATGGAAACAGATATTCCGCAGGGTGCAATGTATGCATTTGTAAAAGTTAAGTTGCCGGATAAAAAAGGACTTGATACAAAAAAAATGAATCCGGAAGAAAAATTAAAATATGAAGCATCTAAAGATTTTGATTATTGCATGTCTTTGCTTGAAGAAACGGGTATCTGCGTTGTTCCCGGTTCGGGTTTCGGACAACTTCCTGGTACATATCACTTCAGGACAACATTCCTTCCGCCCCGTGACGAAATGGAAGATTTTGTAAAGAAGATAAAAGATTTTCACAATAATTATATCGGAGAGCTTTCAAAATGACTCAGGCCGGAAAGGAAGAGTATTTAGATAAATTTGATGAGTTCTATAAATTAGTTCAGAGGCTGAGAAAAGAATGCCCCTGGGATAAGGAACAGACTCACGAATCTTTGAGGCGTTGTTTACTCGAGGAATCCTTTGAAGTGCTTGAAGCAATTGATACAAATAATAAAGAAGAACTTAAAAAAGAACTTGGGGACCTTGTACTTCAGGTTGTGTTTCATACGATTATCGGAGAAGAAGAAAATACTTTCTCATTCCGGGAAGTTCTTGATTTAGAAATAAAGAAATTAATTTCTCGTCATCCCGCATATATTTTCTGATGTAAAAGTTAAAAATGCGGATGAAGTAAAAACTAACTGGGAAAAACTGAAAGCCAGAGAAGGAAGAGAATCCGTGCTTGATGGTGTTCCGAAAGAATTACCGGCTCTTTTCCGGGCTTACAGAATTCAGGAAAAAGCTGCCAAAGTAGGTTTCGACTGGAAAGACGAAAAACCCGTTTATGATAAAATACTCGAGGAAATCGGTGAGTTGAAAAAAAATCTGGAAACTCTTTCCTCTCGGGAAGAAATTGAGGATGAATTCGGAGATGTTCTTTTTTCTATTGTAAACTATTCAAGATTTTTGAAAATTAACCCTGAAGATGCATTAAGAAGAACTATAGAAAAATTTATAAAGCGGTTTCAAAAAATTGAAGAATATGCTAAAAAAAATAATCTTGTTCTTGATGATATGACTCTCGAAGAAATGGACGTTATCTGGAATAAATCGAAATAAACAATAATGATAAAAGATTACGCATCAGGGGTCATTATATTTTACAGATTCCCTAATAAAATAAAATATCTATTACTAAAGCACCGGCAGGGTCACTGGGCATTCTGTAAGGGTCATAAAAAAACAGGGGAAGCAAAAATTGATACTGCGATACGCGAACTTAGAGAGGAAACCCGAATTACAAAGATAACTCTTTTGAGAAAATCAATACTGGTCAGAGAATCTTACATAATGAAAAATGGTAATGGGGTTAAAAAATTGAAAATTAATGACTATTTTATCGCCGAATCAAAAAAAAGGAAAGTGATTATTGACGGAGAAGAAATTATAAATTACAGGTGGTGCAGTTTTAATGCTGCGCTAAGCCAGATTACTTTCAGTCAGTCAAAAATAGCTCTTAAAAAAGCAAATAAAATTGTAGACGAATATATAAATGATTAATAATAAACATAATATTCTGATCGTTAGGTTTTATGCTTTATTGCTTATCATCTCGTTCATCGTCAATACGGGAATATCATCCGATATTGGCAAAAAGCGTACTGAAGAGCTTAAAGAACGTATTGATAATATTCTCACATCTGTGGATTGTGATGTATCTGTAAAAGTCGTGAGTACCTCCAAAAACGATATTCTTTACCAGTACAAACCTGATATAAAAATGATACCGGCTTCTATTACAAAAGTAGTCACTTCAACAACGGCAATATATGTTCTTGGAAGCGGCTACCAGTTTAAAACAGGAATTTACACTGATGACACTAGGACCGGTGACGGAATAATAAGAGGCAACGTGTATATCAAGGGTTTTGGCGACCCGGATTTTAGTTCGGCTGATGTTTATAATCTTGCTCAGCAGTTTGTAAACAAAAATATTACTGAAATCACCGGAAATATTATTTACGACGTATCATACCTCGATGACGCTCATTACGGTCTTGCAAATTATTACCAGTCCGATACAAAAGCTCAGTATTGGCCTTATGTCGGGGCAATAAATCTTGATAAAAATAAAGGTTATAAAAATCCGGCGGAGTCTGCTGCACAACTATTTGCCGATAAAATCACTCAAAATGTTAAGCTGGATGGAATTGTTGTTTCGGGAACAACACCCCAGGGCGCACGGGAACTTGCAGTAGTTTTGCGTTCTCTTTATGATGCTCTTTTAAATATGAACAAGCCAAGTGATAACCAGTCTGCAATTACCATTTATAAGGTAATCGGCGCAAATTATAGTTCTCCTCCGGGAACACTCGGGAAAGGATCGGATGCTGTTAAAGATTTCCTTACAACCGTGGGAATTGACAGGGGTATGTATGAATTTGTGGAAGGTTCGGGACTATCCAGATACAATTATGTTACGTCGGAAGTTTATATAAAACTGCTAAAATATATATTCAATGATGAAAAAACTTTTGATATATTCTATAATTCATTACCCATATCGGGTATTGATGGAACTCTGAGAACCAGAATGATAGGCACTGAAGCGGAAAAGAACATACACGCTAAAACCGGAACGATTAATAACGTAAGTACATTAACGGGGTATGCGGTTTCGAGAGATAACGAATTGCTAAGCTTTTATATAGCTATGAATAACTTTAGCGGTAATGCAAATTTTTACCGTGAGAAACAGGATGAAATTTGCGAAGCTATTTGTGAATTTTCACGAAAATAAAGTCTTATGAGTACAAAGGAATTAGAGCATAATGTTACAGATATTAATGTTAACGTTTTAAGACGTTTATTTATATATAACTCAAATCATTTTTGGGATGATGTCATTTTACAGCTGCAGAAAGCAACCGGCTTTGACACCCAGCAGTGCGAACAAATTGCAGTAATTGCCCACACGGCCGGAAAAGCTGTGGTAAAATCCGGAGAATTTGAAGAATTAAAAAAAATCAACGATGTGCTGAAAGAAATAAATCTAATCACTAAAATAATTTAGATTATGGTTGGAATTTTCTACCGTTTCAGAATACAAATTGCTCGTTTTTTTCTTCTGCTTCTGGTTTTTTCTCTTTTTACAATATCCTTCCCCTGTAAATCCATATCTCAGGATAAGTATGACTTTGATTTGAGCAAAAATTTTGACTGGTATGATCTTCTACTGAGTGATAATGTGAAAAATTCAGAACTGCTTAAATCTTATGTGAAATCATTAATGGAAGAGTTTTCAATTGAGGACGGAAGAATTTTTTTACGGGAACTCGCCAAGCTTGATTCTGTAAATGAAATAAAAAATCTTCCCGAAATAACTTCTCTCGATTTTAATCCGGAACTGGTAACCTGGAACAGAGAATTGGACAGCACCGTAAAAAACTTCAACGAAGTAAGTAATTTACCGGGTTTGATAAATGCCGCATATGTGCTTTCAAAGTTTCATTTGAAAGAAGGATTTTATGGCAGCAACCTTGTTAAACAGAAATATGAACCTAATGTTGTACCTTCTCATACACTCGGCATAGATTTGATTTACGATTTCTTTCCGGCGGACTATATGCTTGATTTATTGGACAAAGATTCCCTGAGCGACGAGGATTTAAATGTTATCGACACTTCGGTAGTGTTTTCATCCTTTAGTAATCCGGCAATAAATCCGGATATGAGCAGGGAAAAATTTATCAGCCTTATTAACAATGTTCAGCATAAAACAACACTGTTCACAATTTATAAAATATTAAATCCTGCCAGTTTTAAATATCTCGGTGGTGTATCGCTTTACACAAAGCTATTCCGGGAAGTGCTGAACAAACTGCGTGATAACCGGGATTATTTTAAATATGAATCCCTTTACATACTTTCTGTTTATTTGCCCGATAGTATCTCTTTTCAAACAAAGGCATATCTTGTATTCGGAAATTTTATAGATACTATTACTAACGAGGACAACCACTTTATTTTAAGGATGGAAAATGTTGGAGATGATTACGAAAGATTCTCCAGCCTTACGGCACGGGGTATTTTCAAAGTTATCTGGGATGATATTGAGATTGATATTAACAATTATCTTGTGAAAAAAGAAGATGCATTACTGCTTAGTATAATGGACAATATTTATTATTCAAGTTGTATCAATTACATTTCCACCCGGTTTAAAGAAGACAGACCCTCTGCAATGCTTGAAAAGGATTTCGCTTTTTTTAATAAGACCATCAGTTCAATCGAAAAGAGAGCGGGGAAATCTATAATTGACAGCCTTATAAAGGCAGGCTTTTCCGGAAATACTCCGTTCTATACAATGGGTATGCAGGTGGCAAACTATATTGACAGGTATCTCGGAAAAGAAAGCCTGCGAAAATCAATCTTACTGGGACCTATATATTTTTTCAATAGTTACATTGAAATGTATGAACAAAACAATAGCCGTATTCGTGATGTCTTCAGGTTTAATGATTACTTTGAAAAAAAAATGAGTGAATGGGCTTCTCTTACAAAATTTGACATTGAAAATGATCTTCTTAAAATTCAAAAATATAATCCTGACACTTCCAAATTTTTCACCGAAATAAGAAAACTGAACGAAAAGTACCGGAAGGATAACTTCATTTTTAACCTGATGACAGGTGAAATGTTAAGCAAATACGGATTTTACACTCAATCATTAAGTTTTCTGAAAAAAGCTTTGCCTTTTGTTCCAAACCAGGAATTTCTACGCGAAAAAATTAACAGCTTAGAAGAAAAGTTAAAAAATAATTAGCGTAACGAACACAGAAAAGGGAATAAACCATTGCCGCAACCCTTATTTTGTCGTACTATTTATATTTTCCATTGATTCTGCAACTTCTTGAAATCAAACCCGTAAGATAACCTAAATAGAAAAACTAAAACTAAAAAAGATGAAAAAATTTAAATTATTATTAGTTACAGCCGTTTTAATCGGCTTTACATCTGCGGGTTTTGCGTCTACCGGTCCCATAGATACTAAATCACAATCATTGAACAATCAAATCAAAATGGAAATTGTAAGTGTCCTTAATTTACCGGTTTATTTGAACTATTCAGATAAAAATCTTGAGGGAAAATCAACAATTTTTGTTCGTGTTAATGAAAATGGCAAGATAGTTGTGTCCGGAGTAACGGGATTAAATAAAACCCTGAACTCTTACCTGAGGAAGAAAATATCCTCAAAAAACCTTTGGACGGATACTGCTTATAAAGGGAAAGTATACAAATACGAAATTAGTTACTTAACAAAATGACAGGGATGCAAATTCCTTCATAATCCTCCGATAAAAATGCCGGTTTCCCACCGGCTTTTTCAATTCAAAATTATATATTTATCTTCATTCTTTTTCAAATAATATTTTTCTGACTTGTTTTGATATTTTTATAGCCTAATTTTTAATTTATGAAATTTAAGTTAAATGCACCGTTTGAACCAACGGGGGATCAGCCAAAAGCGATTGAACAACTTACAAACGGAATTCTCCGGGGTGAGAAATATCAAACTTTTCTTGGGGTTACAGGTTCGGGAAAAACTTTTTCGGTTTCAAAAGTAATTGAAAATATTAACAGGCCTGTACTCGTGATGAGCCATAATAAAACGCTTGCGGCTCAGTTATACGGCGAATTCAAAAGATTTTTTCCAGAGAACAGGGTTGAGTTTTTTATTTCGTATTATGATTATTACCAACCCGAAGCATATATTCCTTCAACCGATACATACATTGCCAAAGACCTTTCAATAAATGAAGATATTGACCGTTTGAGGTTACGAGCAACAGCATCAATTTTAGAAGGAAGAAAAGATGTAATTATCGTTTCTTCTGTAAGCTGTATTTACGGAATTGGCGCCCCTGATGAATATGCAAGACAAGTGTTAGTTCTGAAAAAGAAACAAAAAATCACAAGGAAGGAACTGCTTACAAAGCTCGTTGATATTCACTATGTCAGGGATGATATTGATTTTCGAAGGGGAACTTTTCGTGTAAGGGGTGACAGGGTCGAGGTGATTCCCGCATATGAAGATGAAACCGGAATACGCATAGATATATTCGGGAATGAGGTGGAAAATCTGTGCTTCATTAACAGACTTGATGGTCAGGTAGTAAAAAGAGATGACAGCGTTTCAATATATCCGGCAAAATATTTTGTAACAAGTCCTGAGAAAGTTGAAGAAGCAATAATAAATATTCAAAAGGAACTTCAGGAAAGGGTTGAATACTATCAGAAAGAAGAAAAATATATTGAGGCACAAAGAATTGAACAAAGAACGAATTTTGATATCGAAATGATTAAAGAAGTGGGCTATTGCTCGGGAATTGAAAACTATTCGCGTCATATGGATGGAAGAGCTGCGGGTTCCAGACCGTCCTGTTTGTTTGATTATTTTCCAAAAGATTTTCTTTTAATTGTGGATGAATCTCACGTTACAATTCCGCAGGTACGGGGTATGTATAACGGCGACAGGATGAGAAAGAAAACACTAATTGAACACGGTTTCCGGCTGCCTTCGGCGCTGGATAACAGACCTATGACTTTCGAAGAATGGGAAAGTATGGTTAATCAGGCAATATTTGTAAGCGCCACACCTTCTTTTTATGAACTTGATAAATCCGAGGGAGTTATAATTGAGCAAATCATACGTCCGACCGGTCTTCTTGACCCGGAAATTCAGGTTCGGCCTGTTAAAAACCAAATTGATAATCTGCTTGGAGAAATAAGAACACGAAGCGAAAAAAAAGAAAGGGTTTTGGTAACTACACTTACAAAAAGAATGAGCGAAGACCTTACCGACTATCTTGAAGGAATTGGCGTCAGGGTAAAATATATGCACTCTGAAATTGATGCGCTTGACAGGGTTGATATTTTACGCGGATTGAGACTTGGAGATTTTGATGTACTGGTTGGTGTTAACCTTCTGAGGGAAGGGCTTGATTTACCGGAAGTTTCTCTTGTTGCTATACTCGATGCTGATAAGGAAGGATTTTTGCGTTCGGAAAAATCCCTGCTCCAGACAGCGGGCAGAACGGCGAGAAATTCCAACGGACTTGTAATTATGTATGCTGATAAAATTACAGACTCCATGGATAAAGTTATAAAAGAAACAATACGCAGAAGAAAACTCCAGGAAGAATATAACAAAGAAAATAAAATTACTCCCACAACGATTTATAAGTCATACGAAGAGATAATGTCAACCACGATAGTTGCAGATTCAAAAGCAGATACAGACAGGAGAAAAAGAGAAAAGCAGAAGAAAACAAGTTTAAGCATAGTAACAGACCCATTGTTCAAGAAGATTACCGACCAACAGAGGAAAGAACTAATCGACCAGCTCCGCGGTGAAATGATATCAGCCGCGAAAGACCTTGAATTCGAAAGAGCCGCTGAACTGAGAGATGAAATAAACAGACTAAGCAATGAGTCCTCCTAGGAGGATCTCCGCTTCGCTACGACAATAATGAATAATGAGTAATTGAGAATGAAAAAGTAAGACGTTAAACATAAGGCAGCAAAGAATAACCTTTATTTCTGAATAAAATGTTTTGGTTTATTTGGTTATTATTATATAAATACCTGAAAATTTTTATGAGCTTAAAGAAGATTTTATTTTTATTTATATTTTTGCTTCCTATTTTTAATAGTCTGTTCGGGCAAACCGTTATTTCGGGCAGACTTATTGATGAATATTATTTTCCTGTTCCCGATGTTCGGATTTTGGTATCGAACGGAGGTTCTGTTAAGACTGCAAGCGACGGGAGCTTTCAGGTTGCTACATCAAAATTGCCTTATGACCTTTCGGTTATTGATGTTTCCAATAATATGGCAATGCTTTACCGAGGACTTTTCAGTACATCACCCGAAATTACTTTGTTCGGCGGCTATCCGCCCCGTAATGTAAATTCCGAAGCCGTAAAAATTGAGTTTCCACCAATACCAAGGGAACATTCTGCCCTGATAAAATTTGTAAGTAATGATCTTTTTTATTCGGAAACAGTCACTGCATTCTCGAATGAAAAAACAAAAATAATTACAGTAAACTGGCCTCAGAGTTCTAATTCGGTTAACGGAAAAATTATTTATCTTGAAAAGACTAACAATTCGTTTGATAAGTTTTCCGAAAGAGCTTTTACTGTTTTAAAAGATTTTTATCCTCAGCAAGTAAAGTTTGATTCAGCTTCTTCTTTCATTACTCCGGGAAATGCTTTTGTTACTGTTTACCTCCCTTCAACAGACTTTGCTAAAAAGGGGTTTACTGTATCTGCGGATTTTCTTTCGTTTAACCGAAATTCTGAGCTTCTGCTAAATACAATAGAAGGCGATATAATATATTCCAAATCTCCTGTTCCCCAGAATCTTTCATACGGTTTCCGGCTGAAAGTAATCGGATATTCATATAATGGTGATGGGTTTGGTTTTTCGAATACTAATTATGCATATCCGGGTTCGGTTCTGACAATTCAGCAGGAAACACCTCCAAAACTTACAGCGCCACAGGATAAGTTTTATGGTGTAAGTTCTTCAACTGAATTTGGGTATGAGTGGGGTTCCGGCAGCGGTGTGTATGTAATTCATTTTCATTGTTTTAATCCATCAGCAGATTTTTACGTGGTGACAAAAGAAAAATTTATTTCATCACCGCTGGTAACAGGTGCAAGCGTGCTGACCGGCGATGAATACAGCTGGAATGTTACCAAATATCTCCCTTATGTGACGATTGATGACTTTGTGGAGCAAAGGAAGTTTATGAATGATGTGGGCTATAAAGCCACAACCCAATCCGAATTAAGAACGTTTAGGAAAAGACCGTATTAATCAATTAATAATTAGTAATTAATAATTAGTGTCTTGTCATTCTTTTATTTATATCATTTAATCCTTCACGCAGCGAACAGACAATCCAAATGCTTTGTCGTAGTTTGGGCGGTATACATCCGGTATGCTGCCAATCAGGTTTCTGAACCACAAATTGCCTGAACTAAATTCAGTCGAAGTCCAAAAGAGACCATTTTTACCAAAGTTAAGGAAATATCCATTGTGATTTCGATAACCTCCGGGTAAACCCGAAAAACCGCTGTTGTTTGTTCCGTTACCATTCTCATCCCAACCACTTTTACTCTTCATTTTCTCTCCGGCTATTTGCTCTCCCCCTAAAAAGTCAGTGAGCTTTGTCCACTCTTCATCGCCCGGAATATGCCATCCAACAGGAGCAATTCCGCGTGAGTCAGTTATTGCATAACCGTTGTAAAGTTTGCCATAGGTAGATCCGTTCTCGGATTTGTTTTCAAAATAGCACCAGGCTCCTGTTGTCAGGTTTTCCCATTCATCTTTGTCTTGTACCTGTGGTATAGGGTCGCCGTTACGGTATTGTTCAACGTTCAGGTTCTCCGTTGTCCATTCCTGATTGCCGATTTTTATCACTTTGTAAGAATTACCGCTAATGTCGGATACCTGAGAGAATGATTTTTGTGAAATTGCAACTAAAACCAAAATGATGCATAGAACAGAAAATAAAAAATATTTTAATTCTTTCATTTTGTACTCCCTTTTTAATAATTTAAACGAAAGCATGATAACACCGGGTGATGAATTTATTTTCCCAATAAAATGGCAATTATTCCTGCAATAAGAACAACAATTGCTACTGCAATTACAAGAATTATAATGGGGTTTGATTTTTTTCCGGGCATCGAACCCTGATTTCCCTGTCCTGCTCCCGAGTTTCCCGGAGGTATTCCATGGGGTCCCTTGTCCTGGCTAAAGTAATCTGTCATAATTAAAGTTTCATTAAAGTTAATCAAAAATTACTTTTGAGGAAAGTTTTATCTTTGCGCCAGTCTTTCCGGATTTTTACAAACAGTTTTAAGAAAACAGGCCTGCCAAGGAATTTTTCAATTTCTTTTCTGGCTTCCTCGCCAAGTGATTTTATTTTATCCCCGCGTTTTCCTATAATAATAATTTTCTGAGATTCCCTCTCGACTACTATATCGGCATTTATAAAATCTTTTCCGTGCTCCCTTTCCTTAAACTCCCTGATATCTATAAAAACACTGTATGGAATTTCTTCACCGTACATCTGGAGCACTTTCCTTCTGATTATTTCCGATGCAAAAAATTTTTCAGGTCTGTCGGTAATTTCATCTTCTTCGTAAAGGAAGTTCGATTCCGGCAGGCGACGGGATATTTTTTCGATTATTGATTCAATGTTGAATTTTTCACGTGCGGAAACAGGGACAATTTCCGCTTTAGATAAAATCGTTGTCAGGCTTTCAATAATATGTTTAACGTCTTCTTCGCCTTTCAAATCTATCTTATTAAGAACAACGATTATTTTTCCTTCGCTAAAATCTGATTGAAGAATTTCTTCGCTTTTTTTAAACTCGTCCGGATTGAAATTCGATGAATCTATGACATATAAAACAAGGTCTGCATCCCTGAGGGCAGTTTTAATTTCTGAGAGCATGAAACTTTGTAATTCATATTTTGGCTCGAGTATTCCGGGTGTATCAAGGAAAATTATTTGTGAATTTCCCGTCGTAAGTATTCCCTGAATTCTGTTTCTTGTTGTTTGTTTTTTCGGTGTAACAATGGCGAGATCCTGATTTAAAATTGCATTCAGAAGAGTTGACTTTCCTGCATTGGGTTTTCCGACTATCGCCGCATATCCGCATCTTGTTGTTTTTTCGCTCAAATTTTTTATTTCAAAATTTTTATCTGATTTGGTGAATTTATAATAATTTGCGGTCTGTTCTGGTATTCTGAAACATATCCGTTAACTTCAATATTTTTGTTTTTATACTTTTGCATATCCCCGAACTCATCGAAGTTTGCTGCGAAAATTGTTATTGAGCCTGTGTTTTTAGGATACTTCGCGTCAAGGTTCAGATAAGCTACTTTTTCCCTGACGGTGACGTCGGCAACGTAACCAACAAGAATCACTTTTTTTCCAATGCTTGACCTGAGGTCAAAAGTTGTAATTCTTTTAACTTCAGTTTTTACCGGGGGAGTTTTCTGAACATTGTTGTTATCTGTGTTTTCCGGTGGTTCATCTTTTGCGGGGACTTGCGTTTCCTGCTGTTTTACTTTTGAAGAAGTGTCTGACTGCTTTTTAACTTTAATTTCATCGTCTTTTTTTGAGCAGCCTGAAAGAACAGCAAAACACAAGAAAATTATGATTAAAAAATATTTATTTATTCTCAACTTGTTTTCCATACTAATTTTGATTTTTGTTAATCTGCAATTTTACTGTAATAAAAATTAAGAAGCTTAATTCCTTCTTCTGAAAGTTTTTTTGACTGCATCACATCTCTTATCTGGAAAATCACAAATCCGCAGTTTGGCTCCATATTGAATTCCATATTCATTTTGCTTTTATCGCCGGTGAAGAATTCTATCGAGCCGTTATATATACAATCGGAGCGTTTACTGAAATCCTCTTCCGTGATATTTGTCAGAAAATGTTTAACCTCATCCGGGTCATTTATTGAAACAACCGAGCCGGAACCGGGCAATTTGCCGGTTATCTTGTCATAAAAATATATTTTGACATTATCAGCAGATGACAATTCCTTCCTTAATAACTTCATAACATTTCCGTCACAGGAAAAGGCAGCCAGCGAGGCGAGAAACAATAATCCGGTTAATAATTTTCTATTCATCGTTAGATTCGCTGTTCCTTTCGTTTTTTCGGTTTACAAAATCTGCAATGTAAAACATTAAACAGACAAGTGATATTACACCGCTGATTATAATTATGTTATTATTCCTTTTGAATCCAACTATTAAAAAGGTTATTACTGTAAGCAACGTTAAGACAACGGCTATGTGGGCAAAAACTGATTTCTCATTCCTGGTAGGAAAAGAAAGAATCAGTAGAATCATTCCGATGCCCGGTCCAATGAATGCGGTTAAGCTTTTCTTATCAGCGGTTAAATATCCATATACTCCCAAGATAATCAAAATAAGTCCGTTAAAAATCATTATCTTGTGGTTTTTCATAATGTTTCCTTTTTTAAAGTTATAAACACAAAAAAACTATATCAATTCAAAAACAAATGGTTCAAATGATTTGTGTCTTTTGTTTTGTGAATTATACTATATTTTCTTATAAAATATTTATAAATTTGTTAAATAAATTGTCTTTTCACTATTCAAACTAAAATAACAAAGTATTTGTTACTATTTTTATTAAAAGGTGTAATTAAATAATTTAAAATTAATATATTATAAAATGGAAAAGAAACCTTTGGAACACGAAAAAAACAAATTGAACAAAATACAGGATGTATTTAAACTGATTAAGGACAAGGAAGTAAAGATGATAGATTTCCGGTTTACGGATCTTCCCGGACAATGGCAGCATTTCTCCGTTCCTGTTGACCGTCTGACCGAAGAGGGTTTTTACGAAGGATTTGGTTTTGACGGGTCTTCGATTCGGGGCTGGAAAGCTATTAATGAATCTGATATGCTGGTTATACCGGATCCCTATACGGCAAGAGTAGATCCCTTTATTAAAATGAAAAGTCTGGCTTTGACATGTGATATTATGGACCCTATGACAAGGAAGCCTTATGACCATGACCCGAGATTTATAGCAAAAAAAGGGCTTGAATTCCTTCAATCGACTGGCATTGCTGATACTGCTTACTTCGGACCTGAGGCAGAATTTTTCATTCTGGACCACGTGGCTTATAATATTAATGAATATTCGAGCTGGTACAGAATCGATTCACGTGAAGGATTCTGGAATTCAGGAAGTGAACTCGAGGCAAATCTCGGACATAAAATCAGGGTAAAAGAAGGTTATTTTCCTGTTCCACCCTCTGATTCGACAAACGATATCCGGAATACTATGGTTGAACATATGCTGAAGCTCGGAATTGAAGTGGAAATGCAGCATCACGAAGTTGCCACTGCTGGACAGGCAGAAATTGATATTAAGTACACATCTTTATTAGATGCTTGCGATAATCTGCAGATGTTTAAATATGTCGTTAAAAATTCTGCACGGGAATTGGGTAAAACGGCAACTTTTATGCCCAAGCCAATATTTGGTGATAATGGCAGCGGAATGCATACACATACAAGTCTCTGGAAAGACGGCAAACCACTATTCTCCGGAGATAAATATGCCGGCTTAAGCGAAATGGGATTATATTTTATCGGAGGTCTGCTCAGGCATGCACCTTCTTTGCTTGCTTTTACAAACCCTACAACAAATTCATATAAGAGGCTTGTTCCGGGATATGAAGCACCTGTCAATCTTGTATATTCAATGAGTAACAGAAGTGCTGCTATAAGAATCCCGATGTATTCTAAAAATCCAAAAGCCAAAAGAGTTGAATTCAGATGCCCTGACGGAACGGCGAATCCATACCTTGCTTTCACCGCAATAATGCTTGCCGGACTTGATGGTATAATAAACAAAATTGAACCCGGTGAACCGGTTGATAAAGATATATACCATCTCTCGGATGCAGATAAAAAAAATATTAAACAGGCGCCTGAGTCTCTTGAAATTTCGCTTCATAGCCTTGAAAATGATAATGATTATCTGAAAGCTGGAGGAACATTTACTGATGAACTTATCAAAACCTGGGTAGATTACAAAATGAACAAGGAAATAAAAGAAGTTCAACTTCGTCCGCATCCATATGAGTTTCACCTGTATTATGAAGTATAGAAGACAGTTATAAAGTATAAAGTTCAAAGTATAAAGTTTAAAGGTAAGTAAAAAAGCAAAAGTTGAACGGCGAAAGTGAAAGTTTGAAGCTTATAGAAAACAACCTGTAGTTATTTAAAATTATCTTCAGGAACAATTCCGGATTTGGTTAGTAATAATATTAAAACCTAAATTCTTTGTTATGAAAAAATTAAAGCTTTTAATTTTACCGGCATTACTGTTTATTTTTATCTCCGGTTGTCAGAAAGATAAAATGACTCCCAACGTTAACACTCCGAAAAGCGAGAATACACAGCCCGGTAAAGATGCTCCCCTGCTAAGCGAACAGGAAGAACTGAAGAAAGATATAAAAAAAGAACAGACGGGATATACAACGACCGGCTCTACATCTGATAAGACTATTGATGTCAGCAAGAGGCTTGTCGTAAAAACTGGAACGCTGAGTCTTGAGATTGAAAATTTCGATGATGCGGAAAAAAGAGTAAATGAAATAGCAAAAAGCCAGAACGGATTTATTGCTAATTCAAATTCCATGGTTAATAGTTCGGGAAAAAAATCGGGGACGATTGTGATTAAGGTTCCGGTAGATAAGTACGATAACCTGATTAATGATATTTCTGCTGTAGGAAAAGTTGCCAATAAAAACATTTCTTCCGCGGATGTAACCGAAGAGTATATTGACCTTGAATCGAGAGCAAAGACACAGAAAGAGCTTGAACAAAGATTATTAAAACTGCTATCGGAAAAGACAGCACGTCTGACTGATGTTGTGGAGGTCGAAGAGAAGCTTGCTTCGGTAAGGCAGAAAATAGAATCAATCGAAGGGAAGATGAAATACCTTATGAGCCAGTCTTCATATTCAACACTCTCGGTGTCGATATTTGAACCGTCATTACTACAGACTACTTCAGGTGGTGGATTCTTTTATGAAATAGGTCAGGGGATTAAAAAAGGATTGAATGGCTTAACTGAAATATTAAGCGGATTGATTGCTGTAGTAATAGCACTGCTTCCCATCATTGCTTTTGTGTTTGTTATAGTCTGGATAATATTGAAATTCGTTCGAAGAAAAGCGGCATTAAAAGTTTAATTAAAGATAAAGTCATCGGATGAATTATTTTTGTCATCCGATGACTTATCATACCGGTTTATATTTTTTCAATAATCACTGCGGTGCCGTAGCAAAGAACTTCTGTTACTCCGCTCATAACGTCATTGGCATCATATCTCATTCCGATAACTGCATTTGCTCCGTGCTCTTCTGCGTGCTGCTTCATCAGGTCGAAAGATTCCTGCCTTGTCTTTTCACATAACTGCGTGAAAAGCGTGATATTACCTCCGACAATTGTCTGTAATGAAGCACCGATTGTTGCAAAGACATTTCTCGACCTTACGGTGATACCCCTGATGATTCCTAAGTTTTTTACTATCTTATAACCGTCAATGTTAAATGCGGTTGTAATAAATTGATTATCCATAAATTTTGATTTTTGTTCGTTGCAAATAAAATTTGACCGCTATAAAATATATATTTACAAATAAGGGAAGTAGTTCATAATTCTGGTATCACAGAAAGCAAATATTTTGATAAAGAGTAAATTCTGTTTATTTCTTTTTTATAAATTATTTATTATGCCACCTTAATCAATCGTGTCTTTTGAGTAACTTCGATTTCGGCACGGTAACCTTTTGTCAGAAATAAATCCGGATCTGAGGTTTCAATTATCCAGCGTAAGTAATTCGTTTGGTCGTTATTTCTTTCTTTCCCCGCAATGAGACAGAAATTAAGTTCGATTAAGTATTTTCAAATCTGTCTTCCGGTTCAGGAAATGACTCATAATCCGACATAATTTCGATGGTATCATTATATATCTCTACACTCCAGCTCCTCCTTATTCCCATTTCCGGAAAACCTGCATCATTCACAACTCTTAATTCGTAGCTGGCTGAAATCCCGGGGGTGTAATTTGGTAAATCCTTCAAACAGTTTTGGACTTGTGAAACAGTATGTTTCTGTAAAGGGGTTGTTTGGTTATGGTTTTTAATATATTCCCCAAGTTGAATTGCTGCATTTATAAGAGGTTTGTCTTCGTCTCTTATGTGCCATTTAAGTGTTTCTGTTGAATTCATGCTTTTTAAGTTTTATTATAATTCTTTTTAAAACCGTTTAAAAAAACATAGATTATTAGTATAAACTGATTTTTAGTTTCATTAATTCCCGCTATTTAAAAATCATAAATTAATATTAATTTATGATGACATATATATTAAATATTCATTACTAAATTAATTTATTATTTTAATTCAGTATGATTAATATGGATGAAAATCAGCATTTATTTCGAAGATATCTAAAAATATTAAACGTTCCTGAAAGAGAACCCGATTTAAATTATTTAAAAGAACTGGTCTCCGCTCATCTTACACGGATTCCGTTCGAAAACATTTCCAAAATTTATTACAAGAAATTTAAGCAGCTGGAAGATATACCCCCGTTAAGTTTATTTCTTGAAGGAATAGAAAAATATAATCTTGGGGGTACGTGTTATTCGAACAATTATTATTTTTATCTTCTTCTTTCTTATCTTGGTTTTTCGGTCAAATTATGCGGTGCCGATATGTTAAATCCTGATGTTCATATTGTAAGCATAGTGTTTATTGACGGAAAGGAATATATCGTGGACGGCGGTTACGCAGCTCCATTCCTGATTCCCATTCCCCGGTACCTCAATAATGATTTTGAAATCATAACTGGAGATGAACGTTATGTTCTCAAGCCGATGGATTCGAAAGGGTGCTCGAAAATGGAACAATACAGAAAAGGTGAATATATTCATGGTTATAATGTAAAACCTGAACCAAGAAAAATTGAGGATTTTAAACAGGTAATAAAAGACTCATTTAAGGAAGATGCAATTTTTTTGAACTCATTACTAATTACACGTTTTTACACTGACCATTCAACTGTAGTTCATAATTTAAATCTGATTGAAAGTGAAGGTACAAATTCAAAAAGTTATGAACTAAAAGACAGAAAACAATTAGATCGATGTTGATTGAAGAAAAATTCGGAATCCCGAAAGAAATTTCAAGTGAAGCAATATCAGAATTAAAAGAATTAAAAAATCCGTGGAGTTAATGATTTTTGGATTTAACCCCCTTTCCGAACTTATAACTGCATTGAGTTTTCCATAAAACTTGGATAATTTGATATAAATTAACAATCTGCTTCCATAAATGAAAGCGAAGCTTTTTAATAAAATTGGCGTTAAACTTGTAATAATCACTTCGCTCGTACTGATTGTGGTTTTATCAATCCATACTTTTCTTACAATTCGCTTTTTCCGTGAAAATCTCGAAAGTCTTTCCCGTGACGGTGCTTATTCCGCAAGCGATATAATCAAGCGTTCGACCCGGTACAGTATGCTCTTAAACAAGAAAGACGATATTCATCGTGTAATAAAGACTCTGGGAAATGAACCGGGTATTAAAAAAATAAGTATTTATGATAAAACCGGAAAGGTTGCTTTTTCAAGCGATTCAACAGAGATAAACCGTGTGGTTGATAAAAAATCCGAAGCCTGCATTGCCTGCCACAAAGTTCCCGGCGTTCCTCCGCCTGTGAGTACTACAGAAAATTTCCGGACATTCAATATAGGCGATGAGCGTGTAATGGGTTTAATTAACCCGATAAGAAATGAATCCGATTGCTTTACTTCCGAATGTCACTTCCATAAATCGGATGAAGCTTTGCTTGGAGTGCTCGATGTTATGGTATCGATGAAAAATACCGACGAAACAATTTCCACTGCAACTAAAAATATAGTAACTAACTCTATTCTGATTACACTTTTGATTTCTGGATTAAGCGGAATATTTATTTTTTATCTTGTGAATAAACCGCTTTCAAAGTTTGAAAAAGCAATCGCAGAGCTTGGAAAAGGAAACCTCGATTATAAAATTTACCTGCGAAATAAAAACGAGTTCGGAGTTATAGCACATCAGTTCAACCATATGTCGGGTAATCTTTCTCTTGCCTATAAAGAAATCAAGGACTGGTCTGATACACTTAATACCAAGGTCGAAGAGAAAACTTCGGAGCTGAAAAACATATATGAACAGATTTTTCAGATGGAAAAGCTTGCATCGCTTGGAAAACTTTCTGCCACGGTTGCACACGAACTTAATAATCCTCTTGAGGGTATTCTTACATACAGCAAACTGATTTCTAAAAAACTGAAATCAGAAAATAGCGGTTTTTATATAAAACTTATTGAATATTCTGACCTCATTGCCGAAGAATCTGCCCGCTGCGGAAAAATAGTTAAAGACCTTTTATTGTTCTCTCACACTGATACGGATAAATTTATTAGTTCCGATCTGGTTCAGATACTCGATAAAAGCGTTGCACTTATAAATCACCATCTTGAAATTAATAACATAAAACTTGTTAAGGAATATTATGCCGAAAGTGTAACCCTTTTCTGTAATCCGCAAAAGATACGGCAGGCAATTATATCCCTGTTAATTAATGCTATTGAGTCTATGAGCAGCAGAGAAGAAGGAACAGTAACTATAAAACTAAATTATGAATTTAATAATATCGTTATTCGTGTTTCCGACGAAGGCACAGGAATATCCGCAACTGATATTCCCTATATTTTTGAACCTTTTTATACAACCAAAGAGGCTTCCAAAGGTACAGGGCTTGGTCTTTCAGTGGTTTACGGTATTATAAATCTGCACAAAGGCAAAATCGAAGTCGAAAAGACATCTATTAAAGGAACTACCTTCAAAATTAGTTTACCATTAAATCTTAATAAAGACAGTGATAATGAAAACAAAACATAAAATTCTAATAGTTGATGATGAAAGAATTGTCCGGGAATCACTTTTCCACTGGTTTGAAGAAGAAGGATATGATGTGGATACAGCCGAGGACGGACTGAAAGCTTTAAAAATTTTCGAAAAGGATAAATATGACCTCGTTCTGCTGGATATGAAGATGCCAGGTATGAACGGGCTTGAACTTCTTGTAAAGATAAAAGAGATTGATCCTGTCTGTATAGTAATATTAATAACGGCATTTGCTTCTGTCCCGACTGCAATACAGGCGCTTAAAGAGGGCGCTTATGATTATGTTACTAAACCTGTTGACCCTGACGAGCTGAACCATCTTGTGAAAAATGCCATTGAGCAGAAATCTCTCAAAGATGAAAATGTAATACTGAAAAACAAGATAGAGCAAATGATTATACCCGACAACCTGATTGGGGAGAGCGACGAGATGCTTAAAATATTTGAGCTTATTAATTCTGTTGCTCCGGCAGATACGACGGTATTGATTCGCGGGGAAAGCGGAACAGGCAAAGAGCTTGTTGCTAAAGCTATACACCTGAACAGCAGAAGAAAGTATTTCCCGATTGTTACTGTTAATTGCGGAGCAATAGCGGAAACACTTCTCGAAAGTGAATTTTTCGGACACGAAAAAGGAGCCTTCACGGGAGCTAATTACAGGAGGAAAGGGAAGTTTGAAATGGCAAACGGCGGAACAATTTTCCTGGATGAGATTGGTTCCATAACTCCGAAAATGCAGGTTGAACTGCTTAGGATTATTGAAACCAAAAAATTCAGCCGCGTCGGCGGAAATGAGATTATTACGAGTGATTTCCGTGTGATAGCCGCTACAAATGAACCGCTCGAAGATTTGGTGAAGCAGGGAAAGTTCCGTGAAGATTTATACTACCGGCTAAATGTTTTTTCATTGTTCATTCCGCCGCTTCGCGAAAGAAAAAAAGATATACCCACCCTTGCTTATCACTTCCTAAAGAAGTACGGCTCTGCAATGAATAAAAACATAACTAAGATTTCGGATGAGGCGATGGAATTTCTGAATAATTTTGAATGGCCCGGAAATGTAAGGGAGCTTGAAAATGCAATTGAGCGGGCAGTGGTTGTCGGTAAAACTGACAGCATAGAACTGACAGACCTTCCTTTCCTTGCGAAACAAATTCCTGAAGCTGAATACGGAGCCTTATCACTTTCTGATGTTGAAAAAAAACATATTGAGAAAATTCTTGCACGCAATAACTGGAATATAAACAGAAGTGCCGAAATACTTGGAATAGAAAGAGCTACTTTATACAATAAAATCAGCAAATACGGTCTCAAGAAAACATAAATGTGATGGACTTATATATCGCACCCGTTGTTTTTTCAAACAAGACCTTGCTTGATAACGTAATTAAGAACGTCGGCGCAGCATTTCACAAACCAATCCACAGGCTGAACCTGGACATAGATACTGACAAACTTTATTCTGTTGAACGCAACCAATATTATTCCACGGGATTTCTTGAACAGGCAATTCTGCAGACAGATAATATAACCGGTAAAGTTCTATTGTTAACGGACCTGGATATTTATGTTCCGGTTCTGACTTTTCTGTTCGGAGAGGCTCAGTTAAACGGTAAGCTTTCTCTTGTTTCCGTATGCCGTCTTCACGAAGAGTTCTATTCCGGAACATCCGATTTCGACCTCCTTCTGAATCGCTCGGTGAAGGAGGTGCTTCATGAACTCGGACATAATTTCGGGTTGATACATTGCGACGATTGGGATTGCGTTATGCATTCATCTAACAGCGTGGAAGAAGTGGATATAAAAGGTCACGATTTTTGTAAAAATTGCAGCTCTTTGCTCCCCATAAATATTAAATAATACTTTTGTTTTTATTCCCGTGTTTTTTTTCTCTTTTATTATTCATTGTTCATTATTCATTACTCATTGTTCATATCCATTCAAACAAATAGTTCTCATCATATCCAATATTAAATTTATTCAGAAGTTCTATATATTCCTCCTTAAACGATTTCTTATTGTGTTCTTCTTCCTGTGTCTCAATATACTTTATAATTTCGGGTATTTGCGAGTATGAATACGAAAATGCACCAAATCCTTTCTGCCATTCGAATTTACCCGGAGTCCAGTTATTTTCATTTATGAATTTTGCGGACTTCGATTTTACAGTTTTTACCAGGTCTGACAGTTTCATTTCCGGCTTCAGGCTGATGAATAAATGGATATGGTCAAACGAACCGTTTATAGAAATCAGTTTCTGGTTTTCTTCGGTTATTATATCTTCAATAAATTTATATAAATCTTTTTTCTTTTCGCTGGTTATCGGATTTAATTGGTTTTTCACCGCAAATACGAGATGAATAAAAATTTGTGAATATGTGTTTGCCATTTATTTATTGTTTTGTTATTAAAACACTATAAAATAATTACATATTTATATAATTATTCCTAAAACACCGGAAATTTATTCCTATTACACTTTTTAATTGCTTATAAATCCTGAATAACTCTTTTTATTCGGTATAAAATTTTATCATTTCTAATAAAGCCTTGTTGCAAACAGGGCAAAAACTTTTTGTATTGAACGACCTCATAATGCAATCGTGCATCGGTCTGTAAACTCCTTTAGCCACGTATCCCGCTCCTTCAAAGGCTCCAATTTTATCATAATATTTTGCATCATTCGGTGTAGGCACCGGTACGCCTTCGCTTACGAGGTTTTTCCATTTTTTGTCAAAATTAATGAGCGTGGTTATGTTAGGTTCAATTGGTTCAACGGAAAGATTATACAGGGATTCCGTTGCTCCGCCTTCTTCGACGTATTCATCCGCGAGACCGCAGAACAGGTGTCCGAATTCGTGAACCATTGTGAGTTCCGATGACGGATCATCCGCAGTGAACAGGCTGTAATAATTGTATACTGCACCCCCGCCGTATTTGCTTGAGTTGGCAAGAATAACAATTAAATCATACGGTACTTCTCCCGCTACGTCTCTTAAGGATTTTACATCATAGGTCATAATATACCTTTCTGAATTGAAAGTATAAAAGCTTGAGTTCAGAATTGTTCTTTTGTAAATTCTTTTTCCGGGGATGTCCGTTCCGGATTCGGGAGACGGAGCTTCAACTCTCCAGAAATTGAATGAAGCTGCATTTTCTTTGAACGGTGAATATTTTGTTAAATACCCGGAAAACTTTTGGGCGTCTTGCCTGAATTTTTCCATCTCGTTTTGCTGGTAGCCGTCGGGAATAAAAACGACATCAATTTTATTCGCCGGGTCACCGTTGTCAACAAATTTCGAATACGGGTAATCTGCCACTTCCGGAATAATAAAATAATCTTTCGGGTCAACGGTCATTTCGAATTGTGTCTGGAATATGTTGCTTTTATCTCTTCCTTCAATTATTATTTTTGCGTTTTTCTTTGGAAAAGGAACCGTCACCGTTTCAAAAAAACTTCTTGGAAGTAATTTTGCTTCATCTGTCGATTGCCATTCCTGAAAAAGCGTAGCAAAACCTCTTGAATAAATCTCGTTGTTTGTTCCGGCATCTAATACCCTGACCCGGTATTCGCCATAGTCAAATTTATCAAGCATGTTTTTTTTCGAACCGCCCCAGAAAGGTTCTTTTTTCAACTGGCTGAAATATATATTTGAGGTTGTGTTTGTGCCGGCGTGAATATAATCTAATCTTAATGCCGCCGGTTCAAAGTATTCATCAAAATTAATCTGCGCTCTTAATGCGCCAAAAGAAATAATTACGATGAATAAAGTTATAATTGTTTTTTTCATTTTATAAAATATTTTTTAATTCTGTTTACTTCAATTCAATACCGTCAGGAGAGTAACTCCTGACGGACACAGTTAAATTTGCTCTTTTCCGTCTCGCGTCTTACGTTTGACTTCTGACATTACTAATTGTTAATTACTAATTATTAATTGTTAAAGATACTTATCCAGCCCCTTTCTCTTGAGATAATCAACCACTTCTTTAACGTTTTGTGATTCGCCGCGTTTACAGATAAGCAGCCCGTTGTCCGTATCTATCACAAGCAAATCTTCAACGCCGACAAGAGCGGATATTCTCTGGTCATTGATTACAAGGCAGTTCTTTGAGTTTATCACCACCGTTGCGCCTTCTTTCACATTCCCGGATGCATCTTTTTTTCTCATATTATAAATTTCATCCCAGGACCCAACATCACTCCAGCCAAAGCTGCTCCTGATTATATGAACCTTGTCTGTTTTTTCCATTACGCCATAGTCTATTGAGATTCCTTTTATCTGGGAATAAGCATGTTCCAGATGTTTATCGAAATCTTTATCGTGAAGTTTATCCTGCAGCGGATTCATCTGGAAAAACATATCGGGCATAAGCCTTTCAATTTCTTCTATCATTGTATCGGCACGGAATATAAACATACCGCTGTTCCAGAGAAAGTCCCCGCTTTCGAGAAACGCTTTTGCGGTTTCAATATCCGGTTTTTCTGCAAATGCCTTTACTTTATATACACACTCATTAATTCCGAATCCGTCGCCGTTTTCAATGTGAATACTGAAACAGTTATCGTTATCATATTGTATATATCCAAAACCGGTTTCCGGTTTGGTTGGAGTTATGCCAAGTGTAACAATTCCCCCGTTGTCTTCTACAAATTTTAAACCGCATTTGACTATAGATTCGAATTCATCCAGTTTATCTATAACGTGGTCTGAGGGAATTACAAATACATTGGCTTTGGGGTTAAACTGCTTCAGAAATATGCAGGCAAGAAGAATACAGGGGGCTGTATTTCTTCCGAACGGCTCGCATATGATATTATCTTCGGGAATCTTTGGGATTTGTTTTCTGACGAGAGATTTATATGCAGCATTTGTGACTACATAAATTTTAGTGGCATTGATAAATCGTTCAACCCTCTTAAATGTCTGCTGAATCATTGAATCTTTATCGTGTGCAATTTTAATAAATTGTTTTGGCATTTTTGAAGTGCCTTTGGGCCAGAATCTCTGTCCAACCCCGCCCGCCATAATTACTGCATAATTATTCATTTTTTTTCTTTTTTGTTTTACTGAATACCTGAACCGGGTCATTTAATATTGATATAAAAGCATCTATATCTTTTGTCGGTTTATCTAAAAATATCAGCTTGAAATTAAATATTATAAACTTAAAAATTTCTTTCACGTCTTCGTCATACGGGTCCAGCCTGTAATTCTGAAGAAATTTTACGAAAATATAGCTCGCCTCGGACAGCTGTGCCAATTTTCGGATATTCAAAATACGCGAAATATTCACCATCTCCTTAAACCGGACAAATGTGGAAGAAAGTTTCCGCAAAGCTTCATAAATCCGGAATTCGCTTTTAATCCCGTCCAGAGAATTAAATATTTTTTCCAGCTCGAGAATATATTGCTTTAACATTACCAGCTTTTCTCTCTGCGTGATATCTGAATATTTAAGGCTGAGGTGTTTTTCAAGCTCCAGTTTATCTTTTTCTATTTTTTCAAGATTATCTTTTTCCTGCTTTCCTTCGGTTATTTCGGTCTTAATTTTTTCGGTTTGTTTAATCACCTTATCATAATTTTCAAAAGTGTCTCCTTTAATCAGGCTTTCTATAAGCAGTATTGAGTTTTTGAAAACACTTATTACATCTAAATTTATTTCAAACTGTTTTTCGTTGTGTGTCCGGAAAGCAAGCTTTATTATTCCATATATGTTTGTAATGATTTCGAATGACATTTTTGAAGAATTTTCTTCCATATAAGAGGCGTTTTCGATAATAATATCAATCAGGGTTTTTCTTCTTCGCATCAAAACTCTTGTATGGCAGCAGCAGTGTAAGTTCGTCGAGGTCGGTATCTATCAGAGCGTTTCGCGTAATTAATTCGGATTCATATTCTCTGTATTTTGTATTCACCTGTACTTCTGCTTCTTCTGTAAGAACGACTTCTTCTTTTACATAATCCGTTCTCTCCTCTTCTTCCTGAGGTTCGTTCATAAAGGATAACTGCTCTGCCGTTATTTCCTCAGGAATTTCTTCTTTTTCCTGCTCCGGAATTTTTTCTTCTGAGGGTTTAGTTTCTTCTAATTCCGGCTTTTTTTCTGATGCCGTAATTTCTTCAATTGTTTCCTTCTCTGATTCCTCCTGTAATTCCTTCTCAAATTCCTCCTCTGCTTTTACCCTCTCTTCGTGTGTTGTTATTTCTTCTTTTTCGGTTTTTTCCGGAGTTTCGGGAATAACTTCTTTTGGTGGAATTTCCGTTTCCAGGTCATCAAATCCGAAAGCTGCATTTTCATCCTTTTTAATTTGCTCTACAGCAGTATCCGCGTTTTCAGTTTTTTCAGTGATTTCTTCTTCTTGCTCATCATACTGTTCTTCTTGCTGTTCCTCTTGCTGTTCCTCTTCCTGCTCTTCTTCTTGCTCTTGGCCGGGAAGATTAAAAGCTTTCTTCTCTTCTTCCTCTATGTTCTTTATAAGTTCGAGATAGCTTCCGGTTTTATATACCGACTCTTCTTCTTCCCTGAACTTTTGTTTTGCTTCAATTTCTTCTATGTTTTTATCTATGAATTCTTCCGTAACTAATTCGTTATCTAATTCTTCAATTTTAAATTTGTTTCCTGAATCAACCGATATTTCTTTCTCTTTTTGTTTTTCAATTTCTTCAATCGTCTCTTTTACCTCGTGATGGATATCCTGCCAGGTTTTGCGTAAGTTTCCCGGCTCTTTTGTCATGAAGAATTCTGTGAGTATCCGGAGAATAAATTCTTTGTCCTTTTCCATATTCGGAATAAGGTTTTCAAAATTTATTTGTCCTGTTTCTGCTTTCTTCATCATAAAAAGCATATAATTTCCGAGTGGTGAAAGCTTTTTAATCTTTGTAATTATATAAATATCCCGCAGAAGATTTTGTGAGTTCATGATTGCATTAATAAATCTCACCGTCTTTGCGAGATCAACGGGGTAAGAGTGGTTATAGAATTCCCTCTCAATTTTGCCGAATACATATTTTGCGTAATTAAAAGTTAAACTTTTTTCGGCAGCCATAAATTCTTTCTTACTGAATATATTCTTGAATTAATCAAAATTTTTCCCCTGCTTATATACGGACTTTCTCGACTTTAAAGCAATAGTTTTGAAAGTCTTTATTTTATAATATATTTTTAATTTAATCAAACTAAAAATGATAGTATAATTACTAATTTTTACCAAATAAAATTATTTCAAAAAAAAGTGAAAAATAAAAATTTTTTTAAAATTCAAACTTGACTATATAAAAGAGTTTGATTAATATTATATGTACTCAACTAACACAAAGTTCTTGTTAATAATTTGTTAATAACCACAATTCTAAGTTCTAATAATTATATTTTATAACGGTTTAATTTTAAGTTGTTCACAATCATTGTTAATAACCGCGGATAATTGTTGCAAATTATTGAATTTCAGTGATTTATTAGCTTGCTGGACTGTTAAAAACTTTGTGGATTTTTGGATTTTTCTTTTGCTTCCAGTTGCGTTGATTTAAAGTAATATTTTAAGTAACCTTGTTTTGTTAATAATTTTTTAACTGTGTTAATGTGATAAAATCTTTTACCGATTCCGATAATTTTCAATCATTAGATAACGACGAAAAAAAAATTCTTTCCGAAGAGCAGTTAGGTGCTCAAAAAATCTGGAATGAGTTTTTAAATTTACTTGCCGATAATCTTAAAAAGAGTGAAATAGAAACCTGGTTTTCTGTTTTAATTCCTAAATCATTTAAAGATAGTATTCTCACTCTTTCTGTTCCAAGTAAAGATTATTATGGAATGATTGAACGCAGGTTTAATAAACACATAGTTAACATTATCAACAGCGGATTACTTGGAGAAAACGGACAGTTGAATTATGAAATAGTTCAGGAAACACTTTTTGATAATCCCCCTGAAGAAAACAAAACAGTCAAAAAAGACTCAAATATCACCGAAATAAATCCTCCCTACCTGAGAATAAATTTAAAACCGGATATTCTTGATGATTTTAATTCGAATTTATATCCAAAATATACTTTTGAAAATTTTGTAAAAGGAGAAAGTAACGAACTTGCAGTTGCAACTGCTTATGCAATTACTAATAACCTCGGAAAATCGTATAACCCGTTTTTTGTTTATGGCGGAGTCGGACTTGGCAAAACACATTTGGTTCAGGCAATAGGAAATGAAATCATCAAAAAGTTTCCTGATAAGAAAGTTTATTATACCACAACACCGGATTTCACAACACAATTTACTTCGAATATTGCAAAAGACAGAATCGGGAACGCTGACAATAAATCCGGAACCCGCCAGCTTGATTCCTTCTTTAAATCTCTCGATGTCCTGATACTGGACGACATCCAGAACATAGGCGGGAAGCCGGGTACACAGGATTTTATGTACCAGATATTCAATGCTCTTCATAACAACAACAAGCATATTATTTTCTCCTGCGATAAGCCCCTGAATCAGATTAAGGATATAGAAGAAAGATTAGTTTCAAGATTCCAGTGGGGAATGACTGTTGACATTCAACCGCCAAGCTGGGAAATGAGGGTTGCAATTATAACTAAAAAACTCGATGAAAACAGCATCGAAGTTCCCGAAGAGATTGTCCACTATATTGCCACAAATGTAAAGGATAGTATCCGTGCTCTTGAGGGATGCATTGCAAGCATGATTGCTGAAAGCATTTTCATTTATAATGGAGAGCTGACAATGGAAGCTGCAGAAAAAGCTGTAAGCCGGACAGTAGGAAATTCAAGAAAAGCAAAAAACATAAGTGTTGATACAATAATAAATGCCGTAAGTAAATTTTTTAACGTATCTGAAAATCAAATCCTGACAAAAAAGAGAACTAAAGATGTTGCTTTTGCAAGACAGGTAGCTATGTATCTTGCTAAAGAAATGACAAGCCTTACTTATGAATCAATCGGTCTGAATTTCGGAGGCAAGGACCACGCAACTGTTATTTATTCACACAAACTAATAAAAGAGTTGTTAACCCGCGATAACAAAATCCTCTCGCAGATAAAACAAATAAAAGAGAATATAAAGAACCAGTAGAATTTAATTTAAAACTCATCGGATGAATCAAGTGGTAATGTTGGTTATTCATCCGATGAGTTATGGAATCAAGCGGTAATGTTGGTTATTCACCCGATGAGTTATGGAATCAAGCTATATAGGAAGAATCCCTCTTTTTATATATTACAATATCCGAAGCAGATTTAAAGAGACAATTTTTATTATCGTTTGTTCATAACACCTTTAGAACATATTAAGAAACCATACTTATCAACACAAATTTCATATTATTTTTAAATAATTGAATTTAACACTGTTTTATAAACAAATTATTAACACTATTTTGAATCTTTATTTTAATATATTACTCTATTAATTAATCACTTAATGTGTTGTTAACTCTATTAACAACACTATTACTAATACTGAATTTTTCTTATATACTATATATATGATAGAGAAACTCTTAATAAAAAATTACCTCATTATAAAAGACGCGGAACTTAATTTTTCACGCGGATTAAATATTCTGACCGGTGAAACAGGAGCAGGTAAAACAATCATCCTCGATGCATTGTCTCTTATACTCGGTGAGAGAGCGGATTATTCGATAATCAGAAAAGATAATGAAAAACTTATAATAGAAGGTCATTTTGAGTTTAAAAAGAATAAAAAAGTAAATTCATTTTTAAAAGAGAATGAAATTGCATTTGAAGGAACAAAAGCTGAAAACAGCACAGTAATTATCAGGCGTGAATTATTTAAAAAAGGAATAAGCAGGAATTTTATTAATGACAACCCCGTACCGCTGAACGTTCTGAAGAGTTTCGGTGATATAATTATTGATATACATTCACAAAATGAACATCAGTCTCTTTTAAGCAAGGATTCCCATATTGAGCTTCTTGATAATTATTTAAATAATGAAACTGTCTTTGGTGAATTTGATACCCTATATAACGACTATAAATTAATTGTGAATAAATTTGAGGATGTAATAAACAAAAAAGACTCACTGCTGGAGAAAAAAAGCTATATAGAATATCAGTTGAAAGAGATAAATAATGTTAATCCGCTTGAAAACGAAGATGAAGAGCTCGAAACGGAACTTAAGAAAATTGAGAATGTGGAAGAAATATCACTTGGCATCGGTAATATTTTGTCTTTTCTGTATGAAAGCGACCAGAATGTTTTAGCTAACCTTTCAAATTCATTCAAAGAATTAAAAAAAATTGTAAAATATGATAGCGAGCTCGAAAAAACACTCGAAGAGATGGAAGCAAGTTATGTAAACCTGAAAGAGACTGCAGATTTTTTGAATAATTATAACAGTTTATTGAATTATGATTTTTCAAAAACAGAACAAATCAGGGACAGGCTCGGTTCTCTGAATTTTTTAAAGAAGAAATATAATCTTTCAGTCAATTCATTGATTGAAAAAGCATCTAAGCTACTGGAAGAACTTAATTATGCAGAGAATTTTGATTTTGAAATTGAGAAACTGGAAAAAGAAATAGAAAGCAAAAAGAAAATTGTTTTTGCTAAAGCGGTAGAAATTTCCGACCTCAGAAAAAAAGCAATTAAACAGCTTGAAAAGAGTGTTAATGCTTATCTAAAAGAAGTCGGACTGGATTCAGCAGAATTTCGGACAGAGCAAAAAAACTATGAGAAAGAGGAATCTGATTTTTATACATATAAAAAAGACAAGAAAAATATTTATATCAGCAGTAAAGGAATTGATGATATTGAATTCCTTATAAAGACGAATAAGGGAGCGGAATTTTCTCCTCTTCGCAAAACTGCTTCCGGTGGGGAAATATCAAGAATAATGCTCGCCATTAAATCATCACTTTCCGGAAAAGATAATATACCTGTCCTGGTATTTGACGAAATTGATGCAGGAATCAGCGGAAGAATTGCAGATAAGGTCGGGAAACTAATAAAAACATTATCAGAATCACACCAGATAATTTCCATTACGCATCTTCCGCAGATTGCAGCAATGAGCGATAACCATTTCCACGTTAGCAAGCGTGATTTTAAAAACGAAACAGTTGCAGAAATCAAACAACTGAACGAAAAAGAAAAAATTGAAGAAATTGCAAAACTCTTAAGCGGAGAAAAGGTAACAGAAAGTTCAATAAAGAGCGCAAAAGAATTGATCAAGAAGTAAAAACATAAAACGGCAGACGAGAAACGTAAAACGTCAGACGGTAAAAACAAAGACTTTTATAGCAGAGTCATCTGCCGAATAAATTCGCCAGAGAGACTCTGCAAAAAAAAATTAAACTATGGATGAATTTATAAAAGCGGCGATTGAGGAAGCAAGACAAGGTTTAAAAGAAGGCGGAATACCAATCGGTTCCGTACTGGTTAAAGATGGTATCATCATCGGCAGAGGGCATAATAAACGCGTTCAGAATAATGATCCCATACGTCACGCAGAAATTGACTGCTTAATGAATGCCGGAAGAGTTGGAAGTTATAAAGGAACTGTTCTCTATTCCACGCTTATGCCGTGTCATTTATGCACAGGTGCCGTTATTCAGTTCAACATTAAGAAAGTAGTCGCCGGAGAATCAAAAACCTTTCAGGGTGCAAAAGACTTATTAGAATCAAAAGGTGTCGAGGTAATTGATTTAAATCTTCCCGAATGCATCGAAATGATGGAAGACTTCATAAATAAGAACCCCGAACTCTGGAACGAAGATATAGGAGAACTGTGAGAATGAAAAATTATATTCAACTTATAAAATGTTAAAAGATAAATACATTTTATCCGTTTCGCTATATATAGTCAGTCTTTATCTGTTTATTTCATTGGTTTCCTGTAATAATGAGAATCTTGTTGAACCGCCACCGCCACCACCTCCTCAGCAACTTGATACTGCGAGCAGGTTTTTATGGAACCCAATTCCTGTTGGTGGACCTATATTTCGTATTTATGTTGCAGACACCAATAGTATATATATAGAAACTAATGGTCGTTGTCTTCATTATAATGGACAGTCTTTTAATTACTTAAATTTTCAGGATGCCGAATTTTCATTAGGATGTGTTTCCGGATATGATGATAATAATATTTTTTTTGCAGGGACTTGGATACCTGAAAATAATGTAGTTATTAATAAATTGAAGAAATATACTAATGGTCTTTTTACTACATATATTTTAGATACATCAACTTCTGTAACATCAATTCTAAAAGTTACAGGACAAAATCAAGCTTGGATATCAACTGGTCAAAATTATGTATTTTATTTTAATGATGGTATTATTTTAAAATATTTTTTAGAAACTGATACACTAGTAAGAGATCCATTATTATTTAATGATAAAAATAATAATCTTCTTGTTATTGCATTCAATTTGAGCATTACAAACAGTCAACTTCATGTTCTTAGATTCAATGGAAATGGTTTTGACTTAATTAGTACAGATTGTTTCAATAATGGTGATCCAAATTGTTTATCTGATTATATTTATCAGTGTGGAAATGATATAATAATGTCAAAATTCGATGCAAATAATGAACTTTATTATTTTAACGGAAATAATTGGCAATACCATTCATCTTTCGATTCAATTAATATACGCGCTTATAAAATCGGCGGTTGGTCAAAAGATTCTATGGTTGCTATGTGTTTTCAACGAAACCAATTATATACATATAATGGAAAGAAATGGAGATATGAAAACGGAACTCCAAATATTTTGCACTATGCCTCAGGTTTTATTACAGTAAATATTGAAATCAAGAATAGCAAAGTATTTATACCTTATTGGGATTTTGTTTATGGAGATTCATATTTAATAATTGGAAAACCAAACAAAAATTTTAAAAATTTAATTTTAAAAAAATAAAAAAAATAATTTTTATTCTATTCCACCACCTTCATCCTATATCCTACGCCGGATTCTGTGATGAAGATTTTTGGCTGTGAAGGTTTTTCTTCCAGCTTTTTTCTGAGCTGGGCAACGTAAACCCTGAGATATTGCGATTCTTCAGAAAATGGCTTTCCCCAGACTTCCTTCAGAATATACTGATGCGTTAATACTTTTCCCGCATTACGTATAAAAAGAGCGAGCATGGAAAATTCGGTTGATGTAAGTTTTACAATTTCACCCTTCATTTTTACTTCACGTGTTGAAAAATCAACAACGAAAGGTCCATTTGTAAAAACCGGAGATTTCTGTTCCGGCTGGTAGAATCGCAAGCTTGCCCTTATCCTCGCCAGGAGTTCACCCGTATTAAAGGGTTTTGTGATATAATCATTTGCTCCCGAGTCAAGTGCGGCGATAATGTCTTTTTCCGAATTTCTGACCGATAATATAATAATTGGCACTTCTGAAAATTCCCTTAGTTTTTTCAGAAGGCTCAATCCATCTTCATCCGGCAAGCCAAGGTCAAGAAGGATTAACGAGGGCCTGCAGTTTATAGATTCCTGTAATCCTCTTTTTGCATTCTCCGCTTCGTAAACCGAAAAACCGGAATCCTCGAGGCTGATTTTTAAAAGCCTTCTGATTTGAATTTCATCATCTATTACTAATATATTCTGCGGAATGCTCATTTTAATTTAAAGGTAATTTAATTACAAATTTTGAACCGCCCGTTAATTTATTGCTTGCCGTGATTGTTCCTTTATGCGCCTCGACTATTCCTTTGGCAATAGAAAGACCCAGACCGGTTCCTCCCGAAACCTTACTATCGGCGCGGTAGAATTTATCAAAAATATGGTCAATATTTTTTACGGGAATTCCCTCGCCGTTATCCGAGATAATAATAAAAGCAAAGTTTTCATCGAAGGAAGATTGTATTTCTATTTTTGAATCCGCAGGCGTATATAGCAAGGCATTCTGTATAAGATTTTTAAAAACCTGCTCCATCAAGACAAAATCCGCTTTAAGAAAGGGCATATTTTCGGGAATATCAACTACTATAGAATTTTCTTTTATCTCTTTGCCGAAATGTGCAAGTGCTGCATTTACCAGATCCTGCACTTCGCATTCAGCAATATTGGGCACCAGCTTTCCGCTCTCCAGCCGCGCCATATCAAGGAGATTTTCTATAAGCCTGTTGAGCCTTATTGTTGCAGTATGGATTTCTTCATATAATTGTTTCCTGGTTTCAATTTTATTTTCTGAATTTAAATGCAAAAGAAAACTTGACGCACCCATTATTGCCGCAATAGGAGTTTTTAATTCGTGTGATATGCTGTCAAAAAGTGTTTTGTAAAGTTTTTCAGACTCTTCGTAATATCAATGCTTTATTGGCGGTCTGGTTTAATAATTCCCTTTCGACAGCAGAGCCAACCTGGTTAACAAAATTTTCAAGCAACGTCTCCTGCTTCACGGAATATAACTTCATCTTTTATCATCAGACCAATTACTCCATAAATTCCCCTCGGTCCTTTCAGCGGATAGTAAACCGATTCTGCAAAAGGTAAAGAATCTGTATATCTGCCTGCTTTTTTTCCGTTTGAATAAACCCACTGAGCCACGCTTAATTCTTTTTCCGGAATGGCAGGAGTTCCCGAATATTTAATTTGCTTAAGTTTCTTTTTATTTTCATTATACAGCAATAAAGTTACGCCCGCACCAAAAACTTTATTCAGGTTTTTAACTGATTCCCTTATTACCTCACTTAAATTTTTAGATTTTGAAAGGTCATTCGCAAGGTTATATAATGCAACAGCCCGCTCTTCCCTCTGCCTTACAGCCCTTTCCCTCTGTCTTATTCGCGTTGTAAGGACACCCGTCACAAAAGCAATTATAAAGAACATTATAAAAGTGAGAATATCTTCGACACGGCTTATTAAAACAGTAAATTTTGGCGGAACAAAGAAATAGTCCCAGATCAAAGGACTTAGTATTGCAGCAAGAAGAACAGGTCCGGGACCAAAAATAAGAGGTAATAAAGAAACTATAAATAAAAGTATCAAAGCAACTGTCTGATATCCAAGAAATCCGCTTAACGGATAACATATAGCGGCTATGGTACAGACTATAAACGCAGAAAGCAAATATCTTGCAAAACCGGATTGAGTATGCGGTAAATGAAAAGGAATTTTTTCATCTGATTCCTGCCGGTCACCGGAAACAACAAAAACATCTATCTGTCCCGATTCATTGAGAACCCTGTTAACAATATCGGTTTTGAAAAGCTTTGTGAAAAAACCCTGGATTTTGAGATTTCCCTATAACAATATGAGTTACGTTCTGTCTTTGTGCGACACGCATAAGTCCTTTTACAATATCAATGTCCGAAGATGTAATTACTTCAGCACCGAGCTCCTTTCGCAAGCTCAAGATTCTTATTCAGTGAAAGTTTTTGTTTTTCGTCAAGAATTTTCGGAGTTTCTATATGGACGGCAATCCAGGAAGCTTCCATAGTATAAGCAATTCGTCTTGCCCAGCGGATAAGGTCAGTAGAGTTAGGGCTCGGACCTATGCCGATTAATATTCTCTGTGTGGATTTCCAGGGACCGGGTATGCGGTTTGCCTCCATATAATCCCTGACCTGCCTGTCAACTCTATCAGCAGTGAGCCTGAGCGACAGCTCCCGGAGGGCGCTGAGATTTCCCTTCCTGAAAAAATTATTGACTGCATCCTTTGTTTTATCGGCAGTATAAACTTTCCCCTCCTGGAGTCTTTGCTGTAATTCTTCCGGGGATATGTCCACAAGCTCTACTTCATCAGCTGCATCTATGATTGAATCGGGAACCGTTTCTTTGATTATTACTCCCGTTATCCGGCTTACTGTGTCGGCAAGGCTCTCGATATGCTGAACATTTATGGCGGTGTAAACATTTATTCCGTTATCAAGCAGTTCAATAACGTCAAGGTATCTCTTATTATGCCTGCTTTCAGGAGCATTGGTGTGCGCAAGTTCATCTACGATAACAAGCTTAGGTCTTCTTTTGATTATTTCATCTATATCCATTTCTTCGAGTTCAAAACCTTTGTAGTGAACTTTTTTCCTGGGAAGCTGGGGAAGGTGAAACAGGAGGAATTCGGTATCTGTCCGTCCGTGTGTTTCCACATAGCCAATTAAAACGTCTATATTGCGCCCGAGAGCCCTGCTGGCGTCCTGAAGCATTGCAAAGGTCTTGCCAACACCGGCGCTCATTCCGAGATAAATTTTTAATTTACCCCTCTTTTTTTTCTGCTCTTCCTTTTTTATCTGTGCGAGCAGTTCATCCGGATTCGGACGGGATACATTCTGCATATCATAATTTATCTAACTCAAGATTTAAATGAAGTACATTTATTACCGGTTTAACTAATGATTTCATTCAAATATTTATTGGTTTGGAAATAAATTAATATTCAAACCCAAAATTAAGCACGACTTCTTCTCTATGTCTTTTATTCTCATAAAATATCTTCTGAACTTCATTCATCGTATTAAGAATACGGGATTCAAGCCTGATGTACATCTGTTCGACCGGTTTATACTCAATCCCCGCAGTAACACCAAAAGTTTTTAAGCCTGTAACTGTTGAATCTGAATTTAAAATTGTTCCCGATAAAAATCCGTCCGGGTCGCTGTAAAACTCGCCCCTCAGACAAAGGCTTACTTTAGGAATAATTTTATATTTTATTGTCGCAAATCCCGAAAACAAGGATGCGGTTGCTGTAGTGTCTTTAAGTTTTGATTTCTCCTGAACCGCGTAATCCAGAGAAAGAAGAAAATCAACTTTCTTTGACGGAGAGTATGTCATCATAACTTGATTATAAAACCTTGTCTTTGGGTTGTTCAGAGCTGTCGGTATTTCATTTCCCACTATATTATTATAAACAAACTTCAGGTTTTCACGGGGTGTATATCCGAATTGAACTCCGAAAGATTTATTTTTATTGTTATCTTCAAATACATTGTATCCGTTCAGGATATGTAACTGAGCATTGAATTTATCGGAAAAATCATAGCTTAACCTGAGTCCGCTCTGAAAAATTGGTTCAGCATACGTTGCCATCGCAAATGAACTCAGCAAACTGTTTTTAGGTAATAAAGACTCAGCCCCGATATGTGTAATAAAATATCCCGCATCTATCCATAAACCTTTTGCCGGAGAAAAGCCGATGTTTGCCTCCTGAATATAACGTGTCTTTGTAACAGGAGCCCAGTTTATATCGGGTATATCGCCGTAATGTAGAGTCGCAATACCGCGTACTATTTCGGAGTTATATTTTAGTGAGACCTGAGCGATGTTCAAACGGAATTCATCGCGAAACGGACTTAAAAGAGCAAATTGCCGTGGTGATTTGTCTTTATCTGTGTCATAAGCATAATAAACATCCATGTATGTCGAGAAACTAAAGTTTTTCATATATTCTGAAAAATCTTTAACCTGCGCCTTTGTCTGAAGTGAGATTGTTAGAATTAGTGCTAATAAAATTTTTTTTATCATATTTACGAATAAGTTTTATATGTTTTTTAATTCGAGCAAGCAGTTTATACCATCTTACTCTTGAGAATCTTTCCAAATTTATAATTTATCCAACTCGAGATTTAATAAAAAAACGTTTATTCTCGGCTCACCTAAAAGACCAAATTGCGGTCCTTCGGTTAATCGTTTTATTAAATCTGCGAGTTGTTTTTTCCTGTTTGAATCAAAATTGCGTTCTTTTGCCACCCTATCTGACTGGAGCAGAGCGTTCACAGGGCTTATATGCGGATCAATACCGCTTCCGGAAGCAAAAATTGCATCCGTGGGAACATCCGTATTTGAAGGTAAATTATTTTTTGTGATATAAGCCTTTCTTAATGAATCTGACATGTCTTTTAACTTCTGGCTCGTTGGTCCGAGATTACTTGCCCCGGAGGGCATGGGTTGATAGCCTATTGCCGAAGGTCTTGGCTGGAAATAAATTGAACTGTCAAATTGCTGAGCAATTAACTCCGAGCCGACAACAGTACCATTTTTTTCAACGAAGCTTCCTTCCGATTTACCGGGGAAAATTATTTTACCGACACCAAATATAAACACAGGATAAACTATACCTAAAAATACGGTCATAAATAAAAGAAATTTGATGGATATTATTATAAGTTTCATTTTATACTAATTTAATTGCTATAATTAATAAATCAATTAATTTAATTCCTATAAAGGGAGCTATAATACCGCCGATGCCGTATATCAGTAGATTTATTTTTAATACCGTAGAGGCACCCAGCGGACGATATTTAACACCTTTTAAAGACAGCGGAATAAGCATTATTATTATTAAGGCATTGAATATAACAGCGCTAAGAATTGCACTTTGCGGAGATCCAAGCTTCATAATATTAAGCATGCTTAACGGACCCAAACTTCCATTTGCAGCATAAAGTATTGAAAAAAGCGCCGGAAGAATTGCAAAATATTTTGCTATATCATTTGCGATACTGAACGTAGTAAGCGAGCCGCGAGTCATTAAAAGCTGTTTTCCGACTTCTACAACTTCAATCAGTTTTGTAGGATTGCTGTCAAGGTCAACCATATTACCCGCTTCCCTTGCCGCCTGGGTTCCGGTATTCATTGCAATACCCACATCTGCCTGTGCCAGAGCGGGAGCATCATTTGTCCCGTCTCCTATCATTCCAACAAGATGGCCTCCTGCCTGCTCGGAACGGATTCGTTTAAGCTTATCTTCAGGCTTAGATTCCGCGAGAAAATCATCGACACCGGCTTCTGCGGCTATGGCTGCGGCTGTGAGCGGATTATCCCCCGTAATCATAACCGTTTTAATACCCATCTTTCTTAATTGGGCAAAACGCTCTTTGATTCCGCCCTTAACAATATCTTTCAAACGTATTGCTCCAAGCACGGTTTTATTTTCCGCAACGACAAGCGGTGTAGCACCCTCAGACGATATATTCCTTACGATGATATTTATATCCTCGGGATAAAAGCCGCCTTGCTGTTCGATATACTTTTCAATAGCATCGGCTGCTCCTTTTCGTATCTGTCTTATATTTCCGTTCTCATCTTTTATGTCGATACCGCTCATTCTTGTTTCGGCTGAAAACGGTATATATGCAACATGGGCAGGAATCATTTCCTTAGAGATTAAATGATATTTTTCTTTTGCAAGTTTTATAATTGAACGTCCTTCGGGAGTTTCATCAGAAAAAGAAGAGAGCATTGCCGCCTCTGAGAGTAAATCAATATTTGAAGTATCAACGGGAATAAAATCAGTTGCCATTCTGTTTCCAAGTGTAATGGTTCCGGTTTTATCGAGAAGCAGAACATCAAGGTCACCCGCAGCTTCAATCGCTCTTCCGCTTGTTGCAATTACGTTTCGCTTTATTAACCTGTCCATTCCGCTGATTCCTATTGCGCTTAGAAGTCCCCCGATGGTTGTCGGAATTAAACATACAAGTAGAGATACTAAAATAGGGATAGAAATATTTCCTAATGTATCCAAACCGGAAGCAGTAAGGCTATAAGCATAGAAGGACGGCAGAGTTGCAACCGTCAATAAAAAGACTATAGTTAAACCTGCGAGTAATATTGTTAGGGCAATTTCATTAGGCGTTTTTTGCCTGATAGCACCCTCAATTAAAGAAATAATTCTATCCATAAAAGTGTTTCCAGGGTCTGAAGTGATTTTAATTACTATTCTATCGCTCAGAACTTTAGTACCCCCTGTAACGGCGCTTCTATCCCCCCCGCTTTCACGTATGACGGGAGCGGATTCTCCCGTGATTGCGGATTCATCAACGCTTGCAACTCCTTCAACGACTTCACCGTCAGATGGAATTGTATCACCGGCTTCACAAACGACTAAGTCACCCTTTCTTAAATCGTCAGCCCCTAAGACTACTTCTTTACCGTTAACAAGTTTTCTTGCCGAGGTTTGCTTTCGTGCTTTTTTCAGAGTTTCTGCCTGAGCCTTTCCCCTTCCTTCGGCAACCGCTTCGGCGAAGTTTGCAAATAAAACCGTGAACCAAAGCCAGATACTAATCTGCATATTGAAAGAGGAGTATTCGCCTTTTGCCAGGGCTAAGAAAAAAAGAATAGTTGTCATCATTGCACCAATCTCAACAATGAACATCACAGGATTTTTCATTAATACAACGGGGTTCAGTTTTTTCATTGAATCCAGTATTGCACCCCTTACTATATCCGGCTCAAAAAGTTTTGTTTTATTATTATTGTTCATAATTAAAATGCTACTCCATTATTCATTAATAAATGTTCTATGATAGGTCCCAGGCTTAATGCCGGGAAATGAGTTAATGCTCCGACAATCAGAATAACCCCTATTAATAATATCGCAAAAACATAATTATCAGTTGTAAAAGTACCTGCACTCTCAGGAGATTTGTTTTTTCTAACGAGATTACCTGCGATTGCCAACACGGGAATTATAACTCCGAATCTGCCAAGCAACATTCCAAAGCCCATTGAAATATTATAAAAAACCGTATTTGCATTCAATCCCGCAAACGCACTGCCGTTATTTCCGGCGGCGGATGTGAATGCATATAGAATTTCAGATAAACCGTGTGGACCGGAATTTGCTAAACTTGATAGACCTGCAGTCGTAACAGATGCATATGCCGTAAAGAGAAGAATTACAATATTTGGAATCAGGACTGCTATGATAGCCATCTTAATATCGAAGGATTCAATCTTTTTCCCGAGATATTCAGGAGTCCTTCCGACCATCAATCCAGCAATAAAAACAGTTATGAAAACGAAAATTAACATTCCGTACAATCCCGAACCAACCCCGCCAAAAATTATTTCTCCAAGCATAATGTTAATCATCGCTACCATACCCGCAATCGGAGTAAGACTGCTGTGCATTGCATTAACCGAGCCATTAGAGGCATCTGTCGTAGCAGTTGACCAAATCACACTGTTTGCAATGCCAAATCTTAACTCCTTTCCTTCCAGATTTTGTGAGGTATTTAAAACAGGGTTAAAAGAATTTTCAGAAATATAAGAGGCAGCAAACCCAATAACGAATAAAAACATCATAACCGAAAATAATATCCAGCCTTGTTTTTTTGAGCCTGCCATCAGACCATATGTATAAGTCAAAGCGGCTGCAATCAATAATATCGAAAGCATTTCAATAAAATTTGAAAGGGGCGTAGCGTTTTCAAACGGATGAGCGCTGTTAGTATTAAAAAAACCACCTCCGTTTGTTCCAAGTTGTTTTATTGCAATTTGCGAAGCTGCCGGTCCAAGAGGAATAACCTGCTCAACTCCTTCCAGAGTTTTGACAGTTGGATAAGAAGAAAAATTTTGGATTACACCCTGGCTAATTAAAATTATGGAGACCAGAATTGAAAGCGGAAGAAGGACATATAGTACACTTCTTACCATATCAGTCCAGAAATTTCCAAGTTTATCGCTTAACTTATTTACTATTCCCCTGATTAGCGCAAGAAGTACCGCAATACCTGTCGCGGCACTTAAAAAATTCTGAACAGCCAGTCCAAGCATTTGAACCGCATAACCCATAGTAGTTTCCCCGCCGTATGACTGCCAGTTAGTATTGGTCACAAAACTAACGGCCGTGTTAAACGCCAGGTCAACCGGAACATTCGGCAATCCCTGTGGATTAAGCGGAAGCCATTGCTGAACAACCTGTAGAATAAACAGAAGAATAAATCCCGCAAGATTGAAAATCAGAACAGACCAGAGATATTTTTTCCAGTTCATTTCTTCATCAGATTTCACTTTCAGGAATTTGTAAATAAAATTCTCAAATTTTTCGAATACAGGAGATAAAATATTTTTTTTCCCCGTAAACACTTTGAACATATATTTACCGAGCAAAGGCGTTAATGCAGTCAAAACTAAAATGTAAAATAATACCTGTAAAATATCTGTTGTTTTCATATTTTAGAATTTCTCCGGTTTAAATATTACATAAAAAAGGTAAACGAATAGCACAAAAGCTATTGTTCCCCCGATTAAATATTCCGTTGCCATAATTAATTTATTAATGTTTTAATGATATAAATAAAATTAAAATTTTGAATATTCATATTATTTTAGCTCCCCAAGGGAAACATTCAGCTTTATGATGTTAATAGCTTTTTCTCCATCTACAGTTTTGTCTGAATATTGCAGAAGACTATCCACAAGCTTTCGAAGCAAAATAACATCTGTTTCCGAATATCCCCGGGATTTCGCAACCAAAGGGATCTGGGAGTTTATTGCTGTTTTGTTAATCATAGAACCGGTTTTTTCAGGAGATTTCAGAGAAAAAAATTTGCCCGATTCATATTTATAAGAAAACCATCTTGAGCCGCCAATTTTTCCATCATTATATATAAAATTCGAATCTACTTTGTCTGAAAAAATTATATCGGTAGTGAAAATAACAGCGAGGAGAAATAAAACTCCCGGAAGTATAATTAATATAATATTTGTTGATTTTAAAAATTTAAAAGTTTTCATTTTAAAATCTTAATAACATTACCATTCAGCCGGGTAAAGTCACCGAATGCAAACGGCTCGCTCGCAACCGACTCTTTATTGGACTCTGAATCCTGAGGTGTAACGGGAGTTAACTTTGACGTTGTATCCTGAGAATGAACCGCACCGGCAAACACCAGATACGAAAGTAATATTGCTACAAAATATTTCATAAAATTTTCAAAACACAATTTCTATAATAATTTCTCATACAAAAATACACAGCGAGATATAAGTATAAAATCAAACAATAGGCTAAAAGCGTAAAAATAATATAAAAAAGTTCATTAAGTTTGTTAAGTTTTTTAGGCTCGTTAAGTTTATCAGGTCGTTAATTAAATAAAATATAAGGTGCGATTAGTAATTAGAAAGAAAAATGTATTGTGGTGGCGGGAGTTGACCCGGAGGGTGCCCCCTCCTGACACGCGTCAGGAAGTAAGTCCTGACACCACTATGAATGGAAACCCAGAAAGGGTGGAATTATTGTAGCAAGAAAGATCCCCTCTATTAAAACCCCAGAAGGGTGAAATATTGTAGGGAGAAGGAAAGTAAATTACAAATTCACACTGAACGATATGTTGGTATTCAAGGCAGAGAAAACTTTTTTAATTGTTCCTATCGTAATGTTTGAAGAACCCTTTTCAAGTTTAGATATCTGTGCTTTCTTAACTCCAATTCTCTGGCCGAGTTTCTCTTGCGTAAGATTATTTTTTAATCTCGCAGTCTTAATTATCTCTCCGAGAATATCCATTTGAAGTTCAAATTCAAATTTGTCCCTTTTTGAATCACCGATTTTTCCAATGAATTTGTCTTTTACTTCATCAAGCGAGTAAATTCGAAGTTTATTTTTGGTTCTCATATTAATTATTTTAAAAAATAAGTTTTTCTTAAATTTTCTGCTTTGATAATTTCTTTTTCCGGCACTTTGTCTTTCTTTTTTATTAATCCGGTTGCCGCAATAACTAGTGTGTTATTACGATCTGTTTTATCCCAGAAAGCTAAAAGCCGGTATTGTAATTTATTAAATTCTGTTCTGAATTCCCAAATAGTTTCTGTCAATTTTTTAAACAGCTTCGGATCATTCAAATACTGTGATTTATTAACATTATAAAGTATTTTGCTTCTTGCTTTTTCATCAAGTGCAGATAAAAATTCTATAACACCTTCTAGAAATTCAACATTAAATTTTGTATCCATTATTCTATAATATTAACAATATAAACTTAACATAAGTTTCCATAAAAGTAAACTCTAAAAAGTTAAATAATTAAGAAAAAGACAGATAGTAGCTAGTAGTATAAACCATTTTATGTTTTTTAGCAGAGTCTTCTCGCCTTCGGGGACTCTACAAAAAAAATTACTAATTATTAATTGCTAATTATTAATTTCTTTTCGGTGGTTTGTAATCTTTATTCAAATCTATTAATTCTGTGTAAGGTCCGTTCCAGTCGCGCAAAAAAACTTCTTCGAGTTCGGAATTTACTTTTTTGTTCTTTATTACAAGCGAAGCATTTCTGGATTCATAGAAATAATCATATTCCCAGTTTGAAGTACTTACAAAAGAAGTTTTAAAATCCGAAATAAAATACTTGCAATGTTCGACCCGGGCATATGGGATGAATCCGCCGCTGTAAAGCGGAATGGTACTGATTTTAATCTGAATGTTCGGAATTTGCGACAGTTCTTTAAGAAAGATTACGGCATCTCTTCTCATTGCCCAGTCAGGAATAATGATTCTGACATCGGCGCCGCGCTTCGCAGCTTTCCTGATTGCTTTCACAAAGGAATCGAATATTTTGTCTTTTCCTGCTTTATCAAGAAAGGAATATATTTGTATGAATAATCTGGATTTGGTTTTATTTATAAGCTTTACGATTTCTTTTTCCTCATATGAAAATTTCTTCGGAGTTAAGTCATAAGGACTGAATGCAGGATAAAGAGATACCTTCCCAAAATAATCCGATGAAATATTCAGAGTGTTTTTTGAGTTCAGAACTTTCTGTTTGGACTTTCCAAGTTCATATAATCCGTTGTTATCGGGGGAAATGCAATAACCCCAGTCGAGTTCGAATATCTTTTCAAAAGTTGCAGCAAGTTTTTTGCTTTTAACTTTGACACCCATTTCGTGAATATGAATCAAGGCTCGCCAGTCAAAATTCTGACTGCCGAGAAAAAGTATTTCATTATCGACAATGAAATATTTCGCATGCATTATACCGTGCGTGAGATTGCCGACAGGAATTTTTCTGATAGTGATGTTTTCGATGCCTTCGAGCTGGTCGGAAGATTTATCATTTTTTGAATAAAAAGAGGAATCGACAACAATTCTGATTTTAACACCTCTGACCGCGGCTTTCCTTACGGCTTCCATAAGGTTTTCAAGAGGGCTGTCTTTTTTATTTGCAAAATAGAACATCTCGAAGTCGATGCTTGATGTTGCATTGTTAATCATATCCATCCAGACATCATATGCTCTCGGCAGTTTTGACTCTTCAAGCTTTGTTTCAAGCGGAACACTCTGCACGAGAAGAAAATTATCATCAAGACTTTGCGATAATGAAACACCAAAGGGAATTATGAAAAGAAGAAATACCAGATATCGTTTAAATATTTTCATTGAAATAATTTTAGAATATTTCATAATTTTATATTTTTATAAACTGTCCCCCACGGTGGATCCGAGATTAAAACAGTTAAAAACCCTTATTGTTCATCTTTCCCACGGTTAAAACCGTGGGCTACCGTTGTTCTTCTTTACTCTTGCCGTTTCACATTTTACGTCTGACGTTTTACGTTTTGAATTACTAATTACTAATTATTAATTATTTCTGCGGTTCCATTCCCATTTGCGCCCACTCTTCTCGTGATGGTCCGTAAACGCCGGGAACTTTGAGATTTGCCTGACGCATCATAATGGTAAGCTGTCCCCGGTGATGTATCTGGTGATACACGAGAGATTTCAACATAAAGGACATTTTCCAGGCTTCTCCATACATATCAAGCTCTTCGTCGAGAGTTGCATCCGTCCACTTCATCTCAATTTCTTTAATGAGCGAACCGGCGACAGACTTGTAAGTATCCGCTATTTCCTTTGCCGATACAGGTTCGGTGGAATTTTCCGACGGACATTGGACTTTTAGACCTGACCGGTTCATCATTTCGCCGATTGTTATGACGATATGCCAGGAAAGATATCCGATTGTTCTGCCGTTTGTATGGGATAAATATTTTAGGGATTCATCTGAAAGATTCGAAAGAACTTTATATGTTGCATCGCTTTCCTTCTTCCAGTCATTTAAAAAATCCGAAACAGATTTATACATTATTTATATTTTTAATTGTTTATAAAAACTCTTCAATTTTTCCAAGTCCCTGACGGATAATTCGGAATTCGCCATCGGAGCAATCGACAATTGTCGAAGGAGTGTTGTTTCCATACCCTCCGTCAACTACTATATCAACAATGTTTTCATATCGGTTATGTATAGATTCGGGGTCGGTTGTATAATCTAAAATTTCATCGTCATCGTGAACCGATGTCGTGAGTATTGGATTTCCAAGATGTTTCACGATACTTCTGCAGATATCATTATCGGGGATTCTGATTCCAACAGTTTTCTTTTTGGTTTTAAACAATTTCGGCACATTGCTGTTTGCGTTTAGAATAAAAGTGAAAGGTCCCGGCAGCGCCCGTCGCATTACCCTGTAAACAGAGGTTTCTATGGGTCTAGAGAAATCCGAAAGATGGCTGAGGTCGTAACAGATGAATGAAAAATTTGCTTTCTCGGGTTTCAATCCTTTGATACGTGAAATTCGTTCAACGGCTTTGGCTTTGTGTATATCACATCCGATTCCATAAACAGTATCGGTCGGGTAAATTATTACCCCGCCGTCCATCAGACAATCGAGTACCTTCTTGAAATTTTTTCCCTCCGGATTATCCGGTTCTATTCTTAATATCATTTCCTAAAATTTAAAATCTGTTTTTACTTTTTTACTTTTCTACCTTTTAACATTTCTACTTTTTCACCTCTCGAATCATCCTCGCATATAAATAAGTATTGCAGAAATATCCGATGGTCTTACGCCGGCAATTCTATGAGCCTGTCCGATTGATTTTGGCTTTATTTTGTTTAGTTTATCCAATGCCTCTGAGGACAGGGACTTTATTTTTTCATATTTGAATTCATCGGGTATTCTGATATTTTCATTTTTTTCAAATGCTTCAATCTGCTCGTTTTGACGCGTGATATATCCTTCGTATTTTATATCTATTTCTATTTGCTCCTGTGCTTCGGAACTTTCAAAAATTTGTTTTAATAATTCGATATTGTTTACATCGAGAAAGTTAAGCATTTCTTTAATTGAGATATCGTTTCTTTTCAGAATGTTTGAAAGAAATTCATTTTGAGATATCGGCGAAGAATCTTTCGAGGTTAAAAGTTCATTTATTAATTTCGGGTTGATAGTATTCGACTTAAAATATTTAATTCCATCTTTTATAAGTTCTTTTTTCCTTTTCAGGTTATCCGTCAATTCCGCACTATTTAATCCTATTGAATTCCCTTTTTCCATAAGCCTTATATCGGCGTTATCCTGTCGAAGCACCAGCCGGTATTCGGCGCAGGATGTAAACATGCGGTAAGGCTCAGCGGGATTTTTATTTATAAGGTCATCAATCAAAACGCCAATATATGCTTCGCTTCTTTTAAGAATAAGAGGTTCCGATTTTTTTAATTTCAAAGCCGCATTTATTCCGGCAATAAGACCCTGAGCGGCAGCTTCTTCGTAACCCGAAGTGCCGTTAATCTGCCCGGCAAAATATAGACCCGAAACAATTTTTGTCTCGAGAGTTAAATAAATCTGATGTGTCGGGAAGAAATCATATTCAACAGCATATCCCTGTTTGATAATTTTCACATTCTCAAGTCCCGGAACAGTGATGGCGGCTTTCTGCTGAACTTCCAGCGGAAGGCTGGTTGAGAATCCGTTCATATAAACTGTTTTACCGTTCAGGGTTTCCGGTTCAAGAAAAATCTGATGACGGGGTCTGTCGGAGAAACGGGAAATTTTATCTTCTATCGAAGGGCAATATCTCGGACCGACGCCCTTTATTCTGCCCGTGAACATTGGAGACTCTCCGAATCCTGTTCTTAGAATATCGTGAGTTTTTTCGTTAGTATGCGTCAGGTAACAGTTGACCTGTTTTTGATAAGGAAAACCGTTTTTTGTTCTGAAAGAAAATGGAGCCGGGGGATTATCTCCGTGCTGAATTTCTGTTTTAGAAAAGTCAATAGTATCAGCATCCAGACGCGGAGGAGTTCCTGTTTTCAATCGACCTGTTTCAAATCCAAAATTCATCAGACATTCTGATAATCCTGTTGCAGACTGCTCGCCAATCCTGCCTCCGTGAGTTTGGTTTATTCCCGTATGCATTACAGCATTCAGGAAAGTGCCCGAAGTGATAATTATGGCTTTGCAGGCGATTTCATTTCCGTGTAAAGTTTTTATTCCTTTCACTGAATATTTATAACTGAATGTATCAGCATTGTCGTCTACCATTATTTCATTTACCATATCCTGAATCAATTCTATTCCAGGCTGATTCAGAACCAGCTCTTTTGCGGCGAGGGAATAAAGCTCTTTATCAGATTGACAGCGAGGCGACCACACTGCGGGACCCTTTGATTTGTTCAGCATTTTAAACTGTATGCCGGTTTTATCCGCAAGTTCGCCCATTACACCGCCGAGAGCATCTATTTCGCGAACAAGATGTCCTTTCGCTGTTCCTCCGACAGCGGGGTTACAGCTCATCCGGCTGATTGCATTAGTATCCATAGTAATAATTCCGACTTCCAGACCCATACGCGAAGAAGAGACTGCTGCCTCGACCCCCGCGTGACCTGCACCGATAACAATTATGTCATAATATTTTTTCAAAGTGTTCAAAATTAAAGATAATGTTCTTTAAATGTAATTTAATAAACGATATAGAAAAGATATAAGTTCATAGATTAGTTTCCTGAAAGAAATTAAAATTAAAAATGTTAAATTTAAAATTGAAATTGTAAATTTAAAATTATTTTCTATTATTGATAACCGAGGGGTGCGCGAGAAACTAGAAGTATAAAAAAGGCTCCTAAACAGGGGTTCAGGAGCCAGAGGTTTTAAATTTTTAACCAGCGAAAAATTATCATTTTACCAGCAGCATTCTCTTCACATTTGTGAAATCGCCGGTTTTAATTTTATAGAAATATATTCCGCTTGATAATCCCACGGCATCAAAATTAACTTTGTAACTTCCGGGTTGGACGGATTCGTTCACAAGTACCTGAATTTCCCTTCCAAGCGCATCGTAAACCGTTATATTTACATAACCGGATTTTACAATATCAAAATTAATTGTTGTTACGGGATTAAAAGGATTCGGGAAGTTCTGGTACAGTTTATATTCACGTGGAATATCACTTCCGATATTTGAAATACCGGTAATATTCATCCAGCGTGCGCTTTCTACAATCGGATTTGAAATTGCAATTGTAATTGAGGAATCTGCTCCGGTGCTGTCAGGGCTTGTATAAGAGGTATTTCCTAAACCTGTAAATCCCCTGTAAAGATAAGTCTGTCCGCCGCTAACAAAAATTCTGGATAAAACACCAAAATTAAACGGAACAGCAGAATCATAATATGCGTTACCGCCGAATGTGTTTCCTATAGATGAAACCATTAGCAGTTTATACTGAACTTTAAAATTCGCAGTCAGAGTTATTGGGTTGTTCACGACGACGTTATGAGTTGTATCGCCTGCATCACTCCAGCTTGTGAAAATATAATTATTATTACCTGCAAGGAATGGGCTTACTGCCTGAACCGAAATAGATTGACCAAGGTTTATAACAAATGTTTGTCTTGTATTATACTGAACACCGTTGACTTTGTAACTGCAGATACCTTCGCGGTTTGTTCCGACCGAGACAGGAGCCGTGTTGATATAGACCTCCTGAATCCTTTTGTGTATAGGAATCCCATTGGGTCCCTTTCCGGAAATAACAATTCCGTATGATCCGGGAGATATATTACCTATAGTTTTAATTCTTAAAGTTACAGAATCAGGAAATACGGAAATTGAATCTTTTCCGTTTACAAATGAGAAATCAACCGTTCCGGCAACGGGTAAAGTATCAATCTCAGCGGTGAACTTCACTCTGTCAGTGAACGATTTCACGGCAGGCACACTGACGCGAATAAAAATACTATCATTATTGTGCATAGAGATTGCAAGCGGATTGATTTTCATAGCAAAATCCGGGAAGTATGCCGTATAGCTTCCGAAAGAACCATTCCTGAAGTCAGACCAGGACATTATGGAAGTTCTTCCAAACGAAGTGATTGCATCATAATCTCCCTGGTAGCGCGGGGTTCCGCCGCCGCCGCATCCGGCACAGTCAATTTTAAAAGTAGAAGTTGTAATTCTTTGGTTTGTAACAAAAGTGCTTCCGCCGTCATCCGAATAGGAAGCATAAACGTCGGCGCTATCGCTTGTTGGAGCCAGCCTTGTATCAAACCATTTCACATATAATCTTCCTGTTTGCTTATCGCACCAGGTCGCCGGCATCCACTGATGATTTGACTGCGGGCTTGCATCGTCGTTAACCCTGACAGCAGCAGACCAGGATACGCCTTTATCTGTGGAAGATCTGCACCAGATATCAGGTTTATTTCCGTTTCCCGGGGGATCATTAGTGGCATATACCAGGTAAAGGCGACCCCTGCGTGCTCCATAACTATTATCAGCAGTCATAAAAGGATAAGGTCTTGTTCTCATATTCTGAACGGAGTGTCTTCCGCCGACATTGGTTCCAACATATCCGGCAAATAACTGTTGAGAACTCAGTGTGAACGAAGTTCCGCCATTAGTAGACACATAAAAACTATAAGTAGGACCAAAAGTATTTCCTGAATTTGTTACGACATATACACATCCGCCGGGAACATCACCTCCGTCAGTTTTCGGACCAACGCAGACCATCATACCGGGCAGCTGCTGAGTATTAAAAGATGTGACAATTTGAAACGACGCACCGTGGTCTGTACTTCTTATGAAATTACCCGGAGTTATTGTACCGTAAACATAATTTGCATATGGTCCGCCTGTTTGGTCAGCTGCAATCCAGTTTTTATCATTTCCGGTATTTCCATTAACTGATGTTAACCAGGATTGACCGTTATTGGTAGATTTGATTATTCTCGTTCCAAAAACATTATTTCCATCTCCATACATATTTTCATAGAATAAATTACCAAGACTGTCATAGGCAGTAACAGGGTCGCCCATCATTGTCGCTCCGAAATTGGGATTATTTATAAACCAGTCTGCACCATTTAAAGTATAATGTGCTGCATTAGTGTTGTATGCAGTGAAATACCATAACGGGTTTTGGGGATGCCCGGAGAGATGCGGTTCTGCAAAATCATTTCCAAGAAAGAAATTATCAAATCCAAGCGGATTAGTTATTACTATCCGCGAGGAATTCGGAGATGAATATTGCGATTGAACCAAAAGATAATAGGGGATTCTGTCAATATTAGGGTCATCAATATACTGGCTGAAACTTGTCGAATAACTTATGCATAGTATCAAAAAAACAGAAAGTAATATGTTTTTCATAAGTTGATAATTTTTTTATAAAAAAATTCTAATTAATATAAAATAACAAGAAATTAACGAAAAAACGAAACAAAAAAATTAAAACTTAAACTACAAAAGTTTAAGCATTTTAAAGGTCTCAATTATTTGCCGAAACTTTTGTAGCTTTTCATATTTACTTTCCCTCGTTACAAATATGTAACACTAACAAAATTTAGAATTACAAATTTAGTTTAGAAAATATATATTTATTTACAAATAATTGATTATTAATGGAGCAGAAGTTTGATACAATAATATTTTACATCCTTGCAGCAGGAGCTGTTTTTTCAGCAATTATGATGATAACAAGAAAAAGCCCTATCTCAAGTGCACTATTTTTGATTCTCAATTTTTTTATGGTTTCAGGTGTATATTTATCACTGAAAGCACAATTCATAGCGATAATACAGGTGCTTGTTTACATGGGCGCTATTATGGTGTTATTTCTTTTTGTAATAATGCTTCTGAACGTGAGGGATGAAATAAAAATAAGTGAAAGATTTTCTTACAAAAAAATATCAGCAGTTTTATTGTCGGTTTTATTATTTTGCCTGCTTGCCTTTACGGTTTACTTCGGATTCGCAGGGAAATATCCTGCGTTGAATCCAAATGCTGAAAAAATCGGAACCGCAGAAAATCTTGGTACTGAATTATTTACAAATTACGGTTTATCAATTGAGCTTGCCGGTCTGCTACTTCTGGCTGCGATAGTAGGTGCTGTGGTTCTTGCAAAAAAGAAATTCGAATAAAAAACTATTTATTTTAATTTTTTTTCTGCTCTTTCTCTCCCTTCTCTTTTAGATAAGTATCTTATAAGTTTTGTATCTTTTGAATTTATTTGTTTTTTGCCTGAAAGCCTAAAGGGTTTTTAGGTTTTGTTTCTGTTTTGATTAATTGCTTAATAGCTTCAAAGATAAGTTTTATTTTATCATCGTAATGATTGAATTTTGCATTTACAGATTCTTCAAGTTTATTAATTTTTCTTTGAAGGTCTTTATTCGTTAGTGCAATGTGCCGGATTTGTACAAACGCTCTCATTATTGCAATATTCACCCGTATAGCTCTTTGACTATTTAAAACACTCGATAGCATAGCCACACCTTGCTCGGTAAATACCATGGGAACGAATTTTGAGTGCTTTCCTTTTTTTGAAACAAGCTCTGGATTATCAGGGAATTTTTCTAAGGTCGCAAATTGCGTCCTTAAAGAGCGATATTCTTCAAGAGTTAATTCGAACATAAAATCCTTTGGAAATCGCGAAATATTTCTTCTTACCGCTTCCTTAAGCCTTTTTGTTTCAACCCCATAAAGTTTTGCCAGGTCACTATCAAGCATAACCTTTTCTTTACGAATTAAATAAATAAATGGAATTATGTTAACGGATTCTAATTTTATTAAATTTGTCATTTTTTAATACCTTACTGGAGGTTGCAATTTGCAACCTCCAATTTATTGTAAATCTGAATTTTATTTATTTTTTAAATACAAATCTATTTTTTTCTCCGCTATGTGTAATGCTTGTTTAGCAATATCTTCTTTATAGACCTCATAGAATATTTTATCGCTTAGCCAGACTGCCAGCAACTCATTTTTGTCTATTTTATATAATTTTGCAAATTGTATCACCTGTTCGCGGGTTGGTTTTCGCGAATTACTTTCGAATTTACTAATTAATGACTGATCAAGTTTAAGAGCAGCAGCGGATTCCCTCAAAAGCATCTTGCGCTTCTTCCTTTCGCTTTTTACTATTTCCCCAAATGTTTTCATGCAGCAATAATAAGTTGACAAATATTGTCAAGACTAATTTAGACAATATATTTAAAATTGTCAAGCATCAAAAAACATTCACCTGGAAATTAATTAGTATATCAGAATCCCCTTACAACCTGATACCACAGAAGAACTGTTCCAAAGGACAGTATAATTCCCAGACCTGTCACCACACCTACGAGTTTTGGATTAAGATTATAATTAGAAGCGAGAATAGCGGCTGTAACCATAGGACCCATCGCAGATTCAATTATGCTTATCTGAACAACTTCGCCCTTCCCACCGAAAATATAAACATAGAGAATGAAAATCAGGAGCGGACCAAATATAAGTTTATAAAACAATCCCCAGAAAATACCGGAAAATTTTATTCCCGCAAAATTGAATGATAGCTGCATTCCGACGGATATGAGAGCCAAAAAGAATATCGGGCTTCCCAGTTTCCGGAAAATATCCTGCATAAAAGGTGGAACAGGAATATTTAAGAGCCTTATCACTAACCCTATGATGAAAGAATAAAACGGAGGGAATTGCAAAATCTTTTTTATAATTATTTTTCCTGAAGGCTGAGAAGATGAATAATAAGAAGCAGTGATTATTCCCAAAGTTGTAACCGCAATGAAAGAGCCTGCCTGGTCAATAATTATTCCTGTTTTCAGCGAACCTTCTCCGAAGAGCATTGTAAGAAGCGGAAAACCCACAAATGAAGTATTTGCAAATCCGCAGATAAGAACAAGCGCGCCGATTGTCGCGCGGTCAAACTTAAAAATTTTTCCGATTATATTTATAAAAATAAAACCTCCTGCGAAAAGCAAATAAACCACAAACAGGGGGAACAACATCTGCGTGCTGATTTCTACCTGCGGCATATACAGCAGCGCTAAAGCCGGAAGGCAGATATAAATAATCAAATGATTAAGCGTAACGTAGGCATTTACCGGAAAGATTTTTATTCTCTGCAGGAAATAACCGAGAAAAAGGCATAGCAATAAAATAACAATATTATCCATTCTCTGACTTCAGTATTTCGTAAATTGATTCCTCGATTGATTTCTGCTCTATACCGTAGGACCTTAGTTTGTCGGTATTGAGCGAAACATCAGGCACTTGCTGCTGTCCGGAAACATCATCCATTGAAATTTTTTCAATTAAAGATTTATCGAAACCAGCAATACCACATAGAATCTCTCCGAGCTCGACCCTTGATACACGCTGTTTACCGCCGAAATTAATAATTTCTCCTTGTATGTTCAGGTTCAGAATCTGCTCAATAATCTCGGAAGCATTTATCAGCGATAACGGAGTCCGGAACTGGTCATAAAACAAGCGCCAGGGTTTTCCCGCTTTGAAATTATTGTACATTTTATGGAAATTATTCACTGAATCATTTAGTCCTATACCGTATAAAAGCGATGTCCTCAGGATTACATAATTACTAAAAACATTTTCAATTGATTTTTCAGCTTCAAGTTTGGATTCAGTGTAAAGTGATATTGGGTTAAGTCTGGCATCTTCTTTCAGCATTGAGCCGGCAAACCCATCATACACCAGGTCAGTAGATGTGAATATCAGGAGGGAATTATTTTTTTCACAAAGTCTGTGAGAGTTCTTCAGTTGATTTTGTGTTTACACGGAAAACTTCTTCACGCGAAAGAACACTGCAAATATCCGGACGGGAATATGCGGCAGTATGAATAACCGCATCGGGCGAGAAATTGTGAAAGAGTTTTTTTATCTCTTCAGGATCTCCCAAATTCAATTTTACAGAATTGAACCGCTTACAGTTACCGGGATTATTGTGGTATGTAGTTAAAATATTATGCTTTTCCGATAAGCGGATATTCAGAAAAAATCCCAGTATCCCGCTTCCGCCTGTTATTAGAATTTTCATAGCCGTTTAATCTCTTTTAAAATGAGGCATATCGAACGGGATTTCCAATGATAATTCCACCATACCGGAATATTCGGAATTCTCGAACAGGGGTGCCTGATAAATTATTTTTTTTACTCCGTTTTTTTCTATAGTATATGCATTCGGTTCTCCGGAATCACGGATTTTCAGTATTTCTATTTTTGATCTCTCGTTGTGGCAATCCAGAAGATTTGTACCGATGAGTTTATCACCTCCGTCTTCTTTAAAAGTAATTATAGCCTTTTCATTCATGTAAGTTATTACGAAATCCTTATCGCACATTGTAATTGCGCCCTGGAAATATTTTTGCCAATCTTTGCTCATATAATTATTTATTTAAAAAATTTTACAATTCTTTGTTCAAGTACTTTAATATATTTTTCTTTATTTTTTTCAGTGAGAAAACTGATTTGTATTAGGTCCAGCCATTTCGATATTGAATTTTCGAACTCATTTAATACACTCAGTAATGATTTTAAGTTTAATTTAAGAATATTAATACCATAATATTCAAAAAAATCATATTTGTTTAAACTCATTTTTTTATTATTCAACGATAGTGCAATTTCACTTGATTCATTATTGCTTATTATCGCTGTATTCACCAGATTATAAAATGGGCTGAACACTACAACCTCATCCCTTTTAATCAACGAAAATTCCTTCAGATGCGCATTTCCGTTTCCCGCAAGATAATTAAAAACTGAAATCCGGAAAAGTTTTATTTTTTCTATGACCGGGAAAGTGCAGAACCTGTCTGCAATTCCGGCGACCTCTTCCATTGATGAATCATACTTCCCGGATTTGTATTTACCGCATAACTGGGCGAAGTCCTCGGTGTGAAATTTTAATTTTCCCGGACCCCTGTCAAATCTTTTTATGAAGTATGTCAGTGATTTATCCGAATTATATACCAGGCCATGAAACGGCACCTCAACACCGCAAACTTCCGCCATTTTCATTGTCAGGTCTTCATTTTGAGGAACCTCTGGATATAAAATATTTTGAGGTTTTAAAATAAATTTACCTTTCAGAGAAGAAAATACGAAAGAATCTGTTGAGGGATTTATTTTTGCGAGCAATTTCAAGGAACTGCCCGGTAATGCAAAATCACCGGAACGGGAAAATGCTTCGAGTTTAATATCTTCATTAGAATATGGCAGGAGATTAAGTTTCTTTAGCCCGGGAGAAAGTAATTTTAAACCCTTTTCAGAATAATAATTTTTTCCACATTCGCTATATGTAATCGGACACCGGTTCATTTTATAATTTCTATTTCAATATTTCCAAAAAGATTTTTTCCTGCTGCTATTAATTGGGAAAAATAATCGTTCTTGCCGGTTTCGTTCGTTTTACATAAACCATCAAGCATCAGTCCTTCGGGTAAAAGATTTTCGAAATATTCAGGAAAATTATCAAACTCCAGGATTTTCTTTTGAACAGGCATAGCCAAAGAAACGCTTTCACCCCTATAATTATCATTATAGGTAAAGCGATATCTTTTGCCACCATCGGATTCCTCTAAAATTCCGGCGGAAACCCCGTTTATCAAAATATTAATTTTCCTATTCTTCATCATACTTAATGTTATTAAATAAAGGGCTTTCGAATTTAATTTTTATATTCAAAACGCTCAGAACCTTTTCAAGCGTTGACCATTGAATAGTTGTCTTACCTTTTTCAATATCGAAAATTACGGTTTTTCCTACTCCTGCCAGGTCAGCGAGTTCTTTTTGTGATAAGCCGCCTTTTTTACGATGATATCTAATTATTTCGGATATTTTATACATAATATTACTGTTAAAGCGGTAAATATTTATATTTTATTTAATTATTGTTTGTTATTACTGCTATGACGGTAAATAATATAAAATATAGATATTAAAAACAAAATATTAAATTTATAAAAATTATTTACTGCTTTAGAGGTAATTTATATGCAGAAAAACTAATTTTCAATGGAATTAATTGGTATTTTTATATTTGTCAACTTTCAAAAACTCTCATTTCTTTATGGCTAACTCAGTTTCTGGAAAAGGAGGAAGGTGTCATTCGATGCCATTTGAAAAAAAGCGACAGCGCCGAAAATATAAGGGATTTATTGCGATTATTAAGTATTGAAAGATTTCAATTGATTAGTAAGGTTTTTGCTCCCGATTAATAAAGTTTAGCGGGTTATTTATAAAATTATTTAAATCGGATTTGTTTTTATCGGGATTTAGCATTAATAAATCGAATTGTTAATGACAAGCTATTTTATTATATTTGAAATTCTATATAAAATAAATATTAACATATATAAAGGATTGAATATGTCATTAAAAATTGGAGATATAGCCCCGGGCTTTACACTGAAATCCAAGAATCTAACAGGAGATTTTCAGGAAATATCCCTTAGTGATTACAAGGGTAAGAATGTGGTTCTATTCTTTTTTCCCGGAGCTTTTACCGGAGTATGCACAGAAGAAGTATGCTCAATAACGGGCGGATTAAAAGAATATGAAGATTTAGGTGCAAATGTTCTGGGCATAAGTACGGATTCTACATTTGCTCAGGAGGGATGGACTAAATCGTTCAAAATTACAATTCCGCTTCTCAGTGATTTTAACGAAGAAGTCATTACAAAATACGGAACAAGATATCCGGACGGTGATTTTGTCGGAATGAACGGAGTTTCCAAACGCTCGGTCTTTGTGATAGACAAAGACGGAAAGATTCAACACATTGAAATACTTGAAGATGCGGGAAAGCTTCCGAATTTTGATAAGATTAAAGAAGTTTTAAAATCATTAAAATAACTGATAAACGATATCAAAAAATAATCAGTATTTAATGAGAGTTGTAAGAGAGTTTGATTCGGTAGAATTCGATAAGAAGAGCGTAATAACGGTTGGCACATTCGATGGCATACATTTAGGACACCGTAAGATAATAGATTCGGTAAACGAAATAAAGAAATCCAAAGGATTGCGGAGTGTGATTTTAACATTTGAACCGCATCCGCAGATTGTTCTTAAAAATAAATCACCCGACATAAAAATACTTTCAACACTCGATGAAAAGCTTGAGATGTTTGAAAGCTTAAACATAGATATTGTTTATGTGATTGAATTCACTAAAGAATTTTCCAGGAATTCTGCGGAAGATTTCTATGTGAATTACATAATAAATAAGTTCGGGCTCTCTGATATTGTGATTGGCTATGACCACATGGTGGGCAGGAACCGCGAAGGCGGATTTGAAACACTTAAAGGGTTATCCGGAAAATATGATTTTGAAATTCACAAAATTGACGAGCTTAAAACAGAAGGTTATATTGTAAGCAGCACAGTCGTGAGGCATATGCTTCAGTCTTCAAGCGTAAAAGATGCAGAAATGCTTCTAAACGATTACTATTCAATAACCGGAGAAGTGATTTACGGCGATAAGCTTGGCAGGAAAATCGGATTTCCGACTGCAAACATTAAACCGGTTTCCGAATACAAACTGATTCCCCAAAACGGCGTATATCTTATAAAGTCGGAGATCAACGGAAAAAATTATTTCGGAATGATGAATATCGGCGTAAGGCCAACAGTAACCGAAGGTCAGAAATTAACCCTCGAAGTAAATTTCCTGGATTTTGACGGAGATTTATATGGACAATCGCTGAAAATTAAATTTCTCGATTTTATCCGCAGGGAGAAAAAATTTAGTTCTGTTGAAGAATTAAAAAAACAAATAGAAAAAGACAAAGAAATTTCAAAAGATTTAATAAAACATTTATAAATTAAAAAATTTAAGAAATAATAATGGCATTAACACAGGAAGATAAAAAAGAAATCGTAAAAAAATTCGGTAAAAACGAAAAAGATTCAGGCAAAGCAGAAGTTCAGGTAGCAATTCTTACAAAGAGGATAAACGAACTGTCGGCACAGCATTTTTCCACACATAAAAAAGACAATCATTCAAAAACAGGTCTTCTGAAAATGGTAGGAAAAAGAAGAAAACTATTAAAATACCTTGAGAACAAAGATGTAACACGCTACAGACAAATTGTAAAAGAATTAGATTTAAGAAAATAAAATAACAGGAAAGAAATAAATTAATGATTCACAAAAAAAGTCTTCAAATCGGTGGAAAAACGCTAACTCTTGAAACAGGAAGATTAGCCAGGCAGGCAGGCGGCGCAGTATTGGTAACGCTTGAGGATACAGTGGTGCTTTGCACAGCAACGGCGAAAGACGAACCTACAGAGGGACAGGATTTTTTCCCGCTTTCAGTAGACTATCGCGAAAAATCAGCATCCGCAGGAAAAATTCCCGGCGGTTTTTTTAAACGTGAAGGTAAACCATCCGAAAAAGAGGTGCTTTCATCAAGGCTTATAGACCGTCCTATCAGACCTATGTTTGCAGAAGGATATTTCTGCGAGACACAAATAAACTGTAATGTGTTTTCATCAGACGGAGAAAACGATTCAGATATAATTTCTGCAATTGGAGCTTCCGCAGCGCTTATGATTTCGGACATTCCATTTGAAGAACCCATATCCTCGGTAAGGGTTACAAAATTGAACGGCGAGTTCATTATCAATCCCACATTCGTTGAAATCGAAGCAGGTGACTTTGAAATAATTGTTGCAGGTACAGCAGATTCAATAGTAATGGTAGAAGGTGAAGCGAAGGAAATTTCCGAGCAGGTTCTTCTGGATGCAGTGAAATTTGCGCATAAGCATATAATAGATATCTGCAATTTCCAGAAAGAATTTGTCGCCGAAGCGGGAAAACCAAAAAGAGCAAACACTCCGCCGGAAGTCAACCTTGAAATGGTTGAAGATGTTAAGAAATTATACTTCGAAGAAATAAAAATTCTTGACAGAACAATTCTTACAAAAGAAGACAGACATAATAAACACAAGGAATTGGTAGAAAAAGTTCTGACATCCCTTGCAGAAAAATATCCTGAGATGGAAATGGAATTGGATGAAATAATGCACGACATCCAGCAGGAAGATATGCGAAATATGATTTTGAACGAAGGAAAAAGGCTTGACGGAAGAACAAACAAGGATATCAGAGAATATTACGTGCGAAATATCGGTTTTACCAAGAACACACGGCTCTGCTTTATTCACCAGAGGTGAAACTCAGAGCTTAACAACAGCGACGCTTGGCACAAAAAGGGATGAACAGATTATTGACGGACTTCTGAAAGAAGATACCACAAAGAGATTCATACTTCATTATAACTTTCCCTCGTTCAGCACGGGTGAAGTAGGTGGAAGACCCGGACCGGGAAGAAGAGAAATTGGTCACGGGAACCTTGCAGAGAGAGCATTAATAAATATGCTTCCACCGGAAAATGACTTTCCTTATACTTTAAGAGTTGTATCCGATATACTTGAATCAAACGGTTCATCATCGATGGCAACTGTCTGTGCCGGTTCTCTTTCACTTATGGATGCAGGCGTTAAGCTTAAAAAACCTGTTGCAGGTATTGCAATGGGATTGATAAAAGAAGAAGAAAAAGTAGTGATACTTTCGGATATACTTGGCTCCGAAGATCATTTCGGAGATATGGATTTCAAAGTTGCAGGAACAACCGAAGGTATTACGGCAATCCAGATGGACATTAAAATCCGCGGAATATCATTTGATATTATGGAACAGGCACTTGCACAGGCACGCGAAGGAAGACTGCATATTCTCGGAATCATGAACCAGACTATCACACAAGGAAGAACTGACATTTCACAATATGCGCCGCATCTTTACACAATTCAGGTTCCGACTGACCTTATTGGAGCAGTTATCGGACCCGGCGGTAAAACTATCAGGCACATAATTGCAGAAAGCAAATGCGAAATTGACATTGATGATTCGGGCAAGGTAACAATTGCAGCAATTTCCAAACAAAGTGCAGAAATTGCAAGAGAGATAATTGAGAATATTACACAGGTACCGGAAATCGGAAAGATCTATGACGGTGTAGTAAAAGGAATAAAAGATTTTGGCGCATTCGTTGAAATATTTCCGGGAAAAGAAGGACTGCTTCATATTTCCGAAATAGACAATAAACGCGTTGCTAAAGTTTCGGACGTATTGAAAGTAGGAGAAAAGATTCAGGTTAAGCTGCTTGCAATTGATGAATTCGGTAAATTGAAACTAAGCCGGAGAATATTATTAAAACCGGAACCAAGGAAAGAATACGTTCCACGTCAAAATCCCGAAAAGGACAAATAAACAATAATATTTATGAAGTTCGAAGTAGATAAACGCAAAGACAAAACAATCTTCAAACTTAAGGAAAAAACACTCGGTCATCAGATAGCTGCAGAACTGAAGACCGAGCTAATTTTTCTTCAGAAAGAAATTGACAATCCTTTCTATATTGATCTCTCAGAGGTTACAAGGTGTGACAGTAACGGACTCTCGTGTCTTCTTCTTTCGGAAAGAATGGAAAGAGAAAAAGACAGGAAACTTACACTCAAGAACGTGAATAAGAACGTAATAGAACTGATGAAAATAGCAAGGCTTGACAGGGTTTTTGTCATTAAGTAAACATCATAAAGCAAAACCATATGGAAAGCCGGTTTGTGAAAATCTGTGAAGTTTCCGAATTATTTGAAAATGAAGGAAAGTGCTTTATACTTGATGACGAAACCGAAATTGCCCTCTTTAAAGTAAAAAATAAAATTTACGCAGTTGATAATATCTGTCCCCATAACCACTCACCTGTAATTTTCAGCGGTTATATTGAAAGAAATAATGTTACCTGCCCTGTTCATGGATATAAGTTTAACCTCAAGACAGGAAAGCAGCCCGGGAGAGCAGGATGCACACTCAGGACTTTCGAAGTGAAAATAACAGACAACGTCATTTATGTGAAGCAACCGGAAAAGAAAATTTTCGATTTTAATTTTTAATTTCTGTTTATGAATTCCTCCGAAACAGAAAAAACAACCCTGACGAATAAAATAAAAACGCTGTTTGCCGAAGAAGGTTTTATTAAAACAGGAATATCAAAAATTGAAGAACTAACAAAAGAAAAAATATATTTTTCAAAATGGCTTAGTGAAAACCGTAACGCAGATATGGAATGGCTCAATAAAAGTTTTGAAAAAAGAACAAACCCGGTATTAATCGGAGAACAATTTACCTCAATCATTTCTTCTGCTTTTATTTACGCTACTCCATTCAGGCATTCTGATGAATCAGGTATAGGAAAGATTTCCAGATATGCATGGGGAAGCTCGGATTACCACAAGGTCTTAAAAAAGAAATTAAAAGTTATTTGTAAAAAGATTGAGTCCGTCTCAGAAGGCATCAAAACAAAATATTACGTTGATGATGGACCCGTTATGGATAAAGTCTGGGCTGTAAAATCAGGCATCGGATGGATGGGTAAGAACACGAATGTCCTGAATGCTGATTTCGGCAGTTTCTTTTTCCTGTGCGAAGTATTGATTAATAAAGAGCTTGTATATGATAATCCCGTAGATGATTTGTGCGAGTCTTGCACTATTTGCCTAAATGCTTGTCCGACCGGAGCCTTGTTCGAGCCATATAAACTCGACGCTAATCTTTGTATCTCTTATCATACAATCGAGAACAGAAAAGAAATTCCGGAGTATATTAATTTAAACAACTGGATATTCGGATGTGATATTTGCCAGGATGTATGTCCTTATAATAAAAGTAAAATCTTTACGGACGAGAAAAGTTTTTATCCGACGGAAAAAATATTAAACAAACCTCTGGATGAATTGGAAAAGATAACAGGAGAAGAATTCAACGAAATATTCAAATCATCACCCGTAAAAAGAACAAAATATTCCGGCTGGAAAAGAAATATAGAAAAAGCAAAGAAAGATGGCGGAGATGAATAACAGTGGAAGACTGCACACAGATTGAAACAGATTGAGCAGATTTACACAGACTCTTGATATGCTTTTTCGCCTTTGTTGGTGTTTAAGCGAAATTGAAAACATACAAGCAGGGCGTCACGAACATATTGGAATACAGCAGCGAGCTACCCACTTTTAAATTTTAAATTTACTTTTGACCTTTTACGTTTGACTTTTTACTTTTTTTCCTCACTCTTCTTCCCGTTTTTCTTCTTCCACATTTACTTCATCGAGCATCAGAGTAACGCTAAAAGCAGTTGAAAGCTCTTCAAGATTAACGGTTAATTTATACTCTCCTTTGAAATCGTTGACAAATCCCTTCATCCCCCTGAACGGTCCTCTCTTTACGGTTATATAATCACCTTTTTTAATCTGTTTTTCCTCTATTGAAATCCGCTCCGGCTCTTTTAATGACATCTTAATATATAGAATATCTTCGTCTCTCATTATCGCAGGTCTTTTATTGAAAAAAATATACCCCATTGCTCCCGGCGTGTTTGATATAGCGGTTATTCTTTCCGTTTCATCTGCCCTGACAAATACATAACCCGAAAACATCGGGTCCTGTATCTTTTTTTCCGGTCAGACCAGATTCTTATTTTTTCTAAAATAGGTAAAAAAACCTCGATTTGTTTCTTTTCAATCTGAAGAGTCACTTTTTTCTCCCACCTGGGTTTCGTTCTGATAACATACCATTTTCGAACCGTTAATTTTTCGCTCATTGTCATTTTAACATCAAACTCTTTAAAATTCTATATTTAAATTAATAATTTTAACGAGCTAAAACTAATTTATTTTTACGGGATTCTGAATACCAAAATCAATCTTAATAACTTTTTCCACAATAACATTATTTAAATAATAACTTGTATATAAAATAATTCAGTTATATTATCATATAATATGTATATTTTGAGAGTGGAATACGGCGAATTCACCATGTAATATATTTATTTAATATGAAAAAGAGCGAAATTTCAGCTAAAAATAATATAGAAATATATTCTTCAACGGAGAAGGAATTTAAAGGGAATCCGACTATTCCTATTTTCGTTCTTTTGATTGTTGCATTAACCGGAATCCTTTTATTTGTGATGCTTTTCTACAAAAACCAGAAAGCAAGCCTTACAGAAAAAATTCAGAACGATATAAACACAATCACGGACCTGAAAACTACCCAGATTCAAGGCTGGAGAAAAGAACGAATGGATGACGGTGAAATGATATCTTCGAACAGAATGCTATCCGATAAGATTAGACTTTATCACGATAATAATTCGGAGGAAATAAAAAACGATATTTTATTCTGGCTGAAAACTTTAACCCGGAACAGCAATTATAATAGTGCCCGTCTTGTGGACAGAACAGGGAATATAATTCTCTCGGCACCGGATGACTCAAAAAAACCGGGGAAAAATGCATTAATAAATATTGATAAAGTAGTTAATGAAAAACAAGTTTTACTCTCAGATTTTCATTTTTATGAAGCAACAGACACCGTACATCTTGACCTTGTTATACCTTTAATTACTAACTACGATTCAGACGTTAAAGAATTACTGTTACTGGAAATTGATCCGTATGATTATTTGTATCCGATGATTCAAACCTGGCCTACTGCCAGCGAGACAGCTGAATGCCTGTTGATTAAAAAAGACGGCAACGATGCATTATACTTAAATGATTTAAAGAACAGAAAAAACGCTGCCTTGAAATACAGAATAACCGGGGATAATGTCAATGTTCTGGCTATAAAAGCAATAAATGGCGTAAGGGGAATTACGGAAGGAGTTGATTACCAGAATAAACAGGTTATTGGAGTGATTAAACCTGTAATTGGAACAGACTGGATTATGATTTCTAAAATGGAAAAGGGAGAGTTGTATGCAGGCATAGACCAGGTAACAACGTTTACGGTAATTCTGATTAGTCTGTTCTTAATTATTGTAGGCAGCATTATTTTATATATCTGGAATAGACAGAAAGCCTCACATTACAGAAGTTTATATATTGCAGAGGTAAAAAGAGAGGCTCTTAAAGAGCACTTTGAATATGTTGTAAAATATGCAAACGACGTCATGGTTTTAACGGATAAAAACGGTAAATTGTTGGAAGCAAATGACCGTGCATTATCCGTATACGGATATACAAAAGAAGAATTACTGAAACTTAACCTAAAGAACTTCAGACCTCCCGACACACAAAAGGAAATGGAATCTATTTTTAACACATTGCACGAAAAAGGAGGAATGTTATACGAAACAATTCATGTAAAAAAAGACGGAACAAAATTTCCCGTAGAAATCAGCTCCAGGGAAATAATAATAGACGGGAATCCTTTTTTTCAGGGAATAATCCGTGATATATCGGAGAGAAAAAAAGCTGAAGAGAAAATAACAAACCTTAACCGAATATATGCCGTTTTGAGCCAGGTTAACCAGGCAATCGTCCTGACTAAAGAACGCGAAAAATTATTTGACAGGATTTGCGAAGTATGTGTAAAATACGGCAAATTTCTTTTTGCATGGATAGGCATGAAAGAGGAAAATACACATCGGGTAATCCCGGCAGCATCCAATGGCTATTCAGATGGTTATCTTGACATTATTAAAATAACAGATCTCGATGTACCGGAAGGGAAAAGTCCCGCCGGCAGGTCAATAAGGGAAGGGAAATATATTATAAGCAATGATATTGAAAATGATTATCTAATGTCTATGGCTCCATGGAAGCAAGATTGCTTAAAACGGGGATTCCGGTCATCGGCTTCCTTTCCAATTAAAAAAGCCGGAAAGGTAATAGGAAATCTGAATCTATATTCTGATGGCACAGATTTTTTCAAGGAGGAAGAAATAGTACTTTTTGAAGAAGTGATATATGATATTTCCTATGCTTTAGATAATTTTGAAAAAGAATTGCAGAAACGGAAAGCAATCGAAGCATTATTAATTTCAGAGAAAAGGTTTAAAACTGTTTTTGAAAATGCAAATGATGCAATTATGCTGATGGATGAAGATAAGATTATTGATTTTAATAAAAAAACAGAAGAGTTATTTGGTTTTAACCGGAATGAACTGCTGAACAAATCTTCTCTTGACCTGTCTCCGGAGATACAAAAAGATAACCGGAATTCGAAAGAAAAATTCGACTCATTAGCAAACGAAGCTTATGGCGGGAAACCAATGGAGTTTGAATGGCTGTACAAAAAAGCAGATGGAAATTTATTTGATGCGGAAGTTTCTTTAAACGCAATTCATCTTGGCAGTAAAGTGTTGTTAAGCGCTATCATCAGGGATATTACCGCTAAGAAAAAAACAGAAGAGGATATGCGGATTGCCAAGGAAAAAGCGGAAGAAATGAACAGACTAAAATCCACTTTTCTTGCGAACATGAGCCATGAACTTAGAACACCAATGACCGGAATTCTTGGATTTGCAGATATTTTATATGATGAACTGACCGATAAGGGATATAAAGAAATGGCAGGGATTATCCTGAATGGAGGAAAAAGATTAACCAGCACACTGAATTCAATTCTTGATTTATCAAGAGTCGAAGCAGATAAAATGGATTTAAAACTTGAAAACATTAACATTTCAAAAGTTGTAAAAGACTCAGTGCAATTATTCGATGCATCTGCGAAAGAAAAAGGATTGTTTCTGCATGGAGATATAGAAGAAGATATTTATCTGGAAGTTGACAGAAGAATTTTTGATCATATCATAACAAATCTGATTCAAAACGCAGTTGTATATACCGAAAAAGGAGATATAACGGTTAAATTAAACCGTGAAAACGTGAACGCCGTTGAAAACATAATCCTTAAAATCACAGATACAGGAATAGGTATTCCGGATAATCTTCAGGACGCAATCTTTGAGCCTTTCAGACAGGTCAGTGACGGGTTGGCACGGAAATTTGAAGGAACCGGATTAGGATTAACACTGACCAAAAAATTCGTTGAAATTTTAAACGGAGAAATAAAAGTTCAAAGCAAACTGGGTGCAGGTTCTACCTTTACAGTGCGCCTTCCATTAAAATATAACTCAGCTAAAGAAAGCAAGACACCGGAACCAAATATTACTAAGAATTTAAATCCGCATAAATATATGGATAAGAAAATACTTTTAGTTGAAGATGATAGCGATACGATACTTACCATCCAGGTTATTCTGAAAAATTTATGTGAAATGGAAACCGTTACAAACGGATATGAGGCCATAGAAAAGGCAAAAACGAATAAGTACGATGTAATCCTGATGGATATTGGTTTAAAAGGAATGAGCGGACTGGATGCTGCACAGGAAATAAAAAAACTTCCCGGATATAAAGATACACCGATTGTTGCAGTAACCGCATATGCTATGGTCGGGGATAAAGAAAAATTTCTGGAGGGGGGATGTACACATTATATTTCAAAACCTTTCGATATAAACGAATTCAAGAATACTGTTGCCGGGCTGTTATAATTTTTAATGAAATTAAAATTTTAAATTGAAAATTTAAAACTGAAATTTAAAATTAAAAATTTATTTATTAGTAGAGCCTTCCTTAACAATCAATTATAAAATCTCATTTATTAGCAGAGTCTTCCTAAACAATCAAATATAAATTTTTATTTATTAGCAGAGTCTTCCTGAGCAATCAATTATAAATTAATAGGAGACTCTGCGCTATCATAAATTCACCTTCGTTTTCCTTTGTGTCTGCCAGACTAGGTGAAAAACAAACGATAATCTTCACCTGACTTATAATTCTTTTGTTTTGGCTAAAGCCGGTTTTTTTGTAGAATTCTACCCCACCGTAAACGGTGGGGAAAATAATAATTACCCCGTCGTTTACAGCCTGTCCTCCCGGGAGGAACGGGGTTTATAGAACTAACACCAAAATGGCTTTAGCCAAAATGGTGAAAAAAAATATAAATTAGAAATATTATTTTAAACAGATTTACTTCTCACCTATACACAATAATTTTTAAAACATAGTATATATATAATTATTTTTTTATTTTATTTTTTTGAAATTAATCGGTATCAAAATGAATCCCGTAGTAAATGAGCGCAAAATTCACAGTATATCTCACCTTGTCGGAAACACTCCCCTGCTGGCAATTGAATTCTATTACAGGAATGAACTGCGGACAATATATGCAAAAGCAGAAAATATGAATATGACAGGAAGCATTAAGGACCGTATGGCAATACACATAATAAAAAAAGCATATTCACGAGGAACAATTCACAAAGGCTCAATAATTCTGGAAGCAACCAGCGGAAATACAGGGATATCATTCTCAGCAATCGGAAGGGCACTTGGTCATCAGGTAATTATTTTTATGCCGGACTGGATGAGCCGGGAAAGAATTGAACTGATAAAAAGCCTTGGTGCAAAAATAAATCTGGTCAGCAAAGAAGAAGGCGGTTTTCTCGGAAGCATTAAAAGAGCAGAAGATTATGCAATTTCAAACGATAACACTTTTCTCCCCAGGCAGTTTTCAAACGAAGACAATTGTGATGCTCATTACGAAACCACAGGACCGGAAATCTGGTGGCAGATGAGGTTCCGCAGCCTTAAACCTGATGCTTTTGTTGCAGGGGTTGGAACCGGAGGGACTATTATGGGTGTCGGAAAATATCTCAAAGAAATGCATCCGCAGGTTAAAATCCATCCGCTGGAACCATTTAATTCACCGACATTATCAACCGGGCACAAAGTTGGCAAGCACAGAATTCAGGGAATATCAGATGAGTTCATACCGCCGATTGTTGATTTGAATTTTCTTGACCATATCGTAAGTGCAGATGACGGAGATGCAATATTAATGGCTCAGAAACTTGCTTCACAGCTCGGAATTGGGGTAGGAATTTCATCGGGAGCAAATTTTATCGGCGCCTTAAAAATTCAGAACGAACTTGGCAAGGATGCTATTGTCGTAACAGTATTCCCTGACGATAATAAAAAATATCTGAGCACGGATTTATTAAAGGATGAACCGGTAAAAAATGATTTTCTTTCTCCGGATATAGAACTTCTCGGATTCGGAGCCTATAAGCGTGTATGCCACACTTGCTGTGACCCGCTTACCTGCATAGAAGCGAACTACGACGAAATTGACGATGTAAAACTTCCACCCTGCCCCCGAAGAATAAGGACAGGGATATAAAAATATTTATTAACAGTACTATTTTTTCTGTTTCTTAAAATACGGACATTTGTCCTATATATTTTTTTGTTAGAACAAATGCCCGTTTAGCATAATCAACCAGTCGAAAAAGAAGAAGTTTCCTGCTTCATCCGACGGATTTGATAATTCGACGGTTGTCATTTTATCATTACCATCTTTTTAACGCTTACAAAATCGCCCGATTGAATCCTATAGAAATACACTCCGCTTGCAAGGTTACTTCCGTTGAATTCAACCATATATTTACCGGCTTTCTTAAATTCATTGTTCATAAGTGTTTGTATCTCTCTGCCAAGTATATCATAAATTATCAGTTTTACATTTGCATCTTTTGGTAAATCGAATACTATTTTTGTTATCGGGTTGAAAGGATTTGGATAATTCTGATATAATTGGTATTTAGTTGGAACTATGTTTGTTATTTCTTTCGTACGGGTTTGTTTAACACCCGCAATAAGCATTATATTCTCAATTCTATTTTTATTCTTTTGTTCTTTTGAAAGGTGTTTTGTATTTAAAAGATTGTATCTTACTTTATCATCAAATTTTTTCTCTGTTGCAGCATCAATTTTTACTTTGTTTGCATCAACATTAAATTTTATTCTGTTTTTTTCTTTGTCATAATTTTTAGAAGCTATTTTTGCTAAAGTATCTTTGATAATAAATCTTTCTACATTTTTTTCTATTGATGATAATTCTGTGGTTGATTCCATTTCACTCCCACCGTTTCCCATCATTTCTAATACGCATTCATAATCCATACTTGCCAGAAGTCTTCTTTCAGGTTCAGGATGGTTTAAAGATAAAAACTGATAGCCGTCTGCTGCATCATTCAACTCACCGACCATAACTTTTGACATTAATAGTAAATTATAAGCTACATCTGTAAATGCCAGGTTACTTTGATACTGTTGAATCTTTTGTGCTATGTAATTTTTTAATTCCGTAAATAGTATTATTCTGTTGTCATTATTAAGCGTATCCATTTTTTTGTAACAACAATACAGTTCAATCAGGGAGCCATTAAGATATTTACTTGACGGATAGTTGTTAATGATGGTTTTAAATTTACTCTCAGCAGAGGTAAATAATGTTATTTCCTTATCTTTCAAACCACCGGAAAAATTTATTTCATCCTGCGGTACCGTGCTTCCTGTATTATCAACACTTGTAAAGATGGTATCATTAATATTGTTCGTAATTTGGGACAGAAAATACCCGTTATATGCTAATTGTTGTGTACAAGTTATATTACTTGCGTAATCTAAGCTCAAAGGATTAATTATATTATTATAAATATCTATTAGCGGTATTCCATCTTCTCCACCGTACCAGCAATTATCTCTGCATTTATATCTATCTCCAAGTACGTCATCAACTTCTCCGGATATATGAAAATAATCGGAATTTCTCACAGTAAAATTGTTCATTCCCCAATTAATAGTCGGATATCCCCTCCTTATTAGTATATTATCGGCATCTGAGGAATTAAAAGTGTTTCTGCCTCCATACCAGATTAAATTTCCGTTACCATCCGGAATCGGGGCAAGTATAGGATATGAATCCTCGAGATTCAAACATAAACCGGTACCTGTGTTACTAATAGTATTGTCCAATAAATACGGATTGCTTTGAAATAAGTTTAGCGTGTTCTCTCCGTTTGATTCGAAGGTATTATTTTCAATAAAACCTGTTATCATTCTACCGAAAAAGCAGATACCTTCAGATGTGTTAAGTGTATTATTTGCTATATAATAAGATGCAAGCTCGGAATCAAAGCCGGTAACCGATAATTGCAATTCTCCCCCATTGATAATATTATTAGTGATATTGTTACGCGGAGACCTTTCATAGTATGGCTTATCATTTATTAGTACAACGCAATGAATAGTCGGACCGGAATTATTGAAAGTATTTCCTGTCAATGTCAATCCATATACGTTATATCCTTCAATTCCGGTTGTATAAGCTGCAATAGTTCCTGTAATATTGAATATATTATTTTCTATATCTTGTCCGTTAATCGGAACGAAATATGGCCAGGTAGATGGGGGACCCTCCGGTAAAATATTTGTGATTTTAATAGCCGTATTTACATTATTAAATATACAGTTTTTAATTTCAGTACCAACAGCGACATTACTTAGCTCGATGCCTCCGAACATTTGCTCCGGATCACAGCAATTGAAATTAACATGGTCGCATACTAACTTCCCACCAGCTTCAACTTTTATTGATTTTCCGGAAGGCATTTTAAATGATGAACAATTTTTTATTTCCAGGAAACCTCCGTTTTTCACTACTATATCATTATCGCAATCGTATGTATAAGGCTGATCCTGAATGACAAAATGGCTTGTAATATCAGGCAAGCAATTTTTCTGAAAATTCTTATAAATATAGACTCCTTGCCCTGATGTCGCTATCCATAGTTCGTTATTATAAGGAGAAGGTCTTATACGCAAGCTATTTACTTTTGGGAAATATGGAAGAGTTTCAGGATATTCAGGAACACGTATCCAACTTGTTCCATTATTTGTCGATTTATAAATCTGATTTAATTCAGAAACAGACCTTTTACCATAAACAACCCATGTTCCGGGTGCCTGATAGTCGAGATGTTCTGCGCTCAAAAATTCTTCAGATTCCGACAACTCCAAATTCTGACCATGATACACCTCCATCTGATGTATTTATTGTTCCTTTAAATAATCCTTTCTGTCCATATCCAAATCCCCTAACGGCTAAAGCAATTTCGTTATTTCCTAAATATTTTAGAGAACCTGGACCGAGGAAACCTGTATTCGGTGTATTGGGAACATAAGCCCAACTATCACCATTATTCAATGATACAAATAGTCCACCTCCATCACTATCTGATGATCCAAGCCACAGATATATTATACCATTTTCAGCATCGCATAGCGAAAAATGACCGTTAAATAATGCTTCTATGTTTCCATTAATACTATTTGTTAAACTGCTTATTATGGAATGAGAATATTTTACTTGAGTTGATATATTGGGGTCTTGACAAGGTAATTCAAATGACGTTGGGTTCCAACTTGCTCCTTCATCTGTTGAATAAAATATACCCGTAGTAGTTCCATTAGGAGGTGTATTGTTATAAGTCGTTCCAACTAAAGCTATAATCTTATTTGAATTATTAGAGGTTTTAACTATAATAGCATCAACGATTGCTCTCTCAGGAATATTTAAAAAAGGTCCGTTTATTACTCTATTAATATCAATGTTATTTCCGGAACCATCAACATCTAATCTTTTGTAAAAACCCGCAAAGTATCTATCTGTACAACTTGTTCCCGATTTTGTAAAATCATAAACACTTCCGCCGACGCAATATGAGATATTAGGATAATTCGGATCAAATAAAATCCTTGTTACATTTGAAATGTAGGTATCATAATTACACAACAAAGTTCTTTTTCTATCATATTGAAAAGGAGTTGGTATCATAACATTAGAACTGGTGAAATTGATATTCTGTAAATATTCCCAACTCATCGTCCAATCAGACATTGGCATAAATATAGACTGTTTATCAATATTATTAAAATGTAAATTATGGAAAGCAACATCATACATAACAGGCATTGTTTGTCCTTTAATTGTATATTGCCACTTAGAATTACCAAAATCACTTCCATCTACACCGTAAGATGGAGCCGTTTTCCTTCCTCCTGCTCCGCCACTCATATACCATACAGCCGTTGATGTACCCCAATCATTAGGATTTCTCGTTAAACAACTTATTCCATCGTAAATCTGATCATTTAATGCTCCGCGATCTTGATGATTTGGAATATTATGATAATTCGGTTCACCGGGAGTATAACCGGTTGTAAAATTAAATAAAACATCAGACGACCAGTTAATTCCAAAATTAGTTGTTATTTTTAAAGGTCTCTGATATAACCCTGCAATTATTATATTTTCCGATATATTAACAAAGTTAAGTGCAGAAAATAAACCGCTTGGATTTGATGCATTAAAATTTGATGTTAAATCCTGATATTCCCACGTATTATTACTTGTATTTAGGGTCAATTTTCCTATTCCTGTCCTTCCATTTTCATAATTTCCCCAGGTGAAAAACGCTACTGTCTCATTAGTAGTGTTTTTAAAAATAATCCTTTTTATAAAAGGATTTGCTTCGCCTGGTGTTATCGGTATTTCTATTGGATACCAATTAGCGCCTCCATTAGTTGTATATACTATTCTTTTTGAAGTCCCGACCCATATGTGATCACTTCCAAGCTTCATTGATATACAGATAATGCATTCTCCATCAATACCTGGAAAGTTCTCGACACCTGCAATACTTCGAGACCAGCTTTGTCCGTTATTTACACTTTTATATAAATAAGATATTCCGCCACCATTCGTACTCGGAAACATACCTCCGGTAAAGAGCCAATCAGGGTTATTCGGGTCATAAGTAATGCAGGGACCTCCTATCTTAACAGGGAAATTATTTCCCTGAAATAGTATTCCGTCATTATCATTAAAAGTTGCATTAGACCAGGTTTGTCCACTGTTTGTAGATTTAAATATACAAGCTGTAGGATTCATACCTTCTCTATAATTTCCTGTTGCTATTATAACGGTTTCTGTACCGGTTTCATTATCTTTTACAGCCATTCCTTGAATGCTTAACCCGGAGACTTCGAGTCCGGGATTACCACTTGAAGTTCTATAATAATTATTTATACTTTTCCAGTTCTGACCGTTATCGGAAGAGCGATATACTCCTCCAACGTCTGTTCTTGCGTAAAGAACCTGACTGTTTATTGGTGGAAGTTCTCCCATATATTGTACGGGAATTATTTCGGTTACATATCCTCCGCATTCGAAATTTAAATAATTCCACGAATTCTGCTGAGACTGCGCTGCTACAGCAAAAAACAAACTGATAATAAATAACATAAAATTCCTCATAACTTTATTCCTTTCAATTTTAATATTAAAAAGATTTTTGTTTTGATACTGACTATGTTTGCTTATAAATTACTTGCTGTTATTTTGTAAAAATTAAGGATAAAGCGGCAATCACTGAACCATTTTAAAATCACTTAATTAAAACCATACGTTTTACTTCTCTGAATTTTATTGAATATTTATCCTGATTTATTACTTTTAATTCATAAATATAAATACTACTCGCCAGATCCTGAGCGTTAAAACTTGTTTCATATGTACCGGGATTTTGAAATTCGTTAACCAAGTTACTAACTTCTCTTCCGAGTATATCGAAAACTTTTAATTGAACAAGAGAATTCTCCGGTACCTGATATTGGATTTTTGTTGTATTATTAAAAGGATTCGGATAGTTCTGGAAAAGCTTATAATTGTTAGGTATTTCAGTTTTAATTTGTGTTATTGCAGTAGGTTGTGAGTATTTAATAGTTACAAAACCAAATCCATTTAATGAATCCTGAGTTGTGCCGACTATATAAACACTTCTATAATTATCAACAACTACCCCATATCCACCATAATCATATTTCTTGTTTCCATAAAAAGTCTTGAACCAATGTAAAGATCCATCTGAATTAATATTTGCTGTAAATATACCGAGTTGAGCAGGCGATTGATATCTTATATAATAGGTTCCGGTCAAATAAATATTATTTGAACTATCTAAATTTATGCAGTTTCGGTTATTTAGCATTGTCGAAGTAGTGCTAATTTCCGTAAGTGAATTAACCCATAACTGATTTCCCAAAGAATCATATTTTACAGTGGTTACATATCGTTCAAATGATGATGTATTAAGTGCAGTAACAATAACATTTCCCAAATTATCTGTTCTTATAGCATAAGGGTTTGTTGAAGAAGTGTTAGAATATGTTCTAACCCATTTTAAATCCCCGCTGGCGTCATATTTTATTGTGCATAAAGCTTTTTGGTTTAATTCTCCTGTCACATAAACATTTCCGTTATTGTCAAAAGCCCCGTCATATAAAGAATTTGATGAATCGGGATTACCATAAGTTCTTGCCCATTTAAATACACCATTAGAATCATATTTGACTGTTAGAAAACTTGGATTAATACCTGATGCATAATTTACCCTATAGCCGGATATAAGCAGACTACCGTCTTTTCCTATCGCTAATGAACTGGCATTATCTGAATTATTATTTAAAGAATTATATCTTGCAGTCCAAAGTGAGTCTCCGGAAGGGGAATATTTAATCATAAAAAAATCTTCTTTTGTTCCAGCGAAAGGTAATGTTCCGCAAAATATTGGATACCCGGAAGAGGTTAATACAACTCCAATTATTTGTCTATTTCCAGAAGATGGACTAGAATAAGTCCTCTGCCATAAAATAACTCCATCTTTTGAAATTTTTATGAAAACGAAATCTGAAATCCAGGACGTATAAGAAAAATATATATCGCCATATTTATCGGCAATTAAACAATCAGGAGAAGAATATAAAGGATCTGTATTAAAAATCTTAATCCATTTTTGAGTCCCTGTATTATCATATTTAATAACTGCAAAATTTTGACCCCCTCCATTCCCTGCAACTATTATATTCCCACTTGTGTCCTGTGTAATAAATTGACCTTGTGCATATCTTGACGAGTTATAATAAAATTTAATCCACTCCTGCATAACCTGAGAATGTAATATGAGTGGCAAAAAGAAAAGAATAAAAAATACGATTAAAATTGTGTGGAATTTTTTCATATTAAAGAATATTTAGTTCTTTTTTAAAATTGAAAAGCATCTTCATAACCATATAACCTGAATTGTAAAAAGTATAAGTTCTTTAACCTCGTAGTAGTAAAATTGATTCTCTCCATTTATTAACTTCCAATAAAGTCCCATTTAAATACCTCTATGAAATTTAATTTTTTTTATTTTAAATTGCTATTGTATTATTATTGATATAATGTTCAAATAGGGTACCGGTTTTTATTTTTCTAGGCATTCCCGGCAAATTCACGGATGCATCTGGACAGGCTGAGGGTCCCGGCTAAAAAGTAAAAAACAAATGTTCCGGGTTTGGAGTGATTGATAAAATTTTCATCAGGTATAAAAAAAATCCCTGCAAAGCAATCACCTTGCAGGGATATTTATTTATAATTGTTTACTTTTTTACTATACGGGCATTAGTCATATGGTCATTATTGATATGACAAATGTCCTTATTTTATCATCAACATCTTTTTCGTTTCTGAAAAGTCACCTGCGGTCAACCTGTAAAAATAAACCCCTGATGATAGTTTGCTACCATCGAATGATACCTCATAACTACCCGGATTAAGTTTTTCGTTTACAAGTGTCTGTATCTCACGACCGGTGACATCGTAGACAGACAGGAATGTCTGTCCTACTGAGTGCCCCGCTATATCAAATTTAATTTTTGTTACAGGATTAAATGGATTCGGATAATTCTGACTTAACTGATATTTATCAGGGGTAATTTCTGTTACAGGTTTTATGCCGACCAATAAATCAATTATTGCCGTATAAATATCCATATTGTTTCCGCCGGCTCTCAGGTCAGTCCAGACAGGCACAATTCTTGAACCCCTGTAATCGACGTTTATATAATCACCGAACCGGACATCTGTATTAGGCCAGTTTGCAGTAAAAGGAGTAGAGCTTAATTTTTCATTAATGAAAGTTACCCCGCCGTCAGTCGAACGTGCCAGCCAGGCTTCAATCGTGCTTGTGCTTGTCGAATTGCGTGAGTCAAAAAAGAGAATCGCAAGATTTCCCTGCTCGTTTAATGAAATCCAGGGCCAGCACTGAAGTTTGCCATTACTGACAGCATCATTATTTACCCTTACAGGAGACGACCAGTTAGTTCCCTGGTTAGTGGATTTTATAAGAAATATATCGGGGTCACCATTCCTTGAATCACACCAGGTTACATATATAGTTCCATTTCCCGGTCCGCCGGAGTTATCAACTGCTATCGAAGGAAATGTAACTCCGCTGCTGGTTATGGGAATGTTTGGAGAAGCACCTTGTGCTATATTCTGACTTGCCGTAAATGTAGCTCCTCCGTTTGTAGAGCGGTTAAAATATATTATATCGTTCGTACCATTACCGCCCACATAAACCACATAAACTTCGCCGTTCGGACCAATTGCAGGTTCCGAACCCTGAACACCGCTTACGGTGCTAACCGTAACAGGGGTTGACCAGTTGATTCCGCCGTTTGTTGATTTTGTAAGCAGAATTCCCGAAGGAGTTCCGAATCTTGTCCAGCTGATATATAAATTATTTTTAAACGTACTGCTTCCCGTGGTTAGGTCACACGCAATCCATTCTTTATCTTCGTAATTGCTCGGGCTTCCCTGTGCGATAGATGAAATAGGAAAAGTGACGCCGCCATCGGTTGATTTGTAAACTATAATTACCCCATTGCCGTTTGAAATATCAATTGAAATAGTAGCAATATAAAAATTTCCCAGAGTATCAGAACTGACAGCAGGGTCGCTTGTTCTCGGATGCGTTGGGTCTACCACCGGCAGTAATGAGGGTGCTGACCATGTTGTACCGCCATTAGTGGAGTAACTAAAACCCACCCTTCTGATGGCGGGCGATACACCCGTGCTGAAATCACGCCAGGCAGCCACGACTTTATTAGGGAATTTAGCATTGAACTTAACCGAGGGTTCGTTTTGCGGGAAAGTATCGAGAGAAATATTATAATTTAAATAGGGGTATGGTAATGGTATAAAATAACCCGGAGATAAAAAGCCCCTGTCGTTCCGTGCATTTTCTGGATAAGTGTCGTGAGGTCTTGAAAATCGGTGCGAATCCTGAGCGAATCCGGATATCGCTATTACAAGAATGAATGCAATTGCGAAAATTACTTTTTTCATAAAACTTTTTGATTTATTTTAATAAGATCATTCGTTTAGTGTTGGTATTAATATCAACATTTAATTTATAAAAATAAATCCCGCTGGAAAGCTTTCCGGTTATTCGAGTTTAATATTGTATCCTACCCTGTTCGAGCTTTTTAGCTTTTTTAACGGAATCAAGATAAGAACTTACGTACTCGAAATTTTTCGTAAAATCGCACCGGCAGTCAGAGGGCACTTTATAATTTATTCGGAATGGAAGACTTATCAGATTGTTCCATATAGAACCGGTATCTTTTTCAGAAGTGTAATTGATATTATATAGTAAAATGAGAACAGTTAATGGTACAATAACAATTACAATAATTTTCAAAGGTAATTTCAGTAACTTCAAACTCATATTAATCTATTACACAAACCAAACTTAACAAATTTAATAAACTCAACAAACTCCTGTTTATCCTGTTAATCCTGTCCCTTTTTAATTGGTCTCACTTTCAGGATAAGATTTTTTCTCTCCGTAATTTCTACCACTGTTCCTTCAGGAATTTGTTCATCGGCTTCTGCATTCCATAGCGTTCCGTTGAATTCAACTTTTCCCACTACTTCTCCCGGCAGGATTTCTTTTTTGACTACGGCTTTCTGACCCCGGACACTCGTGAGGATATCTTCCGGCTCTGCTTTTCCGGATATTCTGCCCTTGAAATAATTACTGAGCTTTGTCCTAAAAAGGAAAAGAGTAACGACAGATGATAGAATAAATACGACTATTTGCAGAGGGAAGGAATTTAGTACACCTGCCCAGACCAGGATTGCCGTTATCCATGCCCCTATTCCGAAAAACATAAGCACAAATCCCGGCATTACCATTTCAATTATAAAAAAAGCTACTCCGAGAATAAACCATATAAGAATTAAAGTACTATGCTCAAACATATTTTTTATTTTAATATTTCTGCAAAACCCATATGCATATGGGAATATTTTAAATCAATATATTCTTAGATCAAAGAATAAAAATTACGCTCCCGCCTTGCCTGACGTACTCATTGTATTAAATATCTTGCTGATGGAAGCAACAACACTTGCAACATCACTAAGGTCGGATGGAATAATCATAGTGTTATTTATTTTTGCAAGTTTTCCGAATTCACCCAGGTATGACTCGGCAATCCGCAGGTTCACAGCATCATAACCGCCTTTTTCATTAATGGCTAATGCTATTTCCCTGATTCCGTTTGCAGTTGCCTTTGCAACTCTTTCAATTTCCTGACCGCGTCCTTCAGCTTCGTTTATTCTCTTCATTTTTTCACCTTCGGAAAGTGCAATCGCCTGCTGCTTTTCACCTTCTGCACGATTTATTTTTGCCTGCTTATCACCTTCGGACTCTGCAATTAATGCACGTTTTTCACGCTCTGCCCTCATTTGCTTTTCCATAGCATCTTTTATGCTTGCAGGGGGGGTGATGTTTTTTATTTCGTGACGGTTGACCTTTAATCCCCATGGCGAAGATGCTTTATCTACGGCGGCGACAATTTCCGTATTAATTTTTTCTCTTTCTTCGAATGTTCTGTCAAGTTCAATCTTGCCAATTTCACTTCTCATCGTGGTTTGTGCAAGCTGAGTGGTAGCAAAGGAATAATTTGTTATCCCGTAAGATGCTTTTACCGGGTCTATAACCTGAATATATAAAATCCCATCAACCTCAACCGCAATATTATCTTTTGTAATACATATCTGCGGAGGCACATCAATAACCATTTCCTTTAAAGTATGCTTATATGCAATTTTATCAATAAAAGGAATTAAAATATGAAAACCAGCTTCAAGTGTTGCACGATATTTACCAAGTCTTTCAATAATGAAAACCGTGTTCTGGGGTACAACTCTTGCAGTCTTCAAAAATAAAATTAAAACAAAAAACGCGAGAATAACTAATAATATTGGTGCCATAATTTTTCGTATTTAATTTTCAAAAAGAATATTTGATTTAGGTTTATAAAAATTAGTAAAAAGCCCGATTAAATACTATTAAGATAATAATGGAAAAAATATAAGATTTTTTTCACAAATATCCCTGCCTTTATACTACAAAAGTCTTGAAGACTTTTTAGTATTACTTAATTTTCAAAGCTTAATCTTCAATAAAAATATTGTTTCCCTTATTAAGTTTACTTTTACCCACTTTTTCATATCTTCATCAAGAAAATCCCCAAGCCCTGATAAAATTCTTGAGGCAGATTTAGTTTCCAATTGTTTTATTAACTTTTTAAACAGAATCGCATAATCCAACTCTGTTCGCTTCTTTATAATATCATTATTAAAATTCCAATTCTTATCCAGGAAATACCAGACATCAAAAATATCACGGTTGGTTTTGCATTCACGCTCATACATTGCAACAAGCTTATTCGCAAACATATCTTCCTGCAGCATTACCTTGATTGGTATTCCGTAAAAATATTTAACCTCATAGCCGGAACCGAAATTTCTTTTACTAATTTCAATTTTTATATTTTGAGATTTTGCAGAATAAGAAATCTCGAATAAAATATTGAAGCGCTTTTCGAAAACATCTTTTACCTGACCATATTTTGTTACGATAGACGTTATCTTATCAATAGTTATATCCGACATTCCTGATTTAAGCAAATCAAAATCAAGGTCAACCGAAAACCTGGGTAAATCATAAAAGAAATTAGCAGCAGTTCCCCCTTTGAATCCAAGAGATTGCGATAAGTCGTTATCTTTAAAAATATCCCCGAGGATTCTTGCAATAATTTGTTTGTGAAATTTTAAATCCGTCATATATTTATTTGCTAGACTCAAATAATTTCTTAACATCTGTTTCCACCCTTTTGTTTTCGTAAATATCAATTAATTTAAAAACCTTGTCGAAATCAAGGGGTTGTAAATTATCAAAGAAATAATCTTTGTTCAGATATATTACGTCAAGGAAAGCCCGTTCTTTTGTTGCAATCATAATATCATCTTTATTGATAATACCTGTGTTGTTAAGGAGAATAGAATCCTTCAGTTTTTTGAAAGCAAATTTATGAGAGTCGCAGGAAATTTCTTTTGTTTGGTATGATGCCAAAAAAATAGTATCATATTTCTGGAAAATAACCCCCTCCATTCCGAGAACCGTCTCAAATGAAATATATGACGGTTTGAAAATTTTAGTCGCAAGTTCAGACACATCGTAATTCTTATCTTTTGAATAAATGCCCTTGCGGATTTGGTACAGCTGGTTGTTCTTCACGTAATAGTGCACCCTCGATAATGCTGTCTGAACAGAAATATCATTCCAGATCATCATCATTTCCTGGAAAGTAAATACGGTTCTCTTACTCCGTATTAGCGTATTCAAATATCCTTTTGTTATCATATATAAGCCATATATCAGATATATTCTTATATTTAACTTATATTATAGTCTTTTAAAAATCAACATAATTTTTTTGCAGAGTCTCTATGACGACTTTATTCGGCAGAGAACTCTGCATTATCTTAAGACTCAATTTATTTTAATATAATCGTCAAGCTTTACGAACCCATATCCCTGCTCTCTTAGTTGTTTTACAATCAGAGGAAGCCCTTCCGCCGTTCTATAACCCCTGCCGTTTATGTGAAATATGAGAATATCGCCCGGCTTTACTTTATACATAACCCAGGACACTAGTTTTTTAACGGATATATTTTTAGCGGGATCGCCCGATGGAAACCGCCAGTGAACTACTCTATACCCGAGATTTTCCACATCATCAAGCACACGCTGATTATAATTCCCTGCCGGAAATCGGAAAAACTTTGTTTTCTTTCCTGTAATTTCCGATAAAAGTTTTTCGTTTTCAAGAACTTCACTTTTCACTTTTTCATCCTGTAATCTTTCCATATTCCGGAAATGATTCATTGAATGGTTTTCAATTTCTACAAAATCCAGCCCCGCTAACTCTTTCAATCTCTCCCTATTGTGTTTAGCAAATTTTCCGCTTACAAAAATTGTAAAAGGAATCTTTTCGTTTATCAGATAGGTAAGTATGCCCTCGTCAAAAGTCACAGGGGTTTTTGTTTCGCAGGCATCGAACGTGAGAGCAATTATTTTTTCTTCCGAGGGAAGTTTCGTAATTACACCCCGTGAAATAGTGAAAGGTCTGCTGATTTTTGTACTATATATAGGGGTTATAGTCTTGCTGAATTTGTCTTTTTTAATGTTGTTTATTTCTTTTTGCATATCGTTACAACCGCAAAGAAAAACAATTAATATAAAAGATAATAAATATTTACTGAACAGATTAAGCACTTTATATTAATTTAACAATAAAATATTCAAATAAAAAACGGGGAAACAAAGTTTCCCCGAATAAAAATAACATTATATAAGTTACTAACTGATCGTTATTTCACAACAACCATTCTCATTGTTTTTTCAAAACTGCCGGCATTCATTTTGTACAAATATACACCGCTTGAAAGCGAAGAGGCATCAAAATCAAATGAGTAATATCCTGCTTCAAGTTTTCCGTTAACCAGAGTTGAAACTTCACGTCCAAGTATATCAAATATTTTTATAGTAACAAATTCTGCTCTTGGTACGGAATAATTTATTTTTGTAACAGGATTGAATGGATTAGGATAATTTTGTTTTAATTCAAATGATTTTGGAACTCCGTTTTCATTACCCACAATTCCGGTAATCGGACTAAGCGAAAGCCTTGTATTTGCTCTTCCCGGAGGCGCGGTTGTTTGAGACCAGGTAGTAGTTGCACAGCCGTCACCTGATGACAAGTCACTATATCTTCCCCAGAACATTCCCGGTGCGGCAGTAGAATTAACGGTTGAAAATTGTGTGTAAGAAGAATTATTATAGCAAATTTCAACAAGAAGATTTCCGCCTGTATATTGAAACCCGGATGAAAGATTTATCGTTTGCCAACCGGTTCCGGGAACGGTGTATGACGAAGGGCTGTAACAAGTAGTCCAGCCTGTCGTTACAAAGTCTGTCAATGATGTCAGTGTAGTGTTTTGGAAACTGACCTTAAAACTATTCATCGGTCCTGGGTCAGCAGTAAGAACGTCAAAACCTATCTGGGAAATTGATGAGTTTCCCGGCATATTGATTTCAGCACCTGTGTATAAATATTGTGTTCTGCCATCCATCCAATAGGTGGTGAAGGGGAAACTTGATGAAATATTTCCATTGCCAAGTGTCACGATATAAATATTTGCAACCTGATATTCAAATTTGTCCGGCGGAGCCGTGGTACCCGGAGGATTCACTCCCGAACCGCCTGCCGGTAATGTCGCAACAAGAGTACCCGCAGAATCCTGCGCTGCAATATAATATTTCACCGTTGTATTCATCACTTGTCCGGGAATTGTAAATTTAAATGTGTCAAGATTCGCATATGATGGATTAAGGTAATTGAACGAACCTCCGTTAACATTATAATATAATCTTGGCTGATTTACTCCGCCCGCAATTTTATAAGATGACTTAATAACCGCACTTGCAGTCCGTGGACCTGTGTTCGGGCTAGTGCTTATCGGAGTATGCTGAATCGTAATCTTGAAATCTCCGGCAATAGTTACCAGTGCCGCAATGCCGGCTTTAATCATTTTAACGAAATATGGCTTATTAAGCGAAGCCCAGGTATCGTTAACGGTATGGTAATAAGGAGTGAAATCACTATTATCTTCAATTGATAGAATAGCTTTATATCCCACTGCCTGAAAAGACTGGTGGTCGCTTCCTCCGTTTAGAGAAGTCGTAACCTGCGGAACAAGCGTTGGCTGATAAAGGCTGACTATCTGAGCGAAATCATTTGCAAGCGGAGTTGATGCAGAATTTGTATTTACATCAAGAGCCCCGTCCTGGTTTCCGTCATAAGCAATCATATCAAAATTAAGAACCGCTATAATTGAATCTCCGTGTGCAAAGGCAGTATCCGCATATGCCTCGCTCCCATAGAGTCCTCTTTCTTCCTCATCCCATGCCGCAAAAAGTATAGTATAAGGAAGATTAACATTCGCGAGCAGACGAGCTGCTTCTATCACTGCTATTGTTCCCGATGCATTATCATCAGCACCCGGAGCCGTTGCTCCCGAAGGCATATCGTCATAATGTGCGCAAATTATCACATACTGATTCGGATATTTATTTCCGATTTTTTTTGCAAGAACATTTACCATGGTGGTTGTAATTGTCTGATACCACGGGGTTAGTCCGAAACTTTGAAATCTTTCATAAATATATTGGGATGCTTTTATATTTCCCTGTGTTGCATAATTTCTCGAGGGAATTGTATATGTTGAACCGCCTATAACGCAGGCTGTGTCTCCACATAGCTGACGCTCAAATTTATATACAGAATCGGTATTTACCTGATTCATAATAGATCGCAACATAAGTATTATATGATACCTGTGCGAAATAAAGAAGAAGAAATTGTCAGAATAAAAAATAAAACAAATAGTTTGAAATACCTCATAAAATTAGTTTAAGTTTATCCATCAAAGTAAATTAATATTTATAAAAATTATAGATAAAAAACCGGTTATACAGGAGTTCCACATTCCCGATAAATGCGGTATCTTCGACAGGAGACGGGGATCAGAAAGAATAAGATATTAATTATTAATTACTAATTATTTATTTCTTTTTAATTTTACTATTTTTATCATAGAATTAAAAATATTTATGGAAGAGAAAATCATATATTTAAAAGATTGCAAACTAATCAATGATTTTACACTTGCAATGTGGTTTGATTACAAAGATTCAGGGTTTACTTTTGAACCGGGACAATATGCAAAAATTACACTATTAGACCCGATTCACAACGATGAGGAAGGAAATTCACGGCTTTTTTCAATGGCAAGCTCCCCATGGAATAAGGAAACATTAATGTTCACTACAAGGGCGCTTGATTCGGCATTTAATAAAAATATTCGGGAACTTCCGCTTGGCTCAAAAGCATCAATCAGTGAACCGGGAGGCAATACAGTCCTGCATAAAGATCCATCCATTCCGGCTGTCTTTATTATCGGCGGAATTGGTATTACCCCTGTGAGGTGCATGGTTGAATATGCCACAGAAAGTAATCAGCCTTACGAGATGCATCTGTTCTACTCCAATCCTGTCGCAAAAACAATGGCATTCTTAGATGATTTTTTTAAATGGGAAAATGAAAATCCGCATTTTAAATTTCATCCGACCATTGATGATAAAAATGACAAAAACTGGAAATTTGAATTTGGCTACATAAATGAAGAAATGCTAAAAAAGCACATTAAAGATTTCTCAAAACCTATCTATTATCTTGTAGGTCCGCAGGTGATGGTTGATACTATGAATGATGTTTTGTTGAAAAACAGGGTTAACCCGGACAGGATTAAATTAGAACGTTTCGGGTAAAATTAAAAATTTTTAAAAAATGAAAAAATATTTATTACTCTTCACAGCGCTATTTGTTTTCACGCAATATTCACTTCCGCAAAATAAAATTGACGGTACGTATAAAGGTGCTGTAGTAATTGCGGGAACGAATATTGATATTGGAGTAACCTTTAAAACGGAAGGTGATTCCCTTACGGGAATATTTGAACAACAGGGAGCAAAATTACCTTTATCAGATATTAAATATAATCACCCCTCCATCAGTTTCATTCTTAAAGTTCAAAGTACCGACGCCTCATTTGACGGCATTGTCTATACCGACAGCATATCAGGAGGATTCAAACAAGCTTCATATGTCGGACGATTCTATCTAAGACCATTTAAAGAAGTTCCAAAAGATACAACGGTTAAAACGGAGCCTTTACCTTATAAAGAGGAAGAGGTAACATTTTACAACGGAGAGAACACATTTTCAGGAACACTAACGATACCATTCCAACAAGGAAAGCACCCGGCAGTAATAATGATTACAGGCAGCGGACCGCAGGACAGGAATGAAGAAATAATAGGATTTAAAATTTTTGGAATTATTGCTGATTTCCTTACACGGAAAGGAATTGCCGTTTTAAGATATGATGACCGTAATGTAGGAAAGTCAAAAGGAGTTGAGGTAAATAATTCAACTACGGAAGAATTTGCAGGAGATGTGATTGAAGCTTTTAAATATTTAAAAACACGTGACGACATAAACGCTTCACAGATAGGTCTTTTCGGCCATAGCGAAGGGGGAATAGTGGCTCCTATATCTGCATCAAAAGATAAGGATATTGATTTTATTGTTTTGATGGCAGGAACCGGGGTTAATGGAGCTGATATAATACTGGAACAGTCGAAGCTAATTATGAAAGTAAACGGTGAGACAGAATACAACATAAATAACTCACTTGGAATGTCGAAAAAATTAATCGATGCAGTTGTAAATAATGAGGATATGGATGCAGTGAAAAAGGAACTTGAAAATAAATACGTCGATGATTTCGACTCACTGTCACAGGATATAAGGAATAGCATTACAGATAAACATGCTTATGCAAAAGAAAAAGCAGAAAGTATAATTTCAACCTATAATTCAAGATGGATGAAATATTTTCTGAGCTATGACCCGAAGAATGCACTTGAAAAAGTATCCTGTCCCGTTCTTGCGCTATTTGGAGAGCTGGATTTACAGGTACCTCCGGCGCAAAACGAAAAACCAATGAGAGATGCACTTGCAAAAAGCGGGAGTAGAGACGTAACATTTAAAATTTTTCCAAAAGCGAATCATCTTTTCCAAACCGCAACAGACGGCAATCCGGGTGAATATGGAAAGCTGCCGAAAGAATTCGTAGATGGATTCCTTGATTACATTTCGGAATGGATATTAAACAGGGTAACTATAATAAAATAACAAAAAAAATAATATTATAATGAAGACAATTATCGAACCTTTCAAAATTAAATCTGTAGAACAGGTAAAATTTACAACAAAAGAAGAAAGAGAAAAGATATTAAAGAAAGCTTTCTATAATCCATTTATGATTCCGGGAGAAGATGTTCTGATAGATTTGCTGACAGACAGCGGTACATCCGCAATGAGCGCCAAGCAGTGGGCAGGAATACTGGACGGGGATGAATCCTATGCAGGTTCAAAAAGTTATTTTCGTTTTGAAAAGGTAACCAAAAAAATTTTTGGGTTTAAACACATTATCCCGGTTCACCAGGGCAGAGCCGCTGAGAGAATTTTATTTACTAACCTTCTGAGTGATCTTGATTCTGACGGAAGATATGTAAACGCAGGGAAAGGCAGATATATTCCAAGCAATAATCATTTTGATACTACGAGAGCTAACATTGAATTCAATAACGGAACAGCGGTTGATCTGGTCATAGAAGAAGGCAAGCATCCATCGGTTATTCATCCGTTCAAAGGTAACATGGATTTGGAAAAGCTCGAGAGTTTCATTAAGAAAGTCGGAGCAAAAAATATTCCCGTATGTATGATTACCATTACAAATAATACCGGCGGAGGTCAGCCGGTTTCGATGGGAAATATTAAAGCAGTAAGCAAGATTTGCAAAAAATATAAAATAAAATTTTTTATTGATGCCTGCAGATTTGCCGAGAATGCATATTTTATAAAGAAGAGGGAAAAAGGTTTTGAAAAAAAATCGGTTCTTGAAATTGCCCGGGAAATGTTCTCCTATGCCGATGGATGCACGATGAGCGCAAAAAAAGATGCATTTGCAAACATAGGTGGTTTCATTGCAATGAATGATGAAGACCTCTACATTCAAAGTAAAAATCTACTTATAATAACGGAAGGCTTTGAAACTTATGGAGGACTCGCAGGAAGAGATATGGAGGCGATTGCACAGGGACTCGAAGAAATTCTGGAAGAGAGCTATCTGCAATACAGGCTTCGCTCGACTGAATATCTGGGGGAAAAACTTCTTGCGAATAATATTCCTATCATTCAGCCGCCGGGAGGTCATGCGATTTATGTGGATGCAAAAGGATTCCTTCCGCATATTCCTCCGGAAGAATATCCCGGACAGGCAGTAGTTTGCGAGATATATAAAAGCGGCGGAATCCGTGCAGTCGAAATTGGCAGTGTGATGTTCGGTCAGTATGATAAGAAAGGCAAACTTATACCTGCGGAAATGGAACTGGTAAGACTTGCGATACCTAGAAGAGTTTATACGCAGAGCCATATTGATTATGTGGCAGAAGTATTTATTGAACTGGCAAAGAGCAAAAAGAAAATAAAAGGATACAGAATTATTGAAGAGCCAAAATTCCTGAGACACTTCACGGCAAAATTTGCTCCGGTAAAATAGTACAGAGAGTGTGTTAAGTGTGTGGAGATAATTAAGTTCGTTAAGTTCTTAAGTTCGTTAAGTTTTTTAAGTAAAACCGTTTTACGTTTTACATTTTCACGTTTGACATTTTACGTTTGACCTCTTACGTTTTTTAAAAGTAATTTTTATTTTTATTCAATTGTTTAAGTATTGAAAAAACAGCATGCCAAATTTAATTAATGTTTCAAAAATTGATTTTGAACATACATTAAGCCAGAAAGACCTCAAGCCATATGCAAGAAATCTTTTTGCAGAAGTTTTTAAAGAAGTAGATAAACTGATAGATGTTTTCGATAATACTCAAATCAAAACCAGGAATTTTTGTGTTCCGGTAGAATTTTTTCTTGAGAACAAATCATTTGAAGAGAAAAACAATATTTACATACAAACAGCTCTTGATAAATCAATCGAAGCAATTGAAAAATGTTTATATGAATCCGGGATTGAAAAAAGCCGGATTACAGATTTGGTTTTCATAAGTACCACAGGGCTTGCGACACCCAGTCTGGATGCATTGATTATAAATAAAATGAGGTTAAGCCCTTACATTAACCGCACTCCTATTTGGGGTCTTGGTTGTGCAGGTGGAGTATCGGGAATGGCAAAAGCATTTACTGCCGCAAAAGCAAACCCGGAAGCAATTATACTCATAGTTGCCGTTGAACTCTGCTCTTTGACATTTATTCGGAACGATTTATCTAAAAGTAATTTTGTAGCGACAAGTCTTTTTTCAGACGGCGTATCAGCCGGTATTATCGCCGGGGATGAAGCATTAAAAGAAATTAAAACTAAACACAAAATCAGTTATGTCTCTTCGCAAAGCAGATTATATTATGATGCTCTCGATGTGATGGGCTGGGATTTTGTCCCGTCAGGATTCAAAGTAGTATTTTCAAAAGATATCCCTACCATTGTTAATAAAAGTGTTAAAGAAGATGTTGAGAGATTTTTAGAAAAGAATAACTTAAAAATCAGCGATATAAAAAATTTCATTTTTCATCCCGGCGGAGCTAAAGTAATAGATGCATACACAGAAGCACTGGGACTTGAGCGCGGTGACCTTGGTTTCACAAGGGATGTATTGGAAAACTTCGGTAATATGTCCAGCGTAACAGTCTTTTATGTTATGGAAAAATTTATAAGAGAAGGTTTTAAGAACGGATTTGGTCTGATGCTATCGCTCGGTCCCGGATTTTCCAGTGAAATGGTTTTACTTGATATGAGAGAGTCTTAATAATTTAAATTATCTTATGATATCTGTTTGTTTTGCGATATATCTTTTGCTGATTATAATTCAGCGAATAACCGAGATGAGAATTTCGAAAAGAAATGAAAAGGTATTAATACAAAAAGGCGCTGTTGAATTTGGGAAATCGCATTTCAAATTCATAATTATGCTTCACGCGTTGTTTTTTATATCAATGGTTTTTGAATATTCCGTGAAAGCAAAAAGTATCGAATTTACGCTATATAACATCATTCTTCTTTCGTTTGTTGTTATACTTCAGGCATTCAGATTTTCAACAATAAAGTCTCTTGGAATTTATTGGACAACACGTATTTACAGGGTTCCCGGCGAACCGCTTATAAAAACAGGTTTATACAAATACTTAAAACACCCCATTTATATAATTGTAATTTTAGAAATTATAATTATTCCATTAGTGTTCAACCTATATCTCACAAGTATTATTTTCACCATATTGAATTTGATAGCCATTACCGTAAGAATAACGGTCGAAAATAAAGCCCTGAATACTTAAACTAATATAATAGTAATTGTGTTTAAAAAGTAACAATGATTACGAAATAATCATTGAAATCGACGTAGTCACTGATTTAGAGTAATCAGCGATGAGAAAGAAATGCCCGGGCAAATGAGGAAGAAACCCCGGGCATTCTTTTATTGAACTCTCTATGCGAAGGAAATTTTATTTTCCTCTTGCTTTAAGGTTGAAGGGTTAAAATGTTTAACAAATGATAAGAAATATTTTAAATTTTTTAATGTTATTACATATAAAACTTTATTATCTTGTAATCGTATTTATTTACAATTTCTGAAGAACTTAAAACATAACATGATTAAAAACCTATTTTTACTGCTATTTATTTTCTCTTCCCCATTTTTTTCTTTGGCTCAAAATACAGACTCCGTTCGGGTTTCTGTAATATCAGGGAAAGTAAAAGACGACAAAGGAAAACCTGTTAATGCCGCAAATATTGTGATTCAGGGAACAATCGACGGAGCTACGACAGACGAAAAAGGTAATTTTGAATTTGAAACAGACAAATCAGGCAAGAAGAATCTGATTATTACGGCAATTAATTTAGCAGAAAAAATAATCGAAATAGAAATTATTCCCGGTCAGAATCTCACACTAAATATCGCATTATCAAAAGAAGTAAAAACCGATGAAATAGTTGTTACCGCAAGCACTTTTACTTCGGGTAATAATTCGCAGGTGACGCTTACACCTCTGGAAATCACGCGTATTCCCGGAGCCGATGCAGACCTGTACAGGGCAATCACCACTTTTCCCGGTTCGAATCAGGTGGATGAAGGAAGCCGGATTGCAGTCCGTGGCGGAGACCCGAGCGAGGTTCTGACAATACTTGATCAGGCATCGCTATATAATCCTTTTATATTCGATAATGATTATAATACTTCTACATATTCTACCATCAATCCATGGGGGCTGAAAGGAATCAATTTTTCGAGCGGAGGTTTCTCTGCCAAATATGGCAATGTCCTTTCGGCGGTTCTTGACCTGCAGTCCTACGATATGCCGCGCTCGAGCGGGATGTTTGCAATTCTTGGACTGGCTAATGCGGGACTATCGGGAGTTTTCACAAATCCTGAAAACACTTTGGGTGCCACTTTTTCAGCATCCCAGACTTTCCTGAAGCCCTTTATGAAAATTAACGGAGATAATACAGACTACCTGCCGCGTTCCTACCGCGACAACCTTCGGGGGGACCCTGTCATATAAAATGAGCAAGAAGAGTATTTTGAAATTTTATACAAATTACAGTTATGATAATCTTGGAATCCGTAACGAAAGCCCGACTTTTAACGGGTATTTTGAATCGAAGTCACAGGCAATTTTTAATAACCTGAAATTTTCTACAACCCCAACCAGTGTGAGCCTTCTGGATATCTCATTATCATACAGCAGTTATTTGAATTCTTTAAAATATGGTGCACTCGATAATAACTCGAGATCACAATATGCAAAATTGCGAACAGATTTTTCAATACCAATTTCCAATGCGATAGATTTTTCAAGTGGACTGGAATACGAATACAATGATTATAGAGTGGACGGAGTAGTTCCTTTATATTTTTATAATCTGAGACCGGAATCTCAAAGAATGAATTTAAATGGATTAAAAAATTCAGGTCGTGCAGGACTATATACAGAAGCAAAAATTAAATTTTCAAGTAACTTTAATGCAATAGCAGGTCTCAGGAGTGATTATTATATCGACCCGGCTGTACCTATCGCTATGCCTTGTAGTTGGTTCTATGATTACTGATAAAAATCATTTTACACTTCGATCCCCGATTATCTTTGGTTTACAGATTATCCGAATATAGTTTTCTTAAAGGAGCAACGGGAATTTATCATCAGAATCCGGACTTAAGTAATTTCTTTGGTTACAATGTAAACCTGAAACCCGAACAGGCAACTCATTACATTCTTGGATATGAATTCAACAAGGATGCAGATTATATATTCAGAGTGGAGGCGTATTATAAAGATTATTCAAGTCTTGTTACAAACTCGTTATATAACAGTTATCTCACTTCCGAGGGGAGTGGGTATGCAAAAGGAGCGGATGTGTTTCTTAAAGTTCGTTTAAAACCAAAATTTAACGGCTGGATTTCATATTCATATACTGATTCCAAAAGAAAAGAATTTGGTACAGGTAAATTAGTTTCTGCAAACTATGACATAACACATTCATTATCGGTTGTAGGTACTTATAATATTGTCGGGAATATCACTGTCGGAGCAACTTATAAAATTTCAACAGGAAAACCATATACACCCGTATATGGAGGCATTTATGATTCGACACAAAACGCTTATATTCCTATTTATGGAACAACGAACAGCGACAGATTTCCAGTCTATCACAGGGTTGATATAAATGCACAGGATTATTTTACGGTGTTCAACAGATTTATTGTAATTTTCTTTGCATTGAATAATCTTTTTAATCAGGACAATTTGTACACATACTCTTATAACTTTGATTACTCAAAAAAAATAGCAATCCGTTCAACGAATTTCAGAACGGTGTATTTTGGATTCGGAATGCAATTATAAAATTAAATATTTATAACCATGAAAAAAACATTATTAATTTCAATCGTTTTATTCGCATTAATTTTCGCGAGTTTAAGCAATGCTTTTTCTGACGATTTCACAAATGCAATGATGAAAGCCCGGAAAAATCTTTCTGCTGCATTAAATACCTATGACGAAAAAGACCTAATGAAAGTGAGAGGTGAATTTGAAAGAATTCTACAGCTTAAAAAGAATGAATGGATTGTGAATTATTATATGGCTTACATTGATTATTCTGTTGCTACTGGCGCAATGAAAGACCAGGATAATGATAAAATAAAAAAATATACTCAGTCCGGATTTGCCGTGCTGGATAAATCAATCGAACAAAAAGACGATTTTTCGGATGCATATGTTTTAAAAATGTCTTTAAGCTTTAACCGATGGATGTATGAGCCGGACAAAATGGATGATATATTGAGTTCAACGCAACAGGCAGATGCGATGGCACTTAAACTAGACCCGGCAAATCCTCGTTATTACCTTATGAAAGGAATATCTGCTTTGTATACACCGGAATCATTCGGAGGAGGTGCAGAAGCTTCGCTAAAGCTGCTTGAAAAAGCATTTGATTTTTTTCAGACAAGAAAAGAAACTGAAGAATATTATCCCGATTGGGGATACGATATGACGTGCGGTTTTATGGCAATGGCTTTGATGAAAAGAGATAAAGAAGGGGATCTGGATAAAGCAAAAACATTTATTGATAAAGGGCTGGAAAAATATCCCGACAGTGGATTTTTAAAAAATGAACTTATGAAACAATACGAAGAGAAAAAGAAGAAATAAAAATATTATAAATATAACCGATTCCATCTTTTAGTAAAAGATGAGATCTGTTGGTATTAAAGAATACCCCTCGTAAGATAAGTTTAAAATTTATTTAAATTGGCAAAATTTATGATTATTTTAATTATATGGAAAATGAAATAAAAAATATTATTTTTAGCACAGCCAAAAAATTTGGAGTTAAACGATTGTTCCTTTTCGGTAGTGCATTAACTACCGATAATTACAGAGATATTGATCTTGCAAGCGAAGGTATTAATGGATTACAGATTTTGAAATTTGCAGGAGAACTGGAAAATATTCTCAATATCAACGTTGATATTATTGATTTATCTGCAAACACTCCGTTTTCTAATTATATAAGAGAAAAAGCTCAAAAATTGTATGAATCCTGTGGACCTAAAAAAAGAAATTGAAATTGAAACGGACTCTATAGAAAAAATTATCTTACAAATAGATACGGTATTACTCGACCTGGGAATTCAAAAATCCTGATATAACACAAATCACTGCATTAAGCGCTTTTGCCTCACAATTTTATACCGGTGTTGAAAATATATTAAAAAGAATTTCAAAATATTATGACGAACAAATTCCTTCATCTTCTGATTGGCATATTGAATTATTTAAAAGATTTTGCAAACCCACATTTAACTCCTTTCCACTATTATTTGACGACAACTTAAAAGAACATTTTACTTTGTTAAGAAAATTTAGACATTATTTTTTTCATGGATATAGCTTTAATATCGAATGGGTGTGGCTTAAAGAAGGTATTGTTAATATCCGAACAATATTTGATGGATTTAAATTGAACCTTACGGGTTTTCTAAAATCGCTATAAAAACTAAAGAATTGTTCTCTCTTTCTTAGTGTCCTTCATGTAATATTATTTCAACTATCCAACCCTTTTACCTTTTACCTTATACCTTTTAACCTTTTAACCTTTCAACCCTTTAACCCTTCAACTTCTTTTTTCCCTTCTGAATTTGTTCAAAACATAATTATTTCTATTTTACTGTAATTAAATATTTCTATATGAAAACCATCAGGGTGCTGATTTTTATTTTTCTCTTTTATCTAAACCTATACCCGCAGGATAAAACCGTAACATATCTATTCGATGAAACTACACAAGCTCCTGATTATAACATTAAAATCGAACATCTTACGGCATATATCAGACCCGAGCCATATAAAAGACAAATAGATGGAAAAACAACTTTTACATTTCATCCTTATCTTGATAATACTGATTCGGTTTCATTTATATTGAGTTACGAAGAAAACCCAAGACGGGATGATTATGAGAATGGTTCACCCTGGAAAGTTCAATCTGTAAAACTTGGAGACGTCAATGTTAACTTCAGAATTGACAAGCAAAAATTAATTATAAGAACCCCTGCATTATTTCGTGAGAAATCTTACGATTTGACGATTGAATATACCGTAAAACCCATTTCTCCGGTAGGAATGTATTTTGTCGGCTGGGATGATGAAAAGAATATAAAGCGTAAGCAAATCTGGGCGCACAGGCCATCCGGCTGGCTTCCCTATTATGATGGCAGATTGACGGTCGATATGTATATAACGTTTGATAAAAATTATAAAGTTCTTTCAAACGGAGAAAGAATATCAGTAGAAGATAATGCCGATAATACTTCAACCTGGCATTATAAAATGGTAAGAGAACACCCATTTTTCTCAACCGCTTTTGTTATTGGAGATTATGCCTGGAAAGAATCAAAAACAAGTTCAGGTTTGCCTCTTGAATTGTGGTATTATCCCGAATTGGCTAATCACGTTGAGCCGACATATCAATTCACGGAAAAAATGTTTGAATTTTTTGATAATGAATTTGGCTTTTCCTATCCTTATCCTCTGTATCGTGAAGTTCCGGTTATAGATTATCTGTATGGAGCGATGGAAACCACAACCTCGACTGTGTACGGTGATTTTTTATTAGTGGATGAGCGGGGATATTTCGGAAGAAATTATGTGAACGTAAACGCCCACGAACTTACTCACCAGTGGTTTGGAAATTATCTCTCTCATCTGCGCGGCAGGGATGTCTGGCTTACAGAGAGTTTTGCCACATACTTTGCGAAAATTTTTGAAAAAGAAGTATTTGGCGAAGACTATTATCAAAACGAAAGAAATAACGAAACTGTTCGTGCATTCAATGCAGCCGAAAAAGATAATTATCCCGTAGGGCATAGTCACGGCGGAACAGACCGCTTTTATCCAAAAGGTTCGCTTGTACTTGATATGTTGAGATATGTTCTTGGTGATGAAGGATTTAAACTTTCAATTAAACACTATCTTGAAAAAAATAAAAACTCTGTTGTCGAAACCTCCGATTTTCTGAAGGCGATACGGGAGGCGACAGGAAAATCACTTGAATGGTTCTTTGATGAATGGATTTACAGGGGCGGGGAGCCGCATTATAAAGTTGCGTATACAAAAGAGAAAAACGAAATCCATATCAATGTTTCACAAATCCAGGATACAACAGGAGGATTGATTCCTGTTTTTAAAATGCCGGTTGTCGTTGAAATTCACTACAAAGATAAATCTGTTGATAAAAGAATTTTTCAAATTGAAAATAAAGAAGAAGAAATAATTTTCCCTGATACAGAGAAAGAAATTTCTTTTATATTGTTTGACCCGGATAGAAAAATATTGAAAAAAATGGATTTCGAAAGAACATTTGAAGAATTATCGGCTCAGGCTATGGAGGCAGAAAATATGATAGACAGGTATGACGCTTTAATGGCAATGAAAGATATTCCATTAGATAAAAAAATGAATATCTTAATTAAATGTTATGAAAAAGAAAATTTCCATTTAAATAAATCCGAAATCATAAACCAGCTAACCAAAGGTTCCGGAAAAGAAATTTATGATTTAATTAGAAAAGCAATTAATGATCCCAGCCCGTTAGTGAGGAAAACCGTCTTAACAGACATTGTGAATGTTCCATTAGAATTACAAACCGATTATGAGAAGATGCTGACAGACTCTGCATATTATAATGTTGAATCTGCCTTAACTAATTTATGTGCTTCTTTTATTGAGAAAACACCTCAGTATCTTGATATAACAAAAAATGAGGTCGGATGGAGGGGGAGAAATATAAGGATTAAATGGCTGGAAATAAAAATTAAATTTGAAAATAAAACCGGAATCATCAGCAAAGATGATTATTTGAGAGAACTCATTGGCTACACAAGCAAGAGCTACGAATTTGAAACAAGAATAAATTCCCTGAACACTCTTAAAAACATCGATTACCTTGATGAAGAATCTGCGTATAATATATTAGAGGCTTACCTGAGCTGGAATTACAGATTAAGCGGAGCAGTTAAAGGTGTATTCGATTATTTCTATCAAAAAGAAGAAAATAAAAATATTTTTAACACAGTTTACAAAAACACCCATTGGACTAATTCCGAAATGAAAACCCTCGGAGGGATGTTCAAATAATGAGATAAGAGTTTGTATTCATATTAGTAACAACCTTTTCACATTAAGCAAATAACAAAATTTAACATTTAAGTTTATTATTAAAATCAACATATTTGGGAATTGATTTTTCTCAGGGATAACGGAAACTAAATTAACAAAAACAGTTTCCACGGTATTTTAATTAGTAGGCATTACACGATGTCGGTTTTAATGAAATAGTATGGGATTCTAATTATAAATAGACGGATAACGTACCAAAAAAGAATTGAATTTTAAAATATCAACCATGAAACCTTATTCTTTACAGAGGGGTTAGGGGTTTGATAAAAGATTTGAGATTATACTCCGAATTTGTTCGTATATAATCCGACGAAACAAGTAAATAGCTGATAATCAGATAGATATGCTAAAAGCCGGAGAATTGTTTCACATGAAACAATTTTGAGAACTTGGAACCAAGGTATGTTTCACGTGAAACAATAATATTTACATAATATAAAAAAAAGTTAAAACATATTATATTTATGGAAACAGAATTAATTCGACCAGTTCACTCCCGCCAATTCAAGATGCAGCAGGCCCTTAACTAGGCTCACACTTGGAATTACTTATGCCACTATGTATATGGGAAGATATAATCTTTCTTTTGCAAATAAATCCTTATCTGATACTTATGGCTGGGATAAAACAACAATTGGAACTATAATTACCGCTGCCTTGACAATTTATGGTATCTCTGCGTTGTTTAATGGTCCTGTGGCTGACAGAATTCGTGGAAGAAAAGCAATGCTTTTGGCTCATCGGAACAGTTATCTTTAATTTTTTCTTTGGTTTGGGTGCATATCTTGGTTTTTTGGGAACAGGGACACTATTGCTTAGTTATTTTGCAAGTGTCTGGGCGCTGAATGCGTACTTCCAATCGTATTCAGCGTTAGCCCTGATAAAAGTAAATTCTGCCTGGTTTCATGTTAAAGAACGGGGGGTCTTTTCTGCTATCTTTGGCTCAATGATTAAAGCGGGAGGTTCCTGATTTTTCTTATAGGAGGATTTGCTGTTACGGTTTTACCCTGGCAATGGGTTTTCTTTTACCGGCTGTGCTTATTGCCATAATGTCATTTATGACGTTTCTTTTTACCAGAAACTCTCCCGAAGATGTTGGTCTTTCACCCCTTCTCGATACACAAGATGCAACAAGCGGGGATACAGAACTCATCACTTTTAAATATGTCTTCAGAAAGGTATTTTCAAATCCAATTACTATCACGATTGCTATCGCTGAATTTTGTACCGGCTTCGTTCGGCATGGATTTGAACAATGGTTTCCCAGGTATATGCAGGAAGCTCAGAATTTAAAGTTGGATTCAGCAATCTTCCAAACGGGAGCTTTTGGGGTAGTTATCGCAGGTATTTTAGGAGCTTTTGCCGCAGGAACAATCTTTACAGAGACTGGTTGTTTAATTCAAGAAGAACACCGGGTTGCTTTTATCGGATATTTTCTTCAGATATTATGCCTAGCTGTAATATGGCAAATAAAGGATATTAATTTAATAATTGTAGCTTTCATAGTAAATTCTGCTGCCATTAGTATGGTGCATTCGATGCTATCTGGTACAGCCTCCATGGATTTTGGAGGAAAAAGAGCTGCTGCTACCGCTACGGGGATGTTTGATGGGATGCAATATCTAGGAGGTGCTGCTTTGGTATTGGAATCGGATATCTTTTGGATAATTTTGGCTGGGATTCCTGGGGACCGAGTATAATCGGATTTTCTTTAATAGGAGCAATTCTGATGTTGAAATTATGGAATGCAAAACCCGGAAGGGGAGGACATTGATTCATTTTAAAAAGTTAAAAGTCACAAGTCAAAGGTCAAAAGTAAAGTCAAAACTATAAAGTATCGTTCCTCTGAGGCACTCAGTTGAGATCATATCAGAGCCACTCTGCGATACCGTTCTTTTTTGAAAGACCAATTGAAAATCTTTACCAAGATGATATACGAATGTATCTATAAAGTATATACAATTTAAAATATTTTAATCACAAAGTATTTTTCCGTCAAGTCATTTTGTAAGTAAAAAGTAAACTTATTTTATTGTTTTATCAATATATTGCTAAAAATGAGCCTCGTAAATGGAAATTAACTTTGAAATACTTGGAGGAGGGGAAGATATTGGTGCCAATTCATATATATTACGAGCTGGTGAAGAAAATATTGTTCTTGATTGCGGCTTACACCCCCGGAAAAAAGGGATGGAGATTTTCCCGGATTATGCTTCCATTAAAGATGAAACAGTTAAGCATCTCATAATTTCCCACGCTCACAACGATCATATCGGAGCTCTTCCGTATTTTTTAAAATTGTTTCCTTATAGTAAAGTTTATACAACCAAGCCGACACTTTCAGTTGCGGAAGTGACACTTCTGAATACATCGACTATAATCAGGAAAGAATTTCTTAACGAATGGGATAAATCTGTTCTTCAGTATTATACTGACGAACTGCTTAACCTGATTCCGATGATTATAAACCAATACGATTATAACAAAACAATTGAATTAGGCAAAGAGATTACACTGGAATTTTTCGATGCCGGCCACATTCTTGGTTCGGCTTCCGTTCTGATAAAAGCCGGTGATAAAAAAATATTTTATACGGGCGACATAAATATGCGAAACCAGTCCCTGATTCCGGCGGCAGAACTTCCAAAAGGCAAAGTTGATGTTCTGATTCTTGAATCAACAAACGGTGAAGAAGAGATACTGCCGCCATACAAAGATGAAGAAAAACGGCTTTCGAATTTTATAAATGAAATCACAGGTGATGGAGGTACTGTTTTAATTCCAGTGTTTGCACTTGGCAAGGCGCAGGAACTGCTTAAAAGAATAGATACTATGATGTCCGCAAATGCAATTCCGCATACGCCTGTATATGTAAGCCCGATGTCTAAGCTCATTAACAGGGAATACGACAGGTATAATTATATTGTCAGGAGAATTGAAGAAGGTCTGAAACTAAGTCATATCAAGACAATAGAATTAAGAAGGGAAGATATCGATAAGGGAGAATTTTATAAGCATCCTTCGATAATACTTGCAACAAGCGGAATGATGATTGAACGTACGATGTCATTTCGTCTTGCAAAAAGATTCCTGCCAAGGAAGAATTTCGGAATCGCAGTTTGCAGCTACTGTGACCCTGACACTCCTGGATATAAAATAAAATATGCAAAGCGGTATAAAAAACTTTATTTTTCTTACATTGATTCAGGAACAGATGTTTATTGCAGAATAGAGAATTTTAAATTCTCAGCTCACTCGGACAGAACAGGTTTGTTGAAAATAGTAGAAAAATTAAAACCCGAAAAAATCATTCTTCTCCACGGAAGTGAAAACGCGATAGGAGAAATGGGAAAAGAAATTGTCACCCGCTTCAAGGGAATCAAAGTTTTAGTTCCCCAAAAAGGAAAAAAATATATTTTATAATCAACTGACTGTAAAAAGTGAAACGTAAGAGGTTAAAAAAGTTTAAAGATACCAGTAAAGTCTTAAATTAAGAAATCACCTCTCGAAGATCCCGGCTTGTCGGGAATTGGGCACGATCAATATATTATTTTTTTCGAAGAGTCTCTTGACGCCAGCCTGCCTTGGCAGGAAATCATTCGTCGAAGGACTATGCGTAATCTGCTCGATCTGGAAGATATCGGCGTAAATTTTTATTTCTTGTATAATCGAAATTATTAAGTTATTTTATAATTATTTCGAATATAGTCGAATAATTTAATTGTACGATATTGAGATTAATTGAAAGAAATTCTTATACAGGCAAAATCGTTCCATATATCGATAAACCTGTAATTAAGATTATTACCGGTATGCGTCGAGTAGGAAAAAGCAAACTTCTTGAATTGCTAATACTTCACCTGCGGAAAAAACACAACGATAATAAGATTATATTCCTCAACATGGAATCTTTGGAATATGATTTTATTAAGACCTATAATGATCTATATAATTACGTTAAAAAAGAATTCCGTTCATCGAATAAAAAGAACTTTTTGTTTATTGACGAAGTTCAATTGATAAACAAATGGGAAAAAGCGGTGAACTCACTTTTTTCAGAAAAAGTTGCCGATATTTATATCACGGGTTCAAATGCATACTTATTTTCTAAAGAGCTAGCCACGCATTTATCAGGAAGATATATTGAAATAGAGGTTTTTCCGCTTACATTTTCTGAATTTTTAGATTTCAGAAAGGCGACTTTGAAACGGAATATTACAGATGTTGAAAGTGAATTCAATTTGTTTTTAAAATACGGCGGTCTGCCTGCAATACATAATTTTGAACTGAATGATGAGATTATTTATGAATATTTATTTAATATTTATAATACAATAATTTTAAAAGACGTAGTAACAAGAAATAACATACGAGAGACGGCAAATCTTTTTTCCATAACAAAATTTATATTCGATAATTGCGGAAACATTACAAGCGGAAAAGCAATATCAGATTTTCTGAAATCCCAGAAGATAAGAATATCTGTAGATACAGTTCTGAGTTATATATCACATTTAATTAACGCTAACCTGATTAAGATAGTGGAAAGATATGATATAACAGGGAAAAAATATCTCGAGAATCTTGCAAAGTATTATATGGGTGATATAGGTTTAAGAAACGGACTAATAGGTTTCCGGGATAAGGATATTTCGGGAATTCTTGAAAATATAGTTTTCCTTGAGCTTAAAAAGAGAGGGTTCAAGGTCAGCATAGGCAAGCTGAACGGAAAAGAGGTTGATTTCATAGCAGAAAAATCCAGCGAGAAAATTTTTTATCAAGTAGCATATTTACTAAACACTAAAAAGACTATTGACAGAGAGTTTGAACCGCTTGAAGCTATAAAAGATAACTATCCGAAATTTGTTTTAACTCTCGATAAGTTTCAAAAAATTGACAGAAACGGAATTAAACAAAGAAATCTGTTTGATTTTCTGTTAGAAAAATAAGTTAATAGAAAAATTTGTGAGTTCATCCCGGCTGTTCCGTAAACCGGAAAGGAACGAGAGTTAATTCTACAGCAAGGAATCGGAGACCTCTTGTCTGTTATTTTTATCCGTGATATTCTGTTCGCGTTCTGTGACTGTCAGGAGCTGAAAGTCCAGCCAGGAGAGTTTTTTCTTAGTAGCAGAAATACCAACAAGGGAGGAGATATCACAGACTAAAGACCTGCGACTACGGAAGAATTTATCAATTTAATATTTTCATTACTCATTAATCATTATTCGATGCTTAGGATATCCGATCAGATATGTCACATTCGTTCCGATTTTATTTTTCAACAAACCGGACTTCCAGATATAATGATTTGAATTTGTTTCCATTGCCATTTGCATCAGTTCTTCGGGATTGTAGATTCTGAGCATTGAAATGATTCCATCAAATAACCCAAATACAGGAATCATAGGTATTACATATGTGAAAAATATTCTTGAAAGTTTGAACGGCTTGAAAAAAGGAGTGCAAAAAAACATAAAAAAAACAGTTGAAAATAAAACCGAAAAGATATAAAGCCATTTTCTTTCCGCAGCATCAAAAATTGCGATAGGGGATTTATTATCAACTGCATTTTGTAAAACTTTTTTCCCGGTTTTAAAATCAAAATGGTGAAAAGCGGAGAAGATTGTTTTTAGCCCTTTAATATCTTTTGAAAAAGTAATTGCATCAATTGGTCTCTCAATAAAATCAAATCTGTTTCCCGAACTTTTTCTAATATATTCAAAAGAATCTATGTTGGGAAATTTATCAGTCAGAGTGATTTTGTATTTTTTATCTGTAATTTTATCAAGTTCCTTTACAATATTAATTAATTCACCACCACCTCCGGAACAAAGGTCGGTGATTTCTTCTTCCCCCGTTATATCGAGAGTATCTTTTAAAGCTTTGGGGACGGGGCTGTATAATTGGAATAAACTTATGAAAAACCTTAAGTAATCTGTTATTCCTTCCCTCACCTTTGCCGGAAACCAGCTATAATCCTGAAACTCAATTAAATGAAATCTTCTCACGCGGCAAATTAAGAATTATCCGTGCTAAAAAATATTCATATAATTGTAAATTTATTATAACTATTATTAACTATTAAAATTTTAGTAAAAACTTCTGATCCTTTATTTAAATGGATTAGAAAAAAGTTATAAAAAATTATGCCTGTAAAATGCTTTTACGACATATCGAATTTGCATAAATACGACAAGAACGAATATCCGGAATTCTTCGCGCGGTTTTATGATTTAATTTACTCGAAAGTTGAAACCGGAATAGACGAATCGTTATACTTTAAAAGAATCTCTCAAACCAAGGGAAAAATTCTCGAAGCAGGTGTCGGAACAGGAAGGCTTTTTGTAAAAGCATTAATAGACGGTGCGGATATTTACGGAGTTGATATCAGCCCTGCGATGATTGATGTCTTGCGAAAGAAGCTTGACGGGAAGGATCAGGGCAGAGTGATTGTTAAAGACATCACAGATATGAATCTCGATGTAAAATTTGACCTGATAATTTCTCCTTTCAGGGTTTTCGCTCATCTGCTCGAAGTCGAAGACCAGTTAAAAGCATTAAACTGTATTTATAAGCATCTTAATCCGGGAGGTGTCTTTATATTTGATGTTTTCGTTCCCGATTTAAAAATCCTGCTCGAAGGAACCGAAGCAACGGTCGATTTTGAGGGTGCAGATGAATCAGGAATTAAAGTAGTACGAATTGCAAGTGTCAGCTCAGATTTAATAAAGCAGTTGAGCAAGATTAATATGCGAATTGAATGGAAAGAAAAAGAAGAAATAAAATCTGAGGAATGGAATGTTAAGATGAGATATTTTTTCAGATATGAACTTGAGAATTTAATCGGAAGGTCACCGCTTAAATTAGTCGATATATACGGTGATGCCGAAGGCCAACCGCTCACAAGCGATTCAAAAAACTTTATAGTAGTATGTAAAAAAGAATTTTAATGTGCAAAAAGATATTTAGTATCAGTAAATTTAAATCAGGCAAAATCAAATATAAATTATGAGCGATAACTATATTTTCAATTACAGGGTAAAAGGAAAGTCACTTCTTGGCAGCTTGGGTGCCGCAGGAAATGTAATTTCCATATTAATATTTATCATCTCAAGTGCCGCATTCATTACATTCGTTGTGCTGGCTTTTAACACAAATATTAAATACATCTGGCTTGCAAACTTTTTTGGCTTGATAGCTTTGTTTTTCGGACCGTATGTATTTTTCAGTAAAAAAAATTATTATTTTACTCTGGGAGATGATAATATACTGATAATGAAAAGCATAATTAGTTTTATACCAAAAACATACAAAGTTGACCTGGCACAGGTTACTGAAATTTCTTATTCAAATCCTATTAATTCAATATCCGTGCTTTTTAAAAACGGGACGGGAAAAGTGCTGGGAAAATTCAATTACAAAACTATGGGGGGTACATTCAAAAAATGCCTTGATATCATATGTGAAAAAAACAAGCATATAAAGTGCAACGCCATAGGCCAGAAATTATATTGAAAAATCCATCATTACTCATCGGATGAATAACCAACGTTATAGCTTGATTAGATTACTCATCGGATGAATAACCAACATTCCTGCTTGATTCATCCGATGAGTAAATAAAATGAAACTTAGATTCTAAAATAAATCCCTTTTGACGACATTTCGAATCGAATCTTAATTCATAATTACTTGGATGCAATCTTTAATTGCGGTGCCAGAATATCGGTAGCTCCCCGGTGAGTCCGAATCCTGACACCACAATGCGTTACATAACTCATCGGATGAATTACCAACATTCCCGCTTGATTCATCCGATGAGTTCACATTTATTACTTAATCAGCAGCCCTCCAGAAAAAGTGGAGGGTTTCTGATTATGTAACTATCGTCATTTAATCATCAACATTCTTTTTGTGTCTGTAAATTCTGTAGTTGATAATTTATAAAAATATATTCCCGAGGAATAATTGCTTCCATCGAACGTTACTTCATACTTCCCCGGTTGTAATTGCTCATTTACCAGTGTTGCCACGTCCCGTCCTAAGATATCGAATACTTTCAACGTTACCAATTGTACATTGATAATTGAAAATTGAACATTGGTAGTAGGATTGAAAGGATTTGGATAGTTTTGCAATAAAGAGTAGTTTACCGGTACCATTTCTGAAATGGTCTGAATGCCCGTTAAAAGCTCACTAAGCGGTCTTCTGTAAACACCATTAAAATCTGTACCTGCGAATATGTAATTATTAAATACACATAAAGATCGTACATAAAGGTTACCTATACCCTCGGTTCTTTGTGTCCAGTCTGTTCCGTTATTACTCGATACATAAACACCAGTTGTCGAAGAACCGGCAAAGACATAATTTCCATTAATTGCTAATGCATAAACAGATTGATCATTTAATGAAGTTTGAATCCAGTCTGTACCGTTATTTGAAGATGCATACACACCGAAATTACCCGTTCCGGCAAAGATATAATTCCCGTTTACGGCTAACGAACCAACAGCTCTATTATTTAAAGAAGTTTGACTCCAGTTTGTGCCATTATCTGTGGATGAATATACACCAGAATTACTTAAAGTTCCTGCAAACACGCTATTTCCGTTTACTGCTAATGCGTATGCAGTTCTATTATTTAAAGAAGTTTGAGTCCACGTAGTGCCGTTATCTGTAGATAAATATATACCCGAAGGATTAGAATAATTATAACTCCCCGCAATGACATTATTTCCGCTCACCGCTAATGAACTAACACTTTGATAATTTAAAGAAGTTTGAGTCCAGTTTATTCCGTTATTTGTTGACATATACACACCGTAAGGAGTAAGATTATTATAACTACCAGCAAAGATAATATTGTCTTTAACGGCTAATGAGAAAATAGTTCTATTATTTAAAGATGTTTGAGTCCAGTTAATTCCGTTATTGGTAGAGAGATAAACTCCATTGTTAAAAGTCCCGGCATAAATATTATTTCCGATTTGTTTTAATACGCATACACCTAAATTACCCATCCCATTGGACATCTGCACCCATTGGGCAGAGCAATTTTCAGTTTTTAATGTGCAATGTACAATTAGGAAAGATAAAAGAGCTAAAGCAAAGAATTTGTATGACTTTTTCATAATGTTATTTTTAGTTTTTAATAAACTTCTGTTCCGGGTTTTGGGAGTTCCCTTCCATAACTCACCGGATGAATTTAAGCATTTCCCCTTGATTCATCCGATGAGTATATATGCAAGGGGGTCCCGATAAATCGGAACCCTCGACAAGCTCCCTTGTCTCTTCACTACTTTATTAAGACCATTCTCTTTGTATCAGTGAATTCTGCTGACTGCAAGCGGTAGAAATATACGCCGCTTGTATAATCTGTTGCATTCCATTCAACACTATAAGTTCCGGGTTGCAATTGCTCATTGACCAGCGTTGCCACTTCCCGTCCTAAGATATCTAAGACTTTCAATGTTACATACTGTACATTGATAATTGAAAATTGAACATTGGTAGCGGGATTAAACGGATTCGGATAATTCTGTGAAAGAGAATACTTACTTGGTACTTCTGAATTGGTATTTGAAAGTTCAGTCAGATTATTTTTTACCGATTTCACATATCTTTTATAATATATTTCCCAATTACCATCGCGGTAATCACGCCATAAGACATTTATATTTCCGTTTGACACAGCTATAGAGGGGACAGTAGAATAATCAGCAGCATTCGTGAGCCGGACATCACTTCCCCATTTAACACCTGCGTTTGCAGAACTGACGTAATATATCTCAGGTCCTCCAATTACATATTGTGTATATGCCACATGAACAGTTGATCCTTCAACCGCAATAGAGGGATATTGTCTCGAATAACCCGGACCTTTTTTAAAAATTTCGACATCGCTTCCCCAGGTTACACCTCCATTAGTCGAGCGTTTATAAAATAATGTTACTGTTTTATTTCGATTATCAGTCCATACTATATGTACCGTCGAACCCGAAACAGCTAAAGTGGGATAATTTGAAACCGCCGAATTATTAGTAAGTCTTGTATCTGCTCCCCAGGTTAAACCTCCGTCAATTGAGCGTTTGTAATATATTTCCCAGTTTCCTGCAGTGGTATCATACCAGGTAACGTGAACGACCGAGCCCGAAACTGCTACGCCGGGCATATAAGATTTACCCGCTGTATTACTAAGGCGCAAATTCGATGACCATGTTTCACCTCCGTCAACTGAACGTTTGTAATATATTTCCGGATTTCCATCACGGGTATCATACCAAACAAGATGAACATTTAATCCGGATGCTGCAATAGAACAGTGTGCGGAACCGGCAGGGTCATTCGTGAGTCTTGTTACCGGACCCCAGGCAATTCCCCCGTTTGTTGAGCGAATATAATATTCCTCTGAATTCCCGTCTTGATAGCTATACCAGGCAACATGGACATAAGAACCCGATACGGCGATAGCGGGATTGTATATTGTTGACGACTCATTCGACAGATTTACGGCATCACTCCAGGTAAGTCCTTTATCTGTAGAGCGTTTGTATAAAATATCCCAGCCGTTAACTCCGACAGTATCCCCTGAATACCACACAACGTGAACAACATCTCCATTTGCTGCAATGCACCTGGCGTTACCGAAAGATGTGTAAGATAATTGCGGGTCATTGGTCATACGGACATCACTCTGCCACTGGCTTGCACCATTTTCAACGTTAAATGTAATATTGCAAATTAAAAGAACAAATGTTGCTAGTAGAACTGTTATTGCTTTTTTCATAATGTTTTTTACCCCTTCAGGTTTAGTTTTTAAAAGTCACTGATGTGAAATTTATTTATTATTATTTTTTGTTTTTTTCTCCTCCCCAATGCCTGCCCACCTCAGGTGTGACCCTCATTTGGAATGCTTTTTTTAAATCACTTTATCAACAGCCCTCCAGAAAAAGTGGAGGGTTTCTGATTAAGTGACTATCGTCACTTAATCAGAAACATTCTCTTTGTATCCGTGAATTCTGTGGCGGATAATTTATAAAAATATATCCCCGACGAATAATTGCTTCCATCAAATGTTACTTCATACGTTCCGGGTTTTAATTGCTCATTTACAAGAGTTGCAGCTTCTTTTCCGAGTATATCAAATACTTTTAACACCACGTTGTCATTCCCGCGAAAGCGGGAATCCATATTTAGGAAAAATCTTATTTTTGTCATTGGATTAAACGGATTCGGATAATTTTGTTCAAGTTTGAACTCTTTCGGTGTTTCAGTATTAATATTTGTTATTCCCGTAGGATTACCGTTAGGATTTCGCTTATAATATATTTCATAATTCCCGTCACGAATATCCATCCATACAACATGCACAAGAAGACCGGATACTGATACAGAAGGATAATATGAACTCCCAGTAGCATTTGTTAATCGTGTGTCTGTTTCCCAGGTTGTACCTGCGTCTGTTGAACGGTTGTAATAAATCTCATAATTTCCATCACGAATATCCATCCATGCAACATGAACAGATGACCCTGATGTTGATATAGAAGGCCAAATTGAACTTGCAGAATTATTTGTAAGCCTAATATCGGTTCCCCAGGTATCGCCCTGGTTTGTAGATTTTTTATAATAAATCTCATAGTTTCCATCACGGTTGTCTTCCCAAACAATATTTACATTCGCCCCTGATGCGGATATTGAAGGATAAATAGAATAGCCACTATTTTGTGTTAATCGCTTATCTGCTTCCCAGTTTGCTCCTGCGTCTGTTGAATGTTTGTAATATACCTCATAATTCCCATCGCGATAGTCATACCATGCAACATGAATGACCGAACCGGATATCGATAAAGAAGCTGCTCGTTTCTCAAAAGGAGCATTAGTCAAACGAATATCTGCACCCCAGTTAATACCTGCATTCGTTGATTGTTTGTAATATACCTCATAATTACCATCTCTATGATCAATCCATACTATGTGAACTACTGACTCTGAAAGTGCTATAGACGGCCCACCTGAAGCAGCATTGTCATTTGTAAGCCGTGTATCAGAAGTCCAGGTTATACCTCCATCGGTTGAATGTTTGTAATATATTTCCTTATTACCGTCACGCTGATCGTCCCAGACAACATGAACAATTGAGCCGAAAACTGCAATGGAAGGAAGTTCCGAAAAAGAAACATCATTTGTTAATCGTGTATCAGTACCCCAGTTCAAACCTCCGTCGGTAGAACGCTTATAATAAATTTCATTGTTTGCGTCACGATTGTCATACCAAACTGCGTGTATAATATTACCGTTCGATGCTGTGCACCATGCATTATTGCTTGATGTTCTAGAGCTGTCAGGATTATTGGTAAGACGAACGTCGGGCTCCCACTGGCATATACAATCTTTAATCGTAAATGTGCAATGTACAATTAAAAACGAAAAAAGAACTAAAGCAAAGATTTTGTATGTCTTTTTCATAATGTTATTTTTAGTTATTAATAAACTTTTGTTCCGGGTTTTGGGAGTTCCCTCCCATAACTCACCGGATGAATTTACTGTATTTCCCCTTTATTCATCCGATGAGTATATAAATATGTTATATCACTTAACAAGCAGCATTCTCTTTGTATCTGTAAATTCTGCCGATTGCAAACGGTAGAAATAAACACCGCTCGATAAATTACTACCGACGAATGTTACCCCATACGTACCGGGTTGTAATTGTTCATTTACAATTGTTTGTATCTCACGACCCGTGATATCGAATACTTTCAAGGTTACAAATTGTACATTGATAATTGAAAATTGAACATTGGTAGTAGGGTTAAACGGATTAGGATAATTCTGTGATAGAAAATACTTATCTGGCAAATTATTATTTTCTTTAATGGAAGTATTATTTTTTCCTGAAGTTTTCCCTGTTATCTTTATATCATCAACATACCAACCATCAGCAACTGTTTTTGAGTCTGAAGTAAGCCTAAATCTGATTTTTAAATTAGCAGATTTATTTGCATAATTTGTAATATCTAATTCGACCTGTGTTAATGTATTAAGTGCTCCACTGTAATTTTTAACTTCTTGCCAGCTTGTTCCGTTATTGCTTGAAACTTCAACACGACAGTAATCCTTATTTGCTTGAGTACTATATCTGTGCCAGAAACTTAATGTCAGAATATCATAACTTGAAGTATTTAATGCATTTACTAAAGCCATAGAATTATTTGCATTGTTTCCATAATTCCCACCAGGACTATCCGTAAAGGAATTTACAGGAGAATGAGGATATTTCGCTATAGTATTCCAGCCTTGATTTGAAGTCCAGTTTGTAAAACCGCTTTCAGCATTGTCTTCAAAAAGTATAACACCCGGACTGTTACTAAGATTTATCCAGTTAAGCGCCGCTTCAACAACGTCATCACGACCCTGAGCTACCATAGATGGTGTCAGCCAGACTTTTTCATCAACAGTGAATTCTTCGTGAGTAAGATATCTCCCTGGATTTTTTAATTCATAAAAGTCAGAACTCGCATAGCGACAATACCAATCCGGATTCAAATTTAATGTTGTTGGTCCGCTGAATGCACCATTTGTAGGTTTACCGAAAGTCCTCACTCGTGGATGATATTTAATTCTTAATGCAACTTGGTCTCCTGCGCTAACCGCTCCCGTGCCTACCAGCATCGCTATTGGCTTATTATATCCGGGAGACATTCCCGGAATAGTGTAATAAGCAGAATTGTTCGCCGGACTCATTGACAAATGATTTCTTGGATTGCTTCGGATAGCATAATCAGTATATGTTACCGAATTAGGAAATAACAATTTAAAAGCTGAATCACCCTGAAGCATACCGCCGCCGAGATTCGTCCTGAAGTCAAAAATAAGACCGTCCGGTTGTAGTTGCAATAAATTATATACTGCATTGAATAGTTGAACTTTCGAAGGTGTTCCCCACTGTACAGCATAAATATAACCAATATTTGTTTCCGGATATACCCCATAGGTAACTTCCTCACCTGCTAATGGATTGGGTTTCGGAATTCCGGGAATTTCCATTTGCTCTGTGTACAATAAATTTATCTCCTGATTATTCAATAATGAAGTTGGTAAATGAACTATATCACCACTATATTTCTTGATATCAATTGTATCAAACAAATGATAGTTTCTGCCTGCTGCCATCAGGTAGTCTGTGAATATATGCACTTGGAGAACTACCCCATAAACCTCTGATAGGTAACTGGTAGTTTAACATTTGGAAAATAAGTACTTTCCAGGAAATACCATCATACCCCAGCACAATATCACCCCGTTGAAGTCCCAGGGGATGATTTGGTATATCATCGTCAGCGAATAATGAACTATCGGGTAATGGAGTCAGACCTGCACCGAAATGTCCGTACCATCCTCCGCCGACCATCTCAATCGGTACTCCGGGATAGATACCGGTTGAAGTAATAAAATTATCCAGAGCACTGGTATGCGCATCCTTTAACGCAAAAGAAATATAGTTCATAATTGCATCAAATCTTCCCCTGCTCACCCCTGACTGAATCTCAGGTCTGTACAGAGCTTTTATGGAATCCCAGTTTATGTTGTGATTATGAAAACAGGCGAATTTTGCATTCATAGTATTCCAAAAATTATCAAAAATTGCAAGTTTGTTCGCTGTTGGTAATCCTACACCCCAGTCGCATCAATGACTGCCCTCCAATCTGAGGGGGTATATTGTCCGGGCGATTTTGCTATCTTTGGTATAAACGGTGGTTGATTATATGAAATACCTGAATATTCTGGATAAACAGGTGTTATACCGGGTATTTGTATCCCATCTTGATTTATTTGAGCAATAAGACCGCTAAAACCGAGAAAAATCAATAAGAATAAATTTGTTATTATGTTTTTCATTTTTTTAATATTATAAATTAATAAGAAGAAAATTCATTTACGCATTATTATTTTTTGTTTTTTTTTCTTTCAGATTTACGGGTACCACCGAGCAAAGTAATTTCCGGTGCATCAATACCAAACTTGCTTACGCATCCGGACAGTACGCGAGAATACATCTCAGTTAGTTTCGACTCTGCATCTTTGAGCAATTCAACTTTCTCATCTGCTATACTTAATGCCTCATTATATTGTTTGTTAGTCTCAAGACAAAGCTGTATTTGTTGTTTCACCTCTTTACTCGATAAGGGAGCATTCGGACCGCCATAGTCAATAATTGTATTATAATTTCCATCTATCTTTTTCATTCCCCTGAGTCTTTTTTCAGTCTTCCTTATGATACTTCCGGGTTTTCGTCTTTTAAGCGCCATTTTGTTTTATAATTTTATTAAATTACAAACCGTGAATTTTGACATTTGAACGTTGCTTTGCTTCAAAACTATGTTCGAATTTTACTTTTATCAAGAGAGGTTTAGCAAACGGTCGTTCTTATTTAGGGAACGGTCGTTTTCATCGAGGGTGCGGCAAGCAATCAATTAGTAATTAGTAATGAGAAATTAATAAT